>DCOH01000017.1 GCA_002322865.1 Sphingobacterium sp. UBA1575 | reverse complement strand
GCAATGACGTTTTTGGTTTCTCTCAATGACGGATACTTCCTCGCAATGACGTTTATCCCTTTCCTTCCAACTGCGCGATCAATTTTTTCTTCACTTCCTTCAGCGCAAAATCTTTTGCTTCCGCATAGGAAATCCCATAAATCCTTTCTTCAGGATGCAATTCAGCAGGAAACCTCACCAACAACTTATCATAATAATCATCCAAGGCTTCCCGAATTGGCATTTCATACGACAACCTCAACTGAAACCTCCGGATCAACGCAGAATCAATAATATCCACATGATTACTTGCCGCAATCAACACACAGTCCTCCGGAAAATAATCAATCAATTGGATCAAGGTATTCACCAACCTACGCATCTCCCCCACATCATTCTCATCCTCACCCCTCGCCTTACCAATCTGATCAAACTCATCCAAAAACAAAACGGCCTTATCCCTTCCAGCCCGATCAAAAACCTGCTTTAAATGTTGCGAGGTTTCACCAATCCGGGCATTGATCACATTACTCAAATTTAATATAATCAAAGGCTTACCCAAGGCTTTTGCAATACCTTTGGCACTCGTCGTTTTCCCACATCCCGAACTACCAAACAACAATATCTTATTGCTTACCGGTAATCCATAGCGACTTAATTCCTCCACATAAAGATTTTCCTTAATCAATTGATTAATACTTTCCCGATTGCTGTCACTCAAGAACACATCCTGAATATCAATCGCCTCTTTATCCTTAATAATTAAATCCTGTATATGCATGGGTCTAAACTATGAATGCCAAAGGTACATAATTTAATTTTTCACCATCATCCGATTATCGCTGGAATTCCTATCGATGAGGACATTATTCGGATCCACACCCACTTCTAACGGCTTTTGATCCAATATCAATTTCAACTTATTATTGATCCTATCAATCTTCACCATCTTCGAATAGATGGGATTATCTTCCATCTTTTTGGAGACTTTCCCCTCTTTCTTATCCCCATAAACTGCGATCTCCACATAATCCTGCAATGGCAATGACTTAATTTCCTCTTTTCCATCTTTCCCTTTCAGCATCGTGCCTTTCACATCCTCAAAGACCTCCTTCCCTTTTGGATCGGTTCTATATTTAGATACTTGGAAATCCATGGTCAACTCGTATTTACCATTTTTCAGATCCTTCACGGTCACATTATTGACTTTATTATCATAAAGGGTGATGGTTTCGAACATATCCTTGATAAGGTATTGCAAAGAATCAGGCGTATGCTGTTTCAATAGACCAACAAATTCCAAGGAAGTGGTATAAGGTGGGTTTTGAAAGGCCGTCCTGTTCAAATATTCTTTCAAAAAGTTATTGAATGGCTTCTCTCCTAAATATTCACTCATGGCATACATCACCAAAGAACCTTTGTTATAGTGGATATATCCCTGATTTTCATTGAACATCAATGGATTTTCCCCCAAATGCTCTCCTGCTCTACCTTGAAGGTAAGAATCCAATGCATCTTTCAAATACCTACGCATTTGTCCTTTTCCATACGTATGCTCCAATACCTTCATGGAGCTATATTCTGCAAGGGACTCCGACATCATGGTTGCCCCCTTTACTTGTGCACCAATCACTTGATGCGCCCACCATTGGTGTGCAAATTCATGGGCAGTAACCGAATACGGATAATCCACCGCATCCTCTTTGCTTTCATCGATTTTTGCAATAAAACCGATTGCTTCTGAAAAAGGAACCGTATTGGCGAATGCCTGCGCAAAAGTACCCATGGTCTTAGGGAACTCAATCACACGCATCTGATTGAATTGATAAGGACTATAGTTCGCTTCATAATAATCCAAGGATTTCTTCATGGAAGCCATCATACGATCCAAGTTGAAATCATGGAAGGCATGGTAATAGATCTCCAAATCCTTGCCTTTATACTTCTCCTTCTTGACGTTGAATTTCGAAGAAATAAATGCATAGAAATTGAGGATAGGTGCATCCATTTTATAATGGAAATATCGCTTCCCATCTTTTTCCCATTCCTTTTGCAGGTATCCAGGTGCAATGGCAATCTGATCGGTATTGGTGCTCAATACCGCTTCAAAATTGATCCAATCGGCATCTTGGCTGATGTAATTATTCCCTAATTTACTGCTGTCTCTAGGATCAGACATACGATCCTTCGGAGGTAATCCATATTTAGCACGAACATCGTTGTTCTCGACCTCCGCCATATGCACATAAGTAAGCGATGGAAAGATACTATTATTGAAAAATGTTCCATTCCGAATCACTTCTGAACGATCACTGAGAAAAGTATGTGGCTTATTCTTGATTTGATAAATCACCTCCATACTATCGCCAGGCATCAATGGTTGAGCCAGTTTATAAAGCCTGACATGGAGTACACTATCGTTCAAGACCTCTTTGGCATTCTTCTTAAACCGGATATCGGTAAGCAGGTCACCTTCGGAATAATTCAGGAAAATCGAATCAATAGCTTGATCGGTTTTATTCTGGTAGGTAAAACGCCCATTGATGAATAGGTTCCTGTTTTTGGGATCCATATCCACCTCCACAAAAACACCCGTCAATCGAGGAGCAGGCATTAGACTGTATTTTTTGTATTTCTTCTCGTAATCTACTCGCTGCAGTTCATAGTCCTTAGACGAAAGAAATGGTTCAGCAATATTGTTATGGTAATAAATCGCATAGCCTAATCCCACAAAAGCTACCAAACTGATCAGCATAGGGATAGCAACAGCCGGTTTAAAGCGCTTCAAGGCTAGAGCAAACTTTTCTTTGATACCAGAAACAATACCCCTTCGCCAAAACAGCAGGGTAATGGTAAACAAGACAAGTCCTAATAACATCCAATATAAACGATAATATAAGAAAGGCCTTAGATTACCATAACCATTCATATCCGAATAGGCAAAGCCCGGATCGGCATTGAAAATAAATATCCGCTGCTCTACCCCGATCTTTGGTAAAAATGGTGCTCCAATAACAACAAACAGACAGATGATAAATCCTATAAAATAGTTCTTGAAGAAGCTATGCACAAAAAGTGCAAAAAGGATAAGAAAAATAAAAGGTAAACTACCTAAAAAATAGATTTCGTATAGGTAGTGTCCTATTTCAAAATGATAATAGCCTTTATAGATCTGGTAGATCAATCCATTCAATAAGCTTACTGTAAAAACAATTAGCACCATTTTGTACAAGGCCAGCGCCTTGGAAAGCAGCTGAACCCAGTTTGGTACCGAAGTAGCGTCCAATAAGAGGTTCATATTGGCCTGCCTAGAACGTTGAATCAACATTCCGGCAAAAAGCAATACCATGATCAATAAGAAGAATTGGTACATTCCTGTCGTGGTCTGCAGCATCTGCCAAGTAACCGGGTAAGTCGTGGTGCCATACAATTGTCCACTGATGTTTAAGGCCATCAATACGAACAAAAAGGCGAAAATCATGAGGATATAAAAGGTCCAATTCCGGATCAGAAACTTGAAATCGATATGTGAGATCCTCCAGCTTAATTTCAAGTTTTCCCAGAAACCGTGGTTATAGGCAACCTTTGGAAGGTTGATGGTAATGATACTTCCGAAATTATCCTTCACCGTTCTAACTCCATCCTTCGCACGTTTAAATGTAAATGCCGATTGCGAAAAGCTAAAGGTTTTGTAGACAAAGGTCAAAATGACAAGGGCTACCCCCATCCAGATCAATCGATTATACAGCAAGACGCCTTTTATAGGCAAGAGGTTGACATTTCGCTCATTTACACTCCAATATTTGGTGTAGTACTGAATCGGTTCAAAACCAAAGGGATCCAATAAAGCGACCAAATACCGATTGTCCACATCGCGGGTATAGATATCCAGCAAGTTTTGAAGCAGCAAGAGGATCAATACGGCAATAAACCCAACATAGATACTCCTTGTAAAAGTAACCAAGCCGAATATTATACTACCAAACAGCAGAAAATTTGGGAAAATGGTGGCGAAAAAGCCTTCCACATAAGCCCTGAAATTATTTGGCCCCAATAATTGTCCATTGATATTAGGGAAAAATTGGGCGGCGTAATAACCTAAAGCACATAATAGGGCTATGATGGTTACCATGACCAAGGAGCTTAGGAATTTGGCTGAAAGGTAGGTTGGTTTATTTAAAGGATAAGAAAATAAAAGGGTATGCACATTGTACATGTAATCCCTGGCCACTGATGCTCCAATAATGGTAGGCAACAGAAAGTAGATCAATGTGGCAAAGGAATTAAAAAATGCCGCAATACTTAAAGGTGCATTGATATAAATGGGATTGGTTGTGGTAGATGTAACGCCATCAAAAGCACCCAAATTGGATAAGGAGGTGAACAAAGCCAATCCAAAATAAATGGCACAGTAGACATAAAAAACGGGTTGCTTCAACCAGCGTTTTATTTCAAAGAAGAATATGGTACTAAACATGAACGATATCCTGCTTTAATGCGACAAAATAAACATCTTCCAAAATTGGCGTAGCCGGCTCGAAGGATTCATCCGGTCGAACATCATGGTAGACACGAATATTCAAGGTGTTATCCTGGTTATAATTCGAAGAGATAATGTTATGCATGCTGTTCTGGGTTTCAAAGTCAGCACGTTCGATTCTTTTTTTCCAAATTTTACCCTGAAGATGGGTGGTCCCTTCCACAGAAGAACCCCGGAAAAGTACTTTTCCTCCATTCATGATGGCCAATTCATGGCATAACTCTCGTACATCATNNGTAGAGAAGATGACGGTATGCTCCGCTCCAATCTCACGCAGCACATTCAGAAACCGATGACGTTCTGCAGGGTCCAGACCCGCAGTAGGCTCATCCACGATAATCAATTTAGGATTGTTCAACAACATCTGGGCAATTCCGAAACGTTGTTTCATACCTCCAGAATACCCACTTACGCTCTTATTCCGGAAGGCAGCCAGATTAGTGATCTCCAATACCTCAGAAACTATCTTCTTTCTATCCTGGCGGTTGCTGATGCCCTTCAGGTTGGCAAAATAATCCAACAAGTCTTCTGCTGAGAGGTTGGGATATACCCCAAATTCTTGCGGAAGATATCCTAGCACTCTTCTTAACGCATTTTTTTCTTTTAAAACATTGATGTCGCCAAATTGGATTTCGCCGGAATCTGGAGCTTGCAAGGTGGCGATGGTCCGCATCAAGGATGACTTTCCCGCTCCGTTTGGTCCCAAAAGACCGAACATACCCGGGCCGANNACATTATCTAAAGCCTTAACGCCGTTATTATAGGTTTTTGTAAGGTTACTTATCGTTAATTCCATAATTTATTTACTTAGTTTATAATTAGTCGTTGAAATAATGATTTCGTAACAGAAAATTATGAAATAAAAAAGGAGCGAACAAATGGTTCGCTCCTTTAGAGATTTTTTATTGTTGTTGAATATTTTTTATTTTTTGTAGTATTTCATCGCTTCAGGTATCAATGACTGAATCTGACTGATACGACGTGCATCACTCGGGTGAGTACTTAACCATTCTGGAGGCGAACTGGTTTTACCAGCTGCCATTCTTTCCCAGAATTTAACAGACTCCCGTGGGTCATATCCAGCCATGGCCATCAAGATCAATCCTGCTCTATCTGCTGCCAACTCGACCTTACGGGAGAAGCTTAATGAANNCATATAATTGGTTGATGATACCTAAATATTTGTTATCCGACATGGCACCTGCAGCACCCAATACCTGAGCGCCTAATTGAGCAGCCATTGCATTGGAAACCTGAGCAACAGAATGTTCTTCAATCGCGTGGGCAATCTCATGTCCCATTACCGTAGCAAGACCTACATCATTCTGTGCAATAGGTAAGATACCAGTATAAACCGCTACTTTACCACCTGGCATACACCATGCATTCACATCATCACTTTGCACTAAGTTAAATTCCCAATTGAAATCGAACTGGTCCGAAAGACCTCTTTCCTGCAAGTATTTATTGGCTGCTGCAGCAATGTTATTTCCAACACGCTTAACCTGTGTTGCAGCCGAAGTTCCAGTTACAACCTTAGAACCATTTTTACTTAAAAAATCCTTGTATGCTAATGCAGCTTGCTCGTTAACAGCCTTTGGATCAACTAATTTAAGATATTTCCGACCTGTAATTGCCGATGTAGCACATCCCACCAACGAAACTCCCAAAAGGAACATGCTTGTGTATTTAAAAACCCTCTTCATAATATGTTGATTTAGTTTATCAATAGTTTTTCAATCATTTTGAAATACTTAACAAATCTTGTACCCAAAATGTTTAAACTTTTGATTTTTTCTTGAACAAGTAAATTTTTGATTCGTGCCCCTTGAGTAGGCGCTCGATATTTTTTTGATGGGTTACCAGGATCAAAGCGCAGATAGCAATGCCGTATAAAAGAATGGAAGGTACCGTTGTCTTAAAAATGAAGGCAATGCTGAAAGGAAAGGTGAATCCTGCCATAATGGAACTTAAAGATACATAATGGGTAACAAAAAGAACGATCAGGAACACCGAAACACACATCAATGCGGCTGGCCAATGGATAGCCAGTACCATTCCGAATAAGGTAGCTACTCCTTTTCCACCTCTAAATCCTGCAAATATGGGGAACAAATGCCCTAATACGGCGATAACACCTAAGGCTAATTGAATATTGACAAATTGTGGGGCATCATGGTTGCCCACTAAAGAACTATCTAATAAAAATGGGAGGTTGGTGGCTGTCCAACCTTTTAAGATATCAACAAACATCACAATGGATCCTGCCTTTTTACCTAAAACCCGAAAAGTATTTGTTGCACCGGCATTACCACTTCCATACTCTCGAACATCAACCCCATAGAATGCCTGCCCAAACCATACGGCCGTGGGAATAGAACCAAATAAATAAGCTAATATGACGATTCCTACCAGGTAAATTGATATCATGTCCAGCAATTTACTAAATAAGTTTAGCTTTTAGGCTTAAATCCAGGCTTTTAACAGAATGTGTCAAAGCACCTACCGAGACATAGTCAACCCCAGCTTTGGCATAGGCTGCAATGGTATTCAAGGTGATACCTCCTGATGCTTCGGTAACCAATCGACCAGCAACAAGATCTACCGCTTCACGCACCTGATCTGGAGAAAAGTTATCGAACATGACGCGATCTACTTTTTCCAGGGTCAAAACCTCTTTCAATTCCTCAAAATTGCGAACTTCTACCTCGATAGGTATGTTTAGGTTATTTTCTTTTTTATAGGCAAATGCGCCATTAACAGCTTGTGTGATTCCACCGGCATAATCAACATGATTATCTTTGATCAGGATCATATCGTATAGGCCAATACGGTGGTTAACCCCACCACCGATCACTACGGCACGTTTTTCTAAAAATCTTAATAAGGGAGTGGTTTTGCGGGTATCCAAAACCTTGCAGTTTGTGCCTGCTATGGCTTGCACATATTTTGAGGTCTCTGTGGCAATACCCGACATGCGTTGCATGATGTTTAATACCAAGCGCTCGCCTTTTAAAATATCATGGATCTTGCCTTTTAAACGGAAAGCAATTTCACCATATTTGACAGCAGTACCATCTTGGATTAATTTTTCAAATTGAATGGAAGGATCTAAATAATGAAAGATTTCCTCGGCAATATCAACGCCCGCCAATATCCCTTCTTCTTTGACCAATAATTGGGCTTCTCCTAATTGAGATTCATCAATTGTAGATAAGGTTGTAAAATCGCCATTCCCCACATCTTCAATAAATGCTTCTTTTACAAATTGTAATAGCTTTTCTTTGAATTCTCTATCCATTTAGCAACATAAAATTAAGCGAAGATGAATAAAAATAAATTTATATGGAAACTAAAAGCTAATAAAATTAAACATTATTCTATTCGAAGCTCAGTAATAAGGGATTCCCCATTGTGTTGGTTAAACTTCAGAAAGATTCGGTATGTACCAGAATTAGCTTTTAAGTTATAAACAATATAAAAACTCGAATTGTTACGGTTAGTGTGCTGCAATTGTTTGATTTCGGAAGTCTTGTTGGACCGGAAATAATCGCTCAATAAAAGCTCAGCTTGGAATTTCGTGTATTGACCAGAGTCATTCTTGATGGAAACAGCGACGTTCTGTCCAAAAAAATTGGCAATTGCTTTCGCGTTATTCGTCTTAAATGCCTCTGCGATCTGCCCACTCAGATTGCTCTGCCAGAATGTGAAAGACATCAGGGGCAAGATTAAAAGCACTACAATAACTCGTAAGAACTTAAAAGAAAACCTGTTTAATATTCGTATCATGATTGACTTGGTGCACAAAACACGCGCTTACTAGCAAATAAAAATTCAATTAATTTCCAAAAAATCAAATTTTTCGCAACCAAAACTATGCCAAGGCATAATATTTCAAGTATATTTGTGTAATGAGTTCTGAAAATAGTAAAGTAGCTTTATTAATCCTGGATGGATTGGGCTACGGAAAAAATGATCAATCAAATGCAGTATTAGCTGCAAGTACCCCATTTTTAGATCACTTACTTTCAACCTACCCTAACTCTAAACTGGAAGCATCAGGCGAAGCTGTAGGTTTGCCTGCTGGCCAGATGGGTAATTCTGAGGTAGGACATATGAATCTAGGTGCAGGTCGTATTGTTTACCAGGAATTAGGAAGAATCAACAAAGCGGCCCGTGAAGGTTTTTTCATGGAAGATCCTACGATCCAAGCTGCTTTTGATTATGCAAAAACAAGTCAATCCAATATACATTTTATCGGTTTACTTTCTGATGGTGGTGTGCATGCACATATCGACCATTTAAAAGCTTTATGTGATGCCGCACAGGCAGCGGCTTTTGGAAATGATCAGGTCTTTATCCATGCGTTCTTGGATGGACGCGATACGGATCCAAACGGAGGCGTTGGCTATATCCGTGATCTACAGAACCACTTAACGCATTCCGTTGGAACCATTGCTTCTGCTATCGGACGTTATTATGCGATGGATAGGGATAACCGTTGGGAAAGGGTTAAAGAAGCATATGACCTTTTGACCAGAGGTTTTGGAACTCCTTCCACCGATCTCATTGCTTCCATCGAAGCTTCTTACCAGCAGGAAATCACAGATGAATTCTTGAAACCGGTTGTTATGGTGAATGCAGATGGTTCACCTAAAGCGGTGATTAAGGATGGTGATGTGGTGATCTGTTTTAACTTCCGTACCGATCGTGGCCGAGAAATTACACAGGCATTAACGCAGACTTCTTTCCCAGAATATGCGATGCACCCTTTGTCCTTATATTATGTGACCATGACCTCCTACGATGATACATTCAACGGAGTGCATGTTATTTTCCATAAGGATAACCTCACCCAGACATTAGGCGAGACCTTGGCCTTGCATCAAAAGACTCAAGTACGAATCGCAGAAACAGAAAAATATCCGCATGTTACGTTCTTCTTCTCCGGAGGAAGGGAAGAACAATTTCCTGGTGAACATCGTTTATTGGTTCCATCACCAAAGGTGGCAACCTATGATTTACAACCGGAAATGAGCGCTTACGGAATTACCGAAGCAATCTGTAAGGATATGGTATATAATGCTCCTGATTTCATCTGTTTGAATTTTGCTAATCCAGACATGGTTGGACATACCGGTGTTTTTGAAGCAGTAGTTAAAGCGGTGGAAACTGTTGATGCTTGTACGAAGAAGGTAGTGGAAACGGGATTGGAGACTGGATATTCATTTATCATTCTAGCGGATCATGGAAATTCGGAATTTATGATCAATGAGGATGGTTCGGTAAATACAGCGCATACAACAAATCTGGTTCCATGTGTTTTGATCGATAAAACCTATAAACATATTAAGGATGGAAAATTAGGAGATATTGCACCTACTGTATTGCGTTTATTGAATGTTCCGATTCCTACTGAAATGACTGGTGATGTCTTGGTTTATTAAAATACGATATGGTGTAGTGTTGGTAGGATTGCTTGGCATGCTGATGGCCTGTTCAGATCCTGCTACAAAAGCTAATGGAAAGTCGGAAAAAGTGGTTTATTTCGATCTACCGTCCTATTTCCAGAAGGAAATTGATTCGTTGAAGAAGTTGGATCCCATGGTGGAGAAAACAGTGGCAAAGGATGAGCAAGAGGAAACCAAAAAATTGAAGATCAAGGATTGGGAAGCTGAATTTGCTAGCTTTAAAAATATTGATCTGAATAAATCGGCGTATGCGGAGTTTATCCAGGTTGATTCTAGTGATAATCTATTGGAATATAGTTTTAATGATCCAAAGTCTGATCTTTCCTGTGTGCGGATAGAATTGGATGGAACGGGTAATCCTAAGGTTATTACGGTTCAAAGGGATGTAAAGAATAATCTGTACCATACATCAGAGTTTTTGATGTATGAAAAAGGAAAGTATTATATCGTGGAGAAAAACCAGGATGTGAAAGTGATGGGCGCGAATAAGTATAAGGTGCAAGGGCATTTTGGTTCTTAGGGTACTCCGTCATTGCGCCCCACTCGAGACATTGCAGTCCACTTACGTCATTGCGAGGAACGNNTTACACTAATCGAAAGATTGCTTCCTCGTACCTCCTCGCAATGACGCTGAGGGTTGCAATCACGGATTCCGCACCGTTTACTCTTCCTGATACCTCACCAATGAAATCACATTTTCACTAAATCGGCTCAATCTTCCTGCACTATTCAAAAAATCCAAACTAATCACAAAACAATATCCCGCAATCTCCCCACCCAATTTCTCAATAAGCTTACTAGCAGCAACAACTGTCCCACCAGTCGCCAACAGATCATCATGGACCAACACCTTAGTCCCTGGCAAAAAAGCATCCTCATGCATTTCAATAGTTGCTTGCCCATATTCCAGCTTATAGGATTCTGAAATACAATGAAACGGCAATTTCCCTTGCTTCCGAATAGGTATAAACGGCTTATTGAGCTTTTGCGCCAGCAAAAAACCAAATAGAAAACCACGGCTCTCAATTCCAGCAATCACATCAAACTCCATATCCTTTAGTCCTTCCGCAAAAGCCTCAACAGCTTCCGCCACGATTTCTGGATGCTGCAACAACGGAGTAATATCCTTAAATACAATACCTGGTTTCGGAAAATCATGGATATCCCTAATAATGGTTTTTAATTTTTCTTCGATCATAAATCCCTAGCAAAATCTAAATATGGCTCAATTTTACGTAAAAAATCCAGATCAAGAATAAGAATATTCCCTAAATCTTCAATTTTCTCAAATGGCCCATGTTGTATTCTATAATTCACAATGGTCCTTGCTTTCTTATACCGGATATAAGGATGCTTTGCCAAAGAATCAATTCCGATTCTATTGATGAAAATTTTATCATAAGCCAAAGGCTGTTCAAGCAGTTGGTCTTGAATCTTCTGAAATAACTCAGGCGTCATCCCATAAACTTCCATCAATTGTTCCTTCTTATGAAAACCACCAAGCGCATCACGAAATTTAACAATTCGACTGGAGAAAACCGGACCTATTCCCCGGACCTGCATCCAGGCCGTAGTATCAGCCTCATTAAGACTAATCTTAAAGAGCGGTTCTTTTTTACGAACATAGGAATACTCCTCTTGATACCCTGAACTCGGTTTTTGATGAAAACCATCACTCCCAATTTCTTCCTTAGCAATCCGAACATAAGGAAGCAATTCCTTAAATTTTGATTCCGAAATAGAATACATCCTGGAAAGATCCTCCGCTTTTCGAAATTTCCCGCCCTTGTTTCTGTAATTGATAATAACATTCGCTTGCTTCGGACTTAAACCCAAGCTCATCCAGCCTTCTTTTGACAATTGATTAGGATCAAACAAGAAATATTGAGGTACCAGTTTTTCCCCAAATCCTTCTTTAGATGGGGCAAAGTCTTTATTCAAGGAATCAGCATAATGATGGAACTGATCTTCCCTATCCGTATATCCCAAACCCTCATCTGCAAAATCACCCCTTTCATCTTTTGATTCTTCTGAAAAAACTAAGGTGTAGTTAAGACTTTCAGGAGACTTCCAAAAAGGCAGCATCATCTTCAAGATGATTAAGAGTAACAGTAATACCAATAAAACAAATATCCCTTTTTGCTCCTTCTGATTTAATTGGAAATAATCAATCAAGCGTTTCATTTGGTCAATAGTTTTGGTTCTAAACAAATCATGATTAAATTTGGGGCAAATTATCGAAGTCCACAACATGCATTTTGTCCGTCCTATATTTTTTCTTAAATACCTTTATTCCAAAGCGATTTGGAGAAAAAGTAAACAAGAAAATAATATTTATTTAACCTTTGATGACGGACCTATCCCTGAAATAACACCTTGGATTTTAGACGTCCTAAAAGAAAAAGGAGTTAAGGCGACTTTTTTCTGCGTGGGTGATAACATCCGAAAAAATCCGGCTATTTATCAGCGATTACTTGAGGAAGGCCATGCTGTTGGAAATCATACCTACAACCATAAGAAAGGTTGGGAAACCCCTTTGGAAGAATACCTGGAAAATGTGGCCTCCTGCCAAGAATTGACAAGTACCAACCTCTTTAGGCCTCCATACGGAAGAATTACACAGAAACAGTTGAATGTTCTTGCAAAAGACTATAAAATAATCATGTGGGATGTACTTACAGGTGATTACGATAAAAAAATCAGTCCGGAAAGATGTTTATACAACGCGACAACCTATGTGCGTAAAGGAAGCATCATTGTATTTCATGATAATATCAAAGCCATAGAAAATGTCCGCTATGCACTTCCCCAAACCATCGATTACCTTTTGGAAAAGGGATTTATATTCAGCCACTTCTAAATCTTAGGTCGATTTAAGAAAGGATTATTCTAAATCATCATTGTCTGCATCGGCAATGGTCACGGTATAATCACGCACATTCGAAATCCCAAAATACCCCAAAGCTCCATTGCTAATGTTGCCAGTAGGATTTCCAGGCGCAGCACTACCCGGATTGGTCAGTTGGTATTCATTCCAATAGGTATACAGCTCTTTAGAAACTATCTGCCTCCGAACCTTAACCTTATCCCCTACTTTAAACTCATCATTTCTGCCTCCAATCTGATGGGTAACTTCCTGTCCATCGTTAAATTTATCATTCTGAACAGCATTGAATTTAAAAGGGCCATCATTGATGGAAACCGTATATAAGTAATAATTCGGCACTCCTTTAGGATCTTTGAACTTAAGATTCACAAAGTAATAGTCTTCATTGAATATGTTCTCCTTGGTCACACCCATCGAATCGATCTCCACATAGTCTACCATTGCCCCCTTACTGGAATAGGTCTTGTTATCAACTGTCACTTCTAAAGTATAGGTAATTTGTGTATTGACAAAGAAGTTGTTATTGGTGTAAATACCATTCCCGGCAGGAGTAAAGGTATAATTTCTTCCATTACTGCCTTTAACAACAACCGAAGCATTATCTACCTGATCGAATTCCGGAGAATCGAAATTAACCGTCCTACTCACTAAGATCTCCTGGTTTCTGTCTTCATTCGTTAAATTGGCTTCAATAACAATCCGTGGATCGGAGTCATTCAGATCAATATCAATTTTCTCTTCACAAGAATTGAAAAAAATCAGCGAAAAAACAGCTATATAGGTTATGATACTACGCATAAGACTAAAATTTAAAATTCCAGGTAACAGAAGGGATTATTCCGAATAATGCGATTTTATACGCTTCAGTGATATTCGGGTTGGTTTCATTTTCACGGAAGTCGATAATGTAGGCATTCCTGCGGTTATAAGCATTGTAAAGACCAAATGACCAACTGGAATTGAAACGTTTATCCTGATTTTTAGGCTCATAATTTGCCGAAAGATCCAAACGGTGGTAAGCAGGCATCCGATACCCATTTCGCTCCGTATAATAGAACATAGTAGTTCCATTCACCTGATATTTACCACTAGGGAATGTAATCGCATTACCAGTATTATAGACAAAAGTTGCCCCTAAACTCCATTTTGAAGTTAATTGGTAGATTCCTACGATAGAAACATCGTGTGTCCTATCCTGGCGTGCTGCATACCAGTTCCCATCATTGATCTGATCAAATTGTCGCTCGCTCTTCGCCAAGGTATAACTTACCCAACCGTTCAATTTCCCTTTGTTCTTACGAAGTAGGAATTCGACTCCATAAGCTCTACCGATACCGTAAAGCAAGTCGCCCTCCATATACTTATTGGCCTGCAGATCTGCCCCGTTTCTAAAGTCGATCTGGTTATCCAATTTTTTATAATAGGTTTCCACGGAAAATTCATAAGCATTGTTCGCAAAATTCTGGAAATATCCTAAAGCCACCTGATCTGCAATCTGCGGTTTGATGTTCAAGCTGCTTACCACATACTGATCCGTAGGAAGACTGGAGGTGGTATTGGTTAATTGATGAAGATTTTGTGCAATGCGGTTATAACTTGCCTTAATACTATTCCGTGGACTTAAAATATAGGCCATAGAGGCTCTCGGTTCCACATTCAAATAGTGCTTGATCACCTCATTGCCATAGGTTTTCTCCGAGATAGGCTCACCATCCTGGTCAAAATCATAGAATGTTCCAGGCCCTAGGACCATAAAATCATTAAATCGCAAGCCATAGATGATGGATAGATTTTCAATCGGTTTCCATTCATGGGATACATAGGCAGCCGCTTCAATTCCTTGTCTGTTATCTACGGCAATGGAATTCACTGCAGAACCCGCCTTGGCTTCCAAACTGGCAGGACGGATGCGCTGCTGCAAAAGATTCACCCCAAATTTCAATACATTATTATTGTTGGAATAATAGGAGAAATCCTGCTTCAGGTTCCAGTTCCTTATTTTTGAGGCAATCGTAAAATCCGAATCATCGTTATTAACATTCACATTATAGGTAAAATCACTATAGATCAATGTTGTATTACTGAATAATTGGTTGTTCAAAACATGGTTCCATCGTACTGTGGCTGTTGCATTTCCCCAATCAAATCCAAACAGATCAGAATATCCAAGATCATCCTTGCCAAAATATCCGGAAAGATAGACCGTATTCCGATCGTTCAACTTATAATTCACCTTGGCATTCAGATCATAGAAATAGAGCTTGCTCTGATTGATGGTTTCATCCTTGGACAATTTCAGGAACATATCCGCATAGGTTCTACGACCGCTCAACATAAAGGAGCTTTTGTCCTTAACAATGGGTCCTTCCACCTTCAATCTAGAGGCGATCAATCCTAAACCACCTTCAACCGCAAATTTCTTATTATTTCCATCCAACATATTGATGTCCATAACAGACGAAATCCTGCCACCATATTGGGCCGGGATCCCTCCTTTATATAGATTTGCATCTTTTACTGCGTCGGAATTGAATGTCGAGAAGAATCCCAATAGATGGGATGCATTATACACCGTTGCCTCATCCAACAGAATAAGGTTTTGATCACCTCCCCCGCCTCGCACATAAAAACTCGAACTCCCTTCCCCTCCAGAAGCTACTCCAGGCAATAATTGGATGGTTTTAAGAATATCTCGCTCACCAAAGATGACAGGGACATTCTTTACCTCCTCCATCGTAAATTTCAAAGAGCCCATCTGAGCGGAAGTAACATTCCCATCCTCCTTTTTTCCAGAGATAACCACTTCTTCGATGGTTTTTGAGGTCGAGATCAACTCAAAGTTCATCTGTTTAGAAGCATCCACCTGTAGCGTGTCTTGATAGGTTTGATAGCCGACAAAACTCACTTCTACTGCGTGTTTTCCAGCAGGAATGGACACCGAATAAAATCCATAATTATTTGAATAGCTATTGAGCTTCAGATCAGGGAATTTAATCAGGGCAGCGATCAGACTTTCGCCTGAGCCTCCATCCTTGATGTAACCACTAAGGGTTACCTTATTCTGGGCATATACATGGAATACAGAAATTAGAACCATGATCATGGTTCCTAAAATCCGTAATAAGGGCAGTTTATTCATAGGGTGGGCAGCGTAAATTAAAAGGGAATTATTTTTTAGCAGGTTGATAGAAAAAATCGTGGAAAAACATCATCTGATATAAGATGGATTTACTCCAATAATCCCAATTATGAGCTCCAGGCATGGTTAGAAACCGGTGTGGGATATTCAGGTAAGTCAATTTTTCATGTAATTTCAAGTTTACTTTATAAAAGAAATCCTCCGTTCCGCAATCAATAAACAACGATAGCGAGTTCGGTTTGATCAAATGTGTCATCTCCATGACGGTATGGGTGTTCCAAGCCTCCTGTTGTTCATGGTAAGGTCCTAAACGTTTTGCCATTTCCCAATTGTTCGGAAAAGGACGAATATCCACTCCACCCGCAGTACTACCGGCTGCTGCAAAGGTATCCTGATGTTTAATGGCCAAATACAAAGCGCCATGGCCACCCATACTCAAGCCGGTAATTCCTCGTTTGGCGCGATCTTTAGCAACTGCATAATTACTTTCCACAAAGTCTACCAACTCTTTGGAAACAAAGGTTTCATATTGATAATTTTTATCATTTGGAATATCCCAATACCAACTTCCATACCCTCCATCCGGACATACAACAACCATTTCCAATTTATCAACCAGCTCCTTGATTTTTGGAACCTTATCTACCCAATTGGCATAATTACCTGAATACCCATGTAAGAGATAAAGCGTAGGCAAGTTTTTAGACTTACTGTTTTCAGGTTGGATAACCACCGTTTTAATGGCTTTACCCATTGCAGTGCTTTTCACCAAAACCGTATCCACCTGAGCTGCTTGTGCGGTAAAGAATGCAGCAAGCATCAATAAGAATGTTAAACGTATTTTCATCAATTTTTGGGTTTAGAAAAATTATATTGGTAAAGATAAGAATCTAATCCAAAGGGGCGCTCACTTACCGTAAAAAAGGTTTTACCAAACTGATCAAATGTAATTGCTTCACCTTGTGGCTCTTGTTGATAGGCCAAGCGTTTATATGGCTTAGAAAGGCTGTGCTGAATAGATTCGTTAAACGGACGGCTCCAATAATAAATATTGGTAAGATTTTTTATCAAAATAGCATCTCCTGCAGGGCTGATATCAGCAGCCGTGACAAAAGTAAATGGTAATGTGATAACGGGTTTAAGAGTATGTTTTTCAACCTCTTGAAAAATATCAGCTGAATAAACAATTGATTTGAATTCCCGCTTACTGATCAGGTAAAACCGATTGTCCAAAGGATCTATAAAGAAAGCTTCTGCATCCCTGGCTTTACCATCGTGGTGCAGGATGATCGTTTGAATCTGCGAAGATTTGATGAGGATCTCTTTTTTGCCCGACTGTTCCCTCACAGGTTCTTCCAAAATATATAAGCGGATATCCTTTCTCAACCCTCTATTATCACCAATATCCCCCAAAACCAAATAGTTCTTCCCATCCCGCTTGAATTTACCGATCTCTTCCATATCAATGGCAATGATACCCTCCAGGTTCACGATCTGCAGCAAGTTAGCTGAAGAATCCACCAGGAAGATCCTAGCCTTGTCTCCACTATCATTGTGCATCCAAAAAGAACCGGGATTAGCATCAGATGCAATAATCCCGGAAACTTCGTTAAGCTCAGGTGCAATCAGTTTCCCTTTTGAAACCCGAGTAGTAGGTATTAAGTCCTGGGCAGCTCCAGCTAAGGTACTGAACAGGAACAATATGACGCTTAAAAGCGTAATGCTATTTATTCTAATCACTTTAAAAGGTTAGCCATTCCATTTATTCATTATTTTCCTTCGAAAGAAGCGATGATCGCCTTTCTGTAGGTAGAATCCTTCTCTGTCAATTCAAAAGACTTCTTATAGGTGTCCAATACGCCAAATAACTCAGCGGGAGTACCTGTACCATTCTCAAAGAAATATTTAAAAGAGTAGGTTGCAGATTTCGATAGATCGACCTGATCCTTATTGGAAGAAAATACCAAAGGTAAAAGCGTTTTTGTGCTCATTCTACCATCGGTTGGCAACTTCATTAAGGTTCCAAGGCTCTTCACAAAATTATCGGAAGGTACGCCTATTGATGAAAACTTGATTGCTCCTTCTCTAAAACCGGCCTTTTCATCCGCAGCGCCCATTGCTGTAACGCCAGCAGGGATATTCTTGAGCACTTCGACCTGAAAACCTACCGTATCTTGATTAAATAAGGATTTTGCTTCATAAATCACCGAAGAATCCGTTTGGCTATTTTCCTGAAGGTGGAAATACAAATGCAATGAACTCGCATCCGTATTTGCTGTCAATTGATTGAGGGTAGAACTTGTAGTTCCTGTGGAATCTCCCGTATTGTTATTGGTTTTTGAAGAATTTCCACAAGACACCATGGCCAAAACCGTTGTAAGACTTAATCCAATGCTTAATAATTTTCTCATAATCATATGTTTATTGTTAAACAAAAATAAAGAATTAATGTTTATGCTTTATTAATTAAAGCGTCATAAAGTATTTCTACCGGATGATAGGACTTCCTTTCCAACCCATCTTTAATCTGATGCCTACAGGATGTTCCTGCTGCAGCTACCAAATATTCATCCCCTGTTTTTCTCAAGGTAGGAAACAGCACCAATTCAGCTACTTTTTGTGAAACCTCATAATGTTCTTTCTCATACCCGAAAGAACCTGCCATTCCACAACAGCCTGAAGGGATCACTTCCACTTCATAATTCAAGGGTAAGGAAAGGATCTGTTTGGTATATTCCACCAATTTAAATGCCTTTTGATAACAATGTCCATGAAGCTTAATCTTTTGGGGAGCAGCTGTAAACTGTTCCTGATGTATCCTACCGGCAATCATCTCCTGCACCAAGAATTCATCGATCATCAGCGCATGTTTCGCCAACTCAACCGCTTTGGATTTTTTATCGGCATCCACCAGATCCACATATTCATCCCTAAAGGTGATAATGGCCGATGGCTCTACTCCCAATAAAGGCGTATCCTGCGAAATAATGGCCGCTGCCAACTCCACATTGCTATTGGCTAGTTCCTTTGCCTTTTTCACAAAACCCTTGGAGAGGTAAGTTCTGCCACTCTCTTTGAGGTTTGGAACCAACACCTCATAACCTAGAGCCGTAAGTAATTTATAAGCAGTAATCCCTATTTCCGTATCATTATAATTCGTAAACTCATCAGCATACAGGTAAACCTGTCTTTTCCCTTGCTTCCGCTCCCTTTTATTGGCCCATTGGGTTAAAGTTGTACCATAAACTTTTGGAAGGGACCTGTCGGGCGCAAAACCTACCACCTGCTTGATCAAGGAGGAGGTCAGATTGTTCGTTGCGAAAAAGTTATAAATAGGCGCTACTAAAGACCCTAATTTTTGGGATTGGGTAAAATTTGCAATCAGCTTGCTACGGAACGAACTGCCATTGGCATCGTAATAATGCTGCAGGAACTCAGCTTTCATCTTAGCAATATCCACACTTGATGGGCATTCTGTTTTACAGCCTTTGCAGCTTAAACACAGATCCATCACCTCCTTCAATTCCTTATGATTAAACCTGTTCTGTTCTGTAGAATTGGTCAGAAACTGGCGCAGCATATTTGCTCTTGCCCGTGTCGTATCCTTCTCATCTCGTGTAGCCATGAAAGATGGGCACATGGTTCCACCTGTAATCTCCGTTTTCCGACAATCACCAGAACCCGAACATTTCTCCGCCAACCTCAAAATGCTCTCCTGCTTGGTAAAATCAAAATAGGTTTTTATTTGGGATGCGTCCGTAACATGATCATATCGTAGATGGGTATCCATTGGCGGCGTGTCTACAATCTTCTTCGCATTAAACACCGCTTTTGGATCAAATATATGCTTGACTTCCAGCAACAATTGATAAACTTTATCACCTAGTACTTTACCTATAAATTCTCCTCTTAAGCGACCATCACCATGCTCGCCGCTCAAGGAACCATTGTATTTTAGTACCAGATCTGTGGTTCTTTCCAATATCCTTCGAAATTGTTTTTTACCTTCCGCTGTCTTCAGATTGATGAATGGTTCTATATGCAATTCCCCCGCGCCTGCATGTGCATAATACGAAGCATGTACCTTTTCTTCCACTAGCAATTGTTGCACATCTTCCACATAAGCCGGAAGATCTTCTGGCGATACTGCACAGTCTTCAATCAGGTTCACCGGCTGTGAATCTCCAGGAAGATTCCGGATCAATCCCAACCCCGCTTTTCGAACATCCCAGACCAAATTCGTCTGTTCAGTACCTAAGATCAGCGGATAGGCATAGCCTAAACCTGCAGCTTTTAATTCAAGGATTAATTTTTCCGCTTTTGCCTGTATTTCAGCGTCAGTATCTGCCCTGAACTCCACAATCAATAAAGCTTGCGGATCACCTTCAATGAAGAAACGGTTGTACTGATAGGTCGGATGTCCTACCGTGAAATCAAGAATATATTTATCGACCAGTTCGGAAGCCTCCGGATGATTTCGGAGTGCTACCACATTCCCATGCATACATTCCACCATGTCTTGGAAGTGTATACACACCAAACCAATTTCCTTCGGAGGAAGCGGCATAAGATTGATCTTAGCTTCCGTAACGATCCCAATCGTACCTTCTGACCCTGCTAATAGTTTACAGAAATTGAAAGGCTCATTGCTATCTGTCAACAGGTCCAAAGCATATCCGGTATTTCTACGTGTGATATCTTTTTTAGGGTATCCCGATTGAATCGCTTCCAGGTTATCCGGCTTGCTTATCAATTCGTTGATCGCTCGATAAATAGCTCCTTCTCGAGATGTTGATGTTAATTTCTTAAAATATTCCTGCTCATTCAATGCTTCAAATAAAACTTCCGAAGCATCATCTAATAAGACATTTGCAGCAATAAGATTTTGCCTGGTATCTCCCCAAACGATCGAGTGTAGTCCCGAAGAGTTATTACCAATCATCCCCCCGATCATAGCGCGGCTGGCTGTGGAAGTCTCCGGACCAAACATGAGACCCATGGGTTTTAGATAGGCATTCAGATCATCGCGGATCACCCCCGGTTGAACCCGGGCCCATTTCTCTTCCACATTGACCTCCAGGATCTGGTTGAAGAAACGGGAAACATCCACAACGATCCCTGCTCCGACCACCTGCCCTGCTAAGGAAGTACCTGCTGTCCTCGGAATGAGCGTAACGTTATGCGCTTTTCCGAAATGGATCAACTTAACCAGATCATCCTTCGTTTCGGGGATGCAAACCGCTAAGGGCAATTCCTGGTAAACAGAAGCATCAGTAGAATAGGCCAAACGCATGGTTTGGTGCGATGCATTCCTTTCATCAAAAAATAAATCTCCCTGTAGGGATTCCGATAATTCAACTAAATTCGACTTTATAGACACTGTAAGTAAAGATTGAACAACAAAACTAAGCATTGTTACACAAATAAACCCAATTAGAGCCCATTTTAATTCCTAAAGATTATTGATTATATTAGTAAAGTATTCGCTATCTAACACTCAAACCAATAATTCTTTCCGTCAGATCATATACCTGAAAACTGAATAATATTCTTTTTTACATTAATTAATTTGAATTTAATTCGGATTTATCGATATTTGCGCCATTATGGCAAAATTAGAAATCACCCTTGACCAGATTGACCTTCAAATCCTGCGTATCATGCAGGATAATGCAAGGACCAACAATGCCGATATTGCCCGGGAATTGGGCATGGCACCATCCGCAATCTTGGAAAGGGTCAAGAAATTAGAACAGCGTGAAGTCATCCTTCAATATAATGCCCGCATCAACCCAGCCGCAATCGACCAAAAAATGTTATCCTTTATCTTTATCAAGACGCAGGACATCATTGGGGTTCAAAAGGTCGGTATCCTTTTGGCAGAAATCCCGGAAGTATTGGAGGTCCATGATATTGCTGGAGAGGATGGCTATCTGATCAAGGTACGTACGAACGATTCAGCAGGTCTGGTAGACCTTATGCGCAATTCATTGAGCAAGATTGATGGCATCATCTCCACGCGTACCACCATCGTACTGGAAACAGTAAAAGAAGACAATAAATTAGTGATCCCATTTAAGGATTAAAAATACATATGGTAAAAGCTACTACCCCCTCTACCGCAACGATCATCTTTGCCTATTTAGTGGTATATATCGTTTGGGGATCTACATTTTTCTTTATTGAGAAGTCTTTGCACGCCTTCCCACCCTTTGTCTTGGGATCGATAAGATTTATCATTGCAGGAACCCTTTTGATGGGCTATTGCTATTTCAAAGGATATAAGATATTTATCAAAAGTGCTGTTAAAGATGCAGCAATGGTCGGATTTCTATTGTTGTTCGTCGATATGGCGGCCATTATCTGGTCTGAGCAATACATCTCCAGCGGAATTGTATCCATTCTCTCGGCAGCAACAGCCATCTGGTTCATCATTCTGGACAAACCAAAATGGAAGGAGAATTTCACCTCTGTTCCTACCCTTTTAGGGTTGATCCTGGGATTCCTGGGCGTATTCATGCTTTTTGCGGAGCAGATATTTTCACCCAATGCCCATTCTGCTGATAATGACAAGAAATTGACTGCCATGATTGTCCTCACCTTGGGAACGATCGGTTGGACAATAGGTTCCTTATTGTCCAAGTACAGTAAGGAGAAAAGGGATCAGAAAGCAGCGGTAGAAAACGGACCTAAAGCAGAAGCAGAAGATTTGAATGTCATGGTTAAGACCGCTTGGCAAATGGTGGTGGCCGGAACGGCATTTACAACCGTTGCTCTGTTGAACGGAGAATACGCCAGATTTGATTTTTCTGCAGTCGCTATCGAATATTGGGGAGCCATGGTTTACCTGGCCTTAATGGGCTCTATTTTGGCTTTTAGCTGCTATATATTCCTTCTTCAGGTGAGACCAGCAACCGAAGTGAGTACCTATGCCTATGTCAATCCTATCGTCGCCTTGATCCTGGTTCATTTTTTCACGAACCATGAGGTGACCAAAATGCAGATCATCGGATTGGCCGTTGTATTGTTTTCGGTATTATTGATGAACTGGAACCTCTATGTGAACAGTGACCTGATCAGAAAATACAAACGCCGCCGTAAAATCAAAAAATTACGTCATATGGCACCAAAAAGTAGTATCCCTCGAATTGTAGAGGTGGCTGAGTATGGCAAGACACGCCTTAAAAAGGCTAAAGAAAATAACGAATCTGAAAAGAAGACAACACCAAAACCAGAATTCGACTTGGATAATCCAGATGGATTAGGTGATCAAGAACTATAAGGCAAAAAACGACAGCCTAACAAAACAAAGCGCCCACTACACAAGTAATAGGCGCTTTGTTTAGTTAAACCAATTAAGAAGGTTTAAAAACCGATGGTTCGACCATGTTGGATCACGGCATTTTTCTTCACCACTACAATCCCATCCCTGATCGTATATTCTTCAAAATCACCATCCGGAAGGTGTTTACCCCCTTTTATCCGAACATCATTACCAATCCGGCAATTCTTATCCAAAATTGTGTTTTCTATATAACAACGCTCCCCAACACCAATTGGAGGCGGTTCCTGACTGGAAGCAAGCTCCACAATCTCATTCAGTTCCTCATAATAATCCGAACCCATCATATAAGTGAATTTCACCACTGTACCCGAACCTATTCTCGAACGGATACCGATTACCGATTGTTGGATTTTCTCGGCCAAGATAATGCAGCCATCCGCAATGATCGCATGATTCAAGGTCGTTCCGGAAACTTTGGAAGGTGGAAGCATACGTGCGCGGGTATACACCGTTTCTCCAAAAAGATTGAAAGAAGGAATATCCTCGGTCAACCCGATATTTGCCTCGAAAAAGGAGGCAATGGTACCGATATCCGTCCAATACCCATCAAATTGATAACTTAATACCTTAGAACTCTCAATAGCATCTGGAATGATTTCCTTTCCAAAATCCATCCCTTTGTTCTCTGCCAACATCCGCGCCATCACACCTTTGGAAAATACATAGATCCCCATGGATGCCAGATAGTTCCTCCCCTGCTTTTCCAACTCTTCTGGCACTTCCGAAGTCCATTCTGGCAATAAGTCCTTATTAGGCTTTTCGATGAAAGAAACCACCTCATTATCCTCATTTGATTTCAGGATACCAAATCCCGTTGCTTCCTTCCCCGTCACCGGAATGGTTGCAATCGTGATTTCCCCTTTATTTTTCACATGGAAATCGACCATCGCGGAATAATCCATCTGGTACAATTGATCTCCAGAAAGGATCAACACATAATCATAGTCTACATTGACCAGATTTTTCTGCGTCCTTCTCACTGCATCAGCAGTTCCTTCAAACCAGGAATCTCCCTCACTAGTCTGTTCTGCTGCCAAAATATCCACAAAACCCTTACTGAAAATACTGAAGTTGTAGGAGTTTTTGATGTGTTTGTTTAACGAAGCCGAGTTGAATTGGGTCAAAACAAAAATCTTATTGTAACCGGAATTCAAACAGTTAGAGATAGGAATATCCACTAATCTGTATTTACCTGCAATCGGAACTGCAGGCTTAGACCGTTGATCGGTCAATGGGAACAGGCGGGTGCCACGACCGCCTCCCAGAACAATAGATACTACCTTGTGCGCCATATTATTTAAGTAATTGGTTATATAACTCTACATATTTTGATGCTGATTTATCCCAGGAAAAATCCAGTTCCATGGCTAAATTTCTTGTTTCTTTTAATTTCCTTGGCTCTTGGAGATAATCCAAGGCACGCTCTACCGCTTGAGATGCCTCTGCTGCATTGACATCCTCAAATTTGAATCCATACCCACCCTCAGAAAAATCAATAACCGTGTCTTTTAATCCACCTATGTTCCTAACTACCGGTATGGTCCCGTATTTAAGGGCATAGAGCTGGTTCAGACCGCAAGGCTCAACACGGGAAGGCATGATCAGCATGTCTGAAGCCGCATACACCTGATGGGCCAATTGTTCATTATAACCAAAAAAGACTGCAAAGCCTTCCGGAAACTCGTTTTCAAGTGCTGCAATCTCTTGTTGGATGGCAGGATCTCCGGAGCCTAGTATAAAGATATTCAGTTTTCCAGCTTTCTTATCCAAAAGATCCTTTACAATTGCCGGTAGAATATCCGCGCCCTTTTCCGTGGCAAAACGTCCTATATAGCTCAATAGGGGTAAATCAGGATCTAAACCATATTCCTTACAGAATTTGCTTTTATTTTCATATTTACCTTCCTGAACATTGGTAGGCGAATAATTATCCGTGATCTGTTTATCCGTTTCAGGATCCCAGTATGCGGTATCAATTCCATTCACAATACCCCAGGCTTTCCCTCTTTCATCATAGAACAAGCGTTGTAGGCCATTAGCTTCTACAAACAATTCGCTGAGGTAACCCTCTGAAACCGTGGTATAGGCATCACAGCATTTAATCGCTGTAGCCAAAGGGTTGATAACACCATCCCAATCCAACAGCCCCCATTTCCAGGTATCAAATGCAGGCAATATAATCCCTTTGTTCCAATTCATCCAGCCCTGATATTGCCCATTATGAACGGTAAATACCGTTTTAATGTCCGAAAATTCTTTATAATCCGTTGCGTTCCTCGTTAAAAAAGGAATTAAGCCTACATGATGGTCATGGCAATGAATGATGTCAGGTTTTATTCCTTGATGCTTAAGATAATGCAGGAAAGCATGTTGAAAGGCAATCCACTGTTCAGCTTCATCCGCATAGCAATACACTTCCTCCCGATCTAATAATCCAGGAATCCTTATCAAATATAATGGAAAACCCAGTGCATCAGTGCTTTCTTTGAGCACCTCATAATCCAACAAGATAGAACCTTGATAGAATTGTCCTGTTGCTACCGTATCAAAATTATGCTCCTGCACAAACTTTCGGTTGAAATACGGCATCAGCACCGAAGCATCAACCCCTAAATGATTTAAATATTTAGGCAAAGCGCCGACCACATCGGCAAGCCCCCCTACCTTGGCGACTGGAAAACATTCTACACTTAGATGGATTACTTTCATTTCTTGATTTTTCGTTTAAAGATCAGTCCTGACAGTGGTGGTAAATCCAGGGAGAATGACTGATTTTGGTTCATCCAAAAAGTCGGATCGGTACTTACCTGCTTCTTAACCCCTACTGCACTGCCATTGTAACTCATGTCATCCGAATTCAATAGCAATTCCCATTCGCCTGGATGGGGAACCCCAATCCTAAAATTCCTCCGTACTACAGGTGTTAGGTTCAGGACAACGACCAAGTCGTTTTCCCAATCATGACCACGTCTACAGTACACAAAAACACTGTTCGCTTTATCTTCCAAATCAATCCAAAAGAACCCTTCCGGACTGAACTGTTTCTCGTATAGTGCTGGATAGCCCTGATAGATCTCGTTCAATTTAGCAACGAACTTCTTCAGGCTCTGGTGTGGTTTGAACTGCAATAAATGCCAATCTAAGGATTGGTTCACATTCCATTCGGATGTTTGTCCGAATTCACCACCCATGAACAACAGTTTTGTTCCAGAAAAAGTATACATAAAAAGGTATAAAGCCCTCAGGTTGGCAAACTTCTGCCATTCATCTCCCGGCATCTTATAGATCAACGATTGTTTTCCATGTACCACTTCATCGTGGGACAATGGCAACATAAAGTTCTCCGTAAAGGCGTATACCGACGAAAAAGTAAGTTTATTATGATGATAAGAGCGATTGATCGGATCTTCCTTGAAGTAGGATAAGGTATCATGCATCCAACCCATCATCCATTTCATGCCAAATCCCAAACCGTTATTAAACGTTGCACGGCTTACCCCTGGCCAGGA
The DNA here is from genome assembly GCA_002322865.1 of Sphingobacterium sp. UBA1575. Lineage (GTDB taxonomy): Bacteria > Bacteroidota > Bacteroidia > Sphingobacteriales > Sphingobacteriaceae > Sphingobacterium. The sequence goes on along the minus strand of DCOH01000017.1, from coordinate 40,867 downwards.
AGTAGATTCCTCCGCGATGGATTGTACCTGCGGAAAATATTTGGAGATCGCTTCATTGAGTTCCTTCAAAAAGGAAACCGCTTCCAGGTTTTCATTCCCGCCCAATTCGTTTGGTTCCCATTCCCCCTGCTTTCTGGAATAATCCAGGTAAAGCATAGATGCCACGGCATCAACCCGCAAACCATCAACATGGTAGCGATCTAGCCAGAAAAAGGCATTGGAGATCAAGAAAGACCGAATCTCGTTTCTTCCATAATTGAAGATATAGGATTGCCAATCGGGATGGAATCCCTTTTTAGGGTCCGCATGTTCGTAAAGATGTGTACCATCAAACTTATATAATCCGTGGCTATCGCCCGGAAAATGCGAGGGCACCCAGTCCAAAATTACCCCAATATGGTGTTTATGCAATTCTTCAATAAGATACATTAGATCCTGCGGACCACCATACCTTGATGTAGCAGCAAAATAGCCGGTAATCTGATAGCCCCAAGAAGGATAATACGGATGCTCCATGACCGGCATAAACTCCACATGCGTATAGTTCATTTCCTGCAGATAGGGAACCAAACGCTCTGCTATTTCCCGATAAGAGAAGAAACGGTTAGGATCTTTGGGATCACGCATCCAGGAACCCAAGTGCATTTCATATACCGAATATGGCCTATCCAACCCATTGTGCTCCCTTCGGTTGTACATCCATTCGGAATCCTGCCAAGTATACCAGGTGGTAGCCACAATTGAGGCAGTCTTTGGTGCTACTTCGGCATGTAATGCAAATGGATCAGCTTTTTCCAAACGCTCACCTGTACTGGAATGGATATGGTACTTATAGACCTCCCCATTTTCTAAACCAGGGATGAAACCTTCCCAGATACCCGAACTATCCCATCGAACCTGTAAGGCATGGGAATGGGGATTCCATCCGTTAAAATTTCCGATTACGGATACTTGTTGGGCATTTGGAGCCCAGACAGCAAAGTAGACCCCTATTCGGCCATCAACCCTGATCTCTCTTGATCCAAATTTTTCGTACAGTTTATAATGTCTTCCTGATCGGAATAAAAATACATCAAATTCCGACAACAAGGAATGTGCTTCTACAGCGTTTGACATAATTAGGTTTATATAATTAATATCTTCTATTAAGTTATTCTATTTAGTTTATTTTTTATTATTGAATGATGACTTTTTTGAAGTCACGTTCTAATTTGATAAAGTTCAAACCATCCTCATCCTTGCTAACATTTACCTTCATCCCATCCACAGTAACCTGCTTTATATCAAACGGTAATCCTACCAGATAAAGGTTAAAGTCTGTATAATATGGCGTATATAAGCCCTGTTCCCCTTGCACAATCTGAACCGNNGCAATGAAATTCTTCTCCACATAGACCCCTTGCTCATAGGCAAAAGTTTCGCCATGATCAGAATACAGGTGCGACTCATGCTGTCCTTCTGCAAAATAGAACGTCATCTTCAAGGATTCAATTTTACGCTCTCCGGTAAATTGCATCACCGGGAATTCAGGGATGATACTTCCCCCTCGAACAAAGAATGGCATTTCATCCATCGGGGTATCGATGGTATGTTCCTGCCCACCGGCATATGGAGTATGATCGAAATAGTAATACCAGCTTCCTTCAGGAAGGTATACAACCTTGTTCAACTGACCAGGGTGCAAAACTGGTGAAACCAATAATTGATGACCGAAGGTGAATTCTTCCTCCCGTTGCAGGTTTTTGGCAATATGTTGTTCCAAGAGGGATATTGGCCTAAGAATAGGCTCCCCATACCTATGCTGCATCCAAAAGCAGGTATAGATATAAGGAAGTAGTTTATATCGCAATTCAATAAACTTCTTACAGATCAGCTCCCAATCTGGCCCGAAACTCCAAGGCTCTCTGTCGCGGGTATCCCCAGCCGAATGCACACGCATAAATGGCGAAAACACCCCAAACTGCATCCAACGGGTGTAGAGTTCACCATCAGGCTCGCCGGTAAAACCACCGATATCTGTACCACAGAATGAAAGCCCTGAAACCGATAATCGCTGCAACTGTAAGGTTCCGATGCGCAAGTGCTCCCAGGTAGCGATATTATCTCCGGTCCAAACAGACGAATAGCGTTGTGTACCGGCATAAGCCGCTCTGGTAATGGTAAATGGACGTTTATTCTTATATAATTTCTTCAACCCATCGTAAGTTGCCCGAACCATCTGCATGCCATAGATATTATGGGCTTTCCGATGTGATCCGCGATGGCCTTCAAATTGATGCCTAACATCATCAGGGAAAGTTCCTCTTCCAAATACAGCCGGTTCGTTCATGTCGTTCCAGAATCCTGCAACGCCATCATCTACCAAACCTTTGTACAAGGTTCCCCACCAGGTTCTCACCTCGGGGTTGGTGTAATCCGGAAATTGGCATCGGCCAGGCCAAACAAAACCTTCCATAAAATAATCATCCCCCCTACGGCAGAAATAGTTGTTCTCCTGTCCCTGCTTGAATACCCAATAGTTTTCATCCACCTTGATTCCTGGATCGATCATCACCACCGTTTTGAAGCCATTGGCATTCAGATCGGCGATCATTTTCTTAGGATCTGGGAAATATCGCTTGTTCCAAGTAAAACAACGGTACCCATCCATATAGTCTATATCAAGGTAGATCGCATCACAAGGGATCTCCCGCTTGCGGAATTCGTAGGCCGTTTCCCGAACCTTGTTCTCCGGATAGTACGACCAGCGACATTGATGGTAGCCGATTGCCCACATGGGCGGCATATAATGGGTACCGGTTAAACTATGGTACCTTTTTACCACATCCATCATTTGTGGACCGTGGATATAATAGTATTGGAGTTCGCCACCCTCCGACCAGAAACTTGTTTGGTTCGGATGCTCTGAAGCGAAATCAAAATATGTCTTGAAAGTATTGTCAAAGAAAATTCCGTAGGCCTTTCCTTCGGTTACCCCAATGTAGAAAGGAATGGTTTTGTAAAGCGGATCTTGATTGAAGGCATAGGAATAGGTATCGGAGTTCCAATTCTTCACCCTTCTGCCTCTCAGATTCAAATTCGATGCTTTATCACCTAATCCATAGAATACCTCATCGGATTTGGCCTCTTTGCTGCAGTAAACGTAATATCCACCATAGTCAACATTCTCTTCCCAGTGCATCGCTGCATGGTCGCTGTTCAGAACGGTATCATCCTCTTCAGAAAAGGATATGAAAAAATTGTCTTTTTTGATGGAACAGGTAACTGCACTGGTTTTTACCCGGAAATAGGCATCATCTTCCGTTACTTCGCAGTTTACAAAAACTTCTTCCTTGAAACTCACGGCATAGGAAAAATCTTCCAAAAATACCCCTTCAGGCGCCAATCGGATACGGATGATCTCCTCGGAGAATACTTTAACTTCTACCTTTGATCGCCCATCGGTAAAGAAAAAGGAATTTCTTTCTTGGGTATAGCCTTGAACCTTAGCAAGGTACTGTTTTTCGATGCGTGGTAAATCCAATACAGGATTGTTTACATGGTGCATCTCTTCTAAACTCTCGGTATGTGGAAGTAGGTCGTTTGCAAAATCTTCTTTTCGTGTGCTGTCTGCCATAAAAGTTAGTTTCTGTGGAATTCTAGGCATTTCAAATGCCGTTTTAAATTACAATATATTTTAAAGAATCCAATATTAATAAATAAATTCTTACAGAAAAGTAGGTATTATCTTATATGACAGTGTAATTATTTAATTTTTCGTACTTTTGTAAGCCTTTATAAAATCTAGCCCCAGTAAGGCTAGAGGGCAATTAATACTGATTCATATAAAATGAAATTATCTCAATTCAACTTCAATCTACCGGAGTCTCTGCTAGCTTCTGAACCATCTGAACAAAGAGACGAATCTCGTTTGATGGTTTTACACCGCGATTCTGGAAAAATCGAACACAAAATCTTCAAAGATGTATTGGATTACTTTGATGATAAAGATGTCATGATATTGAACAACACCAAAGTTTTCCCTGCCCGTATGTATGGAAACAAAGAGAAAACCGGTGCTACCATTGAAGTATTCCTTTTAAGAGAATTAAACAAAGAATTACGCCTATGGGACGTGTTGGTAGATCCAGCTCGTAAAATCCGTGTAGGTAATAAATTATATTTCGGAGATGATGATTTATTAGTAGCGGAGGTAGTAGACAATACCACTTCTCGCGGCCGTACTATCCGTTTCCTTTTTGATGGAACCGATGAGGAATTCCGCAAGAACATCGAAATCCTTGGCGAAACTCCTCTTCCAAAATACATCAAACGTAAAGCAACACCAGAGGATAAATTCCGTTACCAAACCATCTACGCTAAAAATGAAGGTGCAGTTGCTGCACCAACAGCAGGACTTCACTTCTCTCGCGAATTGATGAAACGTTTGGAACTAAAAGGGGTTGATTTTGCAGAAGTAACCTTACACGTTGGTTTGGGAACATTCCGTACGGTGGAGGTAGAAGATTTGACCAAACATAAAATGGATTCGGAACAATTCATCATCAGCGAAGAAGCTGCCCGTATCGTGAACAAAGGGATCGATGCCAAACGCCGCATCTGTGCGGTAGGTACTACTTCTATGCGCGCAATCGAATCTTCAGTTTCTGCCGACAAACACCTGAAAGCTGCAAACGATTGGACAAGTAAATTTATTTACCCTCCTTACGATTTCAGTATTGCAAACTCGATGATCACTAACTTCCATACGCCTCAATCTACCCTATTGGTGATGATTGCTGCCTTTGCAGGTTATGAGAACGTCATGAATGCTTACGAAGTAGCCGTTAAAGAAAAATATCGTTTCTACAGCTATGGCGATGCGATGTTAATCATCTAAGATAAATAATTCAACAATTGATTAAGCCGTATAAAACTATGTTTTATACGGCTTCTTTTTTGATGGCTTTTACCTATCCTGCTATCGTTTTTCCTATGTAAACCCTATGTTTTCTTGGCAAATCCACGGTTTAAGCATACTTAAAGCATGTTTTTATATGCTTTACATACAAAATACATACTTTTACATTACTTTCACTATGCTTTCGCATCGAGCCAAATCTATTTTTTTTACCTTTATGACATGGAACAAAACTATGTCATTATTGTAGCGGCTGGAACTGGATCTCGGATGGGTGGAAACCTCCCAAAACAGTACATACCAATAAACGGTAAACCGCTCTTAATGCATACCCTATTGAAGTTCCATCAGGCTCAAAGTAAGCCTCAAATCCTATTGGTCCTTTCTTCCGAGATGGAATCCTATTGGAAGGAGCTCTGTAGGGAATATGATTTTCAGATACCTCATATCCTATGCCATGGAGGAGCCAGCAGGTTTCAGAGCGTGAAAAACGGGTTGATAACATTAAGAAATTCGATTCCAGACCCAGCGAATGCCATAATTGCAGTTCATGATGCAGCAAGACCCCTTCTTACTACGCAGTTGATCGATGCTTTATACCAGGAAGTTGCCAATGGACATCATGCGGTTATCCCTGCTGTTCAGAGCAGCAATTCTGTACGATTTGGAACTAAAACTAAAAGTGAGGCAGTAGATAGGAACCAGGTCTGGTTGGTGCAGACGCCGCAGGTATTCCAAGCGACCTTATTGCTGGAGGCTTATGAACAAGAGGAATTATCATCTTTTACCGATGATGCATCCGTGGTGGAAAATTGGAATAAAAATAAAATGAGCAATAACCTCCTCATCTTTCCTGGCGAACATCAGAACCTGAAGATCACTTATCAAGAGGATTTAGCTATTGCTCAGCTGTTATTAGAATAATCTATCTAGGCGTTACCTCGTATAACCCTAAGTAAAATAACAATGATGGCGATCACCAATAAGATGTGAATAATACCACCTGTTGCATAACCTCCGAAGAAGCTGATTGCCCAGATAATGACTAAAACTACTGCGATTAAATACAAAATATTTCCCATAGCAAATCAGTTTTTAAAGTGTTTAAATAATTAATTCAATAAATGTGATTTCATATGGTTGAACAATGAATGTTCACAATTGTTTTGAAGGATGAATTATTTTTTATTATTCTTCGATAATTAACTGATCGTAAGCCACAAAAATGTTAGGGGGAAGTAAAGCGGATATTTCCTCATGGGTCCCAAATCGATGGCTGATATGGGTTAAATAAGTTCTTTCTGGTTGGATCCGTTCCGAAACTTCAATCGCCTCCGCTAAAGTAAGATGGGAAATATGTGGTTCTTTTTGGAGTGCATTCAATACCAATGTCTTCACGCCTTTCAACAGCTCAAAAGATTCTTCCGATATGGTTTTTGCATCGGTTATATAGGCAAAATCATCTATCCGAAAACCCAATACCGGCATCTTGTAATGCATCACCTCTATGGGCAGGATTTCTTTCCCGTACAATTCAAAAGATTGGCCGGGGAAGATTTCTTCCAGTTCCAATTGCGGAACTCCAGGGTATTTGAAATCGCTGAAGGCATAGTAGAATTCCTTACGAAGGGCGTCGTGGGTTGCCTTATTGGAATAGATCGGAATGGATTGCTGTTGCTGGTAATTGAAAGCCCGCACATCATCCAGACCCGCTACATGATCCTTATGGGAATGGGTCATCAGTACGGCGTCCAGCTGCTGCACATGATCTCTTAACATCTGGTACCTGAAATCAGGACCGGTATCCACAATAACGGTATGGTCGTTGTATTCCAATAGAATGGACGACCTCAAACGTTTATCATGTCGGTCGGTAGATCGGCATACCTGACATGAGCATGCGATGACCGGAACCCCCTGTGATGTACCTGTACCTAAAAATGTTATTCTCAAACCTTAAGTTTTGTTTTTTTAATCTGCTGAAAAAATGGCTTCAACTTATCACTTAACAAGCTCTCTTCAATGGGGATAGTCTGCAATAGCTGAAGTAGGGATTGCACTTTCATATCCACACTGGAGAATTTATTCACCACAATAACCTTGGAATTTTGTAGCATACAGGCACCGGTTCGGAAAGAACCTTTCTCAAATCGCAATCGATACCCCTGCTCTTTGAACAAAATTTCTAATTTATCTAAACTACTTTGTGTAAGCGCTATCATGAATTCTTATTTTCTGGATACAACAGCTGTTTACTATACTGACTGATAAAGCCGGAGCCATAAGCGATCAATTGCGTAAAGGCCGCAACTACCGCAAGAACGGCTACTTTCAAGCTCCTGCAGGTTATCAAGGCATGCAAGAACAGCATTATGGTATACAATAATAACAAACAATTACCAAGAGTTCCTAACAAACTCAGGATATAGATACCATTCATTGTTAATAAATTGATGACATTGATCATGAACAACACGACCAATCCCAATACAAAAACGGATGGAAGGGCATGCACGGGTTTCAGTTCGGCAGGATACATCTTGTAGATATCGATCCTCCCCTTTCCAAAACTATGGGTCTGTTTATAAAATTGGGCGAAGCTGGTCCTCCTTTTATGGTACACAAAGGCATCAGGGATCAAACCGACCTTAAACCCCGAATTGATCATCCGGATACTGAATTCAATATCTTCCGACCTGCGGGAGAGTTTAAACCCACCTGTCTGTTCCCATACTTTCCTGGATATTCCGAGGTTGAAACTTCGTGGATGGAATTGGCCCACATGCTTTTTATTACCACGGATCCCTCCGGTGGTAAAGGGGCTGGTCATGGAATAGCTGATGGCTTTTTGGATGGCGGTGAACGATGGATGCGCAGCATCCGGTCCTCCGAAAGCATCCAACCCATCCTTTTCGATCCCTGCCTTAACCTTCAATAGGTAATCGGATGGCACAATGATATCTGAATCAAAGACGATGAAATAATCGCCTTTTGCCCGCTCAAAACCATAGTTCCTTGCGAATCCCTGACCTTCATTTTCCTTAAAGAAATAATGTACATCCAATCGATCTTTAAATTGATCGATGATATGATCGGCCTTGTTCCTGGATCCATCCTCCACAATGATCACTTCGAAATCTTGGTATTGTTGATCCAGAAGGGATTGCAACAATTCCTTGATCTCTACCGATCGGTTGTATAAAGGAATAATGATTGAAAAGAACATCTTAGATTACCTGGTCGATATGATATTTATTACGATCTGTACCATTACGGGACACCAACTCAGCAATGAACCCTGTAAGGAATAATTGTGAACCGATCAAAATGGCTACCAAAGAAAGGTAGAACAACGGTTGATCCGTCACATTCCGGTAGGCTGTACCATTGGCAATGCTCATCAATTTCTCGATGATGAGGTAGATGGTGATAAAAATCCCGATCAGGAAACTGATGACGCCCAACGGACCAAAAAAGTGCATCGGTCTTTTGGCAAATTTACCCACAAAAAAGATCGACATCAGATCCAGAAATCCTTTTACAAATCGTCCAGGACCAAATTTGGTCGTTCCATACTTCCGTGGAAAATGCTGAACTACCTGCTCTTGGATATTACTGAATCCGGCCCATTTCGCCAATACGGGGATATAGCGGTGCATCTCGCCATAAACTTCGATGCTCTTTACCACATCCTTTTTATAGGCTTTCAGCCCACAATTGAAATCGTGCAGGTTATCGATACCCGACATGCTGCGGGTAACGGAGTTGAACAGCTTTGTCGGAATGGTCTTGGTCAATGGATCATAACGTTTTTTCTTCCATCCAGAAACCAGATCCGCACCTTGGTTCTTAACACGATCGTACAATTCCGGGATCTCATCAGGGCTATCCTGAAGGTCGGCATCCATGGTGATGACCACATCACCCTGTGCTGCGGCAAAACCAACATTCAATGCGGCCGATTTCCCGTAATTACGACGGAAGCGAACGCCTGAAACATGCTCATTCTCCGCTTTTAGCGATTGAATGACCTGCCAGGATTTATCCTTACTCCCATCATCAACCATGATGATCTCGTAAGAGAAATGATGCTCATCCATAACACGCTTGATCCAAGCGCAAAGCTCCGGAAGAGATTCTTCCTCGTTGTATAAAGGTATGACTACTGATATATCCATAAGTAATAATGACAAAGGTATCATTTTTAGATGATACCTTTAATCAAAAAATATTGAGGTAATAGGATTATTAAGCTTCGGGATTATTTTGCCAAGGATGTGCAGAATCTGTTGCTACCTGTTCCTTGAACATTGGTTTTTCTTTTTTGAAGATGGCAGCAAAGATCAATGCCAACACAAAATAAACCAGGAAATAGATGAACAGACCTAAGATATTCTGTCCGATGGACAAAGAGCCTAAGGCGTCGCGTTGTTTATCCAACTCCGCTACGATGGTATCGATCGCCTCATCGGAAGCATTGATGGACTCGTAATACTCGATGGTCATATTGCGGGTTTTATCCAATACCTGTTCCTGCAGCTGAGGCATTGTCCAGTTCATGACCATGGTTGCCAAAGTACCGATCAATGCGGTAACTGCCAACATGATGAAGATATTTTTAAGGGCTACGGAAAAGCTCCAGTAACCACCATTTGCCGTACGAAGGGATTTTGCAAAAACTGCTACCAAAATTAAGAAAGGGATATAGTTAACCGCTCCTGCCTGTATAGCCGAACTCATTAAAGTGGTTCCATTAATGGTAATATACATAGATGCTATAGCCAATACCACCGAAACCACCCCAAGGATAACCCCATAGGTAATTGCTTTCTTCTTCAATAGCGGATTTTCGTTAGTTGTCAATTCCATAATTTATTTGTTAAAGTTGATCATTAATTGATATAAGGCTAAAGATAATGATTTATTTGCCGCATACTTAGAAAAATCTCCCAATTGTCCTTCATTTGGATTTTGCTCGTAAAAAAAGGAAACTAAAGGATAAAACAGCTCATAAATCTCCTCATCTTTCGACTGGCTATCAGCAACCTTAGCGATCTGCTCATAAGAACTATCAACTAATAACTGATTGGCAATCACATTTTCATAAATCTCGTATTCGTCCTGGAATTCATCTTCTTCCACCAATAGGAACTCTTTCAGGAAATCATCCAAAGATGGTTCGATCTCATCATCTGCACATTCTTTTAGGTATAAAAGGATGTTCAGCATCTCTGAACCCCTTTCAATGGTCTCGTCTTCGATGGCTTCCCATTCTTCCGACTCTAGATAATCCTCTTCCAGTTTCAATACATCTTCTGCGAAGAAATTGATCATGAGAAGATCAAACGTGTATTCACGCAATTCTTCAAATTGCTGATAGTCATCAAAAACAGCATCCATTTCTGCCACCTTATCCATAAATGGTTTTTCGGCATTGAATACATTTTCCAATGCATGTTTTACCTGGGATGCATCGATATTTTCAGAGTGGGCATAGGCATTAAAACTTGCCTCAAATGCTTTTTTTACTTTCGCTTCCATATTAATTAGTTTATGATTACCTGGTTGTTATTGATCGTTGCCAAGACCTGGCCTGTCAATTCCTTTCCAAATAATGGTGAATTAGTCGATTTGGACTTATTGCTGTTATTATCTAACGTCCATTTTTTATCCATACTGAATAATACCAGGTTAGCTACCTCGCCCTCTAGCAGTTGTGGAACTGGTAGACTCAATACCTTACGGGGATTTACCGCCAATTTCTCTACGATGGTTTCAGGGTTCAAGCCTGCTCTGATCAGTAATGGAAGAACAGTTTGCGATGCAATGATGCCATCTTTTGCAATCTGGAATTCTACTTCCTTGAATTCAATTTCATGTGGGGTATGTTGCGAAACCACCGCATCAATTACGCCATCTTTCAGGCCTTTGATCAACGCTTTTACATCGCGCTTGGTGCGTAATGGTGGGCTCACTTTATAATGGCTATCAAAAGATTTGACATCTTCATCGGTAAAGACCAGGTTATGGGCTGCCACATCACAGGTTACCTGGATTCCTTTTGCTTTTGCTTTCTTGATCAGATCGACTGATTCTTCGGTAGAAATCGTACTGAAGTGGATCGGTGAATCATTGTATTCGGCCAAGAATAGATCACGGGAAACCATGATGGATTCTGCCAGGTTAGGGATACCTTTCATGCCCAGATAGGTACTCACCTCCCCTTCGTTCATTTTATTGTCTGCAGCAATGGATTCATCCTGCGGAAACGTCATGATCAATCCTTGGAAACCTTTGGCATATAATAAGGCTCTCCCCATCAATCCTGCCTGCTGCACACTGCGGTTACCATCGCTGAATGCTACGGCACCATTGATTTTCATATCGTACAGTTCGGCCAATTCATTTCCTTCCCTTTTTTTGCTCACTGCTCCAACAGGAAATACATCTACCAAGTTGCCCTTTACCGTATTAACAATCAGGGATACCTCTGAACGGGAATGGATCGGTGGATTGGTATTGGGGTGTACAGCTACGCCGGTAAAACCGCCAGATGCTGCCGCAGCAGTACCTGTTTGGATATCCTCTTTGGTTTCATAACCCGGTTCGCCAAAGTTTACATTCAGATCGAAAAAACCGACAGAAAGAAAACTTCCCTTCCCGTTGATCTCCTGGACCTTCCCTTCCGCCTTTACAGACTTGCCAATTTTCTCAATTTTTCCGTTTTTAACCAATACATCAACGGATGTTAGGTGTAGCGGATGGCCTGCCGAAACCAATGTTGCAGAAGTAATTAATATTGTTCCCATGAAATATATTGAAAATCAAAAATATAGTGATCGTAATTTTTGTTGGATATAACGAATGCTAATAAAGATAGATACAGCTGTTTCATTAAAAAACAAAAATACAAAATCCTTTGGATTACGAGGATAAAATTATGGTTTTTCTATTTACCCCAGCGGTAGGTCTGCAGGTCAAAACCTGCCATATCAAGGACGCGATCTATTACAGTAGCTGCCAATTCCTCAAAAGTTGAGGGTCTGCTGTAAAAAGACGGCGATGCTGGACAAACGATCCCTCCTGCCTGGGTTACTGCCTGCATATTGTTGATGTGGATCAAACTTAATGGCGTTTCCCGGGTGATCAAGATCAATTTTCTACGTTCTTTCAGGATGACATCAGCCGCTCTGGTGGTTAGATCTGATGAAGTTCCCTGCGCAATCCTAGCCAAGGTCCCCATGGAGCAGGGAGCTACGATCATGGTCTCAAACTTAGCGGATCCTGATGCAAATGGCGCCATAAAATCATTCTTCTGATAGAATTTGAAGGAATAATCATTGTAACTCTCATCTCCCAGTTCAAATTTCCAGACATCCTTGGCATTATCGGACATCACTACGCCTACCTCTTCCAACTGATCTTTCAGAAGGGTAAGTTTATCCAACAATACTTTGGCATATATGGAGCCTGAGGCACCTGTAATCGCAACTACTATTTTCGACATGATGTAAAATTAGTATTTAGTATTTAGTATTTCGTATAAAGACAGGGGATTTTTTGAAGAGGGTTGGGTTGGGAATTGGAAGGAAAATTTTTTTGGGGATGGTTTGATGGTTAATTTGGGATGGTTTGATGATTATTTTGGAATGGTTTGGATTGAATGAGGGTAAGTATGTTGGTATTGACCAGGATTTGTTTGGAATAAAAAAGGGTCGAATAGAATATATTCGACCCTACATCTACCTATGAAAAACATGCCCTTGGGGAGGGCATTACAAAAGTAATTATAAGTCTAAAAATTTAATAAAAAATATAGTTTTAATTGTCATTTTGTAGCTGAATAGCTACAAATATTAAATGATGTTCGTTAACATTAAAATTAATTAGTAATAAAGCTATAAAATTTAACCCGTTGGATTTAACGTGCTGTTTAAGAAATCCTATTAAGGAATTATAAATTTAAGTTTTTTTTGCTTAATTCGTAACATTAAAATGTAAGAACATATGAGCCTATCTGTATTGGAAGAGTATATTGAAACAGGGAACCACCAAGATCTGGATTTATTGTTGAGCAGAAATCCGGAATTGGTGAAACAGAATACATCACATGATATTTCACCCTTGATGCTCGCCTGTTATTACCAGAAAACGCAGATCGTTCAGACCATTTTGAAATATATTACCAGTATTACGATCCATGAAGCCTGTGCCGCCGGACTTACCGAACAGGTGCAGTTGATGTTGGATCAAAAGCCGGAGGTGATCAACGAATTATCTACGCATGGTTTTTATCCTTTGGGGATTGCCGCCCATTTCGGTAAGGAAGATATTGTAAGGATTTTATTAAGGAACCATGCCAATCCGAATGCTTATTCGCAAAACGGCTTTCAGAGCTATCCAATTCATGCCGCATTATTAAATCAGCACGATACGATCGCCAAAATGTTGATCGAGGCAGGAGCGGAAGTCAATGTGGTCCAAAACTCGAGAATATCACCTTTGCATATCGCTGCCCAGCAAGGTAACATTGATCTGATCATCATTCTTTTAGAGAATGGCGCCAATATCCAGATCCAGAACGATCAAGGAAAGACCGCATCGGATCTAGCTGCCGAAAAGGGATTCCACGAAATAGCGGAAATCCTGAAAGCTTAAACTTCGATAGGCTGCTGGAGGATATATGCTCCTATAGGGCAATTTAGGCACTTTTTGTGGTCGCAATAGTTGGCCTGTAGATGGAGCAATCCCTGGCTTTCCATGGCACTGAAGGAAGGAAGGCCTGATTTCCTATACTTTTTGGTCACAACATTTTCCTCAGCAGCTATACTTTCCAACCATTCCATGGCCAGATCCATATGACTTGCCTTTCGAATATGTTTTCCATAGGCAAATAATAAAGGCGCAAAACAATTGATGACCAAAAGATCCATAAAGGTTTCTGAAAACTCATTTCCATGGTCTTCAGTGCTTTTTTCAAAATGATAATGAGTCCTCCAAAATTTGTGTACCGTTGCTTTTCTAAGCTCCTGTTTGATTTCCTCCACGTCATGGCTGGAAATTATTTTGGAAAACCAGTTGGTTCGTATGCTGTATAAGCCGGCCAATTGCGCCATCCGGATAGTCGGAAAATTTGCAGGTCTCATCCGCAGGAATTTCCATTGATAAACGGTCATTTCGACTAAGCCGAAGCTCTGTTTTAGATATCCATATTCTTTCTGGATTTGTATTGCGTAGCTCTCCTTGCCTTTATAAGCAGTTAGAAAACCTGCCTGACCAAAAAACATAGCTTGAATACTTTTTGGTTTATCCGCAAATTTCGCGAGCAATTTAAGATTTATCAACTCCGCCCAATCCAAAAAAGCCTGTTTATTTACCTTAAAGCCAAAAGATCCTGCAAGCATGCTCAGAGCAACCCGTTCCCAATCTCCTTTAAAACGCTGGTTTAGTAGCATGATCTGTTGATACCTACTTTCCAGACGTTCAACCGCTGCCCGCTGAACAGTTTGGAGCTTGATATGCATGGGGATCTTTTTCATTCGATAGGCACAGGACAGCCAATGACCATTATGAAGAAGATCCAAGGCTTTCTCCAAAACATCTTCATCCACTAATTGCTGAAGGTTGAGGTTGGGGATCCAGGTACCATCGGAAAGGTAGCAGGCCATATCCCCTTCCCAGATGACATGCAGGATGACGGCATTGTAGGCTTCGTCCTGATGATGCCGATGCACCATCCAATCTTTCGCCTCCACATGGAGTTCAATATGGCCATACCACTGCTGACCATCAATCTTTAATTCGGCAAAAAGGAAATCGGGACCTGCGTGATCGTTAAATTGACCTGGCTTTAAAACCTGGACCTGTTTTCCACAGGTAGTTCGCATCATTAAGGGCTTGAATAGCCGGAAACGCCAGATAAAATGCAATAGCTCTTCGGGGATTCGCATCCCTAAAACTAAAAATAAGGTAATAAGAAATTATTAGTTGATTATTAAGGATTTATAAGGATTTTCAAGGTATCGGAACCTACCTTTAATTTTTCTTTTATACTGCCGTTGATCTTCGGCGCTTCCATGCCTGCTCCCCAGTTTTCGGAAGATTTAAAAATGCGCGCTTCATCCCATAAGCCAGCCTGGATAAATTGTTCTAGGGTTTTCTTTCCCCCCTCTATAATCAAGGATTGTACATCCATCAGATACAATTGATACAAGACCTGCTGTGGAAGATAGAGGTCGAAATTTTCGAGTGCGATCAATTTGATGTTTCCTTGCCAATCGGTTTGTTCAGCGTTGAAAACGATGGTATCGGCTTCGGGGGAGAATAGAGCCGTTTCTCTACTAATTTCCAAATTCTTATCGATCAGAACGCGCTTTGGATTTCTGCCTACCCATTCTCTTGCAGTAAGGGAAGGGTTGTCGGCCAAGGCTGTTCCTTTTCCAACTAATATTGCATCTTCTTGGGTTCGCCATTGATGCACCAACTGCTTACTGGCCGCGTTGCTGATCCACTTTTGGGAACCATCCGCTGGTGCAAAATAACCATCATTAGTCTCTGCCCATTTCAAGATAACATATGGACGAAATTCTTTAAGTCTGGTAAAAAAACGTCGGTTGACCCATTTCGCTTCTTCTTCCAAAATACCGATCACTACTTGGATGCCCGCATCCTTCAGCTTTTGGATTCCAAGTCCATTTACTTTCGCAAATGGATCCTGGCAGGCAATAACTGCCTTTTTGAATTTCTTCGAGACGATGAGATCAGCACATGGCGGTGTTTTCCCAAAATGTGCACAGGGTTCCAAAGACACATAGATGGTACTTTCTTGAAAAAGACGCTCGGCATCTTCGGGGAATTTTTGCAGGGTGTCTTGGATCGCATTGACTTCGGCATGTGGGCCTCCGTAGGGTGAAGTATATCCCTCGCCAATGATCTTATTTTCATGGACAATCACAGCACCAACCATCGGATTGGGACTGGTTTTACCGGCTCCCAATACCGCCAGATCTAAACAACGCTGCATGAATAATTCATCCCGGTTCATGATACTCCTTTTTCAAATTTGCTACCACCGCAAAACTATTAATTAAATCCAATAAAATTTACAATGAAGCATTTTTTGTAGGTTTGCAGCATGGAAACCTTAGGAAGCATCCAGCAACAGTTCCTACAAGAACTTGGCAGTCTATATGAGCAAGATGAAATCAAATCCATCTTCCAAATTGTTTTATTGGATCGATTGGGTATTTCAAAAGCGAAGTTATTGCTGGAGAAGGATATGGTGTTAGATCCTCAGCAGGCTCTTTCTTTGTTGGATATTCTTGTTGAGTTAAAGTCGTCAAAACCTGTTCAACATATTTTGGGCAAAGCCCCTTTTTATGGGATGGAGTTGTTGGTCACGGAAGACACCTTGATTCCAAGACCAGAAACGGAGGAATTGGTGGATCTGATTATTAAAGAATTCGAAGATGGGGAAAATCAGCATCTTCAAATCATTGATATTGGAACAGGATCGGGATGTATTGCGATCGCATTGCAGAAAAACCTATCCCATGCGCAAACCATGGCTGTCGACCTTTCTCCAGAAGCGATAGCCGTGGCGAAGGAAAATGCGATGAAGAATGGGGTTGACATTAATTTCAGATGCCTGGATATCTTAGAATGGGATGTTGTTTTCCAGGAGGAGCAGTTTGATATCATTGTAAGTAATCCACCATACATCACCCAGGATGAAAAAAGGGAAATGCATGCCAATGTTCTACAGTTTGAACCACATTCGGCCTTGTTTGTGGAAGATGATGCACCTCTCCTATTTTATGATCATATATCCTCATTTGCCCGAAAGCACCTCAACGCTGATGGAGTTTTATATTTTGAGATCAACCAGTATTTAGCGAAGGAAACGCAGGAGATGATCTTTAAAAAAGGTTTTTCGGAAGTATGGGTAATAAACGACCTGAATGGGGTTCCACGTATGATTAAAGCGAAAAAATAATTAAACTGAAAAACAGTAAGTTATTTGGTTGAACATAAAAATTAGCATAAAAGATTTGGCACATATCAACCTTTTTTCTACCTTTGCATCACTTCAAACAACGAAGTAGTTCTTGAAATAAAGAATTCCGATTCCGTAGCTCAGCTGGTAGAGCAATACACTTTTAATGTATGGGTCCTGGGTTCGAGTCCCAGCGGGATCACCTCTTGGGACAAGTCTAAAAAATTTAGATTTGTCCCATTTTTTTTAGCTCGTAATTTACTGGTATTCTGATAGATAAGCGTGATAGCTGAATTGATTTTTGTGGTTCGATGTTGTGTACCGTCAAATACCAAAAATTCAGGGAAAATCGAACCAATTATCATACGTTTTTCTTCAATATTGCCCTTTTCATAGCGTCTATCGATGTTTGCGACCTTTTTTAGGGCAGATGCTACTAAGTCCTGAATTTCCTTCCCAATCTGCGCCAATTCGTTCAAACGCCTCTCTAAATTCTCAATCTTGCCTTTGGTCAACTTCTTCACTTCCTGAAAATCCTCAAAGTCCATTTCTCCATCGGCATTCTTCAACAATGCATTTTGGTAACGTTTGTTCAAAGTATCAATTTCGGCAATGATATTTGACCTTTCTCCATTTTGTTGTTTTGTCCTATCGTTGAAATTCTTAATAAATGCTTCAATGAATAGATCGACCACCCCTTCTTTGGGTGATAGATTCTGTAACTGCTTTATAAAAACTTCGTTGACCAATTCGGCCTTAAATCGTACGCCACAGGAAGACGTACAATGGTAATAGTTGTAATAAGTATTTCTGCCTTTGGAAGCGCTGCCTGAGAGCATCCTGTCGCATTTGGGACACTTTAAGAAACCTCTAAGTGGTAAATTTTCAGTCGAAACGATTTTCGGTTTGATGGCTCTTTTCCTTCCATCCAACACATTCTGAACATCTCTAAATAGCTTCTCACTGATGATAGGCTCATGTTGACCTTTGACAAAATAGCCTTTCTCTTCTTTATAGGGAGGAATTAAGATCTTGCCACAGTACAGCGGATTGCGAACAGCTACCCAAAAGTTATTTTTGCTGAAACGACCTTTTCCCTTCGCTTTTTCTCTAACCTTTTTCCAGATCTGCTCGGTATTAAAACTGTTTGAGGCGATTTGCTCAAATGCCCATTTTAGGATCGGAGCTTCAAATTCATGTGGAGCAATGTATTTCTTTTTATCTTCCGTAATCTTATTGACATATCCTATCGGAGCAGTACCCATATATCTGCCCTCTTTCTTAGCCCGACGCATCCCATGAAAGACATTCAAAGCCCTTCTGTCATTCTCTACTTCGGGTGCAGCAAGATAGAAAGCCAACATGATTTTATTTTCTGGAATGGTCAGATCCAGAGGTTGTTCAATTGCTCCCGGCTCAACACCCAAGGTTCTTAATTGGTTGATCATCTGGTAAGCATCCCCGGCATTCCGGCTGAAGCGATCCCATTTGGTGAACAAGACGAATGTGGACGTTTTATTTCTTTTAGACTTTCTAAGGTTAGTTAGGTATTTCTGCCATTCAGGCCGTTTGAAGGATTTGGCCGAATGGTCTTCGATGTAGACACCTCTTACTGGTATTCCCTTTATTTCACAATATTTTCGAAGACGGTCTTCCTGATCGCGTTGTGAATAGCCCTTATCTGCCTGTTCATCGGTAGACACACGTATATAAAGATCTGCTTCTCTCATCCCAATAACCTGTTAATGATTTATAAACTCAAAGTTCTCCTCTAAGATACTGATTAACGGCTACTTGTGCTATCATTTTCACAAAATCCAATATGGCTATTGCTTCTTCCATTTCGACAACGGTTCCTTTCTTTTTCAGTATTTCTATCACTCGTTCGGGGGTTAAATCGTTCGCTTTTTCTTTCTCCATCCTCTACTCATTTTGTCTGTTATGCTCATGGATTGATCCATTAGGACAAACTTATTATATCGGTAAAGCGGATATTGGATACTGACTTTATGCAGAATGATTTGGCTTTTATTGGCTCAATGTTTTAAAATAGCCTAAGCACATTTCCGGTATCCACGTTGTTACTAACCGTAAAAGAGCTTATGGCTATGATCGGGAACGGGAGATTGAAGATCTCGTTGCTCTCCAAACTTCAATCACCCCTTTCCTTAGGTATTGATAATATATTTCTGAACCATTGACCAATGCTTTCCTCCTAACTTCCAAATTTGATTTATGCCTAAAGAGCGCGTATGCCTGTTGTTCACGTTTCATGGAGCAAAGGTATCTCCGTGTCCTTAACGTAGACAAAAGGTCAAGTCAAGTTTGGTGAGAAATCTCCACCCATGGGTAGTATTTTTCACCAAAACCTTGTGCCTACTAAACACTAACCTTTTATGCTCCCGAAACGAAACTCAGTATACTCCGGCTCTTTAAACGAATAAAAAAAATGTCAGGCATGAGGAAAATAAGCATTGGAAATGATATCGAAACAAAACTACAGCAGTTCCTCTCATTGCCGAATAAATCAAAAACAATTCAAAACGATAAAGAAATGGCACAGCAAATAAATACATCGGAAGCTAGCGTTTATGTCGGCACATACGCAAAATATAATGGAGGTTCAATTTTTGGAGAGTGGCTAAACCTATCCGACTATGCGAACAAAGCAGAATTTTACACCGCTTGCAGGGATTTACACCAGGATGAGGAAGATCCCGAATTTATGTTTCAGGATTACGAGAATATTCCAAAAGGCTTAATTGACGAGTCTTGGATAAGCGACAATATATTTGAGGTATTGGAAGCCTTGGAAGATATGGACGAAACCCGAAAGGATGCATTCTTGCTATGGTGCGACAATGGACACTACAAACTATCTGAGAGCGATATAAATGACCTGATAAGCGACTTTGATAATGATTATATAGGCGAATACGATAGTGAAGAAGATTTCGCCTATGAACAGGTAGAGCAAATGGACTTGCCTGAATTTGCCAAACGATATTTCGATTATGAGTCCTTTGCCCGTGACCTGTTTTGTGGCGACTATTGGAGCGAAAGCGGTCATGTGTTCTACAATTCATAATTTTTTGGGGAACGGTGCGCCGTTCCCATTTTTATTAAAATTGAGTGGTAGAAAAGACAGCTCCTCACAGGTCGTAACAGTCTTTTTTTGTGGACAGAGGAACAACCACCTTGTTAAATGCTTTCGCTCCGCCATTCCTAACTTGCATTTCTCAAATAGGTTATATAGAGCATAGCCTACTTTCTTGCGTGAGTTGAAACGAAAAAGAAAGTAGCAAAGAAACCTATGATTATGGTTGCCTAAAAAAAATCATTAAAATTCTCCTAAGTATAAAATTATTATCGTAATATTGCGATATAAAGAAAAGTTAATGGGACTTACAAAATCAGAAATATTCACAGATGAACAGAACAAATTGGCTTCTTTGTTTAAAGTTTTAGGCCATCCTGCAAGAGTTGCCATTCTACAATATATTATAGATCAGAAAACCTGTATCTGTAATGATTTAGTTGATGAACTGGGATTGGCACAGGCTACCATTTCACAGCACTTAAAAGAATTAAAAAGTATGGGCATCATTCAAGGAACAATTGAAGGTAAATCCGTTTGCTATTGTATTGATGAAAAACTATGGAAAGAAATTCAGCAGGAATTTAATACATTCTTTAATCAAAAGGTTCAAGTAAACAGTTGCTGTTCATAATATTATTTAAATCTTATTATCGTAATATTGCAATATATCATTTAATGTAAATTATAAAATCTTACTCTTATGAAACTATCAAAAATTAAAGAAATCCTAGCGACATTGGACAATGTCGAATTTCAATTAGAAAATGGAACATTTGTTCCAGAACATTTCCATGTTACAGAAGTAGGTCAAATCACGAAACATTTTATTGACTGTGGCGGTGTAATCCGTACCGAGAAAGCAGTAAATTTTCAATTATGGGATGCTAACGACTTTGAACACAGATTGAAGCCGACTAAGCTATTGAACATTATCAAGCTGTCCGAAGAAAAATTGGGTATTGAAGATGCCGAGATAGAGGTAGAATACCAAAATGAAACGATTGGCAAGTTTGACTTGGATTTTGACGGCATGCATTTCATCCTAAAGAACAAACAGACAGCTTGTTTGGCAAGCGATGCCTGTGGTATTCCTCCGGAAAAACAAAAAGTAAAATTATCGGAACTGAACATCACTTGTTGTACACCTAATTCGGGATGTTGTTAAACACTAAATATCGACCGTAATGTATAAGGACTTAACTGAAACCATAAATGGGATTATTGACTTCCAGAAAGTAAGTGAGGAACGCAAAGCGATATTGCAACCGCTGATCGATTTTGTACAACAGAAAGTACACTATGGAGCTGATATAAATCTCAATTTTATCTGCACCCATAATTCACGAAGAAGTCATTTTGCACAAGTTTGGGCGCAGGTGGCAAGTGCATATTTCAATATCCCGAAAGTACATTGCTATTCGGGTGGTACAGAAGAGACTGCACTATTCCCAAAAGTAGTTGAAACATTGACCAATCAAGGATTTAGTATTTTCAAGATTGCGGAAACCGATAATCCTGTATATGCCATAAAGTACAGCGATAATACATTGCCTATTATTGGATTTTCCAAAAAATATGATAATTCTTTCAATCCTGCATCGGCATTTACTGCCATTATGACTTGTTCCCAGGCAGATGGAGGTTGTCCCTTCATTGCAGGTGCAGAAAAGCGAATACCTGTTACATTTGAAGATCCCAAGATTTCGGACGGCTCACTTGAACAAACGCAGATTTATACCGAAAGGAGCTTGCAGGTAGCACAGGAGATGTTATATGTTTTTTCAATGATTAAAAATTAGCCGATGCAACCAAAACTAAAATTTCTTGACCGTTTCCTTACCTTATGGATATTCCTTGCAATGGCGACAGGTATTGGTTTGGGGCATTTCTTTCCGAGTATTTCCAATACTACCAATGCGCTATCCGTGGGCACGACCAATATTCCTTTAGCAATTGGCCTAGTATTGATGATGTATCCACCATTGGCCAAGGTAGATTATTCAGTTTTGCCCAAAGCATTTAAGGACACCAAAATAATCGCTATATCCTTATTGCTTAATTGGGTGATCGGTACCGTATTGATGTTTGGGTTAGCAGTACTGTTCCTGCGAAACGAACCTGATTACATGACAGGTCTAATCCTCATTGGCTTGGCAAGGTGTATCGCCATGGTCATCGTATGGAGTGACTTGGCAAAAGCGAACAGGGAATATACGGCGTTATTGGTCGCACTGAACAGTATTTTTCAGATAATAAGTTATAGTTTCTTTGTTTGGCTGTTCATCAACATATTGCCCAACAAACTAGGCCTGGCCAATTTCAATGTAAGTGTCTCCATGAAAGACGTAACTGAGAGCGTATTAATTTATTTAGGTATTCCTTTTTTCGCAGGTTTTATTAGCCGTTTTACACTTATAAAATCAAAAGGCATAGATTGGTATAATAGAAAATTCATACCCAAAATATCGCCGATTACCTTATATGCTTTACTATTTACCATCGTATTAATGTTCAGCCTGAAAGGCGATAAATTATTAGAATTGCCAATGGATGTCGTAAAGATAGCTGTTCCATTGATCATTTATTTCGTGCTGATGTTTTTCTTGAGCTTCTTTTTAAACAAATCCTTAAATGTTCCCTACGACAAAAACGCATCGATTGCATTTACCGCAACAGGAAACAATTTTGAATTGGCGATAGCTGTATCTATTACATTATTTGGAATTCATTCACCACAGGCATTTGTGGGGGTTATCGGCCCACTTGTGGAAGTGCCTGTATTGATACTGTTAGTAAGGGTAAGTTTGTGGCTAAAGAAAAAATATTATGATTAAAAATTAGATCTAGGCTTATTATTTTATACTATATTCAATAACGACAGTTCCAATAATTCGACACCTTTAATTTACGAAAAAAACACCGAGTTGTTTTTTCTTTTTACATTTCGAATGTCATATAGATCGCCTTTTCGATGCCTTCATTATCGTATAAATTCGACTTCAAACCCGTTATTTTAAAACCTAGCTTTTGGTAAAATTTGATTGCAGGAACATTCGTGTTTTGGGTTTCCAATTCTACAAGTCGGATTTTTTTATTTTTTGCGAGTTCAATAATTTTTCCCATTAGACACTTTCCGATTCCTTTTTGTCTTTCTTTTTGGGATACTATAAAATTTGAGATATAAAGACTATTGTTCCAATCATGTTCCTCACAAATTGCAAATCCGACAAGTTTATTAGTGTAAGCTCCAAATGAATTTCCATTAACCATAACCTCATTATACGTATCAATATCTTCGGATGTTGTTCTAAAATCTTTCACATAATTCTCCTTCAAGTTTTCAAGCTTAAGCTTAAATAAGATAGAATTATCATTAGTATCCAGTGTCAGGTTATAAATTTGGTTTGATTCATATCCATCATGACCTAAATTCTCAAACTCTTCTTTCGTCAAACTTTTCAAAACTTCTATTTTCATTCTTTATCATGATTATGCTGATCGCCTGTTGTTCATTCTATTAAATTTAAACGGTAAATCAATGTTATATATGTAAGAATAGTTACTTTATTCAAACCGTATGAATTTACGAAAAATCCCACCACATCGGGCAGGATTTTAGTTCTTTACTCAAAGCTGTTAAATTGACATCTGATCTGTTTTCAGTTCCCGAAATTGCCCGAAATCCAAATATCAAATGGTTGTGATATGTTGGATTGAGACGTTTAATACAACCTAAACTGTGTATGTGACAACAGGTAAAGGTCATTTTGTGCATATTAGGAAACGAAATAAAGGAGCCCAACACCTTATCTATTTTCAAATACCATACTGGCATGGATAAGATCTTTATTTTTAACCTTCAATATTTGTCCACGGGATCCATTCTTTTCTGAAATTTCAATTTTAAGGATCTTATCCTTCCCAAATGTGAACTTATCGAGCAGGAAAATTTGTTGTTGGGTAGAGAGATCTTTTATTTTTTCCTTCGGATAAAAATTACGGACAGGTATTATTTCTTTCTCTTGTATAACGGTGCGTTTCGCGACTTTTCGATCTACCACTTTGAATTTTACGAAATCAATATCGAATGGAACATGGCTCTTGTTTTGTAATTCGGTATGAACGTAAAATTTCCCATCATGAACATAGATACCTTTCAGCAGAAATTCTATGCCATCTGACTTCGATTCAATGTGATGGATGTTTCGTTTATTTCTTTTGTAAATCGTTTCCATCAGCAAGCCTGCCAGTAACGGCGAATTGCCTCCCAGTTCCTCAAACAGCACATCGTTGCCGTTTTCCCTGTCCGATACCTTTTGCATGGTCAGCAAATCATAATTCAGTACCAGTGGATAAGGGTTGTAAACGGTATTGAAATTGTAAAACCGACCATCATCCGTAATGACCGAAAAATTAGTTTCTTCCTCAAAATCTTTTACGCTTGCTTTAATGCGTAAAACATTTTCTGCATCCTCTGCTTTGCCTGCAATAAGGTACTCACTACCCAAATCCACGTAGCGAATAGCCGACGGAAATATGAGGTGCGAGGTCTTGTTATAAGTCACCTGCATTTCGTAAGGCTCAACCTTGCCCATGCTCAATTTTGCCGGATTGGATGCCACTTGCTGTGCATTTGTACCTGTGATAAAGAAGGTCAAACAGACCATTGCCATAAGACTTTTAAATATTGTGTTCATTTTCTTTTAGATTTTTTTGAAACATTAGTTTTTTGATACGAGAAATAGCTGATGCCCGGCTTTGACGGTTACTTTGGGTGTCTTTACTTTCCTGGAGAAGTAACCCGACACGCCCTGTACCAGACCACGGGAAAGATCGCCTGCAATCTGTTGACCTGCCGATCGTGTCATCATGATGGATGTACCGGAGGTTTGGCTCATATTGGAGGCTATTTCGGTAAGCGCATTCATTTCGGGAGAATATGGCACATATAACCCCTGCTGTCCGTCCACATCATACACAGTTATATCGACCGGAATAATGTTGCCCTCATATTCGATGGATGTTACCTTTAACTGCAACCTGCCGCCTTGAAACTTGGCGTTAGCCGTCAGTACCGTTCCTGCCGGAATGGAACGAACGGACGTTTGCGCTGTTTCTAACAGTCGCAACCGTACACCACTTTCGCCTGTCACAACCTGTGTTTCCTGTACCACCGCTTTGATACTGTTTTTAGGCTGTATGACCTGCTGCGAAACACCTGCCGTATAAAAACCACGGTTTCGGGTTTCGTTCCAGATTGTCAAAAAAGCGCTGTCGGTCGGCTCTCTATACAATGCGGAAACCGCATTTTTCCTTACGGGGGTGAATGCCACGAAATGTTCCTTTTGTGGAATATTTGAAGCTATTGTGTCTCCGTTGTTCGGCTGTGCCCGAGTCTGTGGGAGATAACGGGAAGCCATTTCATATGACTTTTCCATCAAAGCCAACTGATCATCCACGGTCGTTACAGGTGGTAGGTCTTTATCTGCCAGTTGTTCTTTTAATTCCTCAACCTGCTTGCGGAATTCCTGCGTTTCATAATCGCTATTGTCATAGAACGAGGTCAATGTGCTTTGCGCATTGCGGTAACTGTTCAATGCGGGATTGCTGTTCCTATGTGAACCACCGCTGTTAATGTAGCCTTCTTCGTAGCCCTCATCCGCTTGCACTTCTTCCATAGTCTTGGTACTGTCCTCGCTCCAATAGTCGGACAGTGACAAGAGTGCATTGCGCTTTTCCTGGATTTTTTGATCGAGCATTTCCTGCTCGTAAGCCTTTTGTTTATCGGATTGAAGACCTCCATCGCTCGCCTGTGGTATGGAATCGTTCAGACCAATATTCTGCATCGTTTTCTTATCAGCGGTCGGTTTAAAAATGAGGTACATACATCCGAAGAACACCACACCCATAAGGGCAAAAATGATCGGTTTTTTTAACTTTTCTATTTTATTCTGCGCATCGTCCTGCGGTATATCCATTGCGTTTTTTGGGTCATCTTCGACCAAAAAACTTATCTTTTTGTCTGCCTGTCCGGTAGGCAGGTTTTCACTGTCTTTCATAATTTTTACCTTTTAAAATTGTTTTCATACTATCCTGCGGAGAAACCGAGGAATTACTTTGCCTAATGGGGTTTTCAAATGTTCTATGGTTAGGGTGTTATCGGACTGCGCCATATCGTAGCATACTTTTAACAGCACGATAATGGACAATAGCGCATAGCCTAAAAACAGCAGTAATGTATAGTGGTGTTGTTTTTTGACAGGCATCGCTCGCCACTTTCTATCCAGTCTTGCAATCCGGTCATGAATTATGATTCGCATATTTTTCATGGTTTCCGTTATTAGCGGTCAACGACTTCTACATCCCTGTTTTCCAATACGGCAAATTTTTCGATATTGAAGCCCTGCGGATTGTTGTCAGACTTGACCGAGTTCAACAATAAACACGAAGTGACCAAATTCCGCTTGGTCACATTGCTTGGACGGATGATAAACTGTTTGGCATACGTCCGTACGGCATAGGGATAGGTATCGAAGTTGCAGATCACGCTGTCCACTTCGATACGCTGCTGCACGTTGCCCGAAATGATACGGTTGTAGTACCCTTTTTCCGAAAGATCTTTGTAATAATCGAACGCCGATTTGTCGGCAAGGTTAAAAGCCCTTTTCATGTTGCTTTCGATGGCATTCTTATCAGGTGCAAGCGTAAAGAACAGTTCATGGAAACGCTTAACGTGTTCCCTTGCCTCAACAGGTCTGTTTATGCTTGCATCCTGTGACAGTGCCAGCATCAAGGATTTACCTTTGTCCAGTACATACACTTTTTGACGTTGTGCCTCCGCAAACCGGTAAGCTTTCCATACGCTAAAACCCACCACAGTAATGCAGAGTATGGCAAATACAATGGCGTACAGCCGTATTTGCCTAAAGCTGTTTTCTATGTTTCTTAATGTTTTAAATTCCATTGCGTTCTGATTTTATTTGTTCATTAACCGGCCACCGATATTGCCTGCCACGGCACCCGTTCCTGCTCCTGCAATGTTTCCGGTTTTTGATGCCGTAGAATTTACATTGCGCATAAAGTTCCCTGCGCCACCAGCCTGGATCACCCAACCTGCCACGGTTGGAACGGTGAAGTAACCCACGATACCAATGATCATAAAGATGACATACACGGTGTTGGAGGTGTCGGGGATATACGTTGGATCAACCAACATTTCAATATCACGTTCAATGATGAGGGATTGTATCTTGGCAAGCATAGAGCTGAACATATCGGCGATGGGCAACCACAGATACACGCTGATATATCGGGTCAGCCACTGCGTCAGTGTGGACTGAAAACCATCCCATACACTAATCGCAAAGGCTATCGGCCCGAGTATGGATAGCACGATTAGAAAGAAGGTGCGTATCGTATCTATGACCAAAGCGGAGGCCTGGAAAAGGATTTCCAATAGATTGCGAAACCATTCCTTTATTGCTTTTTCCATTTTATAGGCCTGTCTATCAAGGTACATTCCTGACATCGTAGCCAGATCGGACGGTGACCAGCCCAATTCGTCCAGTTTCTTATCAAATTCTTCATCGCTGACCAGGTATGCCGTTTCGGGATTACGGAGCATAGCTTCTCTTTCCAGCAGGTCTTTTTGTTCCTGTAATTTGTTCAGATCAAGCACCTGATTTTCGAGCATGGCGTTTGTGCCTTTTACGATCGGACTTAACACTGCATTGATCGTTCCCAGTACAATGGTTGGAAAGAACATAATACAAAGCCCAATGGCAAATGGTCGCAAGAGCGGAAATACGTCTATGGGTTCAGCCCGGCTCAATGCCTGCCACACTTTGAGTGCTACGTAGAACAGTGCGCCCAATCCGGCGATGCCTTTAGCCACTGTCGCCATATTGGCGGACAATGGAAGCATCTCCTCATAAAGTGCGCGCAGGAGTTCGTGAAGATTGTTCCATTCCATAGCTTACCAGTATTTTTGTTCAGCCGTACCATACAGTTCAAGCACCCTTTTGCTGTTGTTCTGTTTTTTAGCTCTCAAAATGCTCACGGAAATATTTTTATTGGTGAAATAGCGGACAAGGCTGTGATAGTCCTTGACCTCTTTGTAAACCCGATCGATAATGTCCATACGCTCCTTGTCGTTTAAGGAAAGTCCTGTCGAGCTTACAATCTGTTTTAATTCTTTGAGCAGTTCGGTACTCTCGTTCAGGAGCGTGGAATAACCGTTGGCGATTGCCGTCAGTTCTTGCGGACTGAAATTCGGATCGCTCATCATCTTGCCGAAATTTTTCACATACATCTCGGATACATCCCCCACGAGCAAAACCGTCTGTTGCACCTTACGGGCATCTTTCACCAGGTTGCTTACGGCTTTTAGTTTGTCGTAGTATTCCTTGCCCTGTTCATACACTTTTTTGACTTCGTTGAAGTTTTTGACCACGTTGGATACCGTAGATGAAGTCTGTATGATTTCATTGGCAGAGTTGATAATACCCGATGCCAGGTTTGCAGG
Source organism: Sphingobacterium sp. UBA1575 (assembly GCA_002322865.1). Taxonomy (GTDB): domain Bacteria; phylum Bacteroidota; class Bacteroidia; order Sphingobacteriales; family Sphingobacteriaceae; genus Sphingobacterium. The sequence goes on along the minus strand of DCOH01000017.1, from coordinate 12,348 downwards.
GTCTGTAACGACAAATTGCGCCTTTGCGGACGGTGCCACAGCAAGCATACATGTCGTAAATAGCAGTAATATTAAATTCTTCATTGTTCTGATTTTTTAAATGATTAATAATTATTGGAGTTCTCACGTCTTTGCCCGGCAATACGTTTTATTGCCAGTTCTACATTGCCATCCATTTCGGATGCCAGCTGCATGACCTCCATTTTTTCGGTTTCCTCGGTGGTGTAGGCTAAGTATTCTTCGAGCGAAACCTCAGTGGCATACACGGCAGAGTGTGTACCGCCAAGCCCAATCCACACCTCTTTGTATAGCCTTGTTGGGTCGTTGTTCTGATTGATGGAAAGGATCTGAGATTTTTCCTTTTCCGTCAGCCCGAGCATCGCTTGGATGTCATCAAATTTGTTCATGTACTTGCGCTGGTCTAAGAGGATTTTGCAGTCGGAATTGTTGATGATACTTTCCTTGACCACGGGAGATTGGATAATATCATCCACTTCCTGCGTGACCACGATGGCCTCACCAAAAAATTTGCGAACTGTCTTAAACAGATACTTGATGTACTCGGCCATTCCTTCTTTGGCGATTGCTTTCCACGCTTCCTCAATCAGTATCAATTTGCGCACACCTTTGAGCCTGCGCATCTTATTGATAAATACCTCCATAATGATGATGGTCACTATGGGAAAGAGGATTTTGTGGTCTTTGATCGCATCAATTTCAAACACGATAAAGCGTTTGGAAAGCAGGTCGAGTTGCTTGTCCGAGTTTAACAGATAATCATACTCGCCACCACGATAGTAAGGCTCTAATACATTGAGGAAACCCGCAACATCAAAGTCTTTTTCCCTGACCTGTTTTTCTTCCAGTACTTTTTTGTAGTCGCCTTTTACATACTCGTAAAAACCATTGAAAGAGGGATATTCACCGCTTTGCTTGATACGGTCAATGTAACCGCTCACAGCATTGGACAATGCCACTTCTTCTGAACGGGTCGGCGGTTCATCATCACGCTTCCATAAAGTCAGTATCAAAGTCTTGATACTTTCCCTTTTCTCAATGTCAAATACGCCATCATCCGTATAAAATGGATTGAACGCAATTGGGTTATCTTCAGTATAAGTAAAGTAAACACCATCTTCGCCTTTGGTTTTCCCTTTAATCAGTTCGCATAATCCCTGATAAGAATTTCCCGTATCCACGAGCAGGACGTGTGCACCCTGTTCGTAGTATTGGCGCACCATGTGATTGGTAAAAAAAGATTTTCCTGAACCAGAGGGACCAAGTATAAACTTATTTCGGTTAGTGATAATGCCGCGCTTCATAGGCAGGTCGGATATATCCAAATGAATGGGCTTTCCTGTCAATCGATCTGCCATCTTGATACCGAAAGGTGATGGCGAACTTTGGTAATTGGTTTCCTCGGTGAAGAAACACAAGGCAGGTTCGATGAATGTATAAAAGCTTTCCTCTGCCGGAAAATCACCTGCATTGCCAGGCATTGCCGCCCAATACAGTGTCGTTACATCCACTGTGTTATGCCTCGGCTTACATTCCATCAAAGCAAGTGCACTGCCTGTATCGTTCTTTAGCTGTTTGAGTTCATTTGCGTCATCCGACCACGCCATTACATTAAAATGCGCACGGATCGAAGAAAGTCCAAAACTATGGGCTTCGTTCAGGTATTTTTCAATCCATTCTTTGTAGATCTGATTGGCACGGCTATACCTTGCCAGTGAGTGCATATTCCGTGCTGACTTTTCAAACTTGCGCAGGTTCTCTTCCGAATTGTCCAAAAACAGGTATTGGTTATAGATATGATTACAGCTAAGAAGCAAACCTACTGGAGCAGCGAATGATAAAAGGCAATCACTCCTGTCCGTGGACAGCTTTTCATACCTTGTATTTGCCGATACCGTGCCGGGCAAATCGTCCGTATCGGACAAGGTGTGCAGGCACAGTCTCTTGTTGCCGATACGCACGTCCTCGCTTCCCAAAGCTATATCCTGCATGGGCGTTCCGGCTTCCCTAGACAAGGTAAAGTACTGTTCGAGCAGACCCTGTGTGCCGTCAGTGCCGATGATGTCATCTTCGCTTAAGCGTTCCAGTTTCACAAAACCACTATCGTTGATAATGCGCTCAAACTGCGCTACCGCTTCCATAAATTTTCGAACGGTTTCTTTATCTCTTATTTCCTTCGGAATAAGTACACCCTTGCAGAGCGAACTAAAGTTACTTTGCATCCGCATCCGTTCTTTGGTCGTCTTGGTGAGGAACAAGTAACAGTAATGGTTTAAAAATGGACGTTCGTTGAAATGTTGTTGATAGGACTTTGCAAGAAAACTTTGGTCTTCCTGTACAATATTTGGCGCATAATTTTCCTTGATGTACCAGTCCTGTTTTTGGACAATGCTGTAGTCCGGCAAGGTTTTAATCGCCTTGTGCCATGCTGAGTGTATGGCATCGTACTCTGCCGATGCTACCGTGAACAGTTCCGGCAGGTGCACCCGAAAACAAGCCGTAATGTCTGCATCTTTTGAAATGATGCAATTATGTTCTACCGCCAGTAATGGAAACTTGCTTTCGAGCGTCGTGGCTTTTGCTGTGTTTCTCATAGGGTACTGGATTTAGAAGTGAACTTTAAATAATGGTGTATAGCTCTGCGACAGATGATGTATTTCGGACGCCTTTTCTTTGCACCCACTTTCATCAATCCGTATTCGCCATATTTCCCGTTCAATGCGAAGGTTTGCCAAACGATGAGTGATGCTCCACCTGAGCCAATAAACAAACAGATGTAAGAGTTTACACCTACCATGTACATAATCATTACCACAATAAGCACTGCAAGCAAACCACCTGCGAAAATGAACAGGTATTGTGCTTTCAGCCCTTTGAACTCAACCGTCCTACCGATACCTTTATTGATATTGTAATTGCTCATAACAGGTCAGCTTAAAGGAAGAATGAACGAAGAATGGTTGCCGCTACGATGAGGAAGATACAAGCCCCAAACCACGACGCCGCAGTCTTGCTTGTATCGGGGTCTCCGCTACTGAATTTGTTGTACACCTTTACACCTCCGATTAACCCAACCACCGCACCAATGGCATAAATGAGTTTGGTTGCAGGATCAAAATAACTGGTGACCATCTGTGTGGCCTCATCAATCCCTGCCGAACCATTGCCCTGTGCGAATACACAGAATGCCGACAGGAACAGGACGCTTGTCAGCAATACTTTTTTGCTTTGTTTTTCCATAAATCAATTGATTTAAATTATTACTATAGTCCACTTCGTGTGGGCTTTCGGAACAAAAGTCTTATGGAAATTGAACCATTATGGGAAAGTGGAGATTGGAGGAATTAATTGGCTTTGAGTGGCATTACGGATGATAAAAGGGAATAAGAAAAGTCAAACATCAATTGCAAACTGCGGCAATGCTATCCCATGCAGCACACAAAAAAGGCTTTAAACAGAGATTTCTGCATAAAGCCGTATTTTTTTGAGTAGACAGTTGACGGATTGAAGAAAATATCTTAATGTTCTTGTGAATTTTTCAAAAACAACATTTCATTTCGAAATTCAAATAACAAGCGCGCAATTTCAACACGATTTTTAATATCTTTTCTTAATAGTGTCTCGTTTATTTTTTGATTTATATAAAACTCAACAAGATGTGGAATTTGTCTAAAATTGTAGGAGCCGCTTTTGTAGTTATATATAGCATTGATTATTGCAGAGCAATATGAAGAATTAAAATAACTTATATCATCTTTCGAAATGTTTCTATAATGTCCTGTTTCTAAATCTGCTTCAACTCTTAATTCTTCAGGTGAACTTAAAATATTTCCAAAACCAATGATTTGATTTGCTGAATTGATTTTACTTATAAATTCATTCGAACGACAGCTTAGCAGAATTACTTTTTTGTTTACAAATAATTCATTTCCATTTAACTTATCTATAAATGTATATTTTTCAAAGCCATTTACTTCTGGGGTATACAATCCTGTTGAATGACCATGTCCCAAAAAGACAACAGTACTATGCTCTGGGATTTCTTGTATGTACTTTATTGAATTATCAACTGAATCTTTATTTGGTTCTATTAAAAAGAAATTACTTTGAAAATGTTCTTGAAAAACACTTAAGAAAGATGTTGTTTCATCTAAAGCATGTATAAAATGTAACTCACTCATTTAATTTAGAATAATGGGCTATAGAAAGTTCAATAATTTCACGGATAAACTTTAAGCCTTTTAAATCAATTTCGTTATCATTTAATAAATCAGAAATTCGTTTACCATCAAAATCTCTATTTCCAGTATTAATAATCATATTTTTATCAAATGTAGATACAGAATTGAGTACAATACTTGAAATCGTATTTGATTCCTTAAGTAAGGTAATAATTTCATTAAATTGAGTGCCATCCCTTTTCCAAAACTTGATTCTTAATTGTAGGATATTTGCAATGAAATTATTTAGGGACAGATCATCAATTTTTTCTTTTTCACTACAAACCTCTTGGGCAATTTTAGAAAGAATATAATTTGATGCATTTTTGATATCTGAAGAGTATATTAAAAATGGTTTATTTTTTAATTTGTCTTTTGCTTTAATGACGTATTGAACTATATCCCATCCAACTATCCCAGAGAAACCTTCATTTTTATCTATGATATTCCAATCAGATACGATAAGATTTACATTAATTCCTGAGGTTTTTTCGACAATACTTTGCAAGAAATCATCCACTTTAAATTCATTTTTATCTGCATCATAGAAATCACTAGGATTTATAAAAATCGGTAAACAATCATAGCCTGCTATTTGGATGTTCTTTATATATTGATTTTCTGCTTCGTCGTCGTCATCAAACACTAAATAATTCACTGTAATTTTATTTGTAGATGCCATATATTATAATATTACCTGAAAAGACGCTCCCTTTAGCCTTAAATTGTTTCCCAAGAATTTGATATCACCTTTTAAACTATCAATCCTTTTTTTAACATCAAACATTCCTATACCAGATCCTCTTTCTATGGATTCTCTAACTCCCAATTGAAATATTGATTCTGGGTTATTTACTAATTTACTATCCATTCCAGAACCATCATCATAATAATTAATAACTGTCTTGTTTTCCAATTTTTCAAAAACAATCAATACCTTTTTTGCTTTTGCTTTTGAAGAATTAGATACTAAATTGTCTAAAATAATATCTATTTCAATTGGATTTATATGATAAAATTTATCAAAAATACCTTCAACAGAAAAGTTAATTTTAGGCCTAGAAACACCTAAATCCTCAATATATTCGTTAATATATACTGGTAAGTTTATTCGTTGTTTTGTATGTTTATAATCAAAACTTGATTTAATAATAATCTGTGAGACTTTAATTGCTTTATCAATATTATTTTTAATTGAGTAAATCTTATTTTTAGCATCTTCATCAAGAGAAGAAGCTAAAAGCTCATTGACATATGTTGAAGCATTTCCTACGTACAAGTCAATAGAATGGACAAGTTGTTCAGCATCATCACTAAGACTCTTTCTAGTGGCATTTAGATATTGATTTTTCTTTGTCTCAATACTCAGCTTATCTGTAAGATCTTTGTTTTTTTCTGCTTCTTCTTTAGCTTTTTGTTCAGCTTTTAATTTAGCAAGTTCTGCTAAAGCTCTTTCTTTTTCTTTTCTTTCGGTTTCAAATTCAGCTTGCCTTCTCTTTTCTTCTTCTTTCCTCTGCTTTATTTCTGCTTCCTCTCTTTTTTTACTCTCCTCTTCAACCTTTTTTTCTGCTTCAATACGACGTTTACGTTCCTGCTCTTCTCTTAATTCAGCTTTTTCTTTTTCTTTTATAATTTTATTAAAATTATCTTCTGTTAGCTTAACCTGATTGAGTAATTCTCTATCATTAGTTTTCTCTGCAATTTTTTCTAAATCCGCAATAAATTTTGGTTGTACAATATCCAACTGCTCATTGACAAGGTTAACTAAATCTCTATTATACTCGACTATTTTAATATGTTTATCATCACTCAAGGTTTTAATAAGATTAACAAAATCAATTTTACTACCTAAGTTACTTAACGCATCTTCATAAGTATCTTTATCCTTATCTTGCTTCAAACCTTCTCTTTGTAAATCAGCAATGTCTTCATTTAAGAAATACTTCTTTCTTTTAAAAGCCTCTCCCCACAAAACACCTGCAACATATCTTTCAAGTCTTAAAAATCCTTTTTCTTTAAAAATATCAAATAATGCTTTTTTACCAATAGTTTCAACCAATCCACCGTCACGACTAGAAACTTCCTTGAATTCATTAAAGTTTTCAGTTATTAACTCTACAGAACCAAATAAATCCCTTGTTCCCAAAAAACGGTTGTAACCTTGCTGTTTTCTATTATCTAACTCCCAACTATCATCTCCAACATTTCCATATGGCTGAACTCTAAAACCATTCTTAAATAAAAATACGTTTCCATAATTGACAGGTTCAATATCCATTAACTTGCCAAAGTTGATTTTGGCACTTCGATTTAAGAAATAAAGATTAATTTCTAGATTATTAATGATTGATGCATACTTATTTTTTTCTTCAATTTTATAAATCAAAGTTCCCCTATCTGTAATTGTTGTTGTAATTAAATTTCCCTTGACAATTAAAACTATTTGGGTTGTCTTTAAATCCAGAACTTTTAAAATAGTATTATCAATATTGCCATTTATTTTTAGATTAGAATCTTCAAATAATGTATCATCTAATATTTCAGTAGCATCAATTTCAATTGAAAAATCATTTTGTTTAGAAAAAGGATTTATTAATTTTTCTAATGATCTTCTTAACTCTGATAGTTTTTCTTTATCCCAAATTGAATTAAGGTTTTTAATTTTAAGAATAGTACCGTTTGCAGATGATTTCGGGAAAATATTTTCTTTTTTTATCTCTTCAAAAGGAATTTCTATTGAACCGAAACTTTGTTGAGCATCTTTTTCAAACGCTCCCCAATCTACATCAACCCTGAAAGATTGGTTTGTAGTAATCTTTGAAGTAATCAGTTCTAATTCACCTCCTAATCTATCACACGAAAATCGACCAACTCCTTTAGCCCCTGCGTAGAATCTTCTCGATTTCAAGTTGTTAAGATGCGAATCTCTTTTTAAGTCATTATCTTCTGTATTGTCTTTTTTTGCAGAATAAGCAACGGCAAACCATTTCTTTATTAAATCATCTTTTGACATTCCTTTTCCATTGTCAGCAATGATTATTTCATCTTTTTTAAAAATGATTTTAACATAATCTGCATACGCATCATAAGAATTTTTTACAAGCTCATATATAGCAATAAAATCATCTGTAATTAAATCTCTACCGATGATATTTTTCATTCCTGTTTTAATATCAAAGCTTAATACTCCTTTATCCATTTAATAAATTTCTTAAAATTACTCCTGCTTGTTCTGCAAACAAAGGAGGGATTGCATTACCAATCTGTGAATACCTTGGCACTTCCTGCTTTCTCAATTTACCACCAGTTGTATACTTTCCTTGAAACTTATACCAATCTGGAAAAGATTGAAGCCTAGCATATTCTCTTACGGTCATTATTCTAGGCTCTTGATAATGAATGTAGTCATCTGGTAATGTGGTAATTGTTGGACTACAATCATTGGCTGATAATGGTATTATTGTATGCTTTTTAATGTTATATCTTAATCTAATTTCATTTGATATATCAAAATTTCTCCTATCGCTAGTTAAGTCTAATATATTTTGAAATTTAGCTATTGTTGTTTTTTGGTGTTTAGCAAATCTATGGCTATCAGGAATTTCGTTTTTGATAGTTTTTCTAATATATTTTTGGTATTTAGATTTCGCTTCACCATATTTTGAAGACATAAACCCTGGCGAATCAATAGATTCTACAATTCCGTTAGATTGAAATAAATCAGAAATAGCGTCTTCAACTGTATTTATTGAATTAAGTTTTTTTGATTTCAAAAAAATAAACTTATTTTTTTCAAGATTTAAGAAAAAAGAATCCGCCATTTCTTGACTAGCATTTGGAATTGACTTTTTTACCCCTACTAGAATGAACCTTGTTCTTTTTTGAGGCACACCATAATGGGAAAAATTCACCAATTTCCCTTGTACATAATAGCCAAGATTATCTAAACTCTTTAAGACAATTTCAGAGTATGCAATCCCCTTTTCCTTATTTTTTTTAAATTCCATTGTAAATCCTTTTACATTTTCAAAAAAAATCAGATTAGGTTCAACTAAGCTTACAAAATCTATATAGGAGTTAATTAAATTATTTCTCTCATCAGCTTCATTTCTTCTACCTGCCATTGAAAAACCCTGACAAGGAGGACCTCCTGCAATTAAATCAATTTTTCCTCTAAGTTTTTTTAATTCTTTTCTATAATTTTTCAAAACTTTGTTAATATCATGAGCTGATTTTGGTAGCCAAGAAGGCCATTCAAAATGTTGCTTTTGGATTATTAGATTGTATTCTAATGTTTTAAAAGCATCAGAGTTTTTTTCCACTGCAAATATTCCTTTCCAGTTGGAATTATGCAATCCCAAAGAAAGACCTCCACATCCGGAAAATAAATCTATATAGCTGAATTTACCCATAACAATAAGTCAATAAAAATCAATGATTTAAATAAAAAAACAAACAAATCAAATATACTTATAAGAATTTTTACAAAAATATACAAATAAGAACTTAAAAAAAACATCCTCATAAATAAAAAGCATTATTTTTCTCAACTGATATAACATCGTTAAGTAAGTAGGATGACCTCATTTTTTGAAGAAGATTTCTTTGTTATTCCGAAGGAATACAAAAACGGATTCATTGTTAAAATTTATTTCTTTGATTCCTTTCTGATTAAATGAACTCAATTTTTATCATTTGTTTTTTGAAAACCCATCAATTTATCAAAAGCTATATTTATTTAGTATAACGAGAAGTATTGCTTGATTGCGAAGTTCTTGGTGTGTTCTTTAAAGTCTATTAATACTTTTAGTATTACCTTCGTGCTAGAGTTTATTCCAAATAATAAAGGGAGTTTGCTTACACAAACTCCCCAATATCAAAATCCTCTAAATCACTTTTCCGCAAATCGGGAGAACTAAAATCCGTTCCGGCGGAAAGGCTCTTGTCCAACAACGCTGCGATCTTCCGTGAAGCCCCATCCATTGAGTTTTCGAGCAGACTTAACAATTCTGTCCCCTGTAATCGCTGAACTATATCTACCGCTTTCTGTTGCTGAGCAGGTTCAAGTGTATCTTGCTCCAACCATATCCCCGCGGTTGTCAGTTCATCAAAGGTAACCCCTGTGGCAAACGCAATGTCGCTGTCCTCAAACTCATATTCATCCCATTTGTCTTCCTCATTTTCAAAATCGGACATACTCCCGAAAACTTCATCTGGATCTCCCTCAATCTGCGGATTTTCCAATCCTAAACCTATCTCATAGGTTTCTGTTTCAAAATTATCAGCTATCCCATCACGTTCGTCGGATTGGCTCTTTGTGGCACTCATGGGCACCGTCTGTCGTTCCACAAGTTTTGGAAGCCCCATAATATCCTGTAGGTCGGGTCTTTGGTGTTCCGGCTTTTCCTCCCTGCGGACAGTATTGTTGATGACCACCTTATCTTTCAGCAAAAGGATGATGACGATAATTAGGCATATTACAATCAATGTTTCCATAGCTATAAGATTGGTTTTTGGTTTCGGGCATGAATGGTATTTATTTCCTCACCGAAATCTTCAAAGTGTTGTTTCAGTACACTATGAAGATAATCGGTCAATGTGATTTCTCCGTCTCCTAGAATACAGACGATACGGGATAATTTCTTGTGAAAATCAGGACAGATATATACCGATTTTCCACAACGTGCAACAACTCCTGTCGGTCTTAGAAAGGCCGACTTATATTGGGTTATTTGTAGTACCTTTTTCGGTTGGTTTTGCTGTTTCTTGTTCATAATCGAATAATTAAAAAATGGGTTTAAACTTCTCGTTGAAATCATCGGTAATCGTTTTCTCGAATTGCTCAAAATGATGTTCGAGAATATTGTCCAAATAGGCATATAGGGGTATCTTATCCTCCCCGATAACCTGTACGATACGAGAAAGCCGTTCGTGGTATTCCTGCCGGATGTAGATGCTCTTGTCACCACGTCGTGTCATGCTGTGGCCATTAAGAAATCGTTCACCGTATCCTATTTCGGAAGCCTTCTTTTGCCTTGAACGTTCTTTGAATACAGGCTTTTCAGTAATTGTTTCCTTTGGTATTTCTGCCGTTGGCTCTTTGGAAGCTACCGTCTCTTTGGGTTTCTTTGTTTCACCTGCCATAATGGACATGAGATACGCTTCGTCAATTGGCACATTCAGCTTTTTCTTGTTTTCGTTGTCCATAGCTTTACAGGTTAACGGTTCGTAAAAACTCACTGATGAACAAATCCAAGCCGGAGGCTTTCATCAATCTTTTATCGGGAGGCAACAGCGTGGAGCGGAAGACCGTCTTTGCCGTTGCCTCGCTTTCCTTGCGGAAACGCTTGCTGTCTGCAATGCGTGTTTCCATCGCTTGCAGTCCGACCTCCTTAATGACCTTGCCGTAGATTTCGTACAGATGCGATTTTTCCCTGCCATCGACCATGTTCCAAAACAGCCGAATGGTTTGGATGGAATTTTGCCCCTGTTTCATAAGAACATTGGTTAGTACATCGGTAAAGCTCAATGTGCTTTCCATCACCACTCTGTCTGCCGTGATGGGTGAAAAGATGTGGTGCATCCCTGCGAGGGTATTCAGCAAGCCCGAAGTATTCACCGTTCCGGTCAAGTCGAAAAAGACCATATCCACTGGAACAGCCGAGGATTGTATAAATGCTTCCGCATCCGTTAGGGCATTGTCAGCCTTGCTTTGCAATACCGGATAGGCTTTCTTGTTGATGGTGGAAAATTGGCGGTGTGCCAGTTTTTTCAGCACCTCGTTCTGCATGACCGCTTTCAAATCCCGTTCCCTCATCTGACAGATGCTGTGCTGTGGATAATCGCAGTCAAAGACGGCTACATTATACCCCATTTGGTAATGAAGTATGCTTGCCGTAACGGTTGTAAACGTGCTTTTCCCAACGCCCCCTTTTTGGCTTGAAAAAGCGATGAATTTTGTTCTGTTTGTTGCTTCCATTTCTATTCTATTTTTAAGTTTCTATTTCCGTGGACTGCCTGCCGTCCTGCATGGAACAAGGTTATCATTCCTGCACACTGTCCGGCAGTCTTGATACAATCCCGTCTGTCGGGCTTGCCATCGTTCGTTCAATCAGCCGTGCCGTCATTCCGGCTTTCACACGGGCAAGACCAATGGCTTGCCTGTCGTCCTGCCCGATGGAATGGCTACCGGATAGTTTTCATGCCGTCCGGTATTCCTGCCTGCCGAGCGGAACGCCGTCATGTGTTCCGGCATTCCTGCGCTCCGTCTTTCACAACTGCCATCGGGAGCGGATGCCTGCAAACAGGCTTGCATGATTGTTAGCGCAAAGAAGCAGGTTATTCCGATGCACTCTTTTAATGCTGTAGTTTGGGGCATTTATTGGCAATGTTTGGTTGGAGGTTATAGGGCAATGCTTTGAAAAAGCTACCCTTACTTTGTAAGGGCTTAAATGCAAAAAAGTGAATGGAAAAAGTATTGGGATTTAGAAGTAATGAAAGGAACGGCACAAAGCCGTTTTATCTTCAGTCCCGCCTCAGCGGGATTTTCTGTTCACCGGAACAGAGCAAGTTATGTTTTTAGCTGCTCAAAATGCTTTCCGCAGCTATAAACAACTTGCCATTGCATGGAGCCAGAAAACACCCTCCGAAGTCGGGGTTTAGGATAATTATAATGGATTGGAGATATGGAAGACAACAAAAGAAATCAAATCAGCAAAGGTGGTCGCAAGCGCAAGAATGACCCTGCTGTCCACCGCTATTCGATTAGTCTGAACGACACGGAAAATGCGCAGTTCCTGACCCGGTTTGAGCAGTCGGGCATGAACGTAATGGCACATTTTATTACCGCCTGCATCTTTCAGCGGACAATAAAGACCGTAAAGATTGACATGGATGCAGTCGATTTTCATACAAAGCTCACCAAATTTTACAGCCAATTCAGGGCGGTCGGCGTGAACTATAACCAAATCGTGAAGATATTGTACCGAAATTTCTCCGAGAAAAAGGCATCGGCTTACCTCTTTAAACTGGAAAAGCAGACAGCAGAAATGGCAGACTTGTGCCGAAAAGTGATTGAGCTGGCGCAGGAATTTGAGAAAAAACACCTGCA
>DCOH01000043.1:20147-74923 GCA_002322865.1 Sphingobacterium sp. UBA1575 | reverse complement strand
GTCATCCTGAGCATCGTCGAATGATCTGACATTATGAAAAAATCCATAAAGATTTAATTATCTTTACTTTATGGACATTAAACTTGAAAAGTTCAATCCTTTAGATTTTGATCTTTATTATTTGTTGGTCAGTGATATCCAGATCATGGCTATGGTTACAGAGCGTGGTTTAACCATCGAAGAAGCAAAATCTGATTTTGATGAAACCATAATCAACAATGAACTAAGAGAAGAATACGGAACGTTTAAAATTTTTGAGCAAGATTCTGGGACTTTTTTAGGTTTAGCCAAATTGGAAATAAAAAAGTTTGATGATAAAGAGGCGGAATTAGGTTATTTGCTCCTACCTGCGTATTGGGGTAGGGGGATTGCTAGTAAGGTAAGTAGTATGTTGATTGAGGTGGCATTAAACGATCCTCAAATCGAAATGTTAACAGCCATTATTGATCCTAAGAATCTTGCTTCGAGAAAGGTTTTGATCAAAAACCAATTTGAATCAAGAGAGTTTAAGGATTTTGAAGGATTGCCGGGAGAAATATTGGAGCGCAAGTTGAGATAATATATATATTGAGTTAAGGNNTTACTATTAATCATTTGATTTTCGATTTTTTTTTCCAAACTTTTCTATTATGAACCACCTATTTTTCGATTCCATCATTAGGTGTTAGTGTAAGTCCATTAGGAACTAAACCAAGCGTATTAAGAACTCCTACTTCTAAAATTTACTCTATTGCTATTGTTTGACTGTGGTTTTGAACATTGAAATTATGAGTTTTAAATATAATATGGTTTTTTGCTGTAAAATGTAACCTAAAATTCTCTCCGTACGGGAAACCGTAAATTATTAACCTAATTCCGTAATACATTTGGATGTGAAATGAGTTTTATGCTCAAAACTTATTATTAACATCTAATAAAATGAAAATTAACAAGCTATTATTGACAACAATTGCTGTCTTATTGTTATGTGGAATTATTATGACAATGAATTCTTGCAGTGAGAAACCAATTGTTTCCAAAATCAAAGAATTGATGAAAGATGACGAATTCTCTTGTCAAGATATGGATAATTTGCATGTATATATTCTTGAAAATAAAGATAATAGGAATTTTAGGAGTTTTGTCCAAAACTCAACGATAGATACGCTAAAACTTAACAATATTTTAAAAAAAGAGCTAGGAGATAATAACTTCAAAAAGCTTTCATGTAATTCTAAAGCAACACCAAACCAAAGAGCAAAGAACATTCAACTTTATTTAGAGAATTCTGGCAGTATGGATGGATACGTTAATGGAATAACTGAATTTGAAGCAGCTTTAGCGGATTTGGTCGTAGAAGCCCAAGATTATTATGGTAAAGAAAATCTAGCCATTAATTTTATCAATAGTGAAATCATCCCTGCCCAATATGATAATATCAACAGCTTTTTTAAATCTTTAAGTCCTGGTAAAAAACCTTATAATGTAGGTAATAAGTCTGTTTCGGAATTAAATGAACTTTTTAAAACTGTCCTTTCAAAAACCTCTAAAGAGGATATTAGCATACTTATTTCTGATTGCATTTATTCTTTAGATAAAAGTAGGTCAACTATTCAAGGTTTAATATTTCAACAAAGTCTTACGAAGTCTGTATTCTTAGAAAAATCAAAGGAATTCCCTCTTTCTGCTTATGTACTTCAGATGAATTCAAGTTTTTCTGGTAAATACTTTGACAAGGAGAATAAAGTAACCTTATTAGATAAACAACCCAGACCTTATTACATATGGATATTGGGTGAAGAATCTATATTAAAAGATTTTTTAAATAAGCATAATCCCTCCAAATATCAAGGATTTAAAAATAGTTATTATTTCACAAACAATTTAAACAGTGATTTAAGATTCGAACTATTAAAAAGCACTGGATTAGTGGGTAGAGTTTCGTTTAATAGGGAGAAAAATACAATAATTGATGATATTAAACCTCAAAATGGAAAATTCCAATTTGCAGTGGCAGTAGATTTTACATATAATCCTGATCAAAAAACTGTATTAAATAAAGGTTCTTATAAAGTTACACCGGGATTCGAGATTGTAAGCATTCAACCAATTCCAGAAGAAAACCAACCTGCCCTGATTCATCACAACGATTGGAATAAGATTTCTAAATCAGGTTATTCCCATGTAATAACTATAAAACCTACGGTACCAAATTTTCCATCTGATTTTAATTTAAGTTTTATCAATAGTATGCCTAAATGGATAGAATCTTCAAATATTGATGACGATTCCGATATTAAAAATAACCTAGACAAGACCTTTGGTTTCAAATTTCTTATCCAGGGTATTCAAAGTGCCTATGAATACAAGGGAATAAAATATCCAAAAATTGAACTCACATTAAATAAATAAAATAACCATGAATGATTTATTCGCTTTACTTTATGAATCTAAACCATTAGGATTTTACGATCCTACTTTCTCCCAAGAGGTTTTTAATGAATATTTATATCAAAAATATGGATTAGTTCTATTTATCAGCACATTAGCAATATTATTCATTTATTATAAAGTGTTAGATAAGCCATTTTTTGCAAAATTTAGTATTTGGTTAATTGTTTTACTCATCACTGTTGTTATCAATTTAGTTTATGTATTAATTGACTCAAGAATTGTTTTAGAATCTGCAGGTTTTCAGTTTGATGGCGAATACCTATCACTAGCAACAAGTAATGGATTTTACTGTGCTATCCTATTCGTTATTCTATCAATAATAATTAAACATTTCAGCATCAATAATTCTAAAGTTCCATTTTAAAGTATGCCTAAATTATATGTTTTTGCAATCGGAGGCACAGGTTCTCGGGTTGTAAAGTCGCTTACTATGCTTCTCGCTGCCGGTATTAAATCTAATTATGAGATTGTTCCTATCATTCTTGATCCAGACGCGGCTGCTGCTGACGTATCTCGTACAACCCGTTTATTGAACAACTATCGACAAATTAATAAATCTGTTAATCCGAACTCCAGTGATTCATTCTTCAAAAATAAGATTGAATCTTTGGGTGATGTTGTTGGTGCAGCTTCAGGGGATGCAATTAGCAATGAGTTTCGTTTAAATATTGCCGATTTGAATGGCGGAACTTTTAGAAATTTCATCGATTACAATCTCTTAGATACAACAGGTAACAACCAGGCATTGATTTCCCTCTTATTTTCCAATCATAATCTAGATTTAGATTTAGAAGTAGGTTTTCAAGGAAATCCGAATATTGGATCTGTTGTATTGAATAAGTTTACTGATTCACAAGAATATAGGCAATTCGCTCAAAACTATACTTCGGAAGATAAAATTTTTATCATCTCCTCTATTTTTGGAGGGACTGGTGCAGCTGGTTTTCCATTGATTCTGAAAAATATTCGAGAAGGTAAAGTACAGGGTTTGTATTTCGACAACCTTAAAAATGCAATTATTGGTGCGGTTACCGTTCTTCCTTATTTTAAATTAGATGGTGATGGAACCAATAATATCCAAAGTTCAACCTTTATGTCCAAGACAAAAGCTGCATTGAGTTATTATCATTCTAATATCACGAGCAATAAGTCGATTAATACCTTGTATTACATTGGTGATTCTGCAAATAACAATTATAAAAATGTTGTTGGAGGTAGTGATCAAAAGAATGATGCCCATTTTGTAGAGTTGGCTGCTGCTTTGGCTATATTGGATTTCGCTGATGATCAAGCACAATCTACAGATAATGGATTAGCCATGGATCCTAAATACAAGGAATTTGGAATAGACAGTATTGATGAAAATAATCCTTTGATTACTTTTAAAAATTTAGCTGATTATACCCAATTTATTATAAAGGAAAAATTGACTCAATTGTTCTTCTTCAATCTTTATTTGGAGAATCAAATGAAACACGAATTTAAAGCACCGTTTGCAGCTAATAATCCAAAGATTGATCAAAACTTTATAAATAACCAATTTTATTCCGCATTAATGGAATTCCTAAAGGAATTTAGAATTTGGTTAGGAGAATTAAAACGCAATAAAATAAGTTTCGTCCCTTTTATCATACAGGAAAGATTAGATTCAGAAGGAAACATAACGAATGTTGAAGTAGCTAGTGATAATATATTTACGCTTTTGAATGGAATCGAAAAGAAAAAGAAAAATATACTCGAAAGATTAAAATCTGCTGGAACTGGATATGATATTATTACAGCACAATTAAGCACCTTGGAAAGAGGGTCGAATTACCCAAATTCCGAAACAAAGTTATTAGACCTATTTACCAAAGCAACTAAGCGAAGTATTAATCAAGAATTATTTTAAGAATCAGTATGGCAAAGAAATTTAGATTATTTGAAGGGGAAGATTTAACCCATTGGCAAACCCGTGCTGGAGATTATAATGCAAATGTAATCAAGTCTATTCAAGGGGGAGATGTCGATAAAGCAAAAAATTTCCCCACTTCTATACCTTCTCCGTTCGCAAGATTAGATTTATTCCGGGCAGCATTTGCCGCATTTGAAAACCCTCAGATGAACTTGGATGGAGATTCAAATAATCATCGTATAATAGGTGAATGTTTTGATCTTTTAGAACTTTTATACAATTACGACAATGTAAAGGACCGTTTGAAAGTTGTTGTTTGGGACAAATTGGTGGATTTACCAAAATTGGAACAATCGAAATCTACTGGACATCAACTATTAGCCAAAACATTAAGATTATTCTTAAATCAAGATAATGCAGCATTTCATTTCGATCAGTTTAATCGTTTTTATATTTTTTATTGGGACGGTTTTATTTTAGGGGGTACTTCACCTAAATCGCTTGTTTTTACCTCTGCAAACTCAAAGGAATTTGCTAGAATCAGTGTGGAAGATGATGTTCTATTCACAGGAAACAGCAAGCCACTATATCAAAGAAATAAGGATTTTGTTAAATATGTCTTCAGTTTATTTGAGGCAAATGAGAAGCTAAAGATAAACATGAAAGAGTTCCGGAATTATTTGAATAAAACACAGGAACATATACAAAAAACTGATCATCCTTTTTTTCAGGAGTTAGATGCATTGGATTTGAATTCTATTAACGATTTCGCTGAAATTGCGCATGAGTCTAATTATATAGAAATTTTTAACATTCCTTTACGGAAAATTAAAAAGGAAGACTTAGTAGAAAAGATAGCTAATGAATCGGAATTTTTGATTTATAGCACAAAACCTATTCAAGGCGTTATTCCTATGGTATTGATTGAGAATGGACATTTAGGCCATTTAAATTATTTAAATAAGGCCACTAAATGGGATGTTAATCAAAAAGTTCTTTCCACAAAATTACGGCTAGAAGATAGAGAATTGCCAGGTAAGGCCATTAAATATCCATATTATACGGTAGATGATTTTTTATCTTCTGAAATTTATGAATTGCCGTATAAAATTAATAGCGATCAATTTTTTGATGGGAATTTTGTAAACGAGACCAGTAAGACTACTGTAGGATATTTTTTACCCCTTACATCAACCTTTTTTGAATTATTTAATGAGTCAGACCTATGGACTAAAAGGTTCGCAGGTTTACCGATGATAGAAATCATTAAAAGAAATAGTTTTGTCCAAGTCGTTTTGCGCATTCCAATTAATAACGGAAATAACCACGTAGAATTGATAAAAAGATATGTTTCAGATGATGCCAATGAAAAACAAGGAGCTATCATAACCTGTGAAAAATTTATTAGTATTTACCCTTTTATCAAGACATCTCATAACCCAAATTATTATGTGCAAATAATTGATGGAGATAAAAATGATTCTCCAGATCATTTACAATTGCAAGTAAAATATGATATAAATTCTCCAAAATATACGTCTCTAAAGAGTAAGTTCGGGAAAAATGGATCTTACCATAACACAGTATTCCATCAAATTAATCAAAATTTCAATACCATCTTATTAAAACAAACTGATTCAAAAGAAGGTAATTATTTAATACCCAGATGGAAAGAGGCAAATCAATCAGGAAATAAGTTCACTTTTTCATTAGACTTTGGTACTTCTAATTCGCACATTGAATATTCCATCAATGGTGAAAGAGCTAGACCATTAAATTTTGCTGCTGAAAATAATGGATATGGTTTTAGTTTCGATGTAAATAAAATTATCGGTAAAGAAGAAGGTGAGATTTTAGATTTTGAATTTTTTCCTAGATCTGTAAATCAAGACTATGCTGTTAATTTTCCAATTCGTTCTACAATTTTTGATTATGGAAACTTTAATCCAGTTGACTATAAATCAGTTCTAGACTATAACATTGGATTTTTTTATGAAAAAACGCCTCTGATAAAATCTAATGATTCCAAAGCTAGGACCAATCTAAAATGGCACAATGAAGGTGTAGCTGATTTAGAGCAGAAGGCATGGGTAGCCAGCTTTTTGGAACAATTAATAATCATGTGTAAAACTAGGGTTCTATTAGATGGAGGAAATATATCTTTAACAAACTTTGTTTGGACATATCCTTTGAGTTATGGTTCTCATCAAATTAATGAGATTTCGGAACAAATGGAAACACTAATCCACAAACATTTTGGCAGTATGGTTAATATTGAACCAATTTGTGAATCGTTAGCACCATTCTATTCCATGACAAGTGAAGGGAAATTGTTAGGTAATTCATCAAATATTCTCTCATTAGATATTGGAGGAGGAACAGTTGACAGTGTAGTTTACCAAAATAATGAGGTGAAAAATATTTCATCTATGATTTTCGGTGCCAATTATTTATATGGTAATGGTTATATAAAATCATTCAAAATAAATAAGTTTTATGAATTAAGTGAAGAGTTTGCAAGTACAATACCAGAACTTTTTAGCAAATTCCATCCAATTAAAGATGAGATTGTTCAAAGGGAGAAAATAGAAGATATTATTGCTTTTTATTATTCTTTAGAAAATCAAATTGAACTTAGGGGAAAACATAATGTTAGCTTTTCTAAATTTTTATCTGATAAACATGAAATTCGTTTAACTTATTTGTTTTATTTTTCTTCAATTATCTATTTTAATCTCATGAGTATGAGGGCTTTAAATATGGAGGCTCCAACTAAAATTCTTTTCTCAGGGAATGGTTCAAAATTCTTAGACCAATTAGATTTAAGCAAGAAAAAAATTGGAATTAAAGAATATGCAAGTTCATTAGTCAAAAATATTTTTGAGATAAATGATAGCAGCTTTGATTTAGAGATATATACTCATGAAAATCCAAAAGAATTGACAGCCAAAGGTGCACTTAGCATAATTGATCATGAACAGGATTTATTACAAAAGTTTTCAATAAGAAATATAAATAAATCATTTTCTACCTATTTAGGAGATAAGGATCAAACCTTTATTTCTAGCCAGAATCCTATTGTTTATTCACAGTTAACCAGCGAAAATTTAAGGTCAGTAATGGAACAATATAGATCTTTTGTAGATTTTTTTATAAATCAGAATGAAGTAGATGTTAAAGATTTATTTGCTATTAAGATTGATTACAAAAAGAAATTCGAATCTATTTTACTAAATCAAAATAAAGCCAAAGAATTCTTAGAAGCTGGACTGAGTTTTAGGAAGAGACAAGTTTCTGAAAATGAACGAATATCTGATCCATTGTTTTTCTACATTGTTCGAGGAATGTTAGGTGAAATATTACAAACCTTATTTGATAAAACTAAATAATTATGGAAAAGTTATTATTCATACAACTGGCATTAATTATTTCTATTAAATATTATTTACTATTCTCAGTTCTTTTAAATATAATTTTTATTGTGTTGGTATTTGTTTTATACAATTCAACAAAAAATAAAAGGAATGATTTAGACAATTTCAATTCCAAATTGAATCTAAATTCTAAAAGAAAAAATGATGAAAGCTCTTGGAAAGTAAATCAAAATCCAATTTCAATTAGCAGGGAGAAAGAAATTAATTTCACAAAATTAGAAGTCGAAAATAAAAAATTAAATGAAGAAATTAATAAACTGAAGAACACCATTGATGATAATAAGGAAGGAAGTAGAAACGACACTTTAATAATTGATGAATTAAAAGTAGAAATAGAAAGACTGAATTGTATAATCAATTCTAATGACAATAGTAAAACTGAAGAATATTTATCCGATGAAATAAATAATACCAAATCTGACGGGTCAAATGAGATTTCTTTTGGTAAATGTGAAGTAGATGAAGAAATAGGGTATTTTGAAAAGGTTAAAAGTTCAACACACCAAACTCCTTATTTTATAGAAGAAACTAACAGTACAGCACAATTTTATATAAATAGCAATAATAGAGAAGCAATTGCAAATGCATTAAACTTTTATAATATATATATTAAAGCTTTTTGCGAACCTGAAAATATCTATAATCCTTCCATCCACAAATCTTTTATTGCCTATCAAGATTCAAAAGGCACCTTAGAAAAAGAAGGTGAAAAATTTCGCGTAGTAGAAAAATTAAAGATTAAATTTTTAGAAGCCTAACATGGAACTAACTTACATATTAACATTAGAACTCCTTATCATTGGAACAATTGTATTTTATCAAATAAAGGTGGGTACAACTCTTATTGCTGATATTAAACAGTTTAAAAACTTCATACCTAGCAAAGATTATTTCGAAATTGAAGAGTTATATGTAGACAAATCTATTCTTAAAAAGGGAAATCTTGCAGAGATTGAGGATTATATAAATGAAAAGTTCTATAATGGGGAAGTGGGTAGAAAGCGGTTTGCTAAGGAAATAACCATACTTTTAATTAATCCTCGAACCAATTCAGGTACTTATTTTGATAAAGTTATAGAATCGTTAAATATCTATTTATTTAAGAACAATGGTGGAATAGCTGATTTCAATATTGTTAAGGACTTGGTAGAACGTAATGTCTCCGTTGAAGAGGATCAAATTAAGGAAAACATCAATAAACCACTTTACCTAGGATTGATGGCTACCTTAATCGGTATCATTATAGGACTTGGAAGCTTGTTTTTCAAAGTCAAGGTTTCTGATCCCGGTGCAGCTTTAGAATTAGGAGACTTTCTTGTTGCTGTTTGTATAGCTATGTTTTCCAGTTGTTTAGGTCTGGGAATAACTACTTTTATAGGATTGAATTCATTTAAAGATGCCAAAAAGCAAATGGAGGTTCGGAAAAATGAATTCTATAACTTTATTCAAACGGAGTTATTACCCGCTGTTAGTCAAGATTTTGGTTCATCAATAAATCGACTAACACAATCTATGCAACTATTCAATAATGATTTCACTACCAATGTTAGCTCCCTTTCAGACTTATTTCAACGAAATTACGAAACCCTTAAAGTACAAGATGTCATTTTGGATCGTCTAGAGAAGGTAAATGCAAAGGATTTTATGGAATTAAATGCTACGGTATTAACAAGATTGGAACGCGCTACTGCGCAATTTGATCGATTTAATCTTTTTATAGAATCTCTTAATAGTAGGTTGACGGAAACAACTGATTTAAGCAAAGCTTTGACCCAGCTAATGAACAGAGTAAATAATTTTGAAGGAATTGCTCAGAAAATTGATTCTAGGGTAGAGGAATCTAATAAAATTATCGATTCCGTAAATCAACACTTCCAAGAGTTAGAAAGGTTTGAAAAACGAAATGCACAAATGTTTTTGGGTATGACCGATAATATGCAGGATACGCATAAGGCATTTGAGAACGAATTAAAATCTTCCTTCAGAAAAGTTATGACAACCATTGATCAAGAAAATGAAACACTTGCTCAAGCTTACAGGGAGAAAAAAACCAAGTTTGACAAACTTGATTTGCTTGAAAATATGGATAAGTTGGATAATCTGGAACTTTTAAAAGAACTTTCCAAACTAGATGTTCTCTTTGAAATGAAGGAATATATCGATATCCATATTCAACAAGAGAAAGCTGGTAATGACAAGATCACTTCTTTACAGCATTTAATGGAAGAGTTGAAGAGAATTATTGAAAAGAGGGAATTAAAAGACGCAAACGCGGAAAAAGCTGTTATTAATTCCCAAGAAATCTTAACAGTAGTAAGAAATGTTCAAGGGGAAATTGAAAAAGGTAATAAGCGAAGTGTATTCAAAAAGCTTTTTGGAGGAAATTAATAAATGAGTAAAAAATCAGGTAATTCTGTTTTCTGGGTCAGCTTTTCGGACTTAATGACAAGTTTGTTTTTTATCGTATTGGTGCTGTTCGTCGTTACCTATGTAAATAATTTGAATGAAATAAAAGCAAAAGAAGAACAATTACGTGTATATCGGGAAGTAGAAGAATCTCTTAAACCTTTAAAACAAGATAGTACATTATTTAATTATGATGAAGGCTATAAACGATTTTTATTATCTTTTGATGTGAAATTCGTCCGAGGAAAAGCTGGAGTTAATGCAACTGATTTAGAGAATTATGTGATCACGGAGCGGAATATTTTGCAGGCTGGTCAAAAACTTAAATCTGTTGTCGATCAGGTCGTTGAAGAAGCATTACAACAAAATGCTAATCAACAAAATAAGGTTACCTACTTAGTAATTATATCTGGATATGCATCGAAGCTAAAAGATGCTGACACCTCATTATCAGGAACTTTTTCTGAATATCAATTGTCTTATGCTAGAGCTTATTCATTATGGCGGTTTTGGAAGAAAAACGGAATTGATCTTGAAGATCCTAAATATCAAGGATTAATTGATCTTCAATTATCAGGAAATGGATGGGGCGGAGTAGGTAGAACTAAAATAGAAGAAGCAAACCAAAGGTTTATTGTTCAAGTTGTACCTAAGATATCTAATCAAGAACTTTCAAATTAAAAAATAATTCTAAAATAATAAATAAAGGCTGCTCGAGGGCAGCTTTTTTATTTTTCTAGATATTTTAACACGAAAAATATATAATCTCTTATTTCTTTTTATTCAAAGTAATTAGCATCCAAATTGCTACTGCCATATCTATAATATTCCATAAAGTTCTACCAATAGGAAACTTAATTAATGGTTGAAAGAGTATAATCAAGGCAATGTACAAAATGAAATTCCAGTTTCTACTATTCTGTTTTTTGCTTGGAATTTGAAACAATAATAAGGCAAAAACAATAACTGCATATATCCTCAGAATACTGAAATAACCATAAGGCATTGGAAAAACAGCTAATATAAGACCTATAATAAGAATAATTTTAAGGTTCCTTATATTCATTATTCCTCCCTTAAATCTTCACCCCACAATCCAAGTTTATTTTCTCTAGCATAGTCCTGTGCCTTCACAAAAAGTTCTTCATACTTTATATTTGGCGCTACGGTCATTAAGATGCCATTTCCGGACTTAACAATTAGTTCATTAACCATTTCTCCATTTTCCAAATAAACGTAGGCTAAGGTTCGTTTAAATGGATCTAGTGAATCCACATCAAATTCCAATCTTACTTTTTGATCTTTCAATAAGCTTGTTAAGAATTCTTTGGATTCCTTGCCATAAAATTGCTTTTTCTTTTTGAAGGCATTACGGCTTTCTGGAGCATCGATTCCGATAAAGCGAATTTTTAATCCTCCAGGTTGCAAATTATCAATCCAGAATGTATCTCCATCCACCACCTTTATTACCTGATAATAAGTGTCTTTTTGAATTCCTCTTTGTTCGTTTGAGACAAATGTGAAGCTTTCAGATTGTGCTTCTCGACGTTTGGCATTCTCTGCACTCCTCGAAGTACAAGAAACCAATATCATTAATCCTAAAAAGGCAATATAAGTGTGGTTTATAAGTCGTTTGATCATAGATTGTGCAAAATACAAAGATAAATCTTGCCATTAAGATTATAATACGGGAAACCTTAAAATTGGGGAAATTAATAAATATTAATATTTGATATCCTTTAGAAGCAATCTATGATTTAATACTTAAGATTAATCAATCATAACGTTTATTGTACATTTTCTTGAACTTGTTTCTATGCTATGACTTCAATATATGTTTGAATTATGGATGTAATCGGGGTTTAAGTAGGCTTAAAGTTGGGTTAAAGTATGGGAAAAGTATATAAACAATACATTTTACATACTTTTAGTATACTTTCAGTATGCTTTTACACCGAAGTGAACAATAAAAATATAAGCCAAGTTAAAAGACTTTTCCATATTGGATTGAGATATGGATATACGAAAAAGAGCAACTTTTTACGGTTGCTCTATTTTGCGGAGAGTGAGGGATTCGANNCAACTCTCCGCGACAAAAGTACAAATTCTGACTTATTCTCCAAACAAAAAATGAAATTAATAATCCAATAATGTTCGATTTTGGCTTAATAGAGCTGATTTTTAGCTTATTAAAAAATGAAATATCTTTTTAATTTTTCCACAATTGGAGAAACCATAGCTAAAAATCCAACCAAGACAACGCAATTATTTAAAATATGGCTATAAAACAAAAAAATATGTAATTGTGATGCAATCAGTTAAACAGCTCCTACCAAAAAAAAGACAATTTATTTTGCATTTAAACTGTAAAGAGCTACTTTTGCATTACAAAATCAGCGCCAATAGCTCAGCTGGATAGAGCAACGGTTTTCTAAACCGTAGGTCTTAGGTTCGAACCCTAATTGGCGTACTGCTTTTAAAGCCGGAATCTTTGATTCCGGCTTTTTTTATGCCAAATTTTAGTATCTTTCAATAAGATCTCACAAAACATATAAAACCTATGGTGTATTTCCTGTATTATGTTTCGTCCATTATCCTGATCCTCATCTTCTTATTTATTTCAGGACTACATATTTATTGGGCGTTCGGAGGGAGATGGGGGAGTTCAGCCGTTTTCCCAACAAAAGACGACAACATAAAACCTATAATGCCCGGCCCAGTACCAACCCTAATAGTTGCACTAGGTCTTTTAGGTTTTGCGTTGATCATACTTTTAAATATAATAGATCATAACCTTCCCATATGGGTTGATAATATATGTAAATATGGCATTCTGGCAATCATCGGTATTTTCCTACTTCGGGCGATTGGGGATTTCCGATATGTAGGTCTATTTAAAAAATATAGAAATACAAAATTTGGAGTAAATGACAGCAAATATTACACCCCCCTTTGCTTGTTCATTGCGTTTTTGGGGATCATATTATTTTATTCGAGCACAGTCGTTAAACTATATGAATTTATTAAAGAAGCTTTCTAAAATAATCTCTTAATCTCCTTATTTCAAAACACCGTTTATAAAAACAATTCCTTAATAAGAATATAACATCCCATTGCCAACACAAACCATCCAAAAGCAGATTTAAGCTTATTTCCCTCAATTTTTTTAGATAGATAGATTCCAATAAAAATTCCAAGAACGGATAAACCGGAAAATGTTAACAGCATCCCCCAATCAATAACTTCTTTTCCCTGCAAAACTCCCATAAATCCCAACAACGAATTTGCTGCTATAATAAATAAGGAAGTACCTACTGCTGTTTTCATTGGCATTTTAGCAAATAATATTAAAGCTGGAATAATCAAGAATCCGCCTCCAGCACCCACAAGGCCTGTTAACATCCCTACTAAAGTACCTTGCAATAAGATCCTGGGGTAATTATAAACTATTTTTTCAGCGTCAGCATCTTTACAATGTGGGCAGGGACGAATCATCGAAATCGAAGCGAATATCATCACGATCGCAAAGAGTACCATTAATGCAATGGATTTGCTGAATTGAAAATTTCCTATGGTAAATAACACTTCTGGAATTAAAGGCAAAAGAAAAGCCCGTGTCAAATAAACCACGGCAATGGATGGGATGCCAAAAACTAACACGGTTTTGAAGTCTACTTTTTTCTGAAGAGCACGCTGTATTCCACCTATCAAGGAAGTGGATCCGACCACAAATAAGGAATAAGCTGTAGCCAGAACAGGATTGACACCCATAATATAAACCATAATTGGAACGGTAAGAATAGAGCCTCCACTGCCGATCAACCCTAATGAAATCCCCACAAAAACTGCCAAAACATATCCAATACTAATAGTAACCATTCGTTTATCATTTATATAAAAGACAAAATTATAAGACAGCCTACTGGAAAGAGGTAACAAATGTTACCTATATTTGCAATTAGAGAATTTAAAATGAAAACATTAAAAAATGATCCTCCTGAATGTACCGGTAATCTTTTAGCCATGCGCGATACCTTGGAAGTTCTTGGTGGAAAATGGAAACTTTTGATCTTACATTATTTAATGACCCGGGATAAGCAGGTGAATACCTTTAAAAAAATGCAGCGGGAGATCATCGGCATATCTGCAAAAATGTTGACCAAAGAACTAAAGGACCTGGAAGCAAATCACCTGGTATTACGGGAACAATTGGATACGCGGCCGGTAACCGTTCAATACTCTATTACCGAATATGGCCGTAGTACCAAGGAACTTATCGAGAATCTGGTGAACTGGGGAACTTCCCACCGGATTAAACTATTACATGGAACGCCATAAGTTTTAAATTTCCCGCCACTTAGACTATCGTTTTTGGCATCGGTAAAAATTTCTTTGGAATTTTTACCGAAAACTTACCTGTTTTTACCGAGAACTCCTCTCGATTAGCCTATTCTGCCTGTCTGCGCTTTATTTCTTGACCTACCTTTGAGATATCAAATAAGAAATAAAATATTTAAAAACATTAAAAACATAAAGCCATGACAACTCTAGTAAAAACTTTCGCATTAGCAGGATTATTATTAACTTCTTCCATTAGCCTATTCGCATCAGAAGGAAAAGCGCCTAAATCTTCCGAAAAGGAATTGAACAAATCAAACGTTGAAAATGTAGTTGATGCTTATATCAACGGAACAGTAAAAGGGGAGACCACTTACCTGAACCAACTATTCGACAACAGCTTTACCCAACGCACGCAATCAAACCCTACACAAGAGCCAATTGGAAAATCGGCCTACATCAAACACCTGAAAAATCTTGACGGTATTACTTACCAATGTGAGGTAGATTACCAGATGTTGGAAAAATCAGATAACTACAGTTTAGCAAAAGTAACCTTGGATTTCGAAAAATTTACCCGGACAGATTATGTGACCATGATCCAAGGTAAAAACGGATGGTCAGTGAAAGAAGTAAATTCCGTATTCAAAAACAAATAGTTTTTCTTCAATATATCAAATCAAAAAGGCTTCCCATTTTAAAGGGAAGCCTTTCTTTTTATATTACACGTTGTTTTTTTTCCTTGATTACCTTTCCCAGAAGTAAGGAGGTTCAATACCCAGTGCCCTCAAATAAACATAGCCTTGCGCCCGGTGGTGGATTTCATTCTCCAAGAAATACAAAAGGTTGTTATTGTTTTGATCTCTATACTGGCCAAATAGATTAAAGGTCTCATAGAATTCTTCATCCTTTATCTTTCCGTAAAGTTCATTGATCTTTTCCGTTTGCTCATCCCATAATTTCAACACCTCGTCTTTCGTGGAAACGGGGATGTCATGGTAGAATGGTTTGTCATCACGGTCAACCATGCCTTCCAATCCCGGAACGGAAACAGTCAACATTTCTTTCAGCATTTCACCGTAGGTACGCATCCCACCCAAACTAAAACGGAATAATTCTTCTGTCGGAAATTTTTCGATCGTTCTGCGAGTCAGGTTACGATGGCCTTGCCAATGTTTCAAAAACTCGTCTCTGTTTAAAAAAGTTGCTGTGCTCATAATGTTTGTATCTTTAATTCTTAACCAAAATTACGGGCGATAATGACAACCCTTTGTCAACAGAAAAAACAATTATTTTAAAATTCTTCCAACAGGGTAGAGGTTATGGCTATCCTCATAATAAGGACTCCGCTTATAAATCCATTCCAACTGCATGCGCGCACTTTCGGCTAATTTTTGATCGCCTTTCTTGGCTTCCTCAAATTCCTTTTTCAATGGAGGGTCGTTTTTCAATAGTTCAACCGCTTCTTCTTCAAAGATATAGGCAGAGAAATATTCCTTTTGGGATAGGATGGCATCAAAGAAATTCCAATTAAAATAGGAGTCAATGGCTTGAGGTTCTAAGGTTTCGATGATGTACCGGTTTTTTTCCTGGTTGGTTTCAATATACCAATCACCGGCGTAAAAAGTACGCTGCATTTTTTTAGCACTTACCTCTACACTATGATGCGGGTAATGCCCTTCGTAGGGGGTATTCTGGGTTTTGTAGGAATCGATATAGTACATTTCCACATCCATTAGGGTATCTTTTTCTAAGGCATGCATCTGCACGCCATTAATACGCAATAGATTGACCAAATGATCGTAACCCTGGGGTAGGATATAGGCCTTTGGTTTTGTGATCGTAATGGATGGCTCGTAACTGGTAAAATAGGGGATGTTTTTCTTGAACGGTTTCTTACGGTCGTAATATAAACGCTCCAAACCACTTACCTGACTTGCCTTTTTACCGGATTCAAAACCTAAAAAGGCAATCGAATCGACGATATCAGTTTTGAGTTTCCAATTGATTGGAAAATTCTCCTGCAGTTTTACGGCCTCTTTGATCGAAGACCTGATGGCATGTAATTCCTGTCCATGTTTCCGGGTCTGATCATACAGGATATCCATCAAGTCGTAGGTCGACTTCACCCGATCGGCATAGGGTTTCCACATATGTGTTTCCGGCATGTAGCCAATGGTATGGTGCAATGCCGCATAACCCGTAGAATACCTCGGGCTTTCCAAAAAGGATACAATCCCTGTTTCTGGAATTTCACCCTGAGAATTGACGTAAGGAATCATCGGGAATCCTCTTTCCTTCATTTTCGCATACATCACTTCCGTAAATTTTTCACGCATAAATGGTGCTAATTGGGGATGCAGTTTATCTTTTTGGGTTTCGATCAGGGTCATGGTATATTGATAATCTGCACCATTGCTGGTATGGGTATCAAAAAATACATCTGGATCCCAGGTGTTGAAAATCTCCTGAAATACCCTTGAGTTTCGGGTATCACCCTTTAGGAAATCTCTATTCAAATCATAATGTTGGGCAGTCCCTCTGAATCCATAAGCTTCTGGACCGTTCTGGTTAACCCTGGATACACCTCGGTTCAACATCCCTGCTATATTATAGACCGGAATGACACAAAGGACCAGGTCTTTATCCAGCCTCTTCTGTTTAAGGAGATCTCTGATGAACATCATCGAAGCATCTATCCCTTCCGGCTCTCCAGGATGGATACCATTGTTGATCAACATCACGGTCTTTCCTTTTGCATGGATGCTTTTCGGATCAAAATCGCCGTCTGCAGAAAGAACGATCAATTGTATGGGTTTTCCAACATCGGATTTTCCATAATCAAGAATCTTGATGTCTTTCCTGCCTGAAGCTAATTGTTGATAATAAGGAATCAATTCCTCATAGGTACTGGTTATATTTTTACTGCCATGTTTCTCGAAAGGAGTCTGTTGGGCATTTAATTGCTGGTTGTTCATCGCCATTATTAATCCTAAACTCAATAAATATTTAATAGGTATGCTCATGCGGTTTCTGGTATTAGGAAAACAAAGCTACTTAATAATAATGAAACGAAATAGGGGCTACCGATTGCTCGATAGCCCCATTTTTAAGGTAAAAACCGGTAGGTATTAAAAGAATATTCTTTTATTCTTCATTGTATTACGCTTTCCAGCTTTCTCTTGCTGATCCAAGAGTTGTTTCAGCAGGCTCAATCCAAAGGATATATATTTGGTAATCTTGAGCACTTTCTCCGGAAGTTTTACGGGTGCAGTCAAAATAGCCTGAACCATATCCGTAACGAGATTAATTAGTTTTTTCATTTTTGATTAATTAAACTGTTTTCCAATACGGTTACTTGACTTTTTTCAAATGAATGAATTGGCTGTTCGACACTTCTCTTCTGTCTTCATCGCTGACGAATACCCATAAATTGATGTCTATTAGTCCCAATTCATCCTCCAATAAAAACCTTACGCTCTTGTCCATACGTTTAAATGGGGGAGGTGTAACGAATTTGTTCGTAGCTGGATCATAGAATACCAGATGGACGAGATCATCACCTCTTTTCTTCGGTTCTCCTGCAGGTGTTTCCCAGGTTAGGTTGAGGTTGTTGTTGTTCGTTGCATCCCTTTCTACTTTCAATTTATGAAGGACATCTAATGACCCCTTGCTCAATTCGATTTTAGAAAGATCAAAATGTTTGATTAATCCATTTCCGATCATATCGATCTGCATCAATTTACCTAACGCTTCATTAAACGCTGTGCGATCAGTTAGTAAATGATCTTGATAACCCATATTGATGATGTTAGTGATGGGTTTGAGAAAAGAGACTGCTTTAGCAAACTTGAATTGGATGGCCGCTTGTTTCTCCGATGGAACACGATTCACTTTTTTAGGTAAACTTTTGATGACGTCAATGCCTCGCCAAGAGCTACCAACGATGTTTCCGACCTTGCCGGAAAATCCGCCTAAAATACCTTTAAAAATTCTTGCCATGATTTTAATTTTTTTAATTTAATTTTACCATTGCGAGCATGCTTCGCTGTTAATTTTGATATCGATGGCTAAATTATCGTTGGGGAATTGCTGTTGGAAATTTTGAAAGTAATTGATAGTGAATGACTTGTATTGATAGCGTTTGAGTGCTTCGTGAATAATAAAAAAACCATATCATCTATATTATGAATCCCATTCTCAGAAATATCCTTGCGATTATAATAGGTTATGTAATCGGAAGTTTAGTAAACTTTTTTTTTATAGGTATATCTGCTTCAGTAATTCCAGTGCCCGAAGGTGTCGATAATACCACGACGGAAGGATTAAAGGCGGGCTTACATCTTTTTCAACCCAAACATTTTCTTTTTCCTTTCTTGGCTCATGCTTTAGGAACGTTGGCAGGTGCTTTCTTTGCCGCCTGGATTGCGGCAACCAGAAAAATGCTCTTCGCCATGGTCATCGGGTTTCTTTTTTTCCTAGGGGGCTTGGTAACTATTTTGATGCTGCCTTCTCCAATCTGGTTCACGATCGTGGATTTGCTATTCGCTTATTTTCCAATGGCTTGGCTTGGTTTTCTTTTGGCACCGAAAAATAATCAGAAGATTACCAATAAATTTTAATCTGTTAAATAAATGTTAAAACACATATCTGTTGTAACGTATGCAACTATTCTACCGTTATACGATTGAATTAAAGAAATCTATACGATTTTCATAATTTAGGTTAATAATTGGTTAGTAAAGCCCTGAAGCTCCCCGCTTCAGGGCTTTCGTATTTTTAAAAGCTCTTTAAGCTGTTAAAAATTGTTAATCCATACTTCCAAGTATAACATTGGCCTTAGACTTGCGTTTATAATAGTGAAAAGCAAAAGAGTAAAGTAATTTCATAATTTAGGTTAATAATTGGTTTGGTAGAAATCCTGAGGTCCCCACCTCAGGATTTTTTTGTGTATTATTGGTATCTTTGTTGTTTCATCAAACGATTTTACATAGATGTCGATAAAAATTGGAGTTATTGGTAGCGGAAGTTGGGCAACAGCCATGATCAAGATGCTGACCGATAACCAACAAGAAAAACAGATAAATTGGTGGGTCCGCCGGCAAGAGGATTTGGAGTATATAGAAACCTATCATCATAATCCATCCTATTTAAGCGCTGTTGAAATTAAATTGGATAAGATCGATCTTTTCCAAGAGGTTAAAGAGGTTTTTGAAAACTCTGATATCATTATTTTAAATACACCGGCCGCTTATTTAGAAGATGCGCTTAAGGATTTAACCCCAACAGATTTTCAAGATAAATTAGTGGTTTCCGCTATTAAAGGGATTGTGCCTTCCATTAAAATGATCGTGGGCGAATTCTTGAATACCAAATATCAAGTAGCGCTTGAAGATATTGTAGTCGTTGGAGGACCTTGCCATGCCGAAGAAGTGGCTTTGGAAAAATTATCCTATCTGACTTTTGCTTCGAAAAACACGGCAAACTCTGCCATAATAGCCCAATATTTCCAAACACATTATATAAAAACGGTTGTTTCCAATGATTTATTAGGTGTTGAATATGGTGCAGTACTTAAAAATATTTATGCGTTAGCCTGCGGCATCTGTCATGGTTTAGGATTTGGAGATAACTTCCAGGCAGTTTTGATTTCGAATGCCATTCGTGAAATGGAACATTTCGTAAATGTTATTGATCCACAACAAAGGGAAATCAATCAATCAGCCTATTTAGGCGATCTTTTGGTTACCTCTTATTCTCAATTCAGCAGAAATAGGACCTTCGGAAACATGATCGGAAAAGGCTATTCTGTGAAGTCCGCGCAATTGGAGATGAATATGGTGGCGGAAGGTTATTTTGCATCCGGCTGTATACAGGATATTATCCATGAACACCATCTGGAAATGCCGATCTGCAATACGGTTTATAATATTTTGTATAAGAACCAACCGGCGTTATTAGAGGTGAAAAAATTAACCGAACAACTTACGTAATGATCACAAAAGAACAGATTGCTGAAAAATATAAAGAGATCCAAGAGGAGATTACACAAGCTTTAGAAAAATTGGATGGAAAAGCTGTTTTTCAAGAAGAGCTTTGGGAAAGAGATGGTGGAGGAGGTGGTAGGACCCGAATCATTCAACATGGAGATATCCTCGAAAAAGGAGGAGTTAATTTCTCTGTAGTGCATGGGGAATTGCCAGCACCGATAAAGAAAGCTTTTGGCGTAGAAGAGGACCAATTTTTTGCTACTGGAGTTTCCATCGTTATCCATCCGAATAACCCCTGGGTGCCAATTATCCATATGAATATTCGCTATTTCGAACTCAATGAAAACATCCGTTGGTTCGGTGGAGGAATTGATTTAACGCCTCATTACGTCATCGAAGAAGATGCTAAGGATTTCCATCTGGCATTGAAAGCCGTTTGTGATCAATATTCTGCTCATTTTTATGAGGAATTCAAAACCTGGGCGGATAATTATTTCTATATTAAACACAGAAACGAAACCAGAGGGATTGGAGGGATATTCTATGATAAGTTAACTCCCGAAAAAGCTGGTGTTTCCATGGAGGAAATTTTTGATTTTTCTTGTGCCTTAGGTCGATTGTTCCCAAAAATCTACACTGAAATCGTCAATAGAAATCGCAATAAATCCTTTACCAAAGAAGAGAAAGACTGGCAATTGTTACGTCGGGGAAGATACGTGGAATTCAATCTCGTATATGATTCTGGGACGAAATTTGGTTTGGAAACCAATGGAAGGATTGAGTCTATCCTCATGAGCCTGCCGGAACAGGCAAACTGGTTCTATAATTTTCAGACCCAACCAGATTCGAAAGAAGAGAAAACCCTTGGTCTATTGAAAAAGGGCATTAACTGGGTTGGATAAAAAAACATAAATGATAAAATACGAAAAGTTCGTTCTACCGAATGGATTGCGGGTCTTGGTACACGAAGATCCTCACAGTTCCATGGCATGCATGAACATCCTATATGATGTCGGTGCTCGGGATGAACAAGAAGACAAAACAGGGTTTGCCCATCTGTTCGAACACCTGATGTTCAGTGGATCGGTTCATATCCCAAGTTATGATCAACCATTACAACGGGTAGGAGGTGAGAATAATGCCTTTACCTCAAACGATATTACCAATTATTACATCACGCTGCCCGCAAATAACCTTGAAACGGCTTTTTGGTTGGAGTCTGATCGGATGATGGGACTTGCTTTTAATGAGCAGGGTTTGGAGGTGCAGCGAAATGTGGTTATTGAAGAGTTCAAACAACGTTATCTGAACCAACCCTACGGTGATGTTTGGTTGAGACTTCGCGAATTGGCCTATCAGGTTCACCCTTACAAATGGGCAACCATAGGCAAGGAAATCAAGCATATTGAAGAGGCAAAAATGGAGGATGTGAAAGCATTTTTCAAGAAATTTTATGCGCCTAACAATGCCATCATGGCCATAACCGGAAATGTAAAGTTAGAAGAGGTTAAACAATTAACCGAAAAATGGTTCGGTGATATTCCTGCTTCAGAGCCCAATCTGCGAAATATCCCACAGGAGCCACGCCAATTAGCACCCCGAAAACTGGAAGTGAATGCTGCTGTTCCGGTGGATGCGGTTTATATGGCTTTCCATACGGTCGATCGTTTACATGATGATTATTATATTGCTGATTTGTTGACCGATGTGTTATCGCGCGGCACTTCAGCAAGACTATACCGTAGGTTGGTGAAGGAAAGGCATCTGTTTTCCGAAGTGAATGCCTATGTGCTGGGAAGTATTGATAATAACCTGATCGTAGTGGAGGGCAAACCCCATGAGGCTGTTAGCACGGAAGAAGCGGAAACTGCGCTTTGGCAGGAATTGGAAGCTTTATCCAATGAATCCATCTCGGAAGACGAATTGACCAAAGTGAAGAACAAAGTAGAATCGACCATGCGTTTTGCCGAATTGTCCATTTTGGATAAGGCCATGAACCTTTCCTTTTATGAACTTTTGGGAAATGCCGATTTATATAATCAGGAAATAGAAAAATATATGCAGGTGAGCTGTACCGATATCCAGCGTTTTGCGAAGGAAACTTTTCGAAAAGAAAACTCCTCCACGTTAATTTATCATGCGCAAAAGAAAGGAGCATATGCTGAATAGATTTGACCCGCCGGCATTGAAATCGATCGATGAAATCCAAATCGAGAAACCGGAATCATTGGTTTTTAAGAACGGTTTGCAGGTATTTGTGTTTCACGCGCCTGAACAGGAATTGTTGAAAGCAGAGTTTGTTTTCAAGAACCTGTTTGAGAATCCAGAGAATCCAACCAGGAATTCTGCCCTGAGTTCCATGTTGAAGGAAGGGACAATTAAATTGAGTTCTGCAGAGATTGCATCGCAGATTGATTTTTATGGTGCTTATTTGGTTCCTGAATTTAGTTATGATCATAATGCATTAACGCTTTATACACTCAACAAGCACGTACATTCGGTTTTACCGGTGGTGCATGAGGTGTTGACAGCCGCACAGATTCCTCAAAAGGAATTGGATACCTACATCCGTAACAATAAGCAGAGTCTACAGATTTCCTTGGAGAAATCTGATTTTGTTGCGCGTAGGGCTTTTTATCATCAGCTTTTTGGGAATACCAGGTATGGTCGATCCGTAACCGAGGGAATATTGGATGGCTTGACCCGTTCAGATCTTACCCAATTGTACAAAAAACAGATCCAACCTCAGAACGGGGTGTTGTTCTTGTCCGGTAATATATCGGAGGAAACATTGGATCTTTTCCGCAATTATTTTGAAAACCAATGGAATGGTATCGAATCGTTGGAATATACCCCATTTCAGAGCGAAGGAAGTCAGCTGGTAGATCTGCAGGTTATCCAAAAACCGGATGCCATGCAGTCTAGTATCCGATTGGGAAAAGTATCCATCCAACGTACGCATCCAGATTATCCCGCTCTACAGTTTGTGAACACGATGTTCGGCGGATATTTTGGCTCTCGGTTGATGGGGAATATCCGTGAGGACAAGGGCTATACGTATAGTATCGGTTCCATGCTCGCCAATTTGAACCATGCCGGATTTTTAAGTATTTCTACAGATGTAGGAACGGATTATACCAAAGCTACACTTGCAGAGATTCAAAAGGAAATAGAAAAGCTCCAACAGGAAAAGGCTTCTGAAAAGGAAATGGAATTGGTGCGGAATTACATGTTGGGGAGTATGTTGGGAAGCTTGGAATCTATTTTCTCCCATGTGGATAAGTTCAAGTCTGTATTCTTTTCCGGACTGGATCTGAGTTATTACCATAATTATACAGAGATAATTAAACATATTACCCCAGATCAGGTGCAGGATCTTGCCCAACAATATCTGGGATTTGATGATATGTTAAAAGTCGTAGTAGGAGAGGTGAGGTAGGTTTTATTTGCCATTTAGGATTTCATCAAATCCTGAATGGCAACCGATGCCAAGGCCCCACCAAATGCGGCAGGCAAATAAGACATCGTTCCATACGCCGATTTCTTGAAATTACTTCCATCCGTATACAACAACGATTCCTTATCCGGAAGTTCCGTTGAAAAAACTACTTTCACGCCCTTCTTGATCCCGTGTTTTTTCAGTTTCTTTCTGATGTGCTGGGCCAACTTACAGTTATAGGTCTTTCCAATATCCGATATCTTCAATTTTGTAGGATCCAATTTTCCGCCAGCACCCATGGAACTGACAAATGGAATCTTTGCATCCAACGCCAAACGAATAAAAAATAACTTCGGTGTGATACTATCAATAGCCTCCACACAATAATCAGGTTTCAGTTCTAATAATCCGGGAATACTTTGCGGAAGGATGAATTCTTGGATAACATTCAATTTCAACTCGGGGTTAATGGCCAATAACCGCTCTTTCATGATCTGTGCTTTTGGCTCGCCATGATTGATCGCCAATGCCGGCAATTGCCTGTTCCTATTGCTGGGATCTACCGTATCTGCGTCGATAATGGTCATTTTTCCAACGCCAGAACGACATAAAAATTCGGCTGCAAACGAACCAACACCTCCTAAACCCAATACCATAACATGGGAATTTGCCAATTTCTCTAATGCTTCCCGACCAACCAATGCTTCGGTCCGGGAAAGCCAAGATAAATCCATCATGAATTATATACTATAGTTAAAAACCTCCGTGAAATTTTTTGTAATCTGCTCTTCCAATTCTTTCTTGTCCACTTTTCGAGCGTGGCAAAAATAAGCATAAATATCGGAGATTTTAGCCTGTTTATCGTCTGTTTCTAAGAATAAACGGTCTAAAGGGATGTTTTGTATCAGGTCATCATGCTGCCCTTTTAAGATCAAGGGACCGAGGGATAGGTAATAACCATGGTGCAACAGGCTTTTTGCGAGTTCCCAATTCTTTGCGAAACCATGGAAAACAACGGGAACATCTGTTTTTAAACGCATCAATGAGGTCAATACTTCGGAATAGGACCGTACGCAATGAATTACCAAGGGTTTTTGCACTTCTATGGCCAATTCAATTTGCCGTTCAAAGGCCATTGTTTGCCGTTCAAGTGATGGTCCGTTCATTTTATCCAAGCCACATTCGCCTACAGCAATAACGCCTTCCTTGGCCACATAGATTTTTAGCGCATCAAATTGTTTCTCGAAGTTTTCATCGATATACCAAGGATGAATGCCTGCGCAACATGGGGTCTGCGTCAGGTAATCCTTCGAAACAATCACATTTGGAATTTCCAGATGCCTACTGTCTGCATAGGGATGATGGGTATGGATGTTGATATACACGAGATGTAAAATTAGGAATTAATCCTGATTAAGCCTCAATTTCCTCACAACGCTCAAATTCAAGGACCACGATGCCGGAGGTGGTATCGATCTTGAACCTTTTCCGACTATGATCCACATCAAAAGTCTTATCGATTTCTGGCACCACTTCCGATACTTCTAAGATGACCGGGTAGCCCTCATAAGGGATGTCTGAACGGGAATAATGGGTAACATGGTCAAATCGGAACTTTTTCTCCTGCGCATGGTCGCCTAATTCACTATCTACCAATAAGGTCACTACAAGACTTTGTGTCATGGAATCCTCTTCCGTACGAACGATTTCAGCGTCCAATAATGCATTAATGTCAATTGCCATAGCTGCTACCTATTAAGTTAAAACTAACGTTGCTGTATATGCAAATAACAGTTAAAGCCCTGTTTCTGTTTTATATATTAATTAAAACTGAAAACAAAATTCCGTTCCTTAAGATCCTGAATTACTTTTTTAAGTAATTCTTGTTTGGGATCCAAGGTAGTTTTAACCTGAAACCTTTTTATAAATGGATGCTTTCCAGGCGTATTGTCCTGCGAATTTGATGTAGGCTGGTTTTTACGATTGAACATAAGCCATCTCCTTTTTTGATTGTTTATACTGGTTATTGTCAGTCTATTTAGCTTTGGAAGCTGTCACCGACCTATTAAAGATAATCAAATTTTAAAAAAGGAATGCATATCTTCGTTACAAATTTTCAGCTTTGTTAAAAATCGCCCACCATACCGCATACATCCATCCATTGCCTGAGGGACATCGATTTCCAATGCTAAAATATGAATTGATCCCTGCCCAATTACTCCACGAAGGGGTAGTAAATAAGGAAAGTTTTTTTGAACCAGCACTCGTGGATCGGGAAACCGTCTATCTTGCACATGATAAAGCCTATGTAGATGATCTCCTGGATCTTCGATTGGATCCCAAGATGGTGAGGAGGATAGGATTCCCCATGTCAAAAAGTTTGGTGGATCGGGAGCTTTATCTCCTAGATGGAACGATCAAGGCTTGCGAAGAAGCGTTTAAATATGGTGTAGCTTTCAAGACCGCAGGGGGTACCCATCATGCTGGAAAGGATTTTGGCGAAGGCTTCTGTTTGCTGAACGATCAGGCGGTAGCTGCGGCCTATTTATATGAACATAAATTGGCGAAGAAAATCCTGATCATTGATTTGGATGTACACCAGGGAAATGGAACAGCCCATATTTTCGAGGATCATCCAGATATCATCACCTTTTCCATCCATGGGGAGAAGAACTTCCCTTTTAAAAAAGAAAAATCACATTTTGACCTTGCTTTAACCGATGGAATCGATGATAGTGCTTATTTAGAGATCTTATTTAAAGCCTTGGAGAAGGTGCTGGATTTTGCAGAGCCGGATTTTGTATTCTATCAAGCTGGCGTGGATGTACTTGCCACTGATAAACTAGGTAAGTTTAATTTAAGTCCTATAGGATGCAAACAGCGCGATATGAGGGTCTTCCAATGCTGTAAGGAAAGGGGTATTCCAGTAGAAGTAAGTATGGGGGGAGGTTATTCGCCCCAGATTAAGGATATTGTCAATGCACATGTGAACACCTACCGTAGTGCAATTGATGTTTTTGATTTATAAATTAGTATTATGTTTTTTCACCAAGACGCAAATTTTGAACATTTAATCATACATCATGTGGGTAATAAAGCCCAAGATGAATTTTATACCCTATCTGATAACGAGATTGATCTGCAATCTGATGAGGTCTTGACCGATCTTTTGATGCAATATTTCATGCGTCCCTTTGCCAAGGCAAATGAAGTCTATCGCTTTTACCATCCCAATGATGAATTGGAACTGAATGAACTCTATTATTTTTCGAAACAATGGTTCGATAAAAAGATTTCCTTTTTGGATTTTTCGCATGCCATTGCCAAATTCTTATTTGAAGTAACCGAACATCCAAAGATCAAATCGGGCGAATTATATGTCGTAGCCTTAGATAATGTGCAAATGGAAGGCGAGGAGCATCAGGCCATCGGTATCTTTAAGTCAGAAAATAAAGAGGCGTATTTGAAAGTGTTTCCGCAGCAGGATGGCCTGAACGTAAGTTATGAGCAACAGGCTATCAATATCAATAAATTGGATAAAGGGGTAGTAATCATTAATACCGAGCATGAAGAGGGCTATAAGGTCTTATGTCTTGACCAAACCAATGGCTCCGAAGCGGTATACTGGAAGGATGATTTTCTGAAGATCAAAACCCGTAACGATAATTTCCAACAGACCGGCAACCTGATGAAGGTTTATAAAAACTTTGTCAATGAGAAAATTGATGAGGTTTTTGATATGGATAAAGCGGATAAGATTGATTTGTTGAATCGATCCATGAATTACTTCAAATCCAAGGAAACCTTTGATGAACAGGAATTTAATGAAGAGGTAATCTCCAATCCAGAGGCCATCAGTTTATTCAAGGATTACAAGCAATCTTTTGAGGATGAATTTGAAACGCCTTTTCAATCTAATTTTGATATTGCAGGAAATGCCGTAAAGAAAATGGCAAGTAGTTATAAGTCTGTTTTAAAGTTGGATAAGAACTTCCATATTTATGT
Source organism: Sphingobacterium sp. UBA1575 (assembly GCA_002322865.1). Lineage (GTDB taxonomy): Bacteria > Bacteroidota > Bacteroidia > Sphingobacteriales > Sphingobacteriaceae > Sphingobacterium. The sequence continues at coordinate 46,984 of DCOH01000043.1, read as the reverse complement.
GCATGGCAAAAGGGAACTGTTGGAAAAGGGTTATGATGAGGATAAGGGCATGAATTATTATAAATTATACTTCGAAAACGAAGATTAAGACATGTGGAAGAGGGCCATTAAGAATAGATCGATTTGGTTAGCCGTATTGGTATTGTTGACCATTGGGTTGAATGTGTTAATGTCCTTTCCCGAATGGATTGAAGTTAATTACAGTCGAACGTTCTATCCGATTTTCAGTTACCTGCCCAAGTTTCTATTCTCTTGGATTCCTTTTAGTTTAGGCGATCTGTTTTATGCTGGGGTGGTTGTTTTTCTTCTGGTGTTTTTGTGGAAAGGTATTGTCGGGTTATTCAAAAAGCAATTTTCGGAAAGTTTGAAGTGTTTTTTGACGCTGCTTGTTGGCTTGTTGGGATTATATGTTTTCTTTAATATTTCCTGGGGCTTGAATTATTACCGTATTCCAGTCAGTAAACAGATGGGAATTGCAGTGGATACGGTACGTTTGGAAGATCATTTAGCTGTACTGGAAGCTCATATTGAAAAGGCTAATTTTTTAAGGAATGGCTTGGATTGGAAGTGTCAGGATAAATCGAAAATAAATCAGGATATCGAGGGGTTGATGCAGGAGGATGTGGTTTTTCCGATGCTTTCACATACACAGGTTAAGATCAAAAATCCATTGTTCAATAGTTTTGCTTCTTATATGGGCGTGTCTGGGTATTTCAATCCTTTTACGCATGAAGCACATATTAATGGGGCGATGCCAATGGCGGGTTATCCATTTACGGTGAGCCATGAATTGGCGCATCAAATGGGGATCGGTTTTGAGGATGAATGTAATTTTATTGCTTATGTGAAATTAAAGGATCATCAGAATCCTTTTTATAGTTATGCAGCGTATTATGAGAGTGTGAGGTATTTGCTGAATTCGCTTTATTTGGTGGATAAGGGGTTGTTTGAAAGGTATAAGGAGAGGCTGTCGGAGAAGGTGTTGGCAGATTTAAAAGAGGAGCAGGAGTATTGGAAAAGGTATACTGGATGGATTTCCGATGTATCTGGATTGTTTTATGATCAATATTTAAAGCATAATAACCAAGCGGAAGGGATGGCGCGATATGGGATGGTAAGTAGGTTGATTATTAACTCCGCGTCATTGCGAGGAGATAATCCGTCATTGCGAGGAACTAAGCAATCTTTNNTCCTCGCAATGACGCAGGGCTGCAATGACGCGGAACTCGCAATGACGCGGAACTCTCAATGACGCAAGGCTCGCAATTTCGCCTAAAGTTCTTCGCAATGAAGCGAAGTTCTAAACATCATCCTTCTTATACCGAAAAACTTTCTCCGCAAGCGCAGGTTCTGGATGCATTCGGATTATGGAACTCAAAACCCTTTCCATTCAAACCATCCGAATAATCCAATTCCGTTCCGGCCAGATACAAATATGATTTAATATCCAAACAAATCTTCACTCCATTATCCTCAAAAAACTGATCGCCTTTTTTCTCCTCATTATCAAAATGAAGCTTATAGGATAACCCAGAGCATCCTCCACTTTCTACCGCTACTCTCACAAAATAACTCGAATCATAATTCTCATCACTCATGATCTGTGCTACTCTTTCTTTTGCTTTATCTGTTATGGTAACCATCTTTTAATCCTTTTTTTAAAACACAAAGTTAATCAATTTATTAGTTCCACCGATTTGACATTCATCTTAAAATTGTCATATTGACCGAATAACAATAACCGATGATCAATAACTGATAACAATAACCGATGAACAATAACCTATGATCAATATCCAATAAACAGTAAAGGAAAAAACCTACAATAAACCTTCCTTATACATCTGCCAGATCGGAGATGAATTCCGAATACCTTCCACCGCTTTTTTCAATTGCCTAATCGCTTCATCAATCTCCGCCAATTCATTATACCTACTGAAACTAAACCTCAAACTACAATAAGCCTCCTCATCCGATAATCCCATCGCTTTCAACACATGAGATGGATCACGATCGCCCGATACACAGGCTGAACCAGATGAAATACAGATTTCAGGTACTTTCGTCATCAATTCAGATCCCCTAACATATGTAAAATGCACATTGGATGTATTTGGCAAACGATCCGCAGTTCTACCATGTATATTGACCTCTGGAATTTCCTGCACAATCTTTTCTTCAAAATAATCCCGAAGATTCTGCAAAGAATGATCAAGGTCTTGAGCCAAAACCAAAGCTTCCCCCAAACCTACAATCTGCGGAACAGCGTATGTTCCCCCACGGAATCCATGCTCTTGGTTTCCACCAACTATCAACGCCGGAATCTGTATCGGTTTGCTTTTTCTTCTCACAAATAAAGCCCCAGAACCTTTTGGTCCATGAAATTTATGAGCACTTAAACATAGGATATCGATCGGAACCTCCGCCAAATTCAACGGCAATTTTCCGATCCATTGCGTAGCATCACAAAAAAACAACACATCCTTCCTTGCACAGATTTCCGCGATTTCTAAAATAGGATGAAGCACACCGGTTTCATTATTCCCTGCCATTAAGCAGACCAAAATTGTATCTTCCCGGATACTTTTTTCCAATTCTTTTAAATCAATCAACCCATTCCCATCAGCATCCAAGAACTCAATTTCGGCACCAGACTTCTCAACACTCGCACAAGTACTTAATACCGCTTTATGCTCTGTCCTACACGTAATGATATGCTTACCTTTCTTCTGGTAGGCCTGAAAAACCCCTTTGATTACCGTGTTGATAACTTCAGTAGATCCACTGCAAAAGAAGATCTCCTTTGCTTGACAGGAAAGAACTTCCGAAACCTGGTTTCTAGCGCGTTCAACCGCATGATTGGCCTGTCGACCTAATTTATGCTGTATACTTGACGCATTTCCATAGGATTCGCGCAGATAGGGTAACATGGAATCCAAAACCCGATCATTCAACTTTGTGGTCGCATTATTGTCAAAATATAATAATCCCATCTGATAAAGTTATTTAAAATATCCCCATACATGGCAAAAACGCTTATAATTTTTAATTTTGCCATTCAGATTAAATCACACGATATGAAACTTGTAAATATTGAGGCTAGTTTAGAACGTTTAATTGATAATACCATCCAAGCAATACCATCGGTTTTGATCGGATTAGGCATCTTATTCGTTGGAAAATACATCATTCGCTTTATCCTAAAATTAATCGATAGAAGGTTTGAAAGAAGGAATGTGGATATGTCTATCCGTACATTCATCAAAAGCATCGTTAAGATCTGTCTCTATGTTTTTCTTTACCTTACGGCAGCAGGAGTGATGGGTATTCAAACCACTTCATTTGTGGCTGCACTGGGTGCTTTTGGTCTGGCAGTAGGTATGGCCCTGCAAGGAAGTCTATCAAATTTTGCAGGTGGCGTATTGATTCTTTTGTTTAGACCATTTGATGTAGGTGATTATATTTCAAGTGCTAATGGATCATCCGGTACTGTGGAACGTATCGATTTATTGTACAGCACCTTGATCGATGATGATGGTATCCGGGTATTCAGTCCTAATGGTACTTTGGCCAACTCTGTTATCAAGAACTTTACAAAAATTGCGGCAAGGAGAATGCAGTTTTCCTTGGTGATATCCTATGATACCAATATCAAGCAAGCTCGTGAAATGATCCTGCAGACGATTGCTAAAGAATCTCGTGTATTGGACAAGCCGAAAGCTGAAGTGTTAGTAGGGGACTTAAAAGAGTCTGGAATTACATTGAATATCCGTTTATGGACAAAACGGGAAGATTATTGGGCAACCAAGAACGAATTAGGGGAAGAGATCAAGAATATCTTAGAAAAACAAGCTGTGACATTCCCGATCAATACGGTTAAGATGTTAAAAGATGATTCAGGTGACAATCCAGTTGTAGAGGCTTAATCCATCGAATTCACCAATACAAAATATCGGTAAGCTACAACGGCCTGTTGTAGCTTACTTAATTTTGAGGGATCCTTCTTGCTGTAACTCGGCAAGATTTTTTGATTGATACGGTTCAATATTTTAAAGAATCCTTTCTTCATGGTGTTTTATTTTTTCTGTTAGTGGACCAAATAATTAAGTCCTACCGCTAATAAAGCTCCAATTATCGGACCAATTACCGGAACCCAAGCATACCCTCCATCAAATCCTGCTTTGTTTCTGATCGGTAAAATCGCATGCATGATCCTAGGGCCTAAATCCCGCGCCGGATTGATCGCATATCCTGTAGTTCCCCCTAAGGAAAGGCCTATCGCCCAAACCAGAAAGGCTACTGGAATCGCCCCAATAGACCCCAAGCCAATCACTTGATCATCCGAAAACTTGGCATCCTGGAAATGGAGGATCGTAAAGATCAATACAAAAGTGCCAACAATCTCTGAAATCAGGTTGATAGGTTGGTTGCGAATCGCCGGAGCGGTACAGAAAACCGCTTGTTTTGCTCCCGCATCTTCAGTTTCATCAAAATGGTTCTTGTACATCAACCATACCACCAAAGCCCCCAACATGGCGCCAATAAATTGTGCGGCGATATAAGATAGGGAAGTAGCAAGGTCCAATTTACCCATCGCTAGGTTGGCGATCGTTACGGCACTGTTCAAGTGCGCGCCACTGTATGGCCCCGCGATATTGACGCCTACAAATACCGCCAATGCCCAAGCTGTCGAGATCACGATCCAGCCGCTGTTATTTCCCTTGGTCTTATTCAATACCACGTTTGCCACGACACCTCCTCCAAGAAGGATCATGACACCTGTTCCTATTAATTCTGCTAAAAATGGACTCATATTAGGTTTATCTGTTTTGTTTAGGGATTATCTGACCAATATTTAACGGCATTTACCGCTCTATTCCAGGAAGCAATATATTCTTTTAATTTACTGGATTTCTTAGGGCTGATCCGTTTATCTTCTTTCCATAACTCTTCCAGTTCTTTCACATCTTTCCAAAAACCTACTGCTCNNGAGACCAGCCAAAAAAGCAGCTCCCATCGCCGTAGTTTCCGTAATTTCAGGCTTCACCACAGTGCTGTTCAAGATATCTGCTTGGAATTGGATCAGGAAATTGTTCTGGGTAGCTCCGCCATCTACCCGTAATTCCTTGATCTTCGTTTTGGAATCTGCCTCCATGGCCTTTAGGATGTCATAGGTTTGATAAGCGATACTTTCCAGTGCTGCTCGCGCAATATGGGCATCAGAAGTACCTCTGGAAATTCCAAATAGGGTTCCTCGGGCATTTGCATCCCAATGAGGTGCACCCAATCCGGCAAATGCAGGAACCAGATAAACCCCATCCGTATCTTCCACACTCGTAGCCAAGGCTTCGATATCACTGGATTTTTTAATGATCTTTAATTCATCACGAAGCCATTGTACAACGGCTCCTCCAATAAATACACTTCCCTCCAGTGCATATACCACATCTTTTCCTATTTTCCATCCGATCGTAGTGACCAATTTATTCTCTGATTTCACGGGCTTATTGCCTACATTCATCAATAAGAAACAGCCAGTACCATAGGTATTCTTCGCCATCCCTTTTTTCAGGCACATCTGTCCGAATAGGGCTGCTTGCTGATCACCCGCAATACCCGCAATCGGAATGGATTTACTTCCCAATTCGGTGGATGTTTCTCCATAGATCTCCGAAGAGCTTTTTACTTCGGGTAGGATAGAAGCCGGGATATCAAAAAGCGCCAATAAGTCCTTATCCCATTCTAGGGTGTTGATATTATATAACATGGTGCGAGATGCATTGGAAACATCTGTTACATGCACCTTTCCATCGGTTAGATTCCAGATCAACCAACTGTCTACCGTACCGAAAGCCAGCTCATTACGTTCCGCTAGCTTACGTGCTCCTTTAACATGGTCTAAGATCCATTTGATCTTTGTTGCGGAGAAATAAGAGTCGATCAATAATCCTGTTTTCTCTTGCACCTTATCTAAATGCCCTTTCGCGATCAGCTCCGCACAGTAGTCTGCCGTCCGACGATCTTGCCAAACAATGGCATTATAAATAGGTACACCCGTTCTTTTGTTCCATACAATAGTGGTTTCCCGTTGGTTCGTGATACCGATCCCTTTAATAGATTCCAGTTTGGTCTTCGATTTGGCCAATACCTCCGTAAATACTGCCAATTGACTCGACCATATTTCCTGGGGATCATGTTCCACCCAGCCTGATTTTGGATAGATCTGCTGAAATTCCTTCTGGGAAATATCAACGATCTCTCCCTTTTTGTTAAAGAGAATGGCACGAGAACTCGTTGTTCCTTGGTCTAAGGAAATGATGTATTCTTTCATTATCGTAATTTATAAAAGGTTATATTATAATAAGTAACGGGAAGCTAGTTCCTCGTATTCTTTAACTTCTTTCTCTACCCAGTCTCCTGGTTTGTTCAATTCTACCGCCATGATTTCTGCCACCCTTCTTGCCGCTTTGATGGATGCTTTTGCATCCAATAGTAATAATCGGCATCGACGGGCTAAGAAGTCCTCCACTTTATGGATGAACTCATGTCTACAGGACCAAACCACTTCCACCAACTGATAATCATATCCTGGTACAATTTCTTCTTTCCAAGCTGGATTTTCCTGGGCCAGTAATTGGATAGCCGCATAGTCTTTTCCATATAGGCTCCAATGTCCATGATAACGATCCTTCGTGGCCCCATGAATAGGCATCTGTTTCGTTTTACATGGCACCGGGATCAATCCAGCTACTGCAATAGCCAAATCAACGGTTTCTTCAGCCATTTTGCGGTAAGTGGTCCATTTACCACCTGTTATGGTCACCAGATTGGAGTCACTTTTTATCAATTTATGGTCTCTGGAGATTTCTTTGGTGCTTTCGCCATCTTTTCCGGTAGGCGCTGCCAAAGGTCGTAGGCCGGCGTAAATACTTAAGATATCCGCACGTGTTGGGGCAGGGCTTAGGTAATTTTTAGCCGTTTCTAGAATAAATTCAATCTCCTGTTCCATTGGTCTAGGCTCGATCTCATGCGCATCAATGGGAATATCCGTTGTGCCTAACAGTACTTTTCCATGCCATGGCACGCCAAACAATACCCGACCATCCGATGTTTCAGGGATCATTAAGGCATCTTTCCCATCTAAAAATTGCTGATCAATCACAATATGGGATCCCTGGCTTGGTCTAACCAGGTTCTTATGCATAGGCATATCCAATTTCAGGATATCATCCACAAAGATTCCCGTAGCATTGATAATCACCTTTCCCTTTGCTACAAATTCCTCGCCCGTTTCCCGGTCCTTGCAGATTACTGCCGATAATTTACCCTGTTCATCTTTTCGGAAATTCTTTGCCTCCACATAGTTTAGAACCGTGGCTCCATGTTCTACAGCGGTTTGGGCAAGGTTCACCGCCAATCGGGCATCATCAAATTGCCCGTCATAATATAAGATTCCACCATGAAGATCTTTCTGCGCAATATGCGGTAATTTTTCAATTACCTCTTTTTTGGAAAGGGAAATGGAATTCCCAACCCTTAAACTCCCTGCCAACCAATCGTAGAGCTTTAACCCGATCAAATACTTTAATTTGCTGAAGGTAGAATATACAGGAATAACAAAGGATTGTACGGTGGATACATGCGGCGCATTCTTGAAGATACGACCTCTTTCTTTTAAGGCACCGATAACCAGTTTAATGTCTCCATTCGCTAAATAGCGAACCCCGCCATGAACCAATTTAGTACTCTTACTGGATGTCCCTTTGGCAAAATCATATTTCTCCAGCAATAGGACCTTATATCCTCGGGTTGCTGCATCAACAGCAGTTCCAAGACCTGTGGCCCCGCCACCGATGATAATTAAATCCCATTTTTCTGTTGTCCGAAGTCGGTTTAGTTGATCTTCTCTTGTTAGCACGGATTGCATTGATAAGTGTTTTAGCTAAAAATAGGGAATTTATTAGCTATTTGACAACTTTATTAAACTTATTTATTTTTTTTCTTTTTGTTTCGAAAGATAATTTAACCTTTTATTAGCTTTTTAAAGCTAATTTCGGTTGGAATTCTAAAATTTCAGTATATTTAAAAATCTACTTATTAACTAAACAGGAATATGTCATACTTAATTGAGTAATATTTTATTTACGCAAACGGTTGTGTTGTCTTTTTGGCGTGTATTTCAACGAATATGGCGTAAAATAATATAGATTTGACTTGAATAAATAAGTGATTACTGAAAAGATTTTATAGAATTGTAAACTAAATCTACAATAAACGTTTTTATGAGCTAATATACTGGTAAGATCGACCGATTGAGGGAATCAATAACCCCCTTTACGTCTCTTTAACTTGTATATTTTTTCAATGGAACCATCAATATTATGAACGAAACAAAAAATTCTTCTAGGAGAGATTTCCTTAAGAAATCTCTAATCGGAGCTGCGGCATTCACAATTGTACCGCGCTTTGTATTGGGTAAGGGCCATCTGGCTCCGAGTGATCATTTGACCAAAGGTGTCATTGGGGTAGGTTCTATGGGCCGCGGACATTTTGGCTATGCAGGTACAAAAACTGTTGCCATTTGTGATGTGGATACCAGGCACTTGGCATTGGCGCAGAAAGCGCTTGGTGGTGGTATAAAGGAACACCACGATTTCCGTGATCTGATCAATAATCCAGAAGTTGATATTGTGCATATCGCAACTCCTCCACACTGGCACGGATTAATGGCCATGGAAGCTGCGCGTTCAGGAAAAGATATCTGGTGTGAAAAGCCAATGACCAGAACCATTGGTGAAGGTAAAAAAGTGAAAGAGGCTGTAAAACAGCATGGAAATATTTTCCGTTTGAATACATGGTTCCGTTTTGATGCCAATTTCTACGGCATGAATGTGCCGGTTAAAAAGATCAAAAAATTAGTGGATACGGGTATGTTGGGTTGGCCTTTGAAAGTAACGATCAGTAAACACACCGGTTTTGACTGGAAATTTTATTGGGTAGGAAAAGAGAACCTTCCGGTTCAACAAGTTCCTAAAGAATTGGATTACGATATGTGGTTAGGTCCAGCACCTTATAAACCGTACAGTGCACACCGTGTTCATACGACATTCCGTGGCTACTGGGATTATGATGGTGGCGGTCTTGGTGATATGGGACAACATTATTTAGATCCTGTTCAATATTTCCTAGGTAAGGACAATGAAAGCCCGATCAAAGTGGAAGTGGATGCACCGCAGCAACATTCGGATGCAGTAGGAACTTGGCGAAAAATTACCTATACCTATGCTGATGGCTGCCAGATCATCTTAGATGGCGCCGGTACAGAGGAAGGTAAAGCGTATATTGAAGGACCTCAAGGTAAACTATACCGCGGATTCCAATCCGATATCGCTGACATGGAGCGTAAATTAGCCCAATACCCAGATCCTGCTCCACAGATGACGGATTTTGTGGAAGCCGTACGCACGCGTCAGAAGTTCGCACTGAACGAAGAAAATGGTTATTATTCATGTACTTTGGTGAATTTAGGCCTAGCGGCATTGCGCTTGAACCGAACCTTGCACTTTGATTCTGCAAAACAAGAGTTTGTAAACGATGAAGCTGCAAACCGCTTAATTAATCAACCTATGAGAGGACCTTGGTCATTCTAAAACCTAAAAGAAATCATGAAAAAAGTATTTAACACGATAACCGCTTTATTATTTATACAGGTTGCCGCTTATGCCCAACAACCTGCAAACCGTACTTCGGCAACCAAAATTGCTGATGTATTGGCGCAACAGCCCGCTGAAGAAATCGGTAAGTTTACCCAGGCCATGAAGGAGCTGGAAGGATTTACTGCTGATGATGTAACCAATTTATTGATGGGCTTGAAACCACAAGGTGGAAACAATGCACCCGTGGAATATGCGACCAATTCATACGCTTTTTATGTGATGCAACCAGGCTTTGATAGCCAACGCGCAACTTATGTGCAAGGTTTGCTTGCTGCATTGGATAAATTGAAAGATGCCAATAATAAAGGTTATGTATTGGAATTATTGAAAAACTGTGCGAAGAATGAGGCTATCGAAAAAGTAGTCCCTTACCTTGCTGATGAATATTTGGCTGAGAAAGCTGCTCGGGTATTGAATGGCATTCGTACGGCTGAATCTGCAGCAGCATTGAACAATGCTTTGGCCAATGCGCCTTCCGAAAAGATTGCTACTGCTATTGTAACGGCTTTAGGGGACCTGGAATCCAAAGAAGCAGAAGCTAAGATCATTGAATTATTGGGGAAATATCCTTCAGATAATTTCCAATTCGCTGGATTGACCGCTTTGAGCCATATTGCAGGGACAAATTCAGCAAATATTTTCCTTCAAAAAGCAAAAGAGAAGAATTATGCTTTTGATCGTTCAAATGCGGCTGCATTAGCGATTCAATATGCAGATAATTTAGTGGCAAAGAAAGAAAATGCGGCGGCTACGAAATTTGCAAATACCCTTTACCAAGAGGCTGCAGCGGCTAAATCGGCAACGATTCAAGCTGGAGCTTTGGGTATTCTGACAGAAATTTCTCCTAATAAACAAAAGAAGAACCTGATCAAATTAGCAGCTTCGGATGATAAATTGCTGAGAAATGTGGCCTTGGGATTATTGGCGGATGAAGCTTCTGCAGGCGACCTGAAAAAATTAGCCGCTTCTCTTAGAGCTTTAGATGCGGATAACCAAGAAGCTGTTCTGAATTTCTTAGCCACAAAAGATGCTGCTTCTACCATCTCGACCATCGAGAAAAATTATAACAGTCTTAAGGATGAGGAAGCTAAGATTGCAGCCTTGAATGCTTTGGCTGTACTTTCCAAAGGAACCAATACCGCATTTCTGATTTCCAAGTTATCTGCTGCTTCCGAAGCGGAAACCAAGGCTATCAAAACCTTGATCCTATCGGCTAAAGATGCAGGTACCATTGATGTGGTAAACAAAGCTTTACCTACTGCCGATACGAAAACCCAATTAGCACTTTTAGATATCCTTTCGCAAAGAAGCAATGCCAATGCTGCTACTGCTGTACTTGGCTTAACCAAATCCAATGATGCTAATGTGCGTTTAGCGGCTTATAAAGCATTACCGAATGTGGTGAACCCAGATAATTTTGAAGCATTGATCAATCTGTTGGATTCAGAAAATGCAGAGGAAGTAAAGGCAGCTCAACGTGCAGCTATTATTGCCTTGAACGCAAGTGGGGATAAGGATGCAAAAATCCAGAAGTTGGCGGCGAATATTTCTCGTTCTGCTGCTCCTTCAGCAGGGAAATATTTCCCAATATTCGCTGGTGTGGGTGGTGCAGAAGCGCTTAAAGCAGTACAGAATTACAACAATAGCAATGGACCATTGAAAGCAGAATCCATTCAGGCCTTGGCTAACTGGTCAAATCCAGAATCTTTGGATGCTTTGATCAAATTATCCAGAACTGAAAAAGATGCGAAATTGTTCAACAGTATTTTTACGGGCTTGATCAAACAGATCAATGCCAGTAAGATCACCCCAGAGCAGAAAACCTTGTTCCTAAAAGATGCCTTTGAAATTGCACAAACTCCTGCCCAGAAAAAATCGGCATTGAGCAACCTGCAATCCACAGGAACTTACCAAGCCTTGATGTTTGCTGTTCCATATATGGACGACAAGGATCTAGGGGAGACGGCATCCAACGTAGCTATGAATGTGGCTATGGATAATAAATCTTTCGTAGGTAAGGAAGTACGCAGTATTTTGGAGAAGGCTGCCGGAAAATTGACCGGAAGTGAAAGCTCCTACCTGAAAGAAGCCGTAGTACGCCATTTGGCGGAAATGCCTCAAGGTGAAGGGTTTGTTTCCATGTTCAATGGAAAGGACCTGACAGGTTGGAAGGGACTTGTTGGAAATCCGATCTCTAGAGCTAAATTATCCAAGGCAGAATTAGCAACCAAACAAGCAGAAGCGGATAAGAAGATGCGCGAAAGCTGGTCGGCTATCGATGGAGACCTTGTTTTCTCAGGACATGGCGATAATATTGCTTCTGTTAAGCAATATGGCGATTTTGAAATGTTGGTGGATTGGAAATTGGATCCAAAGGGAAAAGAACCAGATGCTGGGGTTTATTTAAGAGGAACGCCACAGGTTCAGATCTGGGACATCTCGCGTACCAATGTTGGAGCGCAAGTGGGTTCCGGTGGACTATATAACAACAATAAAGGTGGAAAAGATCCTTTAATTGTTGCAGATAATGCGTTGGGTGAATGGAATACGTTTAAAATCCGCATGGTGGGAGAAAATGTAACGGTTTGGTTGAATGGTCAATTGGTAGTGGACAATGTTCCTTTGGAAAACTACTGGGACAGAAATCAATCGATTTTCCCAACCGAACAGATCGAACTTCAGGCACATGGTTCTCGCGTATGGTACCGCGATATCTACATCAAAGAACTAGCACGTAAAGAAGTCTATACCCTAAACGATCAAGAAAAGAACGAAGGTTTCGAAATGTTGTTCGATGGAACAAATTTAGATAAGTGGACAGCAACTCCGGCTTACGAAATTACACCGGAAGGTTATATCCGCTCAAACCCTACCGCTAAATTCGGTAAGAACCTTTATACCAAAGAGCAATACGGTGACTTCGTATATCGTTTTGAATTCAAATTGACGCCAGGAGCCAACAATGGCGTAGGTATCCGAACGCCTTTAGAAGGTGATGCTGCCTATGCAGGAATGGAAATCCAGATCTTGGACGATGGGGCAGAGGTATATAAAAACCTTCAACCATACCAATACCATGGATCGGTTTATGGTATCATCGCTGCGAAACGCGGGTCCTTAAATCCAGTTGGTGAATGGAATACCGAAGAAATCCGTGTTCAAGGAAACAAGATCAAAGTGACCGTGAATGGGAAAGTGATTGTGGATGGTGATTTGGCTGCTGCCAGCAAAAATGGTACGGCGGACAAGAAGAATCATCCTGGATTGTCCAATAAAGCCGGTCATATCGGTTTCTTGGGCCATGGTACCGAAGTATTCCTTCGTAATATCCGTGTGAAAAAATTGTAGTTACCCATTTGTAACTTTAATATAAAGGGTTGTTCAAATTGCTTGAACAACCCTTTGTTTTTCTGAATTATCTCGTATAATTGCCTAACAACCCAAGATTCATCGTATGCGTAAAATTAACCTTTATTTATCCCTGTTTTTTATCGCTCCTATTTCCCAAGTTTATGCGCAATTGGCGCCTCTAACGGTCGAGAAGATCATGCGTGATCCGAAATGGATGGGTACTGCACCCAGTAATTATCGTTGGTCTGCTGATAGTAGATACCTCTATTTCGATTGGAACCCCAATAATAAAAACGAATCGGAAGTATTCCGTTGGGATGTGAAAAAACAGCAATATGAACCCAGTACAGACAGTATTGCAGAACGCGATATCGCTCCAAATTATGTTTTCAACCAAGATGCCAGCTTAAAGGCCTATGAAAGGAATGGCGACTTATATCTTGTAAAACCCAAATCGAAAAGTGAGATTCAGTTGACCGAAACTTTGGAAAGAGAATCTTTATTGGGGTTTCTTACCAATAATGATCTCGTATTTGTAAGAAATGAGAACCTCTATGCCTTAAACCTCTCCACTATGCAAGTCAAGCAACTGAGCAATTTTGTAAAAGGCCAAGCGCCAGGAAAGGGAAGCGGATTAAGCGAGCAGGATAACTGGTTAAAGAAGGATCAAGAGGAGCTATTTGATGTATTCAAGGATAAGCCTAAAGAAAACAGTAGAAAGCCTACAAAGACCTTAAAACCTCAATATATTGGCGATGGTATTTTAGCTGGTTGTAGTATTAATCCGAATGGGAAACAGATCAACTATCGATTGGTCTATCCGGCAAAAGGAAATCGAAATACCATTGTTCCTGATTTCATCACCCGCTCGGGTTATGTAGAGGATCTGAATATGAGGACTAAAGTGGGAAATGCCTTGACCCAATATCGTTCTTTCCTCTACCAATTGGATCGGGATACCGTGTTGGAAATTAAATCAGCAGACATTACCGGCATCAAGGATCTTCCAGCTTATCTTTCGGATTATCCAGAACGCTTGGCAAAACTAAAGGAATCAAACAAAGATAGGGCGGTGAATTGGGGAATCACTTCCTGGTCGCCTGATGGAAAATATGGAGTCATTACCGCCAAATCGCAGGATAATAAGGATTTCTGGATCTTACAGGTGGATCCATCAACTGGGAAGTTAACGGTATTGGATAGGCAGCATGATGATGNNATGCATGGATTTCTGGCCCTGGCATAGGGCGCGATGTACGCTGGATAAATGGCCATACTTTTTATTTCCAGAGTGAAGCGAGTGGCTATTCCCACTTGTATACTTATGATCTATTGAACAACCAAAAGAAACAGTTGACTTCTGGGAATTGGGAAGTTCAGTCGGTGCAATTATCTAAGGATAAGAAGTCTTTTTATATTTCTGGTAATAAGGAACATCCTGGGATAACACATTTTTATACCTTGAACGTTGTTGGTGGAGAATTGACGCAGATTACTCAAATGAAAGGTGGGAATGAAGTATCATTATCTCCAGATGAGAAATGGTTAGCGATCAATTATTCTAGCATGAACAAGCCTTGGGAATTGTATATGCAGCCCAACAACCCAAAGGTTGCCGCCAAGCAAGTGACAAAGTCGACAACGGCTGAATTTGATAGTTATGCCTGGAGGGAGCCGGATATGGTTAAATTCAAAAATAGACATGGATATGATGTGTATGCGAGGGTATACCCAACTAAAAAACCTCATCCGAATAAACCAGCTGTTGTTTTTGTGCATGGTGCGGGATATCTTCAAAATGTACATTATTGGTGGAGCCAATATTTCCGCGAATATATGTTCAATAATCTGTTAGCGGATCATGGTTATACGGTAATAGATATTGACTATACCGCAAGTTCTGGTTATGGCAGAAATCATCGTACGGGAATTTATCGGCATATGGGAGGTAAGGATTTAACGGATCAAGTGGATGGCGTGAATTATTTGGTGGAAAATTATGGGGTAAATCCGGCTAATGTGGGAATCTATGGCGGTTCTTATGGTGGATTTATTACGCTAATGGCTTTGTTTACGGAGGCTGATAAGTTCAAATCTGGCGCAGCGCTTCGATCTGTGACCGATTGGGCACATTATAACCATGGGTATACAGCAAATATTTTAAATACGCCTGTGGAGGATCCTATTGCATTCAAACGGAGCTCTCCGATTTATTTTGCAGAGGGGTTAAAGGGGAATTTATTGATGTTGCACGGGATGGTGGATGTGAATGTGCAGTTCCAGGATATTGTGCGATTGAACCAGCGGTTGATTGAGTTGGGCAAGGATAATTGGGATTTGGCGGTTTATCCCGTGGAAGACCATGGTTTTGTGACGCCAAGTAGCTGGACGGATGAGTATAAGAGGATCTTTAAATTGTTCGAGAGAACATTGAAGGATTGATGATCTTTTTGACGTGGGGAGGGTAGTTTTTTTTCATGGTGAGCGAAGTCGAAGGATCTGTACGGTTGTATCCGAACAGATGGTTCGACTACGCTCACCATGACATGCATGAAGATTGCTTCGTCGTGCCTCCTCGCAATGACGGGGATTTCGCAATGACGGGAATTCCGCAATGACGAGAATTCCCCAATCGCGAAGTTAAGCTACATCCCTTAAATCCACAGCAACCACTCTCGAAACCCCTTGTTCCACCATGGTCACCCCATAAATAATATCCGTACTTGCAATGGTCCGTTTATTATGCGAAACCACAATAAATTGTGATTGGTTCGAAAACTCCCTGATAATGTTATTGAACTTATCAATGTTCGTATCATCCAATGGCGCATCCACCTCATCAAAAATACAGAAAGGGGCAGGTTTCAATAGGTACAAGGAAAACAATAAGGCTGTAGAAGTCAAGGTTTTTTCCCCTCCAGACAATTGATTGATCGACAATGGTCTTTTACCTTTAGGCCGAGCGATAATATCTATATCCGATTCCAACGGATTATTCGGGTCGCTCAACACAATATCACAGGAATCCTCTTCATTAAATAAAGACCGGAACACCTGGATAAAATTCTCACGCACCGTATTAAAAGCATACATGAACTTATCATTTGCCGTCTGATCAATTTCCATGATTGTACTCATTAAGGAAGCCTTCGCTTCCAACAGATCGGTTTTTTCCTTCTGAATAAAATCATGCCTTTGGCTCATTTCATCATAAGCCTCCTTCGCCATTGGATTGATCGCGGTATAATCATCCAACTGTTTCTTCAATTTCTGACAGCTGGTTTCCAATTCCGGCCAGCTCGGTCTATTTTCTGGGATTTCTCCTTCCAAAAGAGCCTGAAGGTTAATGTTGAATTCTACCGACAACCTTTCTTTCAATGAATTCAGATCAATCTGTAAACTCGTTTTCTTATCCTTCAATTCCGAAATCAGGGTATCACAGATATCTTTAGATTTCCGTAAAGAACTGATTTCCTCTTCCACATCGTTGATTGTCTTCCGGGAGGCATAAAAATCTTCCTCCACTTCCTGCAATCCCTTTTCCAAGGATTCTTTCTGCTCGTACATGGTCAAAAGATCGGAATCATCATGGTCTACAAACTTCAACGCTTCTTTCATTTCCACCTTCACCTGCTCATATTCCAAGCTATTTTTCGCTATCCGCTGTTCATAGTCCTGTTGTTGGGCATCGCGGTATTCCAGATCCTTGTTCAAGGTGGAAACCTTGCTCTGCTGTTGATGGAATCTGATATTGATCTGGTTGAAAACAGTGGATTTATCGGTCAGGATTTCCGAAATATCCCGAAAAGATTCCTGAAGACGCATGAGCTCTTCCTGGTCATTTTCCGATTGGATTTTAAGACGCATCAATTCAGGCTCCGCTTGTTCTAGATCAATTGAAAGCTGCTGAATCTTACCTTCAATATCCAATTTCCGGTTCTGACTGTTGTTAATGAAGGTCAGGTATTGTTCCTGTTTGGTTTTAACCGTGATCAATTCATTGTTCAAGCGATTCAATTGCATGCGCTGTTCATCAATGAATTCCTTTTGCGAACTTCCTTTAAAGGATATCAGTTTATCGTTTAATTCTTTTTCCGTTTTCTGTAAACCTTCAATACGTTGGTTGAGGGTTTTGATCTCCTTGGCAAGATTTTCCAAATTCTTTGCCCGTCCAATTCTTTTCCCTTCGAACAATCCTACCGAACCACCACTTAGACCTAACTTGGTTTTGCTGTATTTTCCTTCACGTTGTAGGATAATACGTTGATCCTGCGGTAAACTGCTTTCCAGGTTGATCTCCGTTTCGGATTTCAGCAAGAAAACATGTTGCAGCAGCAAGCTGCAAAGTGGTCTATATTTTTCCTCCACCGAAATGATTTCCATGGCAGATATCAAGCGATCATCGGACGGATAAGCAGGTTGATCATTCGCCAATTCCTGTATAGCCTCCAAAACGAAGAAATTGGCTCTTCCACGGGAAGCTTCCGACAATAAGCGGATAGCCTGTACCGCATCTTCCTTAGATTCTACCACATAATGGTTCATGATAGGCTCCAAATAATTTTCAATGGCTACCCGATAATCCTCCTTACAGAATAGAATATCCGAAAATAGGGGATGTTTCTGTTTCCAACCCGCATGTTTTCTTAAGAAACGGATGGATTCCGGGAATCCTTCCAGGTTATCCACCAACGATTTGGTCAGATTATATTCGTTCTGCTTCGCATCTGCAATCCTGATTTCCTTATGTAGTTCTTCTGTGCATGACTTGATTTGCTCCTCTGTCTCGCTGATCTTACCTTGTAGTTCCTGTTCGGTCTGCATGGATACATCAAATTGCTCCTGTTGAAGGCTCACCCTTTCTTCGAGTTCTGCCACCACCATATTGAACTGGTTTAGTTCTTTTTCCTTGGATTGGGTATCGGTACTGGTCCTTAAGGATTCCTGTTCCAACGCATCTCGTTGTATACCAAGCACGGCAATATCCTTTTCCAGTTTATAAATCTGGTTCTGCAATTGGGTACTCGCCAAATTAAAAGCATCCAATTTACCTTTAGCAGCTTGTTGCTGCCCTCTCAAGGCATCCACTTCCTGCTTGTTCGTTTCCAATTCCAAGCTCATGGTCTCCAGTTTACCCTGCTCCTCAAACAGTTCTTCGTTCAAGCGTTTGATGTTATAGAGTACATGGTTCAGCTGTTGCTTATCGTTGTTCAGATCATTGTTCAACCGAGCATCCTTTTCCTGGAGATGCTGCATCTGCGCATTCTTGATCTTTTTTTCCGATTCGTAGGAACGGATTTTATTTACATATTCATTGGTGATCTTCTGTTGGGTAGCCAGGTTCTTCTCTTTGGAAAGGATATCCTTTTTTAGCACCTGTAAACAGCTTTCCTGCTGCGTGATCTTGCTTTGGAGTTTAAGCAGTTCATCCTGCTGATTACCCTCTTGTTCCGTGATCCGCTCCAAGTCCTGATGAAAACCTTCGAGCTTATAATAAGCCAACCCGATGCTCGCCTCTTTATACTCTTCCTTTAAACTGAAGTATTTAGCTGCTTTTTTGGCCTGGTTCTCTAAGCTTTTTAAGTTCTTATTGATTTCGTACACCAGATCTTCCACGCGGGAAAGATCGGCCTCCGTTTCTTTCAGTTTGGATAAGGTCTGTTTTTTCCGAACCTTATATTTTGAAATCCCTGAAGCTTCTTCGAAAAGATTCCTTCTTGAATTTTCCTTATTGGCAATGATTTCATCGATCATCTTCAACTCGATGATTGAGTAGGTGTCTGCCCCGATACCGGTATCCAAAAACAGATCGGTAATATCTTTAAGCCTACATTTTACATCGTTCAATCGGTATTCACTTTCCCCTGTACGGAAAAGCTTTCGTGTAATGGTTACCGTGGTAAATTCGGTAGGCAATATATTCTTGGTATTATCAAAGGTCAAGGATACTTCCGCAAGATTTGCCGGTTTACGGTTCTTGGTACCATTAAAAATGATGTTTTCCATTTTCTCTGAACGAAGAGTTTTGGTACTCTGTTCGCCCAGTACCCAACGGATGGCATCCACGACATTGGACTTGCCACAACCATTGGGTCCGACAATAGCGGTAACTCCTTCATTGAAATTGATGGATACTTTATCTCCGAAGCTTTTGAATCCCTTGATCTCTAACTTTGTTAACTGCATGCGCGCTTCATTTCTTAAAAACAAATGTTTGCGAAAATAAGGAATTTATGGAAGCTTTGGAAGGGTTGTTTTGGTTAGTTTAGGATTCTATTGGAAGTTTATTGAAGGCAACTTCTAAGTAAGGTGTAAGTATATAAAGTCACTTACACCTCACTTAGAATACACTTAAACCTCACTTGCAGTAAGGCTTTAGTATGGACTTGTCCATGCCTTGTCCTTTAATAATTTTAAAGATCAATTGATTGTTTGGAGAAGGATAAACTTATCAACCTTTTCAAAAGGTAATTTGAAAATACCATTTGCACCACGGAGGTAGGCAGATATAGCCCCAACTGCCCAGGCATGCTTTTCGGTAGCTTGCCATTTTCTTGTGGTCAATGCCTCGAAACCATAAAATTCTCCATAGTTAAAGATCACCTCCAAGTCTTCCTGCTTAGGTTGGTTCGCTTCCCAAGCCCAAGTCCAAGTATTTTCGGAACGGTTCCAAGTCCCAATCAGAAGATATTGGAATGAAAGGGAAGGACTTCCATCTGCATGGAAAAACTGTATGCTGTTTTGGGATTCATCCAGCACATAATCGCTATAATCTTCCAATCCAAAATTCAATAGCAGTTCCTCCTGTTTGTCGGTAACAAACTCATGCGCTTTTCCGTGCAGGACCTGAAAGGCATCATTGAAATCTATGTTTTTTGCAGGTAGGTTTTCTCCTGAAATGTTTTCCATGGTATAAAAATAAGAAAAGCCCATATAAAATGGGCTAATCTAATTATGGATGTATTGTAAAGCTGCCTAATCTTGGTCGCTCAAGCTGATTTCAAGTGGAAATTTCTCATTTCCTTTGATACCATTGATGCGGATATTATGGTAAGAACCAGATTTAAGGTTCACATTTTCTTTTTGAGCCAAAAGGTTTCCGGCTTCATCAGTTGCTTTGATCGTAAAGGTTCCAGAGTTTACAGCGCGAAATACCTCCGTGGTTTCGATCGTTGTGGCACTTTCCTGAACTTTATTCTGAAATGCAGGGATTACCTGATCCCCAATACTGATGTTGATTTTGGATGCGCCGGATGCTAAATGGAATACACGAACGCCTGATTTTGTTCCCAAATCCTTAACAGCGATGTTTTTCGCACGTACGAATTTTGGTTTTTCCACTTGTCCGTATACAAAACAACTGTAAGAAAGCGTGTCAATAAAGGTCAAATTGGTGTCAATCATCACTTCGTTGGCATTGCTGCCTTCTTTTGTAAGTTTGGAACGGTCAATAACTTTGATGTTCTTATTGCCTGGGATGGCTAAAAATCCTTCGTTAGATTTATATTTCCCAGATTGGATTTGAATCTGGTTGTTGTTTACTAAGTAAAGTACACCACTTTCAGTAGGGTATAAGTTGGTTAAGGTCACTACCGATGTAGAAGGTATATCTGAATCGTCTTTCAAACAACTTGTTAGACTGAGTACTCCTGCTACAAAAACGAATAAAATGCTAAATTTTTTCATGTTCAATTATCTCTTTTCTTTAAAATTCAGAACGTTCTATCCTAAATACGTTAACGCCTTCAAAATTGCTACAGCAGAAATGAAAATATTAAAAAGATTTCCGAAAAGGATTGGTTTTATGAGGGTTTATGAGGGTCAAAAATTGTGGCAATCCCATTTTTGCAATGCTCAAAACTTCCTCTTCATAAATAGGTAAAAGCTGCATGATATGGACGCCAGTGGACTTTTTGCCATCAAAAACTGGCTTTGGTAGTCCAGGAAGATCTGGCTGGACCAGTACAAAGGAATTTAATTTGGATTCTTGGCTAATTTTTTGTCCAAACCGGATGATTTCACCTGGATTGAAGGGGCAATCCCCGCGCAATTGATTTGCCAAATAACCAACAACATGGGCCCATGCCATATCCTCAGTATCCATCTGCAGCATCAATTCCACTTTTTCTTTCTGATCGGGAGTAACCGCAAAAGAGGCGCCATACGAAAATGTGCACAGGGGCTCCGAAGAATCTTGTTTGAATACTAAGGTATAAACAAAAGGTAAACCTTTTTTAACTGATTTTTCCCGAAATACGGCCGATTTCTTACCCATAACGCTTTCTATACTATCGCGATAATGTTCCAATGGAGATTTTAAAAAACCAGGTTTGCTGAAAGCCATAAGATTTTTTTGCAATGATTATTCCGCTAAAGTAGCCTTTTTATGTAAAAATTGCAGTTGATGCTGTCAAATTGACTTAAAATTAACAATGGAATACTCCTTGATAATATACTGGACAAACTATAGAAAAATATTATAAATTAAGGATATGCAAGAAGAGAAAGGTACAATTTCCATTCATACCGAGAATATCTTCCCGGTTATTAAAAAGTTCTTATACTCAGACAATGAGATTTTCCTACGCGAATTGGTTTCCAATGCCGTAGATGCCTCTCAAAAAATCAAAAGATTAGCTTCTCTAGGTCAATATGCTGGCGAAGTAGGCGATTTAACCGTGGATGTTAAATTGGACGAAAACGCAAAAACCATCACCATTTCTGATCACGGTATCGGAATGACGGCCGAAGAAATCAAAAAATACATCAATCAGATCGCTTTTTCCGGTGCTACCGAATTCATGGAGAAATTCAAAGAAGCCAATGATGCCAATGAAATTATCGGCCGTTTTGGTTTGGGATTCTATTCGGCGTTCATGGTGGCGGATCTGGTTGAAATTGATACCTTATCCTATCAGGAAGGTGCAGAACCCGCACACTGGACCTACGATGGTTCTACTTCTTATGAGATTACCAAAGGCACGCGTACTACACGCGGAACCGATGTGATCCTTCATATTAATGAAGAATCGGCAGAATTCCTGAACAAGGCTAGAATTCAAGAGATCTTAAACAAATACGCTAAATTCCTTCCGGTTCCGATTCGTTTTGGTACCAAAACGAGCAGTGAAGAAGATGGTGTAGATGCCGATGGTAAACCCGTGTACAAAAGTGTAGAAGTTGATAATATCATCAACAATACCAACCCTGCCTGGACAAAATCGCCATCCGAATTGACCGATAAGGATTATTTGGATTTTTATCATGAACTGTATCCACATTCGATGGATGAACCCTTGTTCTGGATACATTTGAATGTAGACTATCCATTCAACCTAACAGGTATTCTTTATTTCCCGAAAGTAAAGAACGAGATGGAGATCCAACGCAACAAAATCAAGTTGTATTCACGTCAGGTATTTATTACGGATGAAGTGAAGGATATCGTGCCTGAATTCTTAATGTTATTGCAAGGGGTTATTGATTCACCGGATATTCCATTGAACGTTTCCCGTTCCTTCCTTCAGGCGGATAGCAATGTGAAGAAGATCAACAATTACATCACGAAGAAAGTGGCCGATAAGCTTCAGGAAATCTTCAAAGCAGACCGTAAAGGTTTTGAAGAGAAGTGGGGAGATATTGGTCTGTTCATCAAATACGGTATGTTGACCGATGAGAAATTTGCTGAAAAGGCGAATGATTTCTGTCTATTGAAAGACGTGGATAACCAATACTTCACCATTAAGGAATATTACGAGAAGGTCAAAGATATCCAGGTGGATAAAGATGGCAATATTGTATACTTATATGCGACCGATAAATCACAACAGGACAGCTTTATTGCGGGTGCAAAAGCCAAAGGTTATGATGTGTTGGAATTAGATGGCCCTTTGGATACTCACTTCACCGGTTATTTGGAGCAAAAAGGAGGGGAGAAGGTGCAATTGAAACGCATTGACTCGGATGTGATCGAGAAATTGATTCCAAAAGATGAGCAGATCAGTCTGAACCTTTCCGAAGAAGAAAGCAAAAAAGCTTCGGAGATCTTTGAAAAGGCTATTTCAAGAGCTGATATGAAGGTGGAGATCGATGCCTTGCCTGAAGGTGATTTCCCAGTTTCGGTGACCATGGATGAGTTTATGCGCAGAATGAAGGATATGGCGAAAACTGGCGGAGGCATGGGCTTTTATGGCAGTATTCCGGATAATTATAAAGTAACCGTTAATGGAAATCATCCATTGGTAAAACGGATCCTGGAATCTTCGGAAGAAGAAGGATCGCAGTTGGCAAAACAGGCCTTTGACTTGGCATTATTATCCAGAGGATTGCTAACTGGTCCAGAGTTGACAGCATTTGTTAAACGTAGCGTGGATTTGATATAGTTCAACTATAAATTATTACAACAGAAAACCCCGATGAAGATCGGGGTTTTTGTTTTTTTGTATATCGCGCTGATCAATTGTCTAAAAACGGAAAAAGCTTCTCTGTAAAGAGAAGCTTTTCGGGTAAGTAATGGGGCTCGAACCCACGACCCCTAGAACCACAATCTAGTGCTCTAACCAACTGAGCTATACCTACCGTGATTTTGTGATACAAAAGTAGGACTAAAAAGGATATTCTCCAAATAATTTAAAGGACATTTTAACCATTTACTGCGAATAAGCTCATTTTGAATTAGATAATTTTTTTTGAAAACAATTTGGAGCAATCTGGGTTTATACCCCAATTGAGGTAGGTGATTTTTTTGCTTGAACGTAACATTTTTGATATAACTCTTTGATTTGTAGCTGATAAAACGGTATTGGTTAAACCTAAATCCTTATTGTTAATTATTTGTTTAATTATTATTAATAAAAAATATATATTAACAAATAAATAGAATTATTGATATATTTGATAGGTACTCCAAGAGGGGGTTAACAAATTCCAAACTAGTTTAATAACATGGTTTCCAAGAATATTTTAGTAGATATAAGTCCTATTGGTACTTTTACATTCTTCGTCTATGTGTTTAATGATGAAGAGGGAAAAGTGGGTTTTGGTTTGTTCCCCAATGATGGGCCATGTCCTGTGATTTATCTTTTGAATGTTCAGAACAATAAGGTTAAGATTTTTTTTAATGAGGAACTGATTATCAAAATCTGTGAACAGAGTCGCTTCAGCACTAATGAAAGACGCGAAATCTTCCGTAAATTCATCGAATATGCCTCAAGAATGGAGAAGAAAGCAGCTCGCTTGGTCTTCCGTGACTGTAAGATGTCTTTTTTGACGGAGTCTAGGGAAATGGTGAAATATAAACGCTTATATATCCATTATAAGAGTTCATTTAACCTGACCGGCGATTCATTAGCCTCCATCGAACCTGCTTAGTGGGCTAGGGTTTTCAGAACTTCCTTAACAATTAATATGGTCTCTTCCATTTCAACTTGATCTAAATGACCAAATCCGACCCGCATTCCTGTTAGTTTGTTGTTTTGATAAAGCAGTGTTTTTGGGATGTACAGATCATTTTTTAAGGCTAATTGCGAGAGCTTATACAGATTGATTGGTTTTTTCCAGGTCAGCCAAAAGGCTAAACCGGCATTAGGAATCTGGAAATCTATTTCATCACCCAATTCCTCCATTAGTCTAACCGCCATATCATTACGACGTGATCGATAGATTTTTAACGATTTTTTGAGGTGTCTATTGATAGAACCATCTTCAATCAGTTCGCCTAAAGCCTGCTCCATCAATACATCGCCTTGTCGGTCGATCATCCCCAAATGCTTTCTCAATTCTATGATCAGGTTCTCCGGAGCAACAATAAAACCTGTTCGAAAACCAGGAGCAAGGGATTTACCAAAGGAACTCACATAGATGACCATACCATCTTCGTCATGGCTTGCCAAAGGTACCAAAGCGGGTTTATCATATTGAAAATCATATTCTTGGTCATCCTCAACAATGATAAAGCCATATTCCTTGGCCAAACGTAAAAGTTCCATCCTTCGCCGGGGGCTAAGACTCACTGTGCTGGGGTAATGCACATGCGGGCTTACATGAACCATCCGCACTTGATGGTTTTGGCAGATCTTGCGGACATGATCCATATCCATTCCTTCATCATCTACCGGAACGGTCATTAATTTACTGCCTGATTTTTGAAAGATCATGTTCGCCGAAAAATAGCTTAATTCGCCAACCAACACCAGGTCTCCTGCAGTAAGAATGACTTCGGAAAGCATATATAGGCTCATCTCCATACTCCTTGTGATCAACAAGTTACTTGGTTCTATTTTTAATCCTCTCGATTGTGCCAGGTAGGCCGCCAACTGCTCCTTAAAATATTCACTGCCTTCCTGGTTATAATAACCCATTTTCTTTCGGTTGCTACGACGCTTAAGATTGGCACTGTACACCCTGGAAAGATCTTCCAGTTGGGTTAATCGGATATCAGGACTTCCATCATTCCATACATACCTGCAATCTATATATTCAAAAGGGTTATCAAAAAGAAATGATTTTTTGAAGCTATAACCTGTTCGGCTAGGATAATGGTTTTCACGTTTCGGATTAGGAACTGTTTTGGGCAGGAAGGAAGCCACAAATGTCCCTTTGTTAGGCAGGATTTCCACCCAACCCTGGCTGTGGAGTTCATCATAACTCGCACTGGCTGTATTGCGGTGTATCCCTAATTGGTCGGCCAATTGCCTGGTCCCGATGAGCTTCTGAGCAGACTTGAGGATTCCCCGGTTGATGGCAAGGATCATCTGATTGGTGACCTGAAGATATACAGGAACATCTGAATACCTATCAATTGTAATAAAACTAGAGTAATTATATTCCACCGGACTAGCTGTTATCTTTAAACTGGCACCTATTGCTGGTCCGGCAAGATAGTACTTTTGTTGGAAATTATTTAACATGAAATTGATTCTCCAAAAAATTGTTGCCCATCCTGAACTGCATGCCGCATGGTTGAATACCCTGTCGTTTATGGAAAATGCTGGTGCTAGGAAGATTTCGGCTTGCGAACATCCCATAAAAACTCAGATTATCCAGTTGAAACACGCCGCTGAGGAGCACCGACATGCGTATTACCTTAAAAATAAATTGGTCAAATTGGGGCTTGAGGGTTTTGAGGATTATGCCGATGCAAGTCTATTGGCAGCAAGATTTTCAAAACAATATTTAGCTCGGTTGGACCTGATGGCCTGCCGTTATTTGAAAGAGCAGTTTTCATTAGCCGATGAAGCGCTGAAATATGCTGCCTACCTATTTGTAACCTATGCTATTGAGGTTCGGGCAGATGAATTAACCCCTATCTATCAAGAACTATTGAGTGCTGCCGGATCCAAAGTCAATGTCAAATCAATCATATTGGAAGAGGAAGGCCATTTGGAAGAGATGATCAGTCAGTTGCAGGCTTTTGACTCGGAATGGGAAAAGCATGCACAGGAAATTTTGAAAATGGAAAACACTTTGTTTGATATTTGGATCACCGCTTTAAAAAAACATGTTTTTCCAGTTGTTCATGAGCATGAAGAATCTCTGGGATAAATTGGAGGCGAGAAGGGGGCTTAGTTCTTTACGTTTCTTAAAGGAAAGAGGCGAAGGGATCGACTTTTATTCCAATGATTATTTGGGATTGACGAAGAATCTGGAATTTAAGGAGGAAATTTTGGAGCTGGCGAAGAAGTATCCGGAATCCATGATGGGAGCAACGGGATCTAGATTGATATCAGGAACGGGGAAGCAGGTGTTGGCGGTGGAGGATTTTATTGCGGA
>DCOH01000043.1:0-19982 GCA_002322865.1 Sphingobacterium sp. UBA1575 | reverse complement strand
CTCCTCGCAATGACGGGGATTGCGCTCGCAATGGTGAGGGCCGAGTTCGCAAAATATTTATTGCGGTGGAGTCGCTTTACTCGATGGAGGGGGATTTTGCGCCGATCCAAGAGATTGTTGAATTGGCGGAGAAATATCAGGCTCATGTGTTATTGGATGAGGCACATGCGTTTGCTGTTTTCGGATGGGGTTTGGCGCATCAGTTGCAGCTTCAGGATCGCATACTTGCGATAACTGTTACTTATGGAAAAGCCATGGGACTACATGGAGCCAGTATCCTTGGTTCTAAAAATCTGATTTCCCATCTCATTAATTTTGCAAGTCCTTTTATTTTCAGTACGGCTCAACCTGAATTCCATGCCTTATCCATTAGGATGGGTTATGATTTTATAGCAAATAATCCAGAATTGCCCAAGCGCTTATTGGAAAACATCCGGTTTTTCCAATCCTTGAAAAAGGTTCCTACATCGAAGCCGGGGCTGGCATCAAAAACAGGTCCAGCATCTCCCATTCACAGTTATTTCCCAAATGCTGCAGCCGATCTTCAGCATATTCAAAGCACACTTTCGGAAAATGGGATCCTAACATATCCAATTTTCCCGCCCACTGTTCCAAAAGGAAAAGAAAGAATCCGAATCTGCCTTCATGCCGATCATCAAGAATCTGAGATCCGATTGTTGCAGCAGCTGCTGATAGAAAATATTTAAAATGGACAAAGAACCCAGACAATATTTTATAACCGGTATAGGTACTGGCGTCGGAAAAACTATTTGTTCCGCGATGTTGGCCAAATTATGGCAAACCGCCTATTGGAAACCCATCCAATCTGGCGACCTCAACCAGTCGGACTCCATGATGCTGAACCATTTATTGGATCATAAAATCCAGATTTTTAAGGAAAGATTTAGACTTCATACTGCCGCATCTCCGCATCAGTCTGCATATATAGATGGTCTCGAAATGCATTTGGAGGATTTCGAATTGCCAGACAAACACCTGGATTTATTGGTAGAGGGTGCTGGAGGGTTGTTTGTGCCAATAAATAATAAAGATTGCATCATCGATCTTATCAAAAAATTGGCCTTGCCAACCATTTTGGTTTGCCGGGATTACCTTGGTGCTATAAACCATAGCCTTTTGAGCATCAAAGCTTTAGAAAATTATCAAATTCCCATCCCTTACTTGGTTTTAAATGGTGGCTTCAACCCCTATAGTCAGGAGATTCTATTAAATAATCTTCCAGTAGACTGTAAGGTGATCTCCATACCGGAATTAGCGGATTTAGATGCGAAAAGCCTACAAATTGCCCAATCAAAAATTGCCATTATGGAAAGGTGAAGCAGATTAAAAAATACCAGATGTAATAAGAAGTGAATACGTAAAACAATATAGTAAAGAAGATATGAACAACATGAAAGAAAATAGTTTGAAACACGATTGGACCAAAGAGGAGCTCCTGGCCATCTATAACCGACCATTGATGCAGTTGGTCTTTGATGCAGCCACAGTACATCGGCATTGGCAAAAACCAGATGAAGTGCAGATTTCCACCTTATTGTCCGTAAAAACAGGAGGATGTCCGGAAGACTGTTCCTATTGTGGACAGGCAGCAAGGTACCATACCGATATCAAGGTTCAGGCCTTATTGCCAACAGAAACAGTTTTGGCGCATGCCCAAAAAGCGAAAGACGCGGGTTCATCCCGTTTTTGTATGGCGGCTGCTTGGCGGGAAGTGCGCGACAACCGGGATTTCGATCGTATCATCGATATGGTCAAAGGGGTCAATGAGATGGGGCTGGAGGTATGCTGTACCCTCGGTATGTTGACCGAGAACCAAGCACAAAGGTTGCAGGAAGCAGGACTTTACGCCTATAACCACAACTTGGATACTTCTGAAGAATTCTATGATGAGATCATCTCCACACGCAAATTTGATAATCGCTTGGAAACTATAAAAAATGTCCGTAAAGCTGGTATTACCGTCTGTTCTGGAGGGATTATCGGATTAGGCGAATCGATAGATGATCGGGTATCCATGCTTCGCAGTTTGGCGAATATGGAAAAACACCCCGAATCGGTGCCGATCAATGCCTTGGCTCGGGTGGCCGGAACGCCNNAGAACGCCATTGGAAGATCTTCCAAGGATTGATATCTGGGAAATGGTGCGAACAATTGCTACCGCTCGGATCGTGATGCCTGCTTCTATGGTTCGTTTGAGTGCTGGGCGCATCGAGATGTCCGAAGTGGAGCAGGCATGGTGTTTTATGGCCGGAGCAAACTCCATTTTTACAGGCGAAAGGCAAACCTTATTGGTTACACCCAATCCTGGGGTTTCCGAGGATATGCAGATGCTGCAGAACTTGGGATTAAAAGCCATGGTATTGGATAAGAAAGAAGCATGCGCCAACTGATAGAACGGGATCTGGATGTCAATTGGCATCCATATTCCCAGATGAAATTGAGCCAGCCTATCCCGATCATAAGGGGCGAAGGTGCCTATTTATTCGCGGAGGATGGGAAAAAATACCTGGATATGATTTCTTCTTGGTGGGTCAGTATCCATGGTCATGCCAATCCAACTATTGCAAGGGCGGTTTTTAACCAATTGAACACCTTAGAACAGGTTATTTTTGCAGGTTTTACGCATGAACCAGCCATATTATTATCCGAACGGTTATTGTACTTGTTGCCAGCCAACCAGCAGAAGGTGTTTTATTCGGATAATGGCTCCACAGCAGTGGAAGTTGCCCTGAAAATGTGCCTTCAATTTGGTCATAATCATGGGAGACTTAAAAATAAAATATTGGCGTTCAAACAGGGTTACCATGGCGATACCTTTGGTGCCATGTCGGTCAGTGAAAGAGGACAATGGACTGCTCCTTTTTCCGACAAACTATTCGACGTGATTTTTATAGATCCGCCAACCTTTACGAATTTGGAACAGACGAAGGCCTTGATTAGGGAACATGCGGAAGACATCGCATGCCTGATCTACGAGCCGTTGATCCAAGGAGCAGGAGGGATGTTGATGCACAGCGCTGAGGATCTGTCGGACCTGATGGCCTTTTGTAGATCTAATGGGATTCTCTTGATCCAGGATGAAGTTTTTGTGGGATTTGGAAGAACAGGAACCTTATTCGCTGCCGATCAGTTATGTATCGCTCCTGATGTGATGTGCTTCTCAAAGGGGCTTACAGGAGGCACCATGGCCATGGGCATCACAACCTGTACCGATGAAATCTATCAGGCATTTTATTCCGACGAGAAGCAGAAGGCACTTTTTCATGGTCATTCTTTCACAGCAAGTCCGATAGGTTGTGCTGCTGCATTGGCCAGTTTGGAGATCTTATTATCTGCTGATTGCCAGCAACAGCTGGACAGCATTCATAAAAAGCATCTCGCCTATCTAGATAAGTTGATGCAGAATTCTAAGGTTCAACAGCCCAGGCTGATGGGAACGGTTTTGGCTTTTGAATATCATACCGCAGAACAGGATGGCTATTTTCATAGTAGGCAGGAGTTTCTTTACCAAGAATTTCTAAAAAGAAACATCATCTTGCGGCCTTTGGGAAATACCATTTATTTGGTACCACCTTATTGCATAAAGGAAGAAGACCTGGAATATGTTTATGAAATGATTTTGGAAGTCTTAGATCTTTGATTTGAGGAATTTTGATCCATCCCATTCATAGATTTCTTCTGATTTCTCCACCTTGTAAATGACTTCAGAAACAGTTTCATCGTTAATGTCTGATTCGGATTCCCCTTGTTCGATCCGCTTAACGATGATCTGTTTCCCTTTTTTATGGGTATTTGGGAAAACCAACTCCTCGGTATAATAGAAAATACCGGCATCACTCACCGAAGAAGTTTTTGGTAGTGCTTGTAATTGCTTTCCATCCCAGGAAAATTGATAATCGAAGGTATAGATACCGCAAGCTTCACCAGAAAAACTTACCCTAATGATGTTTTGACTGTTGGCTAAGCCATTGGCAGCCGTAATTTCATTGTAGGAAAAAGATTGGCTGGAAGGTAAATATGCAAAGCTTTCCGTATCCAACAATTGCTTGTTTTTGTCCAGCACTTTGAGTTCTGTCCAGTAATAATCGTTATCCTCTTCTTGGTTCTGCCAAGCAAAACCATGTAAGAACGTGTTTCCTGTTTTCTTGTCAACGCTCGATCCAATTGCCAAAAGTCCTGCCCAGATATAACCTCTTTTCTTTTGACCATTAACCAAGTATTCGATATAATACCAAGGTAATTTCATCCCACGGATGAGGGTTGGATTGATGGCGTCTTCGCCAATGTATTTTAGTGCAGTTCCGAGAGCGAGTGAATCCAAAAGCTTGCTTTTAGTGCTTGGTTCCTCCCGGATATAGGCCATATTGGCAAAAATCAGTGTTTCTTTTTGATCATGTACCTGGTAGAAGTTGTATTCTTCTACCACTTCATAAGCAGCAGCTTCCTGAGCGGAACTCAAGGAAATATGCATCATAGCTAAACATAATAAAGAAATAAATACGCGAAAATTCATAAGGAGATATGCATTTAATTTTTTAAGATTTTACAGCCGTAATAGCATATAACATCGGGATTTTGCCTTCTAAACCCTTAATTCTGTATTTGTCTGGACCATCCTGCACGGTATTTAAAAAACAGTTATAGGGGGAGTAGTCAAATTCCTCAAAAGAGTTTATCTGTAAGTTGTTGTTTAGTAGCGCTTGGAATACATCGCTTAAGGGATGATTCCAAGAGACAGATTTATTCTTAATTTCGGCTTTACGGTCGGCATAAGTGCCCTCGGTAGTTTCAATAATCGTTTCTACATTAAAATAACTGTAGGCTATTTTACTGAATTCATAGTCGAAAGCCCAGACTATCGGATGGAATTCCACAAAGACCAGTTTGCCCTGAGGTTTTAGACAACGATGAATCACGGCTGCCCATCTTTCCAAATCAGGTAACCAACCAATGGTTCCATAACTGATGAATATGATATCAAATTTCCCATTGAGTTCCTCAGGAGTATTATAAACATCCGTACAGATAAATTCTGCATCTAATGCCAGATCCTGTGCCAATTGTTGCGCAAAGAGTATGGCTGCATCGGAAAGGTCGACCCCCGTCACTTTCGCGCCCATACGTGCCAAGGAGAGACTATCCTGTCCAAAATGACATTGTAAATGAAGGATGTTTTTACCAGATACATCGCCCAGTAAATTTAACTCTACCTCTTTTAGAGAAGATTTACCCGCTAAAAAGGAAGGCATATCATAGAATTCTGAAGAAGTATGAGCGTTGGTTTTATCGTTCCATAGCTTTTTATTGATCGCTAAATAATCATCATCTGGATTTTCTGATGGGAATGTGGTATGGTCTGCCATTTTATTACAAATTAAACATCAGGAAATATATCCTTAAGTGTCGGCATGAATCTTTTCCTCCGCCAATTCTTCATCTGCTTTTGTCTGCTCCAATTGGTTGTCCTCTTGTTCCTCTTCAGCCTGCTTTTCATACTGAACCTTCACAAAGATAGGAAAATGGTCCGAGTCGAAATTATCCAATTTCCTAAGTGATATTAATTTAAAATCTGCGGAGATAAAGGCATGGTCCAAAGGAAACTGCATGATGGGCATTTTGGCATGGAAGGTATTGTAAAAACCTCTGCCACGTCTAGGATCTAAAAGCTGGCTGGTTTTTAGGAAAAGTTCCGTAGTATAGCTCCAGGCCACATCATTAAGGTCTCCAATTACGATGACAGGCATATCCAACTTCTCCGCTTTTTTGGCCACCAATAACAGTTCCTTATCGCGTTCAGTTGACCGAGGGTTCTCATTCGGTACAGGCGGGGTAGGATGCACCGCAAACACTTGAACCCGCTGTCCCGAAGGCAGTTCTACCTGACAGAAAATACTTGGAATCTCCTCTTCTACCAAATAGTTTACAGAAATATCGTGAAGTTTGAATTTGGAAAATAAGAGCATGCCATAAGTATTGTCAATCGGGACTTTTACTTGATAAGGGTATTCTTTATCTAAGCTTTCCGTTTCCTTCGCCCAGGTATGGTTTGTCTCCAATAGGAGCACAAGATCAGGGTCGTTTTCATGGATCACCTGAAGGCAACCTTGATAATTAACATTACCTTCATATACATTGGAGATCATGACAGCAATCTGATTGTCGGGATCCAATTTTTCGGCACGGTAAACCTGTTTTTTCGCCAAAGGTGTAAAGGGCCAAATCTGCCAACAAAGATAGATACCATTAATGATCAACGCGTAAAAAAGGATTTTTTGGAAGATGATGTCCTTGTTTCCAAAGGAGGTATATAAAACAATCCAAAGAATAACTAATGCTAATTTCTGGATCCTGGGATATTCAAATACACGAAATGTCCAAAAGTCACTTCGTATTAAAGGTAGGACACTAAATAGTAAAATTAGGCATCCCAAAATCGGCAAGAATATATCCATACAATCCTTAAGATTAAATTTTTGTTATAATTCATGCAAAAGCAATGCCTTATTTTGCTCCTAAAGCTATTTTTTCATAATTTGATAACATCTATTCATGTTTATAGTAAACGATCTAAAATTTAATCTTATGGCAAGTTTATCCAGAAAAAGTTACGATACATTAAGTGAGGCTGTGAATGATCTGCAGAAGCTAGGTTACACCGATGATTTTTTGATCTCAGAAGATGGTGAATGTCTTCGTTGTGCTGGGAAGTCTATGGAATTATCTCCGGATGAATTTATTATCGATGAGATCTTTCGTTTTGAAGGCATGACAGATCCGGCGGATGAGAGTATTTTATTTGCTATTTCCTCCAAGGATAATCTGGTAAAAGGTTTGGTAGTGAATAGCTTTGGCGCAGAGTTCAGTTTCAGGTCCTCAAGATTAGTGGAAGAATTGTATAAAAGAGCAAGAGGTTAACATGTCAAATCAAGTGAATTTAGAAGATCTTATCCTTAGGAAAGCTAAGCCAGAGGAAGCAGAAGCAATTTGGTCGATCATAAAGGAGGCGATCGATAAGCGAAAGGAGGAAGGAAGTAGGCAATGGCAAGATGGCTATCCAAACCTCGAAGTTGTGCAACGCGATATTGATTTGGGTTATGGATATGTACATGTGAATGTTAAAGGTGAAGTTTACGGCTATTTGGCTTTGATCTTTGAGATTGAACCAGCCTATGAGATCATAGAAGGGAAATGGTTGACTGATCAGCCTTATGCGGTGGTGCATAGAATTGCGGTAAGCCAGTCGAAATATGTCAAAGGCCAGGCAAGTAAGATGCTGAATGATGTAGAGGAGCTTTGTCAAGAAAGGCAGGTATACAGCTTACGGGTGGATACAAACTTTGATAACGTAGGAATGCTTCGAGTTTTTGAAAAACTGGGATATACCTATTGTGGCGAAGTGTATTTCCGCGGGGGTGCACGAAGAGCTTATGAAAAGGTCTTAAACTAAAAAGTTTTCTAAAAATCTTTCCTACGCAGGGATCTTTCCTACGCGTAGGTAGATTTTCCATACGGCATCTTTTGCCATTTGTGGGTTGCCCCAAATTTTTTCAACCTCGGATCTCAATTGATCAATAGGGTTCTGACCAACCTGCTCCATGAAACGTTGCGTCGCAGACCAACTCAAAAGATGCCCTAGAAGATCTTCCAATTTAAATCTTTTACGGATATAGAATTCAGGAGGTTCTATTTCCCGAAATGGGAAGGGTATGGTCGTATATTCCTGATCGATACTGCGGGTTTCGATTGGCCAATAGGGACCAACAGTTTTTTGATGGAAATGCTTGATCAATACATCCAATTCTTTATTTATACTGGGTATCCCATAAGCCCAAGCGGCTATGATGCCTCCTTTTTTGAGCACTCTTTTTACTTCATTATAAAACTTATCGTAATCAAACCAATGAATGGCTTGCGCGATGGTTACCAAGTCTACTGATTGATCTTTTAATGTTGATTCCTCTGCTTTTTCGATTTTATAGGTCACTCGATCATGAGCGAAAGCATTGGTGATCTGTGCTTCGCTGGGATCACTTGCATATACCAAATCATAAAAATCTGCGAGGTGTATGGCAGACTGTCCATTTCCTGTTCCGCAATCCCAAGCTAATTCATGGGTAGGGGTTAGTTCGGAAAGATAATCGTATAGCTCATGCGGATAAGATGGCCGGTATTGGGCATAAATGGAAGCTTGTTTAGAAAAATTGTCATTGAATGTAGCCATAATGCATATCTATTAACTTCAATTACTGCTAATAAATATACAAATTTTCAGAAAAAATTGCTGTTTATTCTTTTGTTAACCTGCAAGGATTCAGATGAATGCAGAGATAATGTAGTTTTATCTTTACAAGAATATCTTATTTGACCTCTGAACATAATAATTCTTTTAACGCTGGATTTTTTGGAGTAAAAATTGCTTTTAATTTTTTATATACAACCACATTTTCACTACTTAAGGAAAACACATGTAAAAGTCAGTCCCACAAGGGCTGACTTTTTTTATACATTAGAATTCCATTAAAACACGATTACAATTCCATAAGATGCTCATTAGAAAGATGTTAATTTCCATTTTTGATTAATTATTTAACAATTAATTAATCATCAAACAGTAGTTTTGCAGCACATTTTATGGGTAAATGGTAAATCTGCTGCGTATTCCTTTTTATAAGGAATGAAAAACAATTCTTGAAAATTCATCATAATAATATGGAAACACCAATAACAAATGTATCGGAAATGAGCTTGTCCGAAAAAATGCAGGAGCTTGTCATTAATTGTTTTACTTCAGCCAATAATTTGGAAAACCTGAATGAAGAACAGCAACAATCGATTTACAACCTATATGCAAAAATCAAATATAAGGATATCATCGATCAAGGATTTTGGAGTTTAGGAGGCGGACTTACGCATTACTTCCTGAGCCTGAATGAAATGAAGCTATCCTTATTGGAAATTATGTCCACAAGATCTGACGAGAAAGAACGCTTGATCCTAAAAGAATTGTTCCTTTTTCTGAATATCCTCGACGACCGAAGTTTCTATCAATTATTCTCCATCAGGCAATTATTGCATTGTCCTACCGACATCTTCCCTGAGAAATTGGAGGATATCAGTAGGGAATATTTTGATTAAAGAATAAACTGTTGTTTTTACGATTAGAGGGTGTTTCTATTAAAGATTCACCCTTTAGCCTTTCTAGAACAGTTATGTAAAATTTATAGGTATTTAACGAATTTTTTGAGGCATTTTAATTAAATTAGACCCAATTACCCAGCGGCTATTTAGCTCAGGGTTAATTCTGGTTATTTTCTATGGAATAACCACTGTGAACCAAATAAACTTTTATGCACAACACAAGATTGACGGAGGAACATCTAATTTTCCGAGATAGTCTAAGGTCATTTATTCAAAAAGAAATTCTCCCACACATTGACAAATGGGAAAAAGAAGGTGCGATTGACAAATCCATCTGGAAAAAATTAGGCGATATGGGGTATATGGGGCTTCTATACCCAGAACAATACGGCGGCCTGGATCTTGACTTTTATTATTCCCTTATCTTCTGCGAAGAAATTTCCAAATGCTTTTCTGGCGGTTTCAGTGTTTCGGCACTGGTGATTCAATACATGTCTACGCCCTATCTTTGGAAACATGGTTCGGAGGAATTAAAATCGAAATACCTGACAGCAGTAATCCAAGGGGATATGGTAAGTGCCGTTGCGATTACGGAGCCTGGTGCAGGTTCGGATGTTCAGCGTATGAAGACCACGGCAGTGCTCGATGGCGATGAATATATCATCAATGGATCCAAAACCTTCATCACAAATGGCTATTACGGCGACTTCTTTATCACTGCGGTAAAGACAGATCCTGCTGCAGGAAGCAAGGGCATCAGCCTGATCTTGGTCGATCGGAATACGCCGGGAGTCACTTGCAATAAAATTGAAAAGTTAGGTTGGCATGCCTCGGATACCGCCGAGATTGGGTTCGACCATGTTCGGGTCCCGAAATCCCATCTTATAGGTGTGGAAGGAGAGGGCTTCAAATATTTAATGGGAGGTCTGCAATTAGAACGATTAACCGCTGGCATACATAGCCTGACTACGGCGGAATCAGCCATGGAATATACCTTAGATTACCTTCAACAGCGGGAAGCCTTCAATAAACCCCTGAAGGATTTTCAAGTATTACGCCATCGTTTTGCGCAAATGTATGCGGATGTGGAAACACTCAAAGCCTTTATAAATCATTGCTGTGATTTACAGAATCAAGGAATATATGCGGTTAAGGAATGCTCCATTGCAAAACTACAGGCCAGTGAATTGGCAATAAAGGTGGTTTCAGATTGCCTGCAGATGTTTGGTGGCTATGGATTTACCGAAGATTATAAGATTGCACGCTTATATCGAGATGTCCGCGTTGGCACCATTATAGCGGGAACTTCTGAAATCATGCTTGAAATCTTGGCCAAGATCAGTATCGACCAAGTCGATTATTCAAAAAAATAAATCTATGGAAATCAATCACCTGCCCGAACATATACAGTATCAAGAAAGAAACATCAATGGTTATGTTTTGGAAATTTATGTGCATAATTCATTGGAAACCGCTTATGAATTGGATTTTGGTTTTGTCCGCGCTTTATTGCGCCGTGTGCAGAACCATTTGCTGAAACCCGAAATAAGGGGTTTGGTTCTACATTTTTCAGGACCATTTGAATCCCTAAATTTTAGGCAGTTGTTCAAGCAGGCAAAAGAAAAGATCGAATTCAAGAAAAGGTTGTTTGAGATCATGGATCTGATGGTAGGTATCGATCAATTAAAAAAACCGATTGTTGGTATTTTTGATCATGCGCTGTTGGGTATAGGATATACTCTTGGACTGGCATGTTCGAAATTGATCGCCGTTGGAAATCAGGCAACAGTTGGTTTTCCTGAAGGGGCTTACGCCGTCATCTATGGTATGGGTTCGGTGGTTCACCTTAAGGAAAGAGTTCCTCTTTCAACAGCTTTTGAAGTATTGACCAAGGGAAAGATCTATAAGGGCAGCGCTGCGCTGGAACTGAATCTGATCGATTCCTTTGTGGATAACCTGGATGAAGCCCTAGTAGATGCCTTAAACTTTTTGGAACAACCAGGAATCGGCCTTAAAAGGCAGCAAGCCTTGAGCGATGAAGAGATCAATATAGAACTCCAAAAGCTGAACAAACAGGCGAATTCCAATATTCCGGCACATATTTCCTGTTTCATCATATTTAAAACCAGCCCTTTCTTGAGCAAAGCGGAATTGTTGACCAT
This sequence comes from Sphingobacterium sp. UBA1575, assembly GCA_002322865.1. Taxonomy (GTDB): domain Bacteria; phylum Bacteroidota; class Bacteroidia; order Sphingobacteriales; family Sphingobacteriaceae; genus Sphingobacterium. Next base: position 8,661 of record DCOH01000043.1, on the reverse strand, counting down.
GGAATTAGTCCAATTTGAATATATTCTGCATGAAAAGCAGACCATGTCCATTATCCGCACAATGTATTATTCGATGAAGGAAGCGGCAGCATTGGGTGCTAAGGCGGAAAGCCGGGTCAATAAACTAACTGTTTTAGGTGCAGGAATGATGGGTTCCGGGATAGCCTATGAAGCAGCGAAAGCGGGGATAGAAGTCCAATTAAAAGACATTTCCGATGCTGCCGCAGAAAAAGGAAAGAGCTATTCGGAAAAAGTGACCAACAAATTGATGGAACTGGGTAAAATGACAGCCGAAAAACAACAGAAGATCCTGGATTTGATCAACCCTATATCTCATTTTGAAGGGTTGGACAAACAGGACCTAATCATTGAGGCTGTATTTGAAGACTTGAACCTGAAGGCTACGGTCGTGAAGGAAAGCTTGCCGATATTAGATCCCAAAGGATTCTTTGCCTCCAATACCACGAGCCTTCCGATCCATAAGTTGGCGAAATTTAGTGCAGATCCCAGCCGATTCATCGGACTTCATTTTTTCTCACCGGTAGACCGGATGGCCTTGGTGGAAGTGATCAAAGGTGCAGATACCAGTCCGGAGACTTTGGAAGAGGCATTGTCCTTTGTCCATAAGCTACGTAAAATCCCTATTGTGGTCAATGATGGCCCAGCTTTCTTTACTTCTCGTATTTTCTTCAACTACCTTTTGGAAGGGATAACACTCTTGTTGGAAGGAGCGCCGGTGGAGGTGATCGATCGACAAGCAAAGGAAGCGGGATTTGCAGTAGGACCATTAGCCGTATTGGACGAGATTTCATTGGACCTCATGGTACATGTGTATGATCAGTTACCAAATCTCCATGCCAGTCAGGAAAGAGCTTATAATTATCTGAAAAAATTGATAGCAGAAGGTAGGCATGGTCGTAAATCAGGGAAAGGTTTCTATGAATACTCCAGCGAGGATCGAAGTAAAAAGCCTTGGGAAGATAAGGAAATTGAAAAGCCAGCGAAACCAGCCTGCCTAATCATGATCAAATACAGGTTATTGCACGTGATGGCATTGGATAGCTACCGTTGTTTGGAAGATGGAATTTTAAGCAGTCCGAAGGATGGTGATCTAGGTTCGGTACTAGGAGTTGGCTACGCCATGCAAACAGGTGGTGTTTTCGGACATATAGACCAAGTGGGTCTACATGCCTTTATAAATGATTGCCTAGAGTTTGCCAAATATGGTGAACAATGGGAGCTCCCGAAATCCTTGATCGAGCTATCGAAAAAAGACTTTAAATTCTACTCAGGGTTTGATTCCAATTGGAATGAAGAGCAGTCAGCATAAATAGAAATATTCAAGATCATAAATAATAGGCCGTATCAAAACCCCGCGTCATTGCGAGGAANNCTTCGTCGTACCTCCTCGCAAGGACGAGATAGTCTCCTCGAAAGGTCGCAAAACGCATAGAAAAATTAAAGGCCGTATCATTGATACAGCCTCTTTTTTGGTATACTTATACTAAAGAAATCTTATTTCCTTACACCATCATATCAACTAATTCATTGACTGGTAATTTGATGAAGTCTTCGTATGCCAAGGTATGTTGTAATACCGTTTTCTGTTGTTTATCGGCAAATACACGAGCAAGATTGATCTTGTATTTTTCGATCAGTTTCGGGATCCCTTCGGATCTGCGGCGTTTATGTCCTATCGGATATTCTACGACTACTTCTTCCAGGATGGTTCCATCGTTCAGCTCCAATGTCAACGCATTGGCGATTGAACGTTTTTCTGGATCATGGTAATCCACGGTAAACTGCGGATCTTCGATACAGGTGATTTTTTCCCTTAATGCATCGATGCGTTCATCTTTTGCAATATTATCCTCATAATCTGCTGCTGTCAAACGTCCGAAAATCAATGGTACAGCAACCATGTATTGGATGGCATGGTCACGATCTGCAGGGTTATGTAAAGGACCTTTTTTATCGATGATGCGGATGGCCGCCTCATGTGTCCTGATTTTAACGGATTTGATATCCTCCGAGGTTTTTCCCAATTCTTTCAATTTTCCATGTAAAGTCATAGCTGCTTCCACCGCTGTCTGCGAGTGGAATTCTGCCGGGAAAGAAATCTTGAACAATACATTCTCCATAACATAGCTTCCATAAGGTCGTTGGAATTTAAATTCCTGGCCTTTAAAGGAAACATCATAGAATCCCCAGACTGGAGCAGTAAGCACGGATGGATAGCCCATTTCGCCTTTTTGCGCAATCAGCGCCAACCGTACTGCTCGGGAGGTGGCATCACCTGCTGCCCAGGATTTACGGCTACCGGTGTTCGGAGCATGGCGGTAGGTACGCAAAGATTGTCCATCCACAAAGGCTAAGGAAAGTGCATTGACGAGTTCATCTCGGGTTAAGCCCAGAAGCTTACCGACAACGGCGGTAGATGCAACCTTAACCAGGATCACGTGGTCTAATCCCACTTTATTGAAAGAGTTTTCCAAAGCAAGTACGCCTTGCACTTCATGCGCTTTAACCATGGCTTCCAGCACAGTTTCCATTTTCAATGGCTCTTTACCTTTCGCCAGGTTGTTTCTACTGATCCAGTCGGACACAGCCAATATGCCACCTAGGTTGTCGGATGGGTGGCCCCATTCTGCTGCTAACCATGTATCATTGAAATCCAACCATCGAACCATGGCGCCAATGTTGAAGGCTGCCTGGATGGGATCCAATTGATAGGGTGTTCCCGGCACCTTGGCACCATTCGGAACAATGGTTCCCGGTACGATAGGGCCTAGCATTTTCGTGCAGGCCGGATAGGTCAAGGCCTCAAAGCCACAGCCTATGGTATCCAAAAAACAATAATGGGCGGTTTCTTTCGCTAATTGACTATCGATTTTGTAGTCTAAAATATAATCTGCAATATCCAGTAATACTTGATCTGGATTGGGTCTGTTGTTGGAAATATGTGATGACATTTCTGATTTTTATATACTTATTTATTTTCTGTCTTTTAATGGGATGAATTCCTGGTTTTCAGGACCAGTATAATTGGCACTAGGGCGGATGATTTTACCATCTTCACGCTGTTCGATGATGTGTGCTCCCCAACCGGAAATTCTGGACATCACAAACAACGGGGTAAACATATCGGTCGGGATTCCCATCAGGTGATAGGCCACTGCCGAGAACCAATCCAGATTGGGGAACATTTTCTTTTCGTCCCACATCAGGGTTTCTAGGCGTTCGGCAATATCGAATAATTTCATATCCCCCAATTCTTCCGAAAGTTCCTTGGCAATCCGTTTGATGACTTGATTGCGGGGGTCGGAAATAGTATAGACCGGATGGCCAAAGCCGATGATGACTTCTTTTTTAGCCAATCTCTCCCGGATATCCTTTTCCGCATCATTTGCATCCTTATACCTGCTTTGGATCTCAAATGCTACTTCATTGGCGCCTCCATGTTTTGGTCCACGCAGCGCTCCGATCGCTCCGGCGATGCTCGCATACACATCGGAACCCGTTCCGGCAATTACACGTGCCGTAAAGGTGGAAGCATTGAATTCATGTTCGGCATAGAGGTTCAAGGAAGTCTGCATAGCCCGTACCCAAGCTTCTGAAGGTTTTTTTCCGTGCAATAGATGGAGAAAATGACCTCCTAAGGTCTGGTCGTCCGTTTCTACCTCAATTTCTTTTTGATGATGGCTGTAATGGTACCAGTATAATAGGGCAGAACCCATGCTGGACATTAGGCGATCGATGATTTCGCGGGTCTTTGACGGCTCATGGGCCAAAGGTTCCGGTTCCAAGGTGCCGAACATGGACACGGAAGTTCGCAGCACATCCATCGGATGAGCAGAGGCAGGTATCAATTTTAAGACCTCTTTCAGTTTTTGGGGCAGGCCCCTTTGCTGCACAAGTTTATGCTCGTAGTTCTCCAATTCATTTGCATTTGGCAATTTGCCATGGATCAGTAGATAGGCCACTTCTTCAAAACTGGCCTGATCGGCTAGGTCCAATATATCATAACCACGGTAGTGGAGGTCGTTTCCACTTCTTCCTACCGTACAAAGGCTGGTATTTCCTGCAGGAACCCCGGATAGGGCAACGCTTTTCTTCGGTTTAAAACCTGATTCATTCGTTTCTTTCATATCATTTCTTGTTAAACAATTGGTCTAAACGATTCTCGTAATTATAATAGTCAATACTTTGATAAAGTTCTTCGCGGGTCTGCATGGTTTCCAGCACCGCTTGCTGGCTACCATCTTTCCGGATATGTTGGTACACATTCAAGGCAGCCTTATTGGCAGCGCGGAAAGCCGAAAGTGGGTAGAGTACCATGGAAACCTTAGCACCTTTAAGTTCCTCGACGGTGAACAAAGGGGTTTGCCCAAATTCGGTGATGTTGGCTAGGATAGGGCTTTGGGTAGCTTCCTGAAAGCGAGTATAATCTTCCAACGAGCGGACAGCTTCGGCAAAGATGAAATCCGCACCAGCCTCCGCATAGGCTTTGGCTCTAGCTAAAGCTTTTTCTATACCTTCGGAAGCAATGGCATCGGTTCGGGCACCGATCACAAAATCAGCATCCTTTCGAGCATCTACTGCTGCGCGGATGCGGTCTACCATTTCGTCCAAACTGACCAATTCCTTGCCGGGGCGATGCCCACAACGTTTAGCGCCTACTTGGTCTTCCATATGTATACCCGCAGCACCAGCTTTTTCCAAAGATTGGATGGTCCGTGCGATGTTGAAAGCAGAAGGTCCAAAACCGGTGTCAATATCGACCAATAATGGCGTTTTACAGACATTGGTTATGCGTTCTACATCGATCAGCACATCCTGTAGAGTGGTAATTCCAAGGTCTGGGATGCCCAGTGAACCTGCAGCTACGCCACCTCCAGAAAGGTAAATGGCCTTGAATCCTGATTGTTCTGCTAATAGTGCATGGTTGGCATTGATGGTTCCTACGATCTGTAGGGGTGATTCGGCTTGAAGAGCTTCTCTAAATTTTTTTCCAGCAGATTCCTTCATTCTGATGAGGGATTTTTTAGTTTATAAATAGGGTTATGGACGTTGGAGCTTCATCATCTTTTGCTGTCCAGCGACCTTTTTAAAGATAAGAAAATATGATGGGTTTAGGAATTAAAAAAGAAAGGATGTCATGCTGAGCGCAGTCGAAGCATCTGTACGGTGGTATTCAAACGGATCCTTCGACTTCGCTCAGGATGACATGGGGGAAGATTACTTCGTCGTATCTCCTCGCAATGACGAGTGGACTCCTCGCAAGGAGGTTTTGCTTCGCCCGTAAAGCAGGGTGAAAGTAATGTAAAAGTATGTATTTAGTATGTTAAGGGTATAAAAACATGCATTTATCTTGGTTTAAGTGTGCTTAAACCAAGAATCTAAGGTTGAAAAGTGCTTTTTACATGGATAATTGTTAATATTTGGGATGAAATGTTGAGATCCTTCGACTACGCTCAGGATGACATACTAACTAACCATCCTTTCAAAATATTACCATACCTTCATAACCATACCTTCATAAAATTGGAAGAATACTCTTCCAATTCTTTGTAAATCTCTATATTTGCTGCTTAAAATCGAATTATTAAATTCCCCAATAAAAATAATCAACATGGAAAGAGATCAATCCATTTTCAATCTAATTGCCGACGAGCTTAAACGCCAAGAAGAGGGTATTGAGCTAATCGCTTCGGAAAACTTCGTGAGCAAACAAGTAATGGAAGCTGCTGGTTCTGTACTGACCAACAAATATGCTGAAGGTTTACCGGGAAAACGTTATTATGGAGGTTGTGAAGTTGTCGATCAAATCGAAACAATCGCTATCGACCGTGCAAAAGAATTGTTCGGTGCAGAGTGGGTGAATGTTCAGCCACACTCCGGAGCACAGGCCAATGCTGCTGTTTTCTTAGCGATCTTAAAACCTGGCGATAAGATTTTAGGTTTTGATCTTTCTCATGGTGGCCACTTAACCCATGGTTCTCCAGCAAACTTCTCCGGAAAATTATACCAACCATTATTCTATGGTGTAAAACAAGATACCGGATTGATCGATTACGAACAGTTGGAAGAAACAGCATTACGCGAAAAACCAAAAGTGATCATCGTTGGTGCTTCCGCTTATTCTCGTGATTGGGATTATGCCCGTATCCGTAAAGTAGCCGATCAGATCGGTGCTTTGGTGGTTGCAGATATCTCTCACCCAGCTGGATTGATCGCTCGTGGATTATTGAATGATCCGATCCCTCATTGTCACATCGTAACAACCACTACCCACAAAACTTTACGTGGTCCTCGTGGGGGTATGATCATGGTAGGAAAGGATTTCGAAAACCCATGGGGAATCAAAACTCCAAAAGGAGAAACTCGTACCATTACACAATTATTAGATCTTGCGGTATTCCCAGGTACACAAGGTGGTCCTTTGGAGCATACCATTGCGGCAAAAGCGATCGCTTATGGCGAGGCATTGTCTGATGAGTATTTAACCTACATCAAACAAGTTCAGAAAAATGCACAAGCATTAGCACAGTACTTTGTAAATAAAGACTATAACATTATTTCAGGAGGTACAGACAACCATTTGATGTTGGTAGACCTAAGAAATAAGGATATTTCAGGTAAAGAAGCGGAAGCTGTTCTAGGATTGGCGGGCATTACGACCAATAAGAACATGGTTCCATTCGATACGCGTTCGCCATTTGTTACATCGGGAGTTCGTTTCGGAACAGCTGCAATCACCACTCGTGGTATCAAGGAAAACGAAATTGTACAGATCGGTGAATTGATCGATGAGGCAATCACAAAACGTGCAGATGAAGCAGCTTTGAATGCCATCCACGGAAAAGTGAAAGAAATGATGGCTAAGTTCCCTTTGTATAAATAAGGAAAACTTAAAAATTAAAATATTTAATAGCTCCAAAGATAATTTTGGAGCTATTTTTGTTACCAATAATTACTGTGAAGAAATGTTAAAATAGTAACCTAATTTTTGAATACCGAATAATTTTAACTCTCTTTGATTATATAAATTTTAATAAAACGCCTATAGGAACACGATTACGCTACAACTAAAATATTACAAAGACATAGAAATACTCTATCAAGATTTGTGGAGGAATAATTATGAAACTATTGAATAAGAAGAGTGACCAGCAATTGGTACAAGCGTACGTAAAAGGCGAGGAAATGGCACTTCAGGTATTACTGGAGCGTTATAAGACGAAGATCTATTCGTCGATCTATCACCAGGTGAAAGATCAATACCTTGCCGAAGATATTTTCCAAGAGACATTCATTAAAGTAATCAACACACTTAAAGCTGGCCGTTATAATGACGAGGGCAAATTCCTGCCATGGGTAATGCGTATTGCGCATAATATGGTGATTGACCATTTCCGTCGGGAGAAAAGAACGCCTAACATTGTGAACAATGATGGGTTTGATATTTTCGAAGTCCTTCAGTTTTCAGACGATTCGGTAGAAACCAAAATGGTGAAAGATCAACGGGACGTTGATCTGAAAAAGATCATCCAACTTTTACCAGACGATCAGAAAGAAGTGCTTATCATGCGTTTATTCTGTGAAATGAGTTTTAAGGATATCGCCGATATCACCGAGGTCAGTATCAATACCGCTTTGGGAAGGATGCGTTATGCATTGACCAATCTTCGTAAAATGATCGAAGAGAATAATATGGTATTTCAATTTGGATAGAACTAAGTAATCGAAATAGGAGATCGGCAGGTATATTATCTGCCGATTTTTTTATGCCCTAAATACGTAATTTCCATGTCAATTTGTCTAAAATCGCCAATTTATGCAACAAAAATGTCGGATATTTTTATTTATTTGTGGGAATGAAGGTTTGGAATCAGATTTGTTAAAGGTAATTAAACAAGAAAAAAATATTAAAGATATGTATTGGATAATTTTTATTGGAATTATGTTGGTGAGCTGGATAGTCCAGTGGCGCTTTAAAAGTAAATTTAAGAAATACTCGGAAATGCCTTTATCATCGGGCATGTCCGGTGCAGAGATTGCACAAAAAATGTTGCGTGACAATGGGATCAGTGATGTACAGGTGATTTCGGTAGAAGGACAATTGACGGACCATTATAACCCAGCGAACAGAACGGTGAATCTGAGCCCGGATGTTTATGCCGGTCGCAGTGTTGCTGCTGCAGCGGTTGCAGCTCACGAGGGTGGGCACGCTGTTCAGCATGCAACAGCCTATTCTTGGTTACAGTTCCGCTCGTCCATGGTTCCTATGGTGAGTGTGGCTTCTAAGATCGTGTCTTGGGTATTGCTTTTGGGTGTGATCATGGCGGCTTCTGGTAATTATTATGTACTGGCTATTGGCGTAGGTGCTTTATTCCTAACGACAGTGTTCAGTTTTATTACCCTGCCAGTAGAGTTTGATGCGTCGAACAGGGCTTTGGCCTGGTTGAATACGGCTAACATCACCCATAGTACGCAAGAACACGATGGAGCAAAAGATGCCTTAAAATGGGCAGCAATGACTTATGTGGTAGCTGCATTGTCCGCATTGGTTACCTTGTTGTACTATGCTTCCATTTTATTTGGCGGAAGAAGAGATTAATAATAATCCAAAATATGCGTAAGAGGCTGTCTAAAAAGGTC
>DCOH01000040.1:19525-52451 GCA_002322865.1 Sphingobacterium sp. UBA1575 | reverse complement strand
AGCTTTTTTAGGATTGGACACAAATTAAAAAAGTATGGAAATACAAAAAAAAAGTGGCTGTATAAACAGCCACTTCTTCCTTAATAATCTAAAAATTAGTGCGTGTCGATTAATGAACTTCGATTGTTGTACCTTCCGATTTATCTTCCGTTGGAGGAGTTACCGGAACTTCGGGGTTTTCTTCTGTTTCTGCTGCTTTATCGGAACGTTCAACAGTAATCTTGCATTCTGTTAATAAGGCCGCAATAGCGCCTACAGCTGCGAAGATAGGTGCTAAAACCACACCAATGACACCCAAGGTAACTGGGAAGTTCATGATTTCTTTACCGTGTTTATCGGTAATCGTAATTTTTGTAACATTGCCTTCAGCAATTAATTCTTTGATTCTCTTTAATAAGTTCTCGCCTGTTACGGTGAATGTTTCTTTAATTGACATAACTTTATCGTTTTTATTGTTTAATCTATTTGCTTTCGCTTTTAATTTATATCCAAAAGTACTTGAAGTTAAACAAAACCAAGCAGATAAATAGGTCAATCCACGTCATTTTTCGGTAATTGGCTGAAATTTATCGGTGAATATACTTTTCGTAACTTAGGTTACCGAACAGGGAAGGGGAAGTCCCTACCTTTGCATAAAATATTTAAAAACTATGGAGATGATTATGGGGCCTTGGCCTTGGTATGTGGGTGGAACGATCGTGGCTTTGGTCATGGTAGCCCTCGTTTTTTTAGGGAAGAGCTTCGGATTCTCTTCCAATTTTAGAAATATATGTTCCATGATAGGCGCAGGAAAAAGCTGTAGCTTTTTTGATTTCAATTGGAAATCACAACAATGGAACCTGCTGTTTTTGGTCGGTGCTGTTCTTGGCGGTTTTATATCTGCACATTACCTATCGAACGATCAGATTCCAGCCATTTCAGATACTACCGTTTCGCAATTGAAAGAAATGGGCATTAAAAGTGCAGGTACAGCCTATGCGCCAACTGAAATCTTTGGGGATTTATCGGTTAAGAACATCATTCTATTAGCCATAGGAGGTTTGTTGATCGGTTTTGGAACCCGCTATGCCGGTGGTTGTACTTCGGGTCATGCCATTTCCGGATTAAGTGATCTTCAATGGCCTTCTTTGGTTGCCGTGATTGGTTTCTTCATCGGCGGTTTAATCATGGTTCATGTTTTATTCCCATTTATTTTTTAAGCGATGAGAAAATTGATATATATATTATTAGGTGTGGTATTTGGTATGGCGATGTATAAGGCCGAAGCAGCATCCTGGTTCAGGATCTATGAAATGTTCAATTTCCAATCCTTCCACATGTATGGTTTCATCGGAACTGCCTTAATAATCGGTGTGGTAGCTTTTCAGATCATCAAAAGGAACCAAAAGAAAGATGTAGATGGAAATGCCATCGTGATACCTCCGAAAGCTAAATCCATCCCCAGATACCTGATCGGTGGTGCTCTATTCGGATTGGGATGGGCATTGGTTGGTGCATGTCCCGGACCTATATTTGTTTTGATCGGTGCAGGTGTTTATCCTATGATTATCGTCGCTGTATTTGCGGTATTGGGAACTTATCTTTATGGTATAGTGAAGGATAAATTACCACATTAATATTTTGTCTGTAACATAAGTAACTAATAATCTTCCCAATTCAAAATAAATTTGTATAATTAAAAATAATTAAGGAGAGTTTATGTTTTTTCAACAAGTATATGACAAGACCCTTGCGCAGGCAAGTTATTTTATCGGTTGTCAAGCAAAGAATGAAGCCATTGTAATTGATGCCCAACGCGATGTGGATGTTTATCTGGAGATTGCCAAACAGAACAACATGAAAATCACGCATATTGCTGAAACCCATATACATGCTGATTTTTTGGCTGGATCTCGCGAATTGGCTGCAGCAACCGGCGCTCAATTATACCTTTCTGATGAAGGAGGAGAAAATTGGCAATATGAATTTCCGCATGTAGGATTGAAAGAGGGTGATAAAATTACCGTAGGAAATCTTTCCTTGACGGTGATGCATACGCCAGGCCACACGCCAGAAAGCATCAGTTTCATTTTACGTGATCATCCGGCTTCTGATGAGCCTGTCATGATTTTCACTGGTGACTTTGTATTTGTCGGTGATATCGGTAGACCTGACTTGTTGGAAGAGGCAGCAGGCTTGGTAGGAACAAAAGAAATCGGAGCGGAGCAGATGTTCAACTCCTTAAAACGCTTTGCAGAATTACCGGATTATGTTCAGGTATGGCCAGGCCATGGGGCGGGATCTGCCTGTGGAAAAGCTTTAGGGTCTGTGCCTAGCAGTACGGTAGGATATGAAAAACTACGTAATTGGGCTTTTCAATATGGAGATGACTATGAAGGCTTCAAGAATTACCTATTGAGTGATCAACCAGAAGCACCTTATTACTTCGCCATGATGAAAAAATTGAATAAGGTGAATAGGCCACTCTTGGTGGAAGTACCAGAACATCCAACCTTATCCCTAGAAGAGGCACAGCAGCATCAACCGGTAACCCTGATTGATACCAGACATAAAAATGAATTTGCTAAAGGGCATGTGAAAGGGTCTATTAATATCCAAAATAACAAAGCCTTAGCAAATTGGGCCGGCTGGATGATCGGCTATGATGAAAATCTGGTCATTATAGCAGATGAGGGTGCGCAGGAAGAAATTACCCGAAAATTGATGCGTATTGGTATGGATAATATCAAGGCATTTGTAACTGATCTATCCGGCGAAGAATTAGTGCCAACTAAGCTGATGGAGGCTGATGAAGTAGAATCTAAGAAAGATCAGAAAGATACTGTACTGCTGGATGTTCGGAGTAGGTCAGAATTCAAGAATGCACATATTCCAGGAGCGGAGCATCGTTTTATCGGAAGTTTAAGAAAACAATTGCCAAACGACCTGAAGGATAAGGATATCATTATCCAATGCCAGTCAGGAGATCGAGCAACCATTGCATATTCTTATTTGGAGAAAAATGGTTTTGAAAACCTTTATAATTACGCCGGAAGTTTTCTGGATTGGAAAGCTAAAGGTAAAACAACGACCACAGCATAGCATTTGATGAACATCATTGAAAATGCCTATAGCGGAATTTTAGAGCCCGCCTTAATCGAAGAGATTGAGGCGGTTGCTTTGATTAAAGAATTTGATGCAGGGGATATCATTGTCGATATCGGTCAATATATCCGATCTATGCCCTTATTGTTGTCTGGCGCTATAAAAATTGTTCGCGAGGATGAAGAAAGGGGTGAAGTACTTTTGTATTACCTGGCACAAGGGGAAACCTGTACCATGTCCATTGCCTGCTGTATGGGGAATAAAAAAAGTGAAATCCGTGCGCAGGCAGAAATGCCTACCATGGTAGCCATGATCCCCAACCATTTTCTCAACGATTGGATGGTCAAATATAATTCCTGGCGAAATTTTATCCTCAACAGCTATTCTTCTCGAATGAATGAAATGTTGGGTGCTATAGATAATTTGGCATTTTCCAATATGGAAGAACGCATATTGAACTACCTCAAAGAAAAAGTAAAGCTTACAAATGATCGGATCTTAACTTTGACCCATCAGGAGATGGCCTCAGACTTAAATAGCTCTCGGGTGGTAATTTCTCGGATCCTTAAAAAACTGGAACATGAGGATAAAATTGTTCTTTTACGAAACGAAATCAGGGTATTGATTTAATTCTTATCTTTGTCATATGCTGGAAACATTTAACAAGTCAACATTACAGATCGGAATGCTAGCCAAGGTGCTGGGCATTTTTCTGGTCTTCGTATTGACGTCTTGTCCGTTGAAGGCTTCCATCAAACAAAATTTCAGCCAAGAGCAGAACATCGAAAACAAAAACAACAAAACCCTTCGGTTTGAAAATTTGATGGAGCAGACCACACTGGAATGTAGTTCTTCCACAGAACTCTTCAATGGATCGAAGATGCATCATGCGGAGGTTCAATTCCAACCAGCTTTAATCGCGTTAGGATTGGTATTCCTATTCGCTTATTTCATGAACCCTCATGAAAAAGTGGAATATGCATGGGATACCACGAAACTGAACCTCAACCCTTCCTTAATTCAACTCAATAGATTGAATATTTAGGCCTCTTTGCTTTAGGATAATCTTATCCTAATCCCCCCATTTATTATATCATTCTTTACCATTTTATTTAAATACAACTATGTTTTTATTTAAGAAAAACATGTTGCTGTTGTTTTTTGTATGGATTGCACATGCAGCCTCTGCGCAGGATCTGCAAGCTATTTGGGAGAACACCAAGCAATATTATAAAGGATTTGAGGAGAAAAAGCAAGGAATCTTATTGGCAAAGCAGGATAGTCTAGCCCGCTTGCTACTTTATAAACCTCAGATCCAAGTACAGTTTCAACAAGGCCTTAGTACTGCTGAAGGTAGTACGGGCGCTTTTATACCTCTGGCAGGTATTGTCAATGTAAATGCCAGTGACGCCGTTCGAGGTGATAAACATCTTTTCAATCATTATCTATCCGGTATCATGACCTGGGATTTTCTTCATTTCGGGAAACGGAATTTGGATAAACAGCTAGGTCATGCCCAAGTACGCCAATCCGTATTGGAAGAAGGACTTTTCGAACTTCAGCTCCAAGAACAATTGATCGCTCGATTTATGAACCTCCAATATCTGGAGGCTATGGAAGCATGGTATACACAACAGCTAACACGCTATAAACTGATGGTTTCCATAAGCCGAAATCTAGCTGAAGCCGGAATCAAACCTGCTGCAGATTCGCTCATTGCCAAATCCGCTTTACATCAAATGGAAAGCAGCCTCACCTTGATTCAAGGAAGAAAGGAGGGCGCAAAATTCTTATTGAAAGAGTTTACTGGGCAAGAGTTGGATTGGACCAATGATCAGAACGGTAAAAAATTTATGTTCCTCGTGAATAAAGACCCTTTGGGAGATGTGGTTCATCCGGAAATCAAGCTGGAACTGGAGGCGTTGAACCAATTGACCTTGGATCAGCAACGGCGGGAAAAGGAAAAATTACCTCGATTTTTATTGCTCGGCGGTTTATCCAACCGTAGTTCCTCAATAAATAATGCAGGGGAAATCAGTACGAATTATGGGCAATTATATGATCGGTTTTCCAATAATTATTTCGTAGGTGTTGGAGTGACTTGGAACTTCCAGCAGTTCCTAAAAGGGGCAGCTGAGAAGAAACATTCCCAAATCAAGCATCAGGCAAGAAGCCACGCCACAGCCTTATTAAAAGCCAAACATGAAGCCCTTTCATCCGATTTGGGGTCCCAGGTACAAGCCGCCGAAAGCAGTATGATCCTTGCGCGAAAAAGTGTTGAAGAATCCGAGAAAGCCTATGAGATGTACCGCACCAGATATGAAGGCGGGCTGATCAATCTGACGGAATTGTTGCAGGTTCAGGACATGCTTTTGCAAACCTCGCTCAAGGAAGTGAATGCCTATCGGGATTATTGGAAACTACTGATTTCTTGGAGTTATCAACGGGCTGATTTCAGCTTATTTTTTAATCATTTCAACGGATAGGATATGAATTTAATACGTTTAGGCCTTCGAAAACCAATAGCTGTAATCATGTTCGTTCTTGCAGTTGTCTACTTTTCATGGCCAGTAATAAAAAAATTAAAAGTGGATATCTTTCCGGAGATTGAATCACCGGCCATGTACATTGCCATGCCTTATGGAGGGCTATCTCCAGCCTATATGGATGGGTTTATGGCCAATGAATTTCAGAAGGTCCTACTTTTTGTGAACGGGGTCAAGGAATTGGATTTTAAAAGTGTGCAGGGGCTTACCCTCATGAAGCTGACCTTCTATCCAGGAACCGATATGTCCCAAGCATCTGCAGAGATCAGTATGCAGGTTTCTAGGGCGATGGGCTTTCTTCCTGCTGGTGCAGTACCACCGATGGTCGTTCGTTTTGATGCCAGTTCGCTGCCCGTTGGTCAATTGGTCTTTGATTCTGATCAACATTCGGTAACAGAACTGCAAACCATGGCGATCACCAAGATCCGACCCATGTTTGTCAATATTCCCGGGATTACCGCTCCGGCACCTTTTGGTGGGAACATGCGCAGTTTGGTGGTCAATATTGACCCTCAACGGATGAAAGCGGCAGGGTTAAGTCCGGAGGAAATCACCTTGGCGATCACCAAGAATTCCATTCCATCTCCTGCGGGCAATGTTCGGATAGGGGATAAAAACCTGATGGCGCCGATGAACAGTATTTCCTCGGGGATTTCGGAGTTCCTGGAAACACCCATTAAAAAGGTAGCCGGAAGGACCATTTTTGTGGGCGATGTTGCCACGGTTATTGATGCTGCCGATCAGACAGTGGGCTATGCGGTGATCAATGGCAAACGATCGGTCTATCTCCCGATCATTAAAAAGCCAGATGCCTCCACCTTAGATGCGGTGGAAAACCTCAAGAATGCCTTGCCCATGCTGGAAAATCTACTTCCCGAAGGCGTCAAGATAAATTATGCCTTCGATCAATCCGTTTACATTGAAAGATCCTTGTCCAATTTGATTTTTGAAGGGGTACTTGGCGCATTATTGACCGGGTTGATGGTGTTTTTGTTTCTTGGTGACCCTCGTGGCTCCTTGATTGTTATCCTGACGATTCCGATCGCCATCCTATCAAGTGTTATTACGCTCCATTTTTTCGGCCAAAGCATTAATATCATGACGCTTTCGGGGCTAGCGCTTTCGATCGGTATCCTCGTCGATGAGGCTACCGTGACGATTGAGAATATACCAGCACCTGGAAATGGGAAAACAGAAGTCAAGAGCGATATTGGATGCCTTGTTGGAAATATCCACTGCGAAATTGTTGATTCTGCTCAGTATCCTTGCCGTGCTCACGCCGGCTTTAATGATGGAAGGCATCCCTAGGGATATGTTCATGCCTTTATCTATGGCGGTTGCATTTGCTATGATTGCTTCCTTTATCGCATCGCAGACTTTTGTGCCCATTATGGCCAATTGGATCATGAAGTTTAAACCCCATAAACGGAAAAAGAAATCCTTTTTGGATAAGCTATCGATACGGTACCAATACCATCTTCGCCGGGGATTTAAGAAATCAGCTTGGATGATCGCGGGTTATTTTTCTGTTGCCAGCTTATTATTGGTATTGACCATAAGTATGTTGGGAACTGAGATCATGCCTAAATCTGAAGGTGGTGATTTCCAGTTGAGGATTCGGATGCCAAATGGGACCAGATTGGAACGTACCGAGGAAACTGTAAAGCAATTGACTCATAGCATTCAGGAAGCCTTGCCGGAAAACAGTCTGAAAATCAGTTCCGCATTCGTTGGGATGCACCCATCTGCAAATCCTATCAATCCGATCTTCCTATTTACCAACAGTACGGGCGAAGCGGTGTTGCAGCTTTCCATGGATAAAAAGAAATTGGGTATGCGTACCGATGAGTTTAAAGAATTTGTGCGGAACCATTTGAAAGAACACTATCCAACAGTCAAATTTAATTTTGAACCCATTGAATTGATGGAAAAAATCATTAGCCAAGGGTCAATGGGTCCAATAGAGGTCAAGGTAAGTGCAGGTCAGTTGAAAACGGCTGCTAAGCACGCGGAAAAGATTAAAGCCTTAATGGATGAATATCCGTTTGTGAGGGATCTCCAGATTGCAGAGCCCATAAACTATCCAAGTATTGATATTCAGATCGACCGGAGACGATTGGCAGAATTTGATCTGACGGTTCAGGAGGTTTCCCGAAATATCTCTGCTACAACTTCTTCCACAAGGTTTACCGATAAGAATTTATGGGTAGATCCGCGTTCAGGACTGGTGTTCCAGGTGCAGGTTCAGGTGCCGGAAAATCTTATCCAAACCGTGGAGGATCTGAAGGCCATTCCTGTGAAAAAGGGCAGTTCATTTCCATTATTGGCCGATATCGCAACGATTACGGCGAAGGATATGCCGGCGCAGGTAAATCGTCGGGGACCGAATCGCTACGTAAGCATCATTGCTGATGTACATGAAAAAGATCTGGGAGCTGCCAATAGGATGATCGATGAAGTATTGGAAAAGGTAGGCGAACCTGAGAAGGGGGTTCGGGTTTGGAAGGAAGGGTCTACTGTTTTGTTAGAGGAGACCTTAATGGGTCTTTTGTCGGGCTTGTCCATCGCCATCGTGTTGATATTCTTTATGATGTCGGCCTATTACCAATCGCTTCGTATTGCTCTCATCATCCTGACCGTTGTACCAGCGGTGATCGCAGGGAGTGGGCTGATGATCTGGATAGGGGGAAGTACCTTGAATCTGCAATCCTACATGGGGATCATTATGTCCATTGGGGTATCGATTTCGAATGCGGTATTATTGGTGAATCAGGCAGAATGGAATCGGAAGAAATTGAATTTATCTGCTTCTAGCGCGGCACTATTATCGGCAAGGTCTCGTTTTCGTCCCATTCTGATGACAGCCATGGCCATGTTGGGCGGTATGTTGCCGATGGCTTTGGGAATGGNNTGGCGGCGAACAGGTGGCGCCATTGGGTCAAGCAGTAATTGGTGGTCTGCTAAGTTCCACCGTGGTTATTCTACTGATTCTTCCGATGATCTTCGGGAAGATCATGCAAAAAGCAAGCTATACGGATCCATCGCTGGATCCTGAGGATTTGAACAGTAAATTTTATGAAGGTTAAAAACATGAAAATAGTATATTTTTTAGCGGGCATCTTGCTATTGGCTGGATGTCAGGCACCGAGCAAAGAACCCAAACAGGCGCATGCTCAACAGGCATTGAAAGTGGAGGTTATACAACCTGAAAAACTGCATCCATCCTTTACCCTGAAATTACCAGGCGCCTTGGAACCCAATGAAAGTTTGGATGTGTATGCCAAGGTGAAAGGATTTGTAAAAAGGATTCATGTAGATGTTGGAGATAAGGTACGTAAGGGACAGGTTTTAGCGACGCTGGAAGCGCCCGAAATGGATCTGCAATCTACGGCAGATTTAGCGAGATCGCAACAATTGGAGGCGAATCTTGCCGTAAGTAAACAACGCTATGAGCGAATTCGGAAAGTATCCCAGCATCAGCCAGGTGCGGTTTCTGCCTTGGAATTGGAACAGGCTTATGGGAATTTATTGCGGGATAGTCCTGCAGTTCAGGAAAGTAGGTTTTCCCATCGAAAAACAGCACAGCTGAGGGAATATCTGGTGGTTAGGGCACCTTTTTCCGGCATCATTACCAGCCGAAATTATGCTATTGGTGCATTGATTGGAGATACAGGTATACCTTTCTTCCGTTTGGTGGAAAACGACAGGCTCAAATTAAAGGTTACTGTTCCTGAAGTGCATGCTCAGGCTATCTCGGATAGTACAAGGGCAGTCTTTTCGGTGTTGGGTTTGCCAGAAAGTAGTTTCGAAGCACGGGTGAAGCGAAATGCAAAGGTGATCGATCCAGTGACAAAGGCCTTGGCCTTGGAATTTGAAATTCCTAATCAGGACGGGAGATTGAATGGTGGGGATTATGCGGATGTGAAACTACATTTGAAACGGGATAGACCTACTTTTTTTGTACCTCAGCAGTCGGTAATACATAGTCAATCGGGGATTTTTGTTTTAGGGTTGAATGATCGGCAAGAAGTGCAGCGTATTCCAGTTAAAATAGGACAGGAGCTGGATGGGAAGGTGGAGATCTTTGCCAACCTAACAGGGGAAGAAGTTTTATTGAAAAAGGCTTCCGAAGAAATAATTAATGGTCAAAAAGTTCAGATAATAAAATAATCTATAGAAATTTAAATAATGAAAAAGTTAAATCTAAGTATCGTTGCGTTGGCAATGGTTTTCATGACTTGGTCATGTGGAAATGCGGAAAGTAAGAAGGAGGACATGTCTAAGGATTCCTTGAAGAATGCAAATGTGGAGCAGGTTGTGGGGGCAGAAGCAGCAGGGATGGATGCTGGCCAAGTGGAAGGACAGGCGGAGGGGCAAGTGGAGAGCCATTCGGTTACAGATATGCAGGCCAGCTTTAAGAATATCAATGGCGAGACAGTTTCGTTAAAGGATTTGAAAGGGAAGGTTGTCGTGATGAATTTTTGGGCGACCTGGTGTCCGCCATGTATTAAGGAATTGCCTTCTCTTCAAAAATTAAGTAAGGAACTTGCTGGAGAAAAGGATATTGTTTTTATGGCAATTGAAGTGGATCAGGATATCGATAAGGCCGCAAAATTCATGGCTAAGAATAAATATACACTTCCTTTGTATACGTTGGATTCGCCTTTGCCGGCAGAGTTGGCTAGTGAATCTATTCCGGTTACAGTGGTGTTGGCAAAGAATGGAGATATTGTAGGGAAGCATGTAGGGATGATGGATTTTGGATCTGAAAAACTGAAACAAGGCTTGATTGATCTGACGAAAGAGAATATTAGGAAGTAGCCTTCTCGTCATTGCGAGGAGGCACGACGAAGCAATCTTTACACTAATCGAAAGATTGCTTCGTTCCTCGCAATGACGTAGTTTAATGCCATTAATTAATATTCTATTAATAACTTTTTTACATTTCACTAACACAAATCCTCGCACACAAGGATACGTTAATACTCACTTAACATTGTATTAATATTGATTTATCAATTTTGTGGGGATGAAAAAAAGGTCTTTAATAGAGGGGACAATAATTTGCCTCTTAGGAGTTATGGGTTTAACTAGCTGTAGTAATAACACCAACTCCATCAAAATGAAAGGATCGGATACGGAAGTTAACCTAGCGGTTAATCTTGCGGAGAATTTTACCAAACTAGATCCAACTTTTAGCATAGCGATTTCCGGAGGCGGTTCAGGATTAGGGATCACATCCCTGATGAATGGCCAAGCTGACATTGCCAATTCTTCACGGCCATTATCGGAAGAGGAAAAGCAGCAATTTAAAGATTTGAACATTGCGATTAAAACCGTCGTGTTTGCCGAGGATGCCACGGCTTTTGTGGTGCATAAAGACCTGCCTCTAGACGAAATCGACACAGAAACCTTATCAAAAATTCTTTCAGGGGAGATTAAAAATTGGTCAGAAATAACATCATTTAAATTTCCCATAAATATTTACGGTAGACAGAGCAGTTCAGGAACCCACTCCTTTGTCAAGAAAAAGTTGAAGATTGAATTTACCAATGCCGCCAAGGAAATGACTGGAAATGCGCAGATATTGGAGGGTGTAAAAGCAGATAAAACTGGGATTGGCTACGTAGGAGCAGGGTATGTGGCGCATGATCCTACCGCAAGTCAAGGGGTTAAGATATTGAAAATCAAAGAAAATGATTCCTTAGGGGCTGTATCTCCATTAGACCAAAACGCCATTAATGCAGGATCTTATTTTTTCCAGAGACCCTTATATCAATTCATACTTGCCGAATCATGGGAGAAAGTCCGACCGTTCATCAATTTTGAACGCAGTGAACCAGGACGGCAGTTGATATCAGACCACGGTTATTATATCCTAGAAAATCAAAAAAATGAAATATAAGGCTAGACTTTCACTAGATGTTGTTTTTAAATATATTTTCAAAGCAACAGGATTTTTGGTATTGGCGCTATTAGGCGGAATACTTGCTATGTTGATCTATAATTCCTTTTCTTTTTTTCTGGATGTAAAACCATTGGATTTTATCACCGGTATGGAATGGAATCCGACAGGGAAAATCCCTAAATACGGCATGCTACCCTTGATTATCAGTACCACGATCGTGACTTTTGGAGCCATGGTCATCGCCATTCCTTTAGGTATTGGTACGGCCGCTTTCATGACGGAATACGCAAGTCCCAGGTTGAAGAATATCCTTAAACCAACTATTGAAATGTTGGCTGCTATACCCTCTGTCGTTATCGGTTTCTTGGGAATTGTTGTTGTAAGTCCGGGTATAGCCAGTTTAGCCNNATGGGTTGAATTCGTTGAATGGAGCCATACTGTTAGCTGTAATGGCACTTCCAACCATTATTACCGTAGCGGAAGATGCTATACACGCAGTGCCAAAAACATATAAGGAAGCTAGTTATGGAGTAGGTGCTACGAAATGGCAAACTTTATTGAATGTGGTCATCCCGGCAGCTGCTCCAGGTATTATTGCTGCGGTTATGTTGGGCGTTGGACGTGCCATAGGAGAGACCATGACGGTTCTAATGGCCACGGGAAATGCATCCATTCTGCCAAGTAGCATGTTCGATTCTGTAAAAACAATGACGGCAACCATAGCCATTGAGATGGGAGAGGTGCCTTATCAAACAACTCATTATTTCGCTCTATATGCTATTGCCACCGTTTTGTTCATTATGACCTTGGGCGCGAATTTATTGGGCGAATATTTTATTAACCGTTTTAGAAAGTACCATGCGCAGTAAGACTTTTAGATTTTCCAGTATCATCGAATGGGGTACTTTATTGATCAGTACCATATTGGTCTGCTTCTTCTTGGTGGTTGTACTTTGGGAAATTATTTCCAAAGGTTCCAGCGTACTATCGTGGGATTTCGTTAGTCAGGTTCCTTCAGAGGGTATGACCAAAGGAGGGATCATCACGCCGATCATTGGTACAGTTTTACTCACCTTGATCACTTCCATATTTGCCATTCCTTTTGGGGTTTGTTGTGCCATTTATCTGCATGAATATGCGGAAGATAATTGGTTGACCCGCACCATTAGGGCATCCATCCGAAACTTATCCGGCGTTCCTTCCATTATTTATGGTCTTTTTGGTTTGGCTTTATTTGTTCAAGCTTTACAGTTTGGTACTTCCTTGGTTGCAGCAGGGCTTACGTTGGGTTTATTATCCCTACCTTATATCATTACGACTACGGAAGAGGCACTGATGCGTATTCCGAACAGTACACGGGAAGCCGCATTGGCGGTAGGTGCTACCAAGTTTGAAACAATCAAGGATGTGGTCCTTCCTTCAGCCATGTCGGGAATCCTTACAGGAGTAGTTTTGACCTTATCCAGGGCAGCTGGGGAGACCGCGCCAATTCTTTTTACCGGGGCTGCATTTTATATCAATGGTACATCAGGTTTCATCAATCAGGAATTTATGGCTTTGCCCTACCATTTATACATGCTGTCTACCCAACATCAGTCTATCGAAGAGGTACGTCCGATTGCTTATGGTACGGCCTTGGTATTAATCATTGTGGTTTTTCTTTTGAACCTAACCGCATTTTATATTCGTTATAAGTACAGAAAAAATGAAAACTAAACTATTCGCAGAGAATCTAAATATCAGCTTTGGTGCTAAACAAGTATTGAACAACATCAATGTGAATTTTGCCGAAAACCAGATCACCGCATTGATCGGCCCTTCGGGTTGTGGGAAAAGTACCTTATTGCGCTCCTTTAATAGAATGCATGATCTATCCCCAGACGCAAAAATCGATGGTAAACTTCAATTAGAAGATCTGGATCTGTATTCAAAAGCGGTTCCTGTAACTGAAATCAGAAAGCGTATTGGAATGGTGTTCCAAAAAGCTAACCCTTTCCCAAAAAGTATCTATGAGAATATAGCCTATGGTTTAAAGATCAACAACCTTCCGCATGATAAGACTGTGATCGAAAAGGCATTACGGGAAGCTTTTTTATGGGAAGAAGTGAAGAATGACCTGAAGATGCCAGCTACAAGACTGTCTGGCGGACAGCAACAACGTCTTTGTATTGCCAGAGCAGTTGCTTTGCGCCCAGAAGTGATATTGATGGACGAGCCTTGTTCAGCATTGGACCCAGTGAGTACATTGAAAATCGAAGATCTGATTACCCATTTGAAAGAGAAATATACCATCGTTATTGTGACACACAATATGCAACAGGCCCAACGTATTGCCGATAAAACGGTTTTTATGTATCTGGGCGAGGTTAAGGAGGAAGGACCAACTGCACAGATTTTCAGCAATCCGGTGAACGAAATGACCGCCAATTATATCAACGGACATTTCGGTTAATCGCTGGATTAAATTCAGAATAAAAAATCATAACTTAATACCATCATTTTGGGCAACCCAAGATGATGGTTATTATTTCTCCGGCATGACCTTATAGGTTGGATCTTCCTGAATATTGACTTCAATTATCCCTTTGGCATTCTGTAATAATTTTATGGAATCCTCACTCAAATGCCTTAAAACCACTGTTTTTCCTTGTAAGGCATATTTATTCGTCAATTTGTTCAAGGCATCAATCGCTGACATATCAACTACCCTTGACTCTTTAAAATCGATGATGATCCGTTCTGGATCTTCTTCCAAATGAAACTTATCGAGGAAATGACTGGTGGATCCAAAGAATAAAGGACCATAAATTTCGTAAACCTTATTCCCAAATTCGTCCGTTGTTTTTCTAGCCCTAATCCTAACTGCGCTATCCCAAGCAAATACCAAGGCGGATATTATAACGCCTACAAATACGGCTAAGGCGAGATTATGGAGTATTATGGTTATCGCAGCTACCAGAACACCAACAAAAATATCGGATTTTGGCATTTTGGTGATCATCCTCAGAAATCCCCATTTGAAAGTAGTTATAGCCACCATCATCATGACGCCTACCAATGCGGCCATTGGGATTCTTTCGATAAATGGAGCACCCACCAAAATCACGAATAAGATGGTCAATGCACCAATAATTGCCGATATTTTCGTTCTTGCACCGGCAGATATATTCACTAATGTCTGGGCAACCATGGCACAACCACCCATTCCAGCAAAAAATCCATTCACGATATTGGCCGTACCTTGTGCGATCGACTCTTTATTCGAACTTCCTTTGCTATTGGTGAGTTCATCGACCATACTTAAGGTCAATAAAGACTCGATTAACCCAACTGCTGCCATCACCATCGCATAAGGGAAAATTATTTCCAATGTTTTTAGGGTAAAGGGCACATTTGGAATATGAAAGCTAGGAAAGGATCCGGATACTGAAGCAATATCCATCACGATCTTGGTATCTATACCTACTAATTGCACCAATCCAAAGATCAATAATATGGCGATCAGCGAAGCCGGAATAGCTTTGGTAACCTTAGGAATCAATAATACCAACAAAACGGTTAACCCTGTAAGTCCAACCATTGTCCATAGTTGAGCTCCAGTCATCCATTCCATAACTCCATTAACAGGTGTTTTGAATTGTGCAATCTGGGCCAAAAAGATAACCACTGCCAATCCGTTCAGGAAGCCAAACATAACGGGTTGGGGGATTAATCGTACGAACTTTCCTAATCGAAATGCTCCCACCAGGATTTGAAAGACTCCAGCCAAGGCAACTGCCGCAAAAAGGTATTCAACGCCATGGGTTGCAGCCAGAGCAATAAGAACGATGACTGTTGCCCCAGCTCCGCCTGATACCATACCTGGCCGACCTCCTAATACTGCGGTAATCAAGCCCATGAGGAAGGCCGCATATAATCCTGTAATAGGGGATAGGCCTGCTAAAATAGCAAAGGATAATGATTCAGGAATCATGGTCATGGCCACCGTTAACCCCGCAAGTATCTCGTTTTTTAAATTTATTTCCTTAATATTAGGGAGTTGTAATAGGGACATACCTTGATGATTATCCTGCAAATATAAGTAGATAGGAGAAAAAGCAATTGAGGTTATTAAATAAATATTATTTAATTAAATATTTTAATACATAATATAATATTTTATATATTTTTAAGTTTAAATATTAAAACATACGATATTATGAAAAAACTAATTTTTTTAAGTGTCTTATCCACAAGCATATTAGCTAGTTGTGTTAATCAGAAGAAAAATACAGAAGATAGCAGTTCGGTAGATGGACAGGTTGCTGTTGATTCTAGCGTAGTGAAGGTTGAATTTGTTGGAAGCAGTAAAAATGTGATTAAAAATAATCAGGGTAAGGCTAC
Organism: Sphingobacterium sp. UBA1575; assembly: GCA_002322865.1. Classification (GTDB taxonomy): domain Bacteria; phylum Bacteroidota; class Bacteroidia; order Sphingobacteriales; family Sphingobacteriaceae; genus Sphingobacterium. The sequence goes on along the minus strand of DCOH01000040.1, from coordinate 36,530 downwards.
ACTTTATGCTATTCCAGAGCATTTGGCAGATGTAGCAGCTACTGAAATTGCTTCTACCACTTTTGAATCTAGTGCATTTCCATTTACGGTGAATTTCCATTTGCCTAATAACCACAAATCAATGATTCAGCCAGCTGTGAAAGAGACGGACGTAATTAAATATTATGTGGATTTGGATTGGGATTCAGATGGCAATGGTACAGTGGACTCCGCGGATGTGGCTATAGATTTTGATAAGGAGTTTCCGAATGTGGATATCAAAAAAGAGGTTAATAAGGTTAATATTAAATAGAAGATTCTTTCATTGCGAGTGCACTGTCATTGCGAGTTCTCCGTCATTGCGAGGAACNNCCTCCTCGCAATGACGTAACCTCCTCGCAATGACGGATAAGCCTCCTCGCAATGACGGAAAACTCCTTGCAATGACGATATTACAACAGACCCTTTAAATGCGCCCAGACATTATCCGCTAAAATAAACTGTCCTTCAGCAGTTGGATGAATAGCATCCTTTTGATTCAACTTCTGTATACCAGCCACCCCTTCCAATAAAAATGGAACCAGCGTCATATTCTTCTCCTTCGCCAACTTCGGAAAAATCGCTTTAAATTCCTCAAAATAAGTCTCACCCATACTTGGAGGAACCATCATACCCGCTAAGATAAACTTACAATCCGGGTTTACTTTTCGAACCTTATCCACAATCTCCCCTAAATTTTTATAAGTACTCTCCGGTGGAATTCCCCTCAAACCATCGTTAGCCCCCAATTCCAAGACAAAAACCGCAATAGGCTTTTTCAGTAACCAATCAATCCGATCCTTTCCACCCGCACTTGTTTCACCACTTAAACCTGCATTCACTGCACGATAGCCCAAACCTAAGGAGTCTATTTTCTTTTGGATCAAATTAGGAAATGCCAGGTCGGTACTTTCCAATCCATAACCCGCCGTAAGGCTATTTCCAAAAAATACAATGCTTTTTACATTATCTTGAATAGTGTCTACTTGCCCTACAGTATCTTCGGAAACTATCGTAGTTTCCTTTTTTTGAGGATTCCCACAGGCTATTAATAATATGAATGTCAAACAAATGGTAAATGTGATCGGGAACTTTTTCATTCTTCTAATTTATTTAAAAAATGCTTTATTTTTATTAAATATGTCTACAAAGATTCTACAGATAAACCAGGTGTCTAAACATTTTATGTTAGGTACATCCGAAATCCCGGTGCTAAAAGATGTCAGTTTTGAAATCGAAGAAGGTTCAACAGTTTCCATCGTTGGTCCTTCTGGAAGTGGTAAGACCACCTTACTGGGGCTTTGTGCTGGATTGGACCAACCCAGTGAAGGCACTATTACCCTCAATGGCATTCAACTGACCGGATTAAATGAAGATCAATTGGCAGCTGTTAGAAACGAGCATGTTGGCTTTGTATTTCAGAACTTCCAACTCCTACCTACATTGACTGCATTGGAAAATGTACTGGTGCCTTTAGAATTAAGGGGTTTAAAGCCCAATGAGCGTGATGCACTAGCACTTCTTGAACGGGTAGGATTAGGTCATCGTGCGAATCATTACCCTTCCCAGTTATCAGGTGGCGAACAGCAACGGGTTTCCATTGCCCGAGCATTCGCGAATAAACCCAAGATCTTATTTGCTGATGAACCAACGGGTAATTTAGATGCCGAAACCAGTCAAAGCATCGATGAAATGCTTTTTGAACTGAATCGGGAATCAGGAACCACCTTGATCATAGTTACCCACGATCTGGATCTTGCTGCAAAGACACAACAAATCATTCCGATTAAAGGAGGGAAGATTGCATGAATTGGCGGTGGATCTTTTTAATGGCCTGGCGGGATAGTCGCAAGAACCGAGGCCGATTATTCTTATTTATTTCATCCATTATTTTAGGTATAGCCTCACTAGTGGCCATGAACTCCTTCAATGAAAACCTGAAGATGGATATTGATGAACAAGCGGCTCAATTGATTGGTGCCGATCTGGAATTGGAAAGTAGAAGAAAACCATCGGATGAGGCGATGAATTTCATCGATTCCCTTCAAGCGTTGAGCGATGGATACGCCAAGGAAGAACGATTTATGACCATGATACAGTTTCCGAAGGTAGGCGGGTCGAGGTTTGTTCAGGTACGGGCGATAGAAGGGAAATTTCCTTTTTATGGAGAAATATTGACCAATCCCTCAAAAGCCTATTCCGCTTTTGGAAGTGATGATGGCGTTTTTATAGAAAATGCAGTGATGCTCCAATTCCAGGCAGCAGTAGGGGATACGGTGCAGTTGGGGAAATCCAAATATCCCGTATTGGGCAGTTTGCTGTCGCAACCTGGACAGACCGCTATTGCAGGAAGTATGGCACCAAGTGTTTTTGTGCCTTTGGATCAATTGGCAGAGTCTGGATTACAACAATTAGGCAGCAGAATTGAATACCACTACTATTTCAAACTTCCAAAATCCTTTGAAACGGATAAAAAACTGGAAGAATGGAAAGATAAATTAACCTTATTGCAATTAAGGGGATCAACGGTTCAAAGTACCAAGGAAAATACGGGTCGATCCTTTGCTGATATGGCAAACTTTATGGAACTGGTTGGCTTTGTCGCTTTGTTATTAGGTTGTATTGGTGTATCCAGTTCTGTGCAGATCTATGTTCGAGAAAAGCTGGTTTCCGTGGCCATCCTTCGATGTATGGGTGCCAAAGCTAAGCAAGCTTTCTTTATTTTCCTGATCCAGTTTGCGGGTATCGGATTGATCGGAGGTTTCATCGGAGCCTTATTAGGCGCGCTGGTTCAATACCTGATTCCATTGGTGCTTCAGGATGTACTTCCCGTTGCACTCTCTACGCAGGTTTCATGGGCGGCTATTCTGCAGGGCATCCTCTTGGGACTGGTAATCGCGGTTTTATTTGCCTTATTGCCTTTATTATCCGTGCGACAAGTATCGCCTTTGAACTCTTTGCGGATGAGCGATGCTGCGGGCCAGGCAAAGAACGATCCTTGGAAATACCTGATTTACCTTTTGATCATCGGATTCATCTTGGTTTTTGCAAGGATGCAAATGGATGATTGGAAGCAGACTTTCATTTTCACCTTAGGGATTTCGGTCGTATTTGCCTTATTATATGGCGTTGCCAAAGGATTCACTTACCTCATTAGGAAGTTTTTTCCAAAGGGATGGCCCTATGTTTGGCGACAAGGGCTTTCCAACTTGTATAGGCCTAATAATCAGACCGTAATTCTCTTAGTTTCCATTGGCTTAGGTACAGCATTGATCGCTACCTTGTTTTTTGTTCAGGATATGCTGATCAAAAGGGTGGAAATGTCTGCCGAAGAAAACCAGGCGAATATGCTCCTTTTCGATATCCAACCATCCCAGCGGGATTCTTTGGTAATGTTGGCAAAAGAAGAAGGCTATAACATCATGGAGAATGTTCCTATTGTAACCATGCAATTGGAAAGTATGAACGGCATCACCCTGAAAGACGTCGTGGCAGACTCAACCATTGATCAGTCTAGTCGGGCATTTCGAGGGGAAATTCGCGCAACCTATCGGGATAGTCTTTCCCGCTCGGAAAAAGTAGTGAAAGGAAAATGGATTGGTCGTGTGGCTCCAACAGATACCGCTTCGGTTTCCTTGGATGAGAGTTATGCTGGTAATATCAAGGCTCAGGTAGGGGATGTAATGGTATTTAATGTGCAAGGGGTAAGGATTCCGGCAAAGGTGAGTAGTATTCGACAAGTGGATTGGAATAGGTTCCAATCTAATTTTAGGGTTGTTTTTGCGAAGGGCTCAATTGATCAAGCACCTCAATTTTTCTTGATGATGACCAAGGTGGAAGGTGATGCCCGATCGGTGGCCTTTCAACAGAAAGTGGTCAACAGGTTTCCGAATGTTTCGGTATTGGATATGAATGCGGTGCTGGATATCTTGAATGAAATCTTGGAGAAGATAGGTTTTATCATCCAATTTATTGGAGGTTTTAGTATTCTGACGGGTATTGTGGTGTTGATTGCATCGGTGAGGATCAGTAAATTTCAGCGAATTCGGGAGAATGTATTGTTGAGGACCTTAGGAGCTAGTCGGAAACAGATTTATTGGATTACGATTTCGGAATATTTGTTTTTGGGTTTTTTGGCGGCATTAACCGGGATTGTCATTGCTTTAGTTGCTAGTAATCTCTTGGCTGCATTTGTTTTTGAATCTGGGTTTGTTCCGCCGATAGGGTTTAGTTTGTTGCTGATATTTTTGGTGACCTTTTTAACGGTTTTGGTGGGCTTGATCAATAGCCTTTCGGTATTGAATAGATCGCCGTTGGAGGCTTTGAGAAGGGAATAGTTTGCCATTGGAGGCTTTGAGAAGGGAATAGTTTGCTTGTCATGTTGAGCGTAGTCGAAATAGCTTTATGTTAGGATAAAAGGATACGAACAGATCCTTCGACTTCGCTCAGGATGACAGGCAGCCTTCGCTCAGGATGACCTTATACCGCTAAAAAGATTTCTACCTTTGCTTTCTCCGGATCAAAATCTTCACTGTAAAGTTCAAAATCTGTTGTATACTTTCTTTTGATATCTGATTGCCAAATTTCTCTCCATGCCTTACCCACCAAGTCTTCCGACATCATGCCTTCCAATCTTTTAACCAAATAATCGGATTCATCTACCGAAATCACCGCCATTCCCTCCGGTGCATCATTAGGATCAGCAATCTTACAACCTAAAAAACAGGTGTAAGGATCCTGCCAATCACCTTCATAATCTGTATAAACACAATAGATATTCTCCTCGATCTTGTTGATGATCTGCGAAGCCATGTCCACCTCCATAAAGCGATGCCACAATTTTGGAATATCCTGAGCCGCTTGCTCATGTTGATTACTGGTGCGGATTTTTATCCCGGCCAAATAAAAGGTAGGTAGTTTTCTAGTATCCATAATATGATAATAAGCTATTGCACAAAAATATCCAATTCATTGACAACCCTATGTCAGCAATATAAAAGAGATTAAATTAAATAATAAAGATCAAACTGAATCAGGCCATAATGGATTAAACTGGAAATTGAATTTCTGGACGATCCGTTTCTTCGTTCCGAGCACCTGTAACCCGATATACCTGATGGCTTCCTAATTCATGAGGATAGGGTTTGATCAATTCCTGGATATCTTCTTTACCAGAGGCAAACAACCATTGATCATGTTTGTCTTGAGGAATAATCAAAGGCATTCTTTTTTTAACATTATGGATTTCCTCCAAAAGCGGGTTCGCAGGGGTGGTAATAATGGAAAAAGTAGGATAAGTCTCTCCGGTCTGCTGATCCAAAAAATCCGAATATACAATTCCTAAGGTCATGATTTCTTTATTAGGCGCATAAATAAAGTAATTATCGGAGACTTTGCTGCCCTTAACTTGATGCGGTTCATAAAAACCAGTAACATAAAGTAATCCTCGGTTTTTGAGGATATAATTCTTGTAAGAAGCCTTCTCAAAGATACTTTCTCCTTCAGCGTTCAAGGTATTGGCATATTTGGCCGCGTCCTCCTCGGTCTTTACCCAAAAAGGAATGAGTTTCCATCGGGCAGATTCAATACTGTCTGCATGGACATTTAGGGTTACCGGCAAGAATGGCCTACTAAAGCCTGATACATGGAATATTTCCTTATCATTTTCATAAGTGATTTTCTTCTTTGGATACTTATTCTTCAGATCAGATTTGGAAGGAGCGCCAGTATGGTAACACATAGGATTTTATTTTTTATGAAAATACAAAAATGCAAAGAATGATAAACATTTAAAATAGATATTCGTTTCATCAGGGAGAAGTTTTATTTTAGGAAAAAAATTACATTAGCATAGACATATGGCATCAGGAATATTTGCAGTTTTAGACGATATCGCAGCATTGATGGACGACGTGGCGGTAGCCAGTAAAATCGCCACCCGTAAGACAGCTGGAATTTTGGGAGATGATTTGGCCGTGAATGCCGAAAAAGCAACCGGGTTTCTAGCATCCCGAGAAATTCCAGTTCTTTGGGCTATCACCAAAGGATCCTTCTTCAACAAACTCATCATTGTACCAATCGCCTTATTATTGAATGCTTTTTTCCCGGTGATTATAAAATATATCCTCATCCTGGGTGGTCTGTACCTTGCTTATGAAGGTGCTGAAAAAATAATTCATTATCTTTTCCATAGGGAGAAAAAAGGAGTAGAAGTAGTTAAGGAACAAGAAGAGCAGGGGGAGGTAGCAGAAAATGCGAAGATAAAATCGGCTGTTACTACAGATTTTATCCTTTCCGTAGAAATCGTAATCATTGCCCTTGGAACTGTGTTGGATAGGCCTTTGGCCATTCAGATTATGACCGTATCCGTTGTCGCTATTTTAGCAACGGTTGGCGTTTATGGAATTGTTGCTCTTATTGTCAGAATGGATGATTTAGGCTATAGTCTTATCAAACGATCAAACGAAAAAGGGGTTGGAAACGCAGTTGGTAAAGCATTGGTAAAACTTTTGCCGATCATTATTAAATCTTTAGCCGTAATTGGAACTATCGCTTTATTGTTGGTCTCTGGAGGTATTTTTGTTCATAATATAGACTACTTCCATCATATGCTTCCAAATGTTCCAGCAACCTTAAAAGAGTTTGGTTTTGGCTTGGTGATCGGTATTTTGGTGGTCATTGTGGTAACTCTTGTTAAAAAAATTTTAGGAGCTTTTAAAAGAGCTAAAGCTTAATTTGAATCGCTTGCTCGAACAAAACTTTTAATTATCTGTTATAATATAAAAGAACAGATAATTATGAGAACTGAAGATGAAAACAACGAGAAAATAAATGCTGCCGACTCCGTCGATCCTAATGAAGCTCCAGAAATCCTGGATAAAGAGGCGGATGATAAACCAGCAGCGATGAATATTAGGACAACCATCATCATAGCCGTGGTAATATTAGCAATTATCTATGCTATTTATGAATTGTCCACAAAATAAAAAAGGAAGGTCTTAAGCCTTCCTTTTTTATTATTATTTAATTAAATGCTTGTCTGCACCCTACTGATAAGATCTTCCTTAAATATCATTTCCTTGATCAACAGATAGGCCATCCAAAAGGAGATGTTGCTCTCTGCCCCTTGATTTTTATTGACCCCATAACTCTCCAATCCATCATAACACGAATTATCCTGCGCATTGAATAAACTCAGTCGTTGATCGTTCAATCCTAAGTACCATAGAAATGATCGTTTAATCTTATCCAGATATATTGGATTGGGATCTACCGAATAAGCTTCTTGATATAACCATAATATTCCGGGTATTTCAATAGGTTGTTGACCATATGTACATATTTCGCTGTTTTTTTCCAACCAATGCTCATTTCCGATTAAAGAAAGGTGATCTCCACGGAAAAGTATACTATCTAAGAAATGAAAACTTTTTTCAGCGATGTGCAGTAAATCATCGTTCTGTAGTTGTTTTCCTGCTCGAAATAGGGCCAGTGGGATCATGGCATTATCATAGGAAATGACCTCTTCAAACCAGGGCCATTCGGATGAAGCGCACATCTGAAACTCCACTTCCAAGAATTTCGTCAGGGAATGGATCAGATTGATGACATGTTCATCCTCCGGATAGCGTTCTTGATAATGCAAAAGTCCTAATAGGGCATAGGAAATTGCTCTTGCTGATTTGAGATCCAAAAGCTGATCAATAGCGCGGTCGAAAATCCCTTGGGCAACAGGCCAATATTGATCAAACGATTCATTTCCCAATAAATATCCTAAACACCAAATCGTACGACCTTGACTGTCTTCTGAACCCTTATCTTCCAAAAAGCGAAGATCATAAGACATGAAATTCTTGAAGGAACCATCCTCATTCTGGGCATAAAAGATAAAGGAGAGGTAACTGGAAAACAAAGGATGCTCTAGGGCGATATTTTCTTGTTTATGGGCCATCATCAACAGCAATAATGCCCTGCAGTTATCATCTAAACAATAGCCATGATGGTAATTGGGAATATTGAAGCTGGCATGTTGGAATATACCTGTAGAAGAACTTATTTTTTCAATATAGGATAAATCGATGGTTGGATTACTGTAATAAAAGTTATTCAAACGTCGATCTATCTCAGCTGTATGTATAGTTATAGTTTCCATTTAGTTATTTACAATGCTCCTTTGGGAAATCAATTTCATTCCCATGGGCAAAATTTGATTTTTGAGATCTTTAATGATGTTTTTTGATTTCGTTACTGGACGTTTTCCAAGTAACGTTTGAATCAATTCGATCTGTTTCTTACCAATATTTTTCCAAGTAATGGTTTTACCGTAAGTTAGTGCTTTCTCTCGGTAAGAAGCCATATACTTCGGATCTTCTAAAAGTTGGTTGATGCTCAAGGCCAAATGATTAGCATTATTGAAGTCAAACAATTTTCCTTTTCCTTCTGCTAATAAATCAACGGCATACCAATAAGGCGTGGAAAGAACTGCTGCACCGGCACCCAAAGCAAATGTCAATGTTCCACTGCTAATTTGGTTTTCATTTGGATACGGTGTTACATAAATATCACATGCCTTCAAATAGGTCTGTAAAAGTTTATCACTGGCATATTTGTTCACAAACAATACCTTCCCGTTCAAGCCCAGATCTGCTGCCTGCTGCATCAAACTGTTCTTGTAACTTTCCCCTTCCGCCAATAAAACATTCGGATGGGTTGCTCCAAGGATGATATATATAAAATTTGGATGTTTAACTTGTGATACGGCATCAATGGCTACCTCATAGCCTTTATTCCGACCTAATAAACCAAAAGATAACATGACTGTTTTATCCTCCAATCCCAACTCTTCTTTCGCTTCCTGCGCACTGATCTTGAAATTAGGAATTCCATGTGGGATAACCTGTATCAAATGGAACGGTACATGATAAATCTGGTTCAACATGGCAATTGCCCGTTTGGTCATTACCGTAATTTTATCACTTTTAGCAGCAATTTTCTGGATCACAGCCAATTCGTCTATGGATGGTTTTTCCAAGACCGTATGTAAGTTACTGATTAATGGGACTTCCAGGTCATTGATCAATTCTAATATATAATTACCGGCATCTCCAGCAAAAATCCCAAATTCATGCTGTAGAATACAAGCATCATATTGTTGGGCATTGATCCATGCCGCCGCTTCTTTGTATCCTTGCTTCTGCTCTCTCAGCAACTTATACTTGACCTCTTTCGGATGATTTAGCTCAGACTTTTCAATCATGGCTAAGATGTCCACCTCCTGACCATTAGCGATCAAGGATTTATAAAGGTCATGTGTAAAAGTTGCAATCCCACACTGTCGCGGAAGATATGTTCCAATAATTAATACTTTCATAGAAATGCTTAAAAAAAAATAGTTAAATGTATAACGTGCATATGATTGCCTACCTAGAGAACACTTTTAAAAAGATTTTGTTCTTTAAGTATCATTTAATTAAAAAAGGAGGCCAATGGGTATAACAGTAAATAGAAAGAATAGCTTTTTTAAACCAAAATTGGATCGCGTGTTGGCGAGAAGATTTTTATTACCTCAGGAAAGAGCAAAGAAGATTGTAAATCGTGTACTAGGGATGTCAGAGGACCAAAAACTTGCACTCATCACACAGATTTTAAGGAATTATGCCCGTAGGCATCGAAGTATACTAAACGTCCTGGAAAAGAATTTCAACTTGATGGATCATACCTTTAAAGAGTTGGATTTGGATAAAAAAAAACTGACAGATATTGAAAAAATGTTGATTGGGTCTTACTTCACCATGGAATACTCCATAGAAGCCGCGGCCTATTTCAACCCTTCTATCATTTTATCACCCGATCAAACCCAAACGCAGGAAGGTGAAAAGCGAGTAATCCTTAGTTTTCGCGCAGTTGGAGAAGGCCACCTTTCCTCTATCGTGTTTCGAACAGCCATCATCGATAAGAATTTAGATATTCATTTGGATGAAGTTGGGATTTTATTGGATAAACCCAAACATATCAAGAACCATCGATACAAAAAGCAGGAATTCTTGGATAAATTATCCCAACTACACAAGCCTGAAATAGCTATTTTTGAAGTGTTAAAGAACAAGTTTCCAGATTCATTCACTTATGATGAATTGATTAGGTATGTAAAGGAGATCCGAAGTGAAAATGAGTTAAGTCCAGACAGCGAAATTCTGATGCAGCAGATCTTGTGGATCGCTTCTTCGCATTATGAAATTTCCTATTCCTTAGATACTTCCATTTCGGAAAGAGTGATCTTTCCCATCAGTGATACCGAAAAGAATGGCATTGAGGATGCTCGATTTGTTCGTTTTGTAAATGATCATGGCAAAGTAACCTATTATGCGACCTACACCGCATATGATGGGCATTCCATTTTACCAAAATTGTTATCCACCAAGGATTTTGTGAATTTTAAGATTCAACCCGTTAATGGTAAGATAGCCAATAAAGGTGCGGCATTATTTCCAAGAAAAATCAATGGCAGGTATGCGATGCTTTGTCGGGTCGATGGAGAAAATAGTTACATTGCCTATTCCGATTCCATCAATAATTGGCACGAAGATATCATCCTCATTGCTGAACCTGAATATCCATGGGAGTTTATCCAAGTAGGAAACTGCGGTTCTCCCTTGGAAACCGAAAAGGGTTGGTTGGTGATTACCCATGCTGTAGGGCCTATGCGTGAATATGTGTTGAGTGCTTTATTACTTGATTTGGAAAACCCTACAAAGGTAATCGGCAAACTCAAAGAACCATTAATTTTTGCCACAGAAGAGGAACGAAATGGTTATGTGCCTAATGTACTGTACTCTTGCGGTCAGATTATCCATAATAATCAATTGATTTTACCATATGCTTATTCTGATCATGAATCAACCTATGCTACAGTTTGCTTGGATGAATTATTGAATGAACTTTTAGCTTCGCCGGATTAATACTTATCGGCAGGATAAGTACTTGTTTATGACTTAAGGACAACCATCCGAGCTGTGAGGTTTTCATTCAAATAGAGGGGCGAGATTCACTCGCCCTCAGAAATAAAATCTTCAGCTATGGAAAATCCGATGAACAATCCAAATTTAAACGAAGGCGAAACCACCAAAGCCATTGAAAATGTAACGGCACAGTTGCCTTCCAAATTTTATTTATGCCTGGCAGTTAGTGCTATGGTGGGATCCGCGGTGCTTAAATGTACAGGTCATAAACATGGAGCATTGTTTTTAGGACAATGGGTTGCTCCATTCCTGCTATTTGGGATTTACAACAAGATCGTGAAAACCGAGGGACATGATTAATTAACACAGATATGGCAACCAAGAACGAAAACAAGAAAGTCGGGATTGTCCAAGAAGACAGACCGAAGCAAAAGAAGAGCTTAACATCCGTATTGGACAAACAGCAGAAAAATCAGGATGCAGATGGTGAAGCAGGTGTTGATCCCCAGATGGAACAACTGAACGATATGCCAGATGCACATGAACATCCTAAGGAGCCCAAAAAGATTAAGCCTTAAACTATTAGGTTTAAAAAGGAGTGTTTTAGCCTTTTCCTGTCTCCATATGAGGACTATCCACCGGTTTTGATTCAGGAGAACCTTTCTGTCGTAAATAGATGGTCAAGAATATGATGGAAGCCACGGAAAGGAATTCGCTCTGCCAATTCTGGAAGGTTTCAAACCAAAATGTAGGTTCTTTAATGAATTCCTGATGCGATAATACGGGTTTACCATGGAGAACGTTTTCCTCCATTTGGTTGTAGTAACTCCCTAGGTAATGCATGGCCCAAGAAAAAACAAAAAGAAGGATGAAGGCTATGGATAGCGAATTTTGATAGATTAGCAATTTCCAGCCTCCCTTTTTAACGGCATATGGAGCACCTGGATGGTATCTGGGCTCGCGATCAACAGCCTCCTTACCATCCAGTTTTTTCGATTCCGCCGATCCTATCTGACGTAGAAAAATAGTAACGATGACATAAAGGGCCATCTGTAAAAATTCACTCTGAAAATTCTCAAAGGTAGCGGAAATAAAATGTCCCGTATGAAGATATTCCCCAAAACTTAAGGACATTTTATTATCATGGTATTCTTGTTGTAATTCCTGCCATCCGAAATAGGTTTGGGCGATCAGGGCCAAGATAAACAAGGTAATGAAACAAATGGACAAGCTGTTTTTATAGAAAAATCCTTTTTTCATTTCGAATTATATAAACTGTCGTAAGGCTTTTATTTTTATCTCTGGAAAAGTAATCCTGCGATCCTGTTCTAATATGAAATGGATCAGTTTTGCCAGGTCTTCCGCTTTAAGCATTTCTCGATTATCTTCTTTTTCAGCTTGTTCCTCCGCACTGGNNATATCTGTACCCACGGCTGCTGGTTCGATCAAACTGACCCGGATGTTATCAGGATTGACTTCCTTTCTTAATGATTCGGTAAAGCCCTGTATACCAGCTTTTGTCGCTACATATCCTGTGCTGCTGCCACCTCTGTCATCCGCACTCATCGATCCCACATTGATAATATCACCTTCAATATCTTCTTCTTTCATCTTCTTGGCAAAAAATCCAGCCAATAGGAGGTAAGCGTCTAAATTAGTCTTGGTCATGTAGACCAGGCTTTCAGCATCGGCATCCGATATCCCTGCAAAGCCAATTCCCGCATTGTTTATCAAAATGTGAAATGGACCATGCACATCCCATAAATTTGGCAAGATTTTCTCCCAAGCTTCATAATCAGCCAGATCCTGCAAAAGGAATTTGATCCGATCTTCCACACCTGAAACTCTAGCTTCCTCCATCAACTGTTCTAACTTGATCGCATTTCTTCCAACAATAAACAAGTCATATCCTTTTTTTGCTAAGAACAGGGTAGTGGCCTTGCCAATACCTGCGGTACCTCCTGTGAGAAAAATCTTTTTATTCCTTAAAACTTCCATGGATTAATTATTAATTGATAAACGATGAATGACTTTTGGGAAATGAACACCCCCTCTCTAGCTTTAGTTCATTGCGTTTAATACTTATTTTTAACTAATAACCTAACGGAATGATAATCAAAGTGTTCAAAGGAAAAAGATAGGATGAATTTCTAAACGATAAATAAATGAAAAAGTATTTAGTAGGTATTGTTATGGTTCTGGGAATCCTAACAATCATGGCCTTTAAACAGATTGACGCGACCTTGGATTTCGTCAATAAGGCAAGTATGGCAAACAGGTTTGAAATTGCTGCAGCCAACCAGGCATTGACACTGTCAACTAATGAAGGCATTAAAAAATTCGCACAGCAAATGATAGATGAACATCAGACCATTTTGGACGAATTGGCTGCTTATGCAAAATCCAAGGATTTGATGGTAATGGATAACTTGGATGATAAGCATCAAGGAAAATTGGATTCATTGAAAAATGAAACCTCCAATTACGACCAACGATTTAAACAGGCAATGATCAAATCCCATGAAAAGACGATCAAATTATTTACGGATGCAAGCAACGATAAAGCGATTACAGATTCAACTTTTAGGGAGTGGGCAGGAAGTAAAATTGGGATATTGAATGACCATTTGGAAAAAGCGAGAGCATTATCGAATGGGGCCTCTTTAAAAGATGGACCTAAACCGGTGATCAGGGATAGTTTGAAACCTAAGATGAAAAACAACAAAGAATCAAATGATTATTTCTGATGAGTTGGCAAACATAGTTTGCTAAAAAAGCCTCTGTTTTCAAAACGGAGGCTTTCTGTTTATATGATAGATAATGTGAGTTTATCTTTTGTCCAGGCGATTGAACCAGTCTTGAATTTCCTGTCTAGATTTTCCAAAACGTTGTTGAAACCGACCATAGACATCTTCTTCTTTTCCTTCTTGGTAGTTGAAATCTTCTTCAGGAATATCTGGAAATTCTTCCCTGATTCTTTCCTTAACAACATCCCATTTGCCTTTAAAATTAAAATCTTGTGATTCCATATTGTTTCCTTTCCTTGTTTTTTAGTAGAACAGGGGAACTAAAAAATCGTTCAAAATTTTTTATTTAATTTTTTGTGTTTTTTTTAGGTAAAGATATTGTATGTAATGCGAATTCTTTGTAAATTGTTGATAGTTAAATTCTTGTGATTTGATTCAGAATCACCGACCATAGCTTCATGGTCCCATTTTCAACATTATTGAGCTATCTATTTACTTATACACAACATAGGAGGAAAATATTATGGACAATTTAAAATTTGAAATCAGTACCATCAGCCAGAACCAATTAAGCAAAGTCAAAGAAGTGTTGAACGATCTGGTGGATATCAAAGATTGGCAGATCGCACCCTATATCGATGGCTATTTGGTATCTGTTCGGGGCATCAATCTGCGTTGCTATGCCATCCTTCAATCGCTTTTATCCATTGGGGTAAATGCCGAAAAACTCTATGAAGAATAAGGTTTATGTATAACATGTTAAAAACCTTTACTACTTAGGTAAAATCGTGTAATCTTTTTTAGATGTAATGGCTTAGTTTTACGTTAGTTTACCATTTGGGGACTAATTTAGGACAATAAAAGATTGAGCATAGCAACCTAAACCTGTTTTATTCGCTATGCTTTTTCTTTTTATGCTTTCCCTTTGGTTGATCATCAATAACCTATACATCTATGAAGAAACATTTTGCTGTAATCGCTTTATTGGGGTTATGGGGCCAAGCTTCCTATGCTCAAAGCCTGTTAAAAGGGAATTCCCTTCCCATTAAAAACACCTACCAAATTTTAGCTTCGGATAGCCCAAATGAACTCATCCGAAAGGCTGCCCATGTAGTTCCGACCAAGAACCAATATGATGCCTTAAAAGATGAGTTTATCTCGTTTATCCATTTTGGTCCCAATACCTTCACCCGAATGGAATGGGGGAATGGAAAGGAAGATCCACGGATTTTCGACCTGAAGAATTTGGATACAGATCAATGGTGCGAAAGTATGAAAGCCGCTGGAATGACCAAGGTGATATTTACTGCAAAGCATCACGATGGATTTGTATTATGGCAAAGCCGTTATACCGATCATGGCATTATGTCCACTGGTTTTATGGAAGGCAAAGGGGATATCATGAAGGAACTTGCGGCTTCCTGCAGAAAATATGGATTAAAATTAGGGGTATACTTATCCCCAGCTGATCTATTCCAAATTGAAAACGAAAAAGGCTTATATGGCAATTTAAGTAGTTATACAATGCGCACCATCCCTCGAAAGGTGGAAGGCAGACCCTTTGCCAATAAAACCAGTTTTCAGTTTGAGGTGGATGATTATAACGAATATTTTTTGAACCAATTATTTGAGCTGTTAACGGAATATGGTCCGATCCATGAAGTTTGGTTTGATGGTGCACATCCTAAGACAAAAGGTGGACAGAAATATAATTATCCAGCTTGGCGGGAGTTGATCCATAAACTTGCTCCAGAAGCAATCGTATTTGGAAAAGAAGATTTGAGATGGTGCGGAAATGAGGCAGGTGCTACCCGTTCAACGGAATGGAACATCATCCCTTTTGATTCGGACCCACATCAATTGGCAAACCATAAAGATCTGACAGGAAAAGATCTGGGGAGTAGGGAGAAATTGAAAGGCGCAAAATTTTTACATTATCAACCGGCAGAAACAAATACTTCCATTCGCGAAGGATGGTTCTATCGGGATGATACCTATCAGAAAGTGCGTAGCACGGATGATGTTTTTGATATTTATGAACGATCGGTAGGAGGGAACTCTATTTTTCTTTTAAATATTCCGCCTAACCGTGAAGGGAGATTTTCACCGGAGGACGTTCGGTTATTGAAGGAAATCGGTGAGAGAATTTCAAAGACTTATGGAAAGAACCTCTTGTCGTTGAGTAAGGGTCCAAAGGAGCTCTTCGATGATGATCCGAAAAGTAGTTTTGTATTCAGCAGTCAGACTGGCGAGGTGGAGTTCACAGCTAAAAAACCGATAACCATTAATCGGTTCATGTTGCAAGAGGCTATACAGACCAATGGCGAACGGATTGAAAAACATGCTATTGATGCTTGGTTGAATGGGAAATGGGAGGAGATTGCGCTATCAACGAATGTGGGTTACAAAAGGATTCTTCGCTTTCCAGAAGTTACAGCACAAAAGTTTAGATTACGGATTTTGGAAAGTAGGGCATTGCCGGTGATCAGTAGTTTAGGGGCATATTATGCCGTAAATCGACCACCTCAGTTGGAGATCACTCGAAGTAGGGATGGGAAAATCAGTATAGCAGCTAAAAAGCATGAATTTGGTTGGAAGCCCCATGGTCAGGATGCGACTAAAAACCTGAACGCAGATTATCAGATATTTTATACGGTGGATGGTTCTGAACCTACATCCAAATCATTGGTTTATGAGGGAGGATTTCCCTCAACCGCTAAAATAGTGAAAGCTATTGCTATTGCTAAGGATGGTTTGAAAGGGTCGGTAGTGGAAAGGGAGATTGGTTTTTCTAAAGCTGATTGGAGCGTGGTGGAATTAAGTTCTTTTGAAGAGAAGCATCCTGGAAATTTGATGTTTGATGAGGATGAAAAGAGTTTTTGGAAATCGAAAGGTGGAAATGAGGGGCATTTTGTGGTATTGGATTTAGGAAAAGTGGAGGATATAAAAGCTTTTTCTTATACACCGCAGAAGCAGAATGGAAAGGGGATGTTGGCGAAAGGAAATATTTTGGTAAGTGAGGATGGGAAGAAGTGGGTTAAAGGCGGAAGCTTTGAATTTGGAAACTTGATTAATGATCCGAGTATTAGGATGTATAGGTTGGAAAAAGTGGTTAAGGGTAGGTTTGTGAAGCTGGAAGCGACAGAAATAGCTGGCGGAGATGATAGTTTGAGTATTGCTGAGTTGGATATTTTTTAGGCCGTCATTGCGAGGCAGAAAGTAATTTTACCTCGTCATTGCGAGGAACTAAGCAATCTTTAGCTCGTCATTGCGAGGAACGAA
>DCOH01000040.1:0-19513 GCA_002322865.1 Sphingobacterium sp. UBA1575 | reverse complement strand
GACAAACCATCGCAATGACGGTTCCCCATTCCCTTCCCCCCCCCAAAAAAAACATCTCTTTAACAAAAAAAGCCCCCTTGGAAAAATCCAAGGAGGCCACAGCTAATATATGAAATTTATAATTTCATCAAAGGAATTAATCTTTCAAGGNNATATGGGTTTCCATCCATTCCGAAATCGGCAAGGATCTCAATATTCATCCAGTAAAGCGTCAATGCTGCAATATCCGTAGCATTCGTTGGGATGGATAATGAAGAAGTAACCGGCATAATAGCAGAAGCTGAAGGGTAGCTATCTCCCATATTCAACCAAACATAACTTCCGGATAAGGACATATTAGGCGTGCCTGGATACCCTCCAAAATACATCCCACCAGTACCTTCATCCATTGGCCAATAACCAATGATATCCGCATAGTTAGGGTGCTTAGTCAAATCCTTCAAACCATAGTTATTGGTGATCGTACTTGCGCTCAATGCCGTGTTATAATACACCAAGTTCGCTGGTGAAAAAGAACCTGCCACATCATTATCCCCAGCACGGTGGCCAACCCTTAAATCTTCATTAATATTCAAGCTCTTACGCGCTGAGATATTGATGGATTTCTGGAATTTACCATCCATGTACATACTTAATGTCCTTGTAGATGAGTTTACATATTCCACGGTCATGATCAGGTTTCTCCATACACCGGTTCCTGGTGCTTCTTCCGAAGAAACTTCCTGCTTTCCACTTCCGCCGTTCAACGTTCCGCCAACAGTTACCACCCATTTTCCACCTGGATAGTGTGCCCATTGCCATCCCGTAATATTCTGTCCACTCAAGTTTGTACTTTTACCGAAGAAACTGGAATATCCACCTGGTACATTATTGAATTTCACATCCATCTGCACGGTGAAACTTTTCGTTTCTCCCACATCAAATCTTCCCGTTTCATCGTGAAAAGTTGCTCTACCTGTCTTATTATCAAACTTAACAGGATTAAATCCTGATTTTTGCAATTTGAATTCTTGGAAGGCAGGATTGTACGCCATGGTAAATCCGAAATCGGTTTCATCTGCTCCACCACCATGATTAGTAGTAATAATGATCAACCAATCTTCTTTTTCATAATTCTCACGTGCTTTTATGGCATTAACAATATTCCCAACATATTCATCGGTCTTTAATACCGCATTCTTGAAATTTGCATTTCCCTCGTTAAATCCACCGTTTTCGCCCGCTTTTTCCACATCCTTAAAATTCACAATCATGGTTCCCAATGCTCGTGATTGGCTCAGGATATTCAACGTACTATCCTTTACCTGTACATCGTTGCTTACCACAGGGGCAAAATCCGCAATTTTTACGAAATTTCTCAAGTCTTCCCAAGGCGTAACGATCGCCGTTTTTACAGATCGATATTGCGTTACATAATCCAGCACATTACGATAGGAAGTGATGTTTTCATGTTGATGGTTATCATCGTTCTGGTCAGCTTCAAAATCATCATTAGAAATCTTATGCTTCGCATAACCCGTCCCTGTCAACATGGAAGCCCAACCCGCTGCTCCGGTTTCCGTTTTCAGGGTGTTATAGGCAAACTTTGAGTTTTTCTGTAAGGCCATAATCTGCGGTGGAGCAATCTGTTCTAAGGAGGTTCCGCCCAAACCATCAATACTGATGACCATCACTTTCCTTTGGTTGGTAGTAAGGTCTTTTAGCTCCTCAAATACAGGAGGAGGGTTGTCGTGTTTTGTACAGCTTGCAACTGTCATTGCTGACAGTATGCAAAGCATGGAAAGTATTTTGTTATATAATTTCATCGTCTAATTAAGGTTTAAGTAAATTCAATTCTCCGAATACTACATAAGGCACAGCAGAACCGCCATAGCCATTCTTGATGATAATTTTAAAGAACCTTGCAGTTACAGGACCATCTGGAAAGTTATATTCAAATCTACTGTTATTATTAGGCATGGTACCACGACCAATCAATTCATAGTTGAGGTTGTCTTTACTGTAATAAACTTCGAAATCCTTCCCATCTCCAGCACGGTTTCCTCCCGGTCTAGCATAGGAATAGATTCCTTTAACTGCTGAAACATCACCTAAATTGTAGGAAAAGGTATGCGGATAAGATTCTGCGGCAGTAGGTGAAGAATATTTTGCATGATAAAATGTGTTTGGATTTCCATCATACAAATTTTCAATTGAACCTTCTTGAGCAGGAGAAGTTGCTTTAACAATTGGAAATTTAATATTATTATCCCCACCTGATTTTGTTAAAGGATTATATTCCCATATGGCTTTTTTAAGAATTGGATATTTATTAGAAACTGTCACCATAACAGAAGGGCTATAATTGATACCCCAAGCATCGAAGAAAGGAGAAAGATCTGTTTTTGTAAAATCAGATAATTTCTCATACACCCAGTTATGTTTGGTGATATCACTAGGATTTGTTCTGATGGCATGTCTTGCCTCCGTATACAAATGCGTCATGGCATCATAACCAAATTTCTCGAAGATCTGAACAAATGGCGTCATTCGTTTGAACGGATCATTCATGGCCGCATCGGTATCAAAATTCTTGGTAGCTCCCGTTTGTTTCGCATAAGCAATCGCCTGTGGAAATCCTGAGTTTACAGCAGGATGCATGACCGAATAATCTGCACCGATGCGGTTAGCTACTTTAAAATTGAATAAGTTATTGGTGGTTTCGCCCAAAGTACTCCAAGACCAGATACTAGGTTGCTGACAGTTATGTCCAAATTCATGGTAGGATCCCCACATGCCATTACTGGTAGAAATCGAATTCAAACTGGTCATTGCCCCAAACCATTCCGAGTCATTCAACCCGACGAATGGGAATCCACTATGGCCATATCCAACCGACAATTGGATGTCCAAAACGCCACGCCATTGTCCTTGTGGGCTGCGGTCTTTTTCATTCTCGGCATTATCCGATAAACCCATCCAACCATTATAATCATATTCGAACACCTCGTTCCATTTGGTCAACACGGCAGTCGGATTGGTGAATGGTTCATTCGAGGAGAATGTCTTGATCACGCGGTCTCTTGGAATCAAGAATACCACCCGTTTGGTTCTTAATTCCAACCAAGGTACTTTGGAAGCTTTCACTTCGGCTACCCAATCCGCATCATTGCTCACACCCAATACAAAATCTGGTGATTTTACCGCATTGGTAATCGTAAATTCTACAGGGTTCTCATAGGCGCGATCCGCACGTATATAAATTGTTCCACCGTACAGGTTCCTAACATAGTTGACCCCAGCATAGATACGCTGGCGATTATAGATCAATGGATCACGTAAAAGGGGATATTTCCCATTAAGGTTATCCGTATGTCCACCGATCTGAACAGTTAGCCCCTCGATTCCTTCAGGAACAACAATCCTAACCAGTTCCCCAGGAGCAGCATAGTAGCCGGTACTGAACTGAGGCTCTGGAGCAACATTGATACGCAGGTTTTGCGCGGTTTGTTTGGTAAAGTTTAGATCCAACGTGAATTTAGCATTCTGAACACGGGGTTCCGATTGGTCCACCAAACCAGGGAATACCCTAGCTTTGGCATACATGGATTTGTCGATCTGTTTAAGGTTGGTATCTAAATCCCCGCCTGGACGATCCGTATAGTCCGGATAGCCATCAGGTACATTGTATCCATATTTTTCACAAGAGCTGGCACCCAACAAACCTGCGAATAATAAAAGGCTGTATAATAATTTTTGCTTTTTCATGTTCAATTAGTCTCTTGGTAAATTAATACTAGGTACATAATATTTGCCCATTAAACCCCATTGTTGAGGAATGGTGATGTTCATCCAAGAATAGATCATGGTTGGAATATCTACCGTATTCGGTACTGCACGGAATGCGGCAGGTGAAATAGCCGGTGAGATATTCGGAGAGATATCCGCGAATGATGTCCAGTTGATCGATCCTTTTAAGGAGAATGGTGCAGATTTGCCTGTAATATCATAAAGCTTATTATCTGTCGTCATTTCATTTGCTGGCCAATAACCAACTAAATTATCATGATAAGGATCATTTTCTGCTGTTAATGGTGTTACGCGACTTTTTGCGATCACTTCAGCATCTGGAAGAGCGACATTATAGATCGCCAAATCATTGATCATACAATTCACATTTCCATCTCCAATCGAGCCTAGTCTTAATGGACTGGTCGTATTGATGTTTCCAACATTGGTAATGTTCAATGGTCCAGCTGGTGCAGGGATACCATCACAGAAAACTTTCACATATCTTGTGCTACCTTCTTTATAGAATACAGCGGTGATATTATGCCATTTTCCATCCGCAATAGCTCTTGTATGTAGTCGTTGCGTGTTTCCTTGTCCAGTCTGACTGAAATTCAATCCAAAGGTCGGTCCTTCATTGAAAAATGTCCAACCAACTACACCAGGGTTGAATGCTGCCCTTTTGGTCAAGAAACTTGGGTAATACGTACCGCCATAATCCCAACGGATATTGAATCGGATTGTGGCATTTTGGTCAGACCCAAAATTTCCAACATTCGGATCATCCAACGTGGCATTGTTGTTTGCTCCTACGTATTTTGGCGTTGTACCAACATATGGAAGGGCAGATACATCCGGTTTGCTGAATTCTTGCGGATTGAATTTTGGGTTATAAAAAGCGATGTAGGCATTTCTAGATGGATCATCAAAAATGTTTGATCCAGAAGCACCTCCTGAAACACCGCCACCTTTACTGGAAGAAACCACCACTAACCAGTTTTCTTTTGCAAAAGTTGAGCGGTTTACCAAAGTATTTAAAATTTCTTTGATCTGTTGATCAATGGTATGAATAGCACTTACATACGCTTCGTTTTCTACCGTGTAATCATTGTTCGCCGCTAATTCAGCCGCATGCAGGTGGGCAACTACTAAGGATGAAGTTCCCGAAGAAAGTTCCTGAACAGTCGCATTCTTTACCTCCACATCATTTGCAAAAGTTTGTTTCTTTGTTGCATCAATGGCTAAATGATCAGTAAAAGCTGCCGAAGTACTAAATGAGGCAGTTTGTACATTTTTCTTCTCTGATTTTACCCGAGTAAAAATGGAAGGTGATGTTTCGTTGTTAAATCCTGAAAAGTCACTACCAGTAACGCCACTTACCGTATAATCCAAACCGGTCATCATATTGGTCCACGCGGTAGGAAACGAGATTTGGTTTCTATGATCATCAGCTAATCCATCGTAGGTAAAAATGGATCTATCGGTCAATAAGGTTAGGGTCTCAGGAGCTAAGGATTCCACCACATTTCCTTTTACCCCATCCAAAATGATGTAAAGTACACGTTTTGAACCATCGTTTATATTCAAGGTATCATTCTCATAAGGCTCCGGAAGCTTATTCGCAAATTCTTTATTACAACTGGATATACCTACCGAACCGAGCAGTATGGTTAATGCACTAAACACTTTAACCCTTCTCCAGATATTTCTATTCTTTTTCATGTCTAAATAATTAAATGTGGTTAGTTTGCAATAGTAATTCTAAGTAAGCCTTTTGGTATGGTTGCATTGAAGCGAAGGATATTACCCACCAAAATCACTTTTGTTCCACCGGCAAAAGGTGTTTCAATCATATCATATACCCGGCCTTGGAAACCCCCAGAGTTATTGTATTCCGGTTTAAGGGTTCCGTCAGCTTCCAGGATCATAAAGCCTTGACGAACATAATCGCCATATTTCGTGAAATTTCCGGTAACTAGAATCTTTCCATTGTTCAATTGACCGGAATAAGTAACCGACCCACCTGTTATTTGTTGAGGGTTGAACGAATCCACTAAGGATCCATCTGCGTTTAATAAGGCTACACCCGGTAAAGCTTTTCCATTGTAGTGCGTAAATGTTCCACTAACCACATATTGTTGTGTTGTGGCGTTGTACCTGATCGCATAAATATCACCATCTGCGCCAGAACCCGTATGGAAACTGTTATCTACGGATCCATCAAGATTTAAGCGGGCAATGCGTTTAGCGGGGGTGCTGTTAAAGGTCTGAAAACCACCAACGATTNNGCTTTGATATAATGGAAGGTGGAATCTAATGAACCATCTGCATTTACCCTAACCATTTGGCGCATACGCGTTGCATCATAGACCTTCTCGTCCCAAGTGGAATTAGGATAGTAGGCACGGCGGAAGATTTGGAAATTCCCAATGATGTACACTTTCTCTCCAAAGGCAAATGTTTTTCTAACCGCACCATCTACACTCGCGTTAAAGGAAGGAACGGTGTCCTGGTCTTTCCATTTTACCTCAGGTTTCGGATTTACGATAGGTACCAATGAGTTACCTGCGGCATCGCGTTGAGATGACATCATGGTATCCAATGTACCATCCGCATTCAAGCGGGTTACATTTCCAATGGTCTGTCTATTATTACGCTTGGAATTATAGGCATTGAAACTACCACCAATAATGAATTTTCCACTCTGCGGTCCAGCACTGATCCGACTGATGGAATATATAGTTCCACCACTTCCCCAAGCCCCAAATCCAAAGTAGATATTGTTGGTGATATACCCACCATCTGGGTCCAATTGCGCGATACCTCCATTTGGAACAGCTTCTGTTCCTTTTAATTCGAAGGTATTGAAGGAACCTCCAACCCAGAAACGTCCGGAAGGTAACTGTTCGATATCAAAAATAGTTCCTACACCACCAGAAAGATAACCTGCACCATTGACCACCTTAAAAGTGTTATCCACGGAAACCTTGCCACCCACTCGTATCACTGGACCAAAGAAGGTCTGTTCATTGGTCGTGATCCAAACACTGCCTGTACTCGCGGTGACAGGGATTTCGAAACGAATAGATGTATCTGTGAAGTCTATGACATTGGCTTCTATCTCATTGACGTATAATTTAAAATTATCCTTGTACTTCATCAAGCCATTTACCTGCAGCTCCATGACCGATCCTGCAGCAACTATTCCTAAATCTGATGATTTGGATACAAAATTGATATCTAGTACTTGTTTACCTCCTGCATAGGGATCTTCAGCAAGTTCCGTCTTCTTCGTACATGCTTGGAAACTCCCCAACATGAAAACCATAGAGACTGCAAAGAGGCCAGTTTTTAAGTTTTTTCTAGTTAACATTGATTTTTTCATTTATGTTAATACTCGATTAGGGTGTTAAGGGATCAATCCCTGCCGAAATAGCTTGATCGATAAATGTGTTGGAAAAGAAACCAAATGTATGTTTTGTTCTATTCAACACATGGATCACACCGTTATTGGTTTGAATATCTGAGGTAGCAATGGGAATATTTCGCAAGGATACCATTGGGTTTGATAGATCCGGTATATAAGCCAGGAATAATTGACGATATCCGGCATATTGTACTCCACCCGCATCGTTAAAGATGACACCAATATTCATGATGCGACCACCATAACTGGTATAGTTTTGTCCAGGATAGGCTAAATAGGATACTGTATCGCGCTGTGGATAATCCTTTAATAAATTCTTGCCTTTGAAGATGTAGTTTGATAACATATTTTTCCACACCTGAGGTTTGATTTGGCTCAATTCCTTAACCGTATCTTTTCCATTGAACTGTAATTGTCTATTCAATCCCAATACGGCTCTGGTAATACAACCACTCGGAGGAGCAAAGAAAGTTACCTCTTCATTTTCGATGACATTTTTCATCCCAGCCAGGTCGATCACCAATAAGGTGGAATCGAAGAAATCCAACTTGGATTCTAAATACTTAATGGATGAACCATTAAATTTAGGATCATGGATTCCGGAGTCAAAGTAATATTTTTTACAGCCGGTAAAACATATGAGCATCACCACTGCTAATTTCCAAACGATATGTTTCTGATTTTTCATAAGATTAGTTCCAAAAGATATTACCGATTAAACTTGGGTTTGCCACTTTTTCAGCATCTGAGATGATCAATGGCCATGTCCAAGCTCCTGCATTAAAGTTTCCAACACTCATTACCGCATTGGAATATTCTGTATTTACCACTCGTTTCGTACGAACTAGATCAAAATAGAAATGACCTTCCCCGATCAGCTCCCGTTTTCTCTCCTTGTAAATATCATCCTTCAGGGCATTTCCCGTGGTGGTAAATGCCTGAGCACCAGCCGCTGCTCTTACTTGATTAACATAGCCTTGGGCGATTGCATCATCACCCAATTCCGCCGCTGCTTCTGCCGCTAATAATAGTGCATCAGGAAGTCTGAAAATAATGGCGCTATCGTCATTCTTAACGGTTAGGTTAGAACCACTTCCCGTGGAATATACGTTGATGAATTTCTTCAATTGGAAATTTCCATTATCACTGCTCATGTTCTCAAACCATACCGTTCTACGCTCATCAGACTCCGTAGCTGGAAAAAGTTTGTCTATGTATTCCTTTTCATAGCTCATGTGACTGGTTGTTTTGGTGGTCGATCCTCTATAAGGATAATGGGAAAAGAAGAAAGAAGGGTTAGCAAAATCAACAAAGCTCTCGCCGTAATTGTATTCTTGCAATATCCCAAACAGATTCTCTGCCGTCTTCCCTTTGAAAATACTTTTTGTATTATCAATGGTAATAGGCAATAGGTGATACTGGGTATGGGAAGATATTTCTTCTCCTAATGCTACAATTGCTTCATAATAAGGAATCTTATTGTTTTCTTCCCAAGCTGCTGCCCACATATTCAAGTGCATGAGAAGTGCAATAGCTGCTCCACGGTTAGGTCTGAATCCTGCTTTGGAGTTGTCGGCATAAGTTACAGGCAAGTCATTTTTTACCGACTCCATGTCTGCAATGGCCAATTTTAACACCTCTAATTGTGGTCTTCTAGGCAAGGATAGACTATGATAAGCTTCGGTATAATAGATTGCATCCCCAAAAAGCTTACAAATAAATAAATAACTTAAGTTTCTCGTAAAAGTAGCTTCTGCAATATATTGCTTGCGATCGGTCTCCGACAGCTGATTGGCAGGAACTTTATCAATCTCGTAAATCAAGATATTACTTGCAGCGATCACATCATACCAGCCTTTCCAGTTCATGATGTCCTTCAAACGGTTATCATAAGTGGTTGTACCAGACATAACTGGTTTTAAATTGTTGGATATGAGGTTATTTATTGGTCCATTTCCATTATTGTCTAAATTGTTGACAATCTTTACGAAATTACCACGTAGATCCAAGGCTGGAATCAGCATGCTATTACCAAGCTTTGATTTTAAACGGGTATAAATTCCTCCCATATAACCTTCTACATCGGCTTTGGATTTCCAGAAGTTATTTCCGGAAAGAGCATCGATAGGTGTCACATTTAAGAAGTTGTCACAACTTTGAAAACCTGTCATCAATGCACCCAATACGAGGATATATTTTAATTTTTTCATTTTCATCTTCATTCAAATTAGAATTCAACATTTAAACCAAGGGTAAACTGTTTTGGAAGTGGGTAACCTCCAGACTGATCTCTACCCAAAGCAGACACACTTTCCGGGTTAGGTCCAGAGTACCGTGTGATGTACCCTAAGTTCGCTGCGGTGAAATTGACACTCAATCTGTTCATTCCGTAGCGTTGTGACAACGTCTGTGGAACGTTATAATAAACCTTTACGGAGTTCAATTTGAAGTAAGATCCATCTTCCTGGAATAAGGTTTGGTTCGTACGGAAAGGGTTCAAGATTGCCGAACGCACGAAATCAAAAGGATTTGGATAAACAGCATCATCGCCCACGTTTTGCCAGAAGTTATATTGCGATATCGGAACTAAACCGCCCATTTCGGTAGGTTTTCCAAATAACCCAAATTGTGCCGCTAAACTGTTGTTTAGGATATCACGTTTTAAAGTAAAAGAGGTATTTACTTCCAAACTCCATTGCTTATACTGCAATAGGGACATCAATCCACCAGTAATCTGTGGTTGAGAGTTACCTGCAATAACCTGGTCATAATTATCAATGATATAGTTACCATCCAAATCCGTATAGATCGGATCTCCAGGTTTGAAGTAATTCAAGAGACCATTTCCGCCTACGCGAACTGGCAAACCAGTTACTGGGTCGACAGGAATCTGATCCAGGGATGTATAAACTCCTTTGGTATTGAATAAATAGTTTGATAGGGAGTTCATACCTAATCGGTAATATAGGGACTGCCCTAAGGAATTATCAATTTGGATAAATTCCCTCAAACCATCAGGAAGTTTTGCCAAGATCTCTCTATTGATGGCAAAGTTTCCAGAAAGGTTCCATTTGAAAGGACTGGAAGGTGACAATGGTCTTGCTGTGGCTTGGAATTCCCAACCGTAGTTGACATTACTGATTTCCGTAGAACCGATTACATTGAAGGAATTCGAAGACGATAGTTGCTTTTCCTTAAAGATATGGTCGTTTTGTTTGTAGTAACTATCAAACATTACAGATAATCTGTTCTGGAAAAGTGAGAAGTCCATACCAAAGTTGTACGTTGTTGCCTTTGTTGGTTCCAACGAAAGGTTTGGAAGTGTTCCTAAATCTGAAATAACCGTGTTTTGGTTATTGTAACGACCTCCAGCATATAACTTACCGTAAGCTTGGTAGATATTTCCATTTGGAGAAATGTTCGAACCATAAGATACACGGAAGTCACCATAATCCAACCAAGTCCAGGAGTCAAGGAATGATTCCCGATCAAAGTTCCATTTTAAGGAGATGGATGGGTTTTTCTTATAACCTGCATTTGGTCCGTTGGTGGAAAGCCCGTCTACACGGTAATTGAAATCCAATACATATTTTGACTTGTAGTTATAAGAGAAGTTTCCCGCGAATGCCACTGTTCTCAGATCGGTATACCCAATGGTACCACCTTTAGAACTCAGGTAGCTGGTCATTAGCGTTAATGGACCTCTCAATTGGTCATTCACCACCTTATCATTCAACATCGCATCGGATTTGAAAAAGGATGCTCTTAATTCAGAGAAGGCAAATAAATTAAAGTTATGTGCTAATTCCTCATCGCCTGGTTTTTCCCGAAAACCGAAAACGTAGGATAATTGCGCACGGTTATATAAGGTCGTAGACCTATCATTGTAGGTATAATATTTCGCTTGGTTTGAATTCAAAGCAGCAGGAGAGAAGTTATCCTTTGTGCTTGAAACGGTCGTATAACTATTGTATACACCTGCTTTAAAATTCCTGAATAGGTCATAGAAAATATTTACTGTTCCATTCGTGTTCAATACCTTATTATCATCATCTGTGGTTAAAGCACCTAATACCGAGTTTACCGATGAATATAAGGATGGCGGCGGTAATAGGGAAGACGAAGCTCCACCTGTAGCTACCCCATTATTCAGCAGACCATTACCACTTCCCATCCGTTGCTTTTGGATGGAATTGTTGAGCAAGGCTTCGATCTTGAATTTTTGAACCGGATTATAGATCATGTTCATATTCAGGTTGTAGCGAGAATAGCCGGTGTTTTCCTGAATACCTTTTTCATCATAAGCACCCAAAACCACTTTGTAGTTGAACTGTACATCACCACCCGATACATTTAGGTTGTGGTTGTGGTTATAAGTTGGTTTATAGAAATAAGACTGCCAATCCGTAGAGTTGTTATAATACGCATTCAAACTATCCGAAAGGAAAGGCGTGTTATTCACTAAATCTAAGGCGTGTATTGCTGAAGTATCGTTCATCAAAATCTGACGGATTCGCATTAAACGCTCTTCTTTACCTCCAATTACTGACCTTAACTGTGGAACAGCAGACATGAAAGCAGAACCATTATAGCGAACTACAGGAACTTTAGAATTACCGCGTTTGGTCGTTATCAAGATAACACCGTAAGCACCTCTGGAACCATAAAGGGAAGTTGCAGCAGCATCTTTCAACACGGTGATATCTTCGATATCCTCGGGTGGAATTTGGGATGCCGGAGAAACACCTGGCCCAGCTTGTTGGAAACCATAGGAATAATCGGCATTATCATCTACTGGAACCCCATCAATTACATATAAAGGTGATGTAGGTGTTAAGAAGGCATTGTTACCATTTCCTGTCACGTTGATGTTAGAAATACCACGGATGGTCACACTACCACGGAAACCTGGAGCTCCGGTATTGTTTTGGATATTAAGACCCGCCACTTTACCTTGTAATAAGCTCATCACATCGCCAGCAGGCTGACCTTGGATGTCCTTACCAGAAATCGTAACTGCGGAACCTGTATTTAAGGTTCTCGATTTGGTTTGGTAACCCGATGTTACGGTTACTTCAGCAATTTTTTCACTACTGGAGGTCAGACCAACCGTTAAGGAAGTTTTATTTTCCACCTTTACCGTTTTGCTGTCATAACCAATGGTTCTGAAAACCAAGGTAGCATTGTTCGGTACATTGATACTGAATTTACCATTATTATCTGTTGATCCGATCGACAGGCCATTACTTAGAATGGTTACACTGGAAAGCGGATCTCTTTTTCCGGAGGATGCGTCATATACTGTTCCAGTCACCGTGATGCGCTGTTGAGCCCAGGCTACATCCTGCATGGTGAAAAGCAGTAATACGATGATGTATTTTATATATTTCATTGAAATAATCATTTAAAATGAATGTAAAGGACCACTAATCATTATCGAATTTTGGCTTGTCCCGTTTAAACCAGAAAGTCAATTCCCAATCGGCTTTTTCGAAGATCTTAAAGTTGAAGGTCAGGTAGTTCTTTTGAAGGACATTCCCAAACGCCATTCTACTATATCTAAAAACCATACGTGCCTGATCTCCTGATACCGTTGTGTATTTGGTCGGGTAGGAGCTCAATGGAATTGGATAAGCAACATCGTATTTCACCTGCTTATCATCTTTTTTCATGTTGAAACCATGTACCAGGTTTTCCCAATCTGTTTCGTCGAAGTTGTTCGGATCGATCGGATTGGAAAGGGAGTCGATGAACTTAATGGTCAAGCTGTTTCCATTTCCGGTTTTCTTGAACAATACCTGTACATCATCACGGGTGTTGAAATATTGTCCTCGCTGACCGGCCATAAATACCGAAGTAGGATTTACCGATACGCTTGTTCCTTGTCCGGTGATCGGATCTAGATTGGAAGGTTCATACGGACGTTCTCGCAGTGGCATTAAACGCATATTCTGAAAATATTTACGACCACCTGAATTGGACATTTCCACATCAAACACGTATCCAGAATCTGGTTGGGCTTTAATCATGTTTGAATTGGCGGATGCCCACATGATAAAATCGCCAGAATGAGGCCTGATATCAAATAAGGGATGGTTCTCAATGGTTCTTTTCGCTTCAATTTCTTCAATGGACTTTTCAGTACCATTGTAGATCCCTTTCCAAACCAGGACAGGATAATGTTCGGTTAATTCGGGAGCTGGTTCTCCATCGAAAGTCCGCATGTTGACAATCTTGAAATCAAGCGGTCTACTGGAATTTCCGTACTGGAAAATATTGTTGAAAAGGGTACTTCTTCCGAGCACCGGTTGAAATACAGTAACATTGTATTTGGAGTCATTTGCAATAGACAAACGCTCTTCTGGAAGGTTCTTTTTACATGATGAAAAAGTAAGCACTCCCAAGCATAGCGCGATGCTAATCTTGAATATTGATTTACTAATTTTCATCTTCTTCATCTTCTATAAAGTTCATACGGTCTGTAAATTCACCAAATCCGAAACTGTGGATAGCAGAAAGGATATTGATAGTTCCATTGGTTGTTTTAATATTCACCGTTGTTGCACGCGTAGTGATCCAATCTTTATTGATGTTCGATCCGAAAGGATTGCTGAAATCAACGGCACTGGCACCGCCACTTTCGAATCCTGAAGCACTAAGTTTGACATAACGAACATGCATTGGATAATTGTAGGCAATCGAGGTCAATAAAAGCCCATCCAACTCAGGAATATAATCGTCTGTGGTTTTTACACCGCGGATGATGTATCGGGCAACTAAAGTGTCTAACTGTTGCGCATCCACTGTGCTTAAGGAAAGCTCAGGTTCGCCCAATTGGCGACGTTCAAGATTCAGGTATTTCATCGCAGCAGCAAAGTTCAGATTCACTGGGGCGAATAAGGTTACTTGGCTGTTGTTCAACGAATCCTTCAGGTCAGGAAGACGGTCAAGCACCAATAACAGGGAATCAAATGTTCCTGAAGGTTGAGCTTGCAGGTATTCCAAGGTCGTACCATTGAAAGATTGTACGTCATTTTTATAATCGTAATATGGTGAGTCACTCTTTGAACAAGAGCTGAACCATAAGCATAATATTCCTAGGAATACCGCTATTGGAGTTTTTACTAATAATGTTTTCATACTCATCAATCTAGATTTATAACCAATAAGGGTTTTGTGTAATCGAAGAATTGGCATTGATAACTGCTTGGGAAACCGGCCAATAGATGCCTCCGGCTTCTTCAAATTCTTTGAATGTTAATTGCTTGCCATCTTTTTCTGCGAAAGGGGCGTTCGATCTTNNATATCATACCATCTCCAGCCTTCACCCATCAGCTCTTTTCTTCTTTCATCAAAAATCGCTTTGATGACATCTGGCGAATTTTGGGTCGAATAAACGATTCCGCGCAGGTTACATGCTTTATTTAAAGCGGTATAGGCACCATCGATATCACCCAAAGCGGCTAATGCTTCTGCTCGTAAAAGGGTAATCTCTTCCATTCGGCTGAACACCATGGATGAACTGAACAGGGTAACATTTCCTGAAGTCTGCGATGGGTATAATACTTTGATCTTATTGAAGATTGGAAGTTCAGAATCGAAACCATAGAAATAGTTTGTTCGGTAGTAGCCGGATACCAAATCCTTACTGAATCTCAAATCCTTAGGGTCGGTAAAAATGTTGATTATGCTATCCTTGCTGACGAACATTTCCGGTTTTGATTTCGGAATGAAAGGGGAAGCCAAGGTCAATTGCTCGATATGCCCATTAGCGGTAGATAAACCATTTCCTGCTTCGAAAGGGAAACCAACCATCACCGTAGCGCGTTTGTATGCAAATGGGCTATAGTTGTTCTGGTTTTCCGTTAAAGCATCCATATTGATGTAATCCAACGGGTTGGCACCATCAACATAGTATTGCGTTGATTGGTTGTCCAAAACGAATTTTGAATAGGTAGCTGCATCGATATAGTTTCCTTGCCAAGCGGCAATATGTGCTAAGATGATGTAGGCTGATAAACGCGTCCAAACGTTTCCATTCCAAGAAGACCATCCGCCACCATAATACAAGCCAGGATAGATTGGGTCAGTTCCGCCATAACGGAAAGGAACAACCTGCGCTGCGGCCAATAGTTCTGAAGTCGCAAAACCTAATACACGATCTTGAGAGGTGCGCTCAGTTTTGATAAAATCACCATCGTGGGAAGAAGTGATCAATGGCACATCTCCCCATATTCTACTCATATAGAAGTAAGCATATGCACGTAGCATTCTAGCTTGGGCGATATCCACCTTATTGTTCAATTCCGTATAACGGGGATCAAGCTCTAAAATTTCACTAGAACGCTCAATGAATAAACTTGCAGCATTGATACCCGCATAAAAACGTCTCCAATTACTTACTCGTTCAATAACAGGGTAGGATGCATTTAATTGGTTGTTAACTACAGCCTTTAGGTCAGATCGATTGGTGATGGTGAAATCACCTTCCCGAAGATCGCCCATTAACCAGTGACCATTATCTGCTACCGTGGCCGAACGCATTAATCCATAAATGGACATTAGGTTGGCTTTTGCATCTTCCAAGGTTTTCCAGTTGGTTTCCTCGGATGCTAAGCGGGTAGAATGAACATCATCAATCTTGCTGCACGATGCACCGGTACCCAGTAGGGCGGCCGTCATGGTAAGACCAAAAAATGCTCTTTTAATTTTTATATTTCTTATCGATAAATTCATGATATACACGTTTTAATCCTATAAATCCAATTTAAGGCCCAATACAAATGTTCTTGGGATGGTTAAGTTTGCTCCATCGTATAAGCCGTTGTAATTGCTCAATTCAGGATCAACACCAGTGAATTTGGTGAAAGTCAATACGTTCAATGCCGTAGCATAGAGGTATACTCTTCTGAATTTGCCTGATGAGTTGTTCAAGAAAGAAGCGTTTTTGAAATCATAACCTAGTGTTACTGATCTTAATTTCAAGTAAGAAGCATCTTCCAAGAACAGATCCTGATCAACACGATATGCATTTACATCCGACCAAGGATTGTAAATCGGGTATGTTTTTTCTTTATCAAATGATTGCCATGAGGACACTTCTTTTACAGAAGTGATATCATTACTGGCTTCACGTTTGATGAAATCATACTTGGTTGCCTGGTATTGGTTAAGGATTTTATGTCCGGTTGCGAAGAAAAAATGGAAATTCAGGTCGAAGTTTTTGTAGGCAAAGGTATTGCTCCAGCCTCCGATCAATGAAGGTAAGCGATTACCTTCCATTACTTTATCACGTGTATCGATGCGGTTGTCGTTATTCAAGTCAGCCCATTGTGGATCGCCCGCAAATAATGGGATTCCATTAAAGGTATGTCCTGCAGGTACATCTGCATCGGTATTGTAGATCCCTTGGTTCTTATAGATCCAATAAGAGGTTACTGGTTTTCCAACTTCTAATCTGTTGTCACCATTGATGATTTCCTTATAACCATCCGGAAGCGCCGTGACTTCGTTCTTGTTATAATTCAAATTGATGGATGAACGCCAGTTGAAGCTTTCAGGATTTTGGATGATCTGTCCGTTCAATAAGAATTCAATTCCTTTGTTGTTGACTTCCAGACCTGATTTATAATTTACGGAATAACCGGACTCCAACGGCACTGGTACACCAACCAGTTGGTTTTTATCATTTCTGTTGTAAACGGAA
The DNA here is from genome assembly GCA_002322865.1 of Sphingobacterium sp. UBA1575. GTDB lineage: Bacteria > Bacteroidota > Bacteroidia > Sphingobacteriales > Sphingobacteriaceae > Sphingobacterium. Next base: position 2,612 of record DCOH01000040.1, on the reverse strand, counting down.
ATAGCGGCATTCATGCGGTTGTTCAAGAAGGTACCATCTAAAGAAATATTGGTCCTATCGGCATAAGGAAGTTTGATTCCATAGCCAATAAATCCACTCTCATAAGGACGGTTGATACCCAATACACCTCCATATCCTGGAATGGTAGGTTCTTCATACCATCCACTCTCCGAACGATATTGAGGTCCTGCTGCATAACGGTCATCTAAGAAGATACGGACATTTCTTCCCCATCCAGCTGATAGCTCCAATTGGTTGAAGAAGCTACTTCCTGCAAACAATTGGTCTTTTAGATTATAAGTCATGCTAACTGCTGGTGTAGTCATCCAACGGCTATCGGGTTGTCCATTTGATGAACCATCACGACGCACCATGGCATTTAACTTAAAGATGTCTTTGTAGCTGTATTTTGCAGATCCGTAAAAGGAAAGCAAATTGTTAAGCTCCTTATCGATGTAGCGGAAAACGTAAAAATTCCCGGCATTCAAAGCATTCAAATAGCCATCTCCTTGGGCTCCCGGATTTACAAAGACTAACTTTACATAATCGTTAGGTCCATTATAGGCTCTAGCATAGTTATACTTGTAGGTATCACCTTGGTAAACATGGCCAACTTCAAGATCTAAGGAATGGTCATCGCCCAGGTCAACATCATAACCGATGGTATTGTTCCAGATCATCCGTTGGTTATAACCAAAATAGGTGGAAATATAACTTACTCCATCCATCAGGGTAGACGGCGTAAAGTAATCCCGGATACCTTCGTTATAATCGAAGAGTAAACTCGATTGAAGCGAGAATCTGTTCAATTTGGAACTAAGGGTCAAATTACCATTGATGGAAGTGGTTCTGTTATTATCAACATTTCTCTTGTTCTCGTCTAGGTAAAGACCAAAATTATCTTTGTTGGGCGATAGTGGAGTTGATAGATCGGGGATATAACGGGTCTCAGCAAAACGATCGCGAAGACTCTTATTCCGGTTTCTATCCATACGAACGGCATTCACGTTACTAGATACGGTTAACCATTTGAATGGTGCCATATTGATTCCGAAGAATACATTGTAACGATTGATGTTTGTCTCATCGGCATTTCCGGCATTTTTGGTTCCGGAACCGAAGAAACGGAAATTCGCTCTTTCATTTCCTCCGGTAATACCTAGATCGGCTGAATAGGTAGGGGTGTTTTTATAATATAGGTCGTTCCAATTGGAAGGACCAAAGTAGGCAGTATTTGTCGAATCCCTTAAATACAAGGCGTAATCATCATAACGTTGCTGATTACCATATTTCTCGTAGAAAGGTCTTCGGAAGTCATTTTCATAAACCCCATTGACGGTATTTACTTTCGGTGCGGTTGCATAGCCAAAANNGCTGATATCACGGATTCCAGCTTTCGCATTTTTTGTGGTAATGTATAAAGCCCCATTAGCAGCATTTGGTCCTAACTTGGCCAATTCGAACGGATCTTTCACCAATACCACCGATTCGATGTTGCTGATGTTGATCTGTGCTAACAGGTTATTTGCCGGTCCCACCCGATTGTAATCGTATTTCTGAACATCAAATGCGAAAGGGTTGTCGGCCACTAAAGGAACGCCATTTAAATATACAGCGGGTTGAAGGGCATATACATCTTTTTTGGAGAACAAGATTCCTGAAGGACCTTGAACGATCATGCTCTGTTCTGTTCCTGGTTCACCGTTGGGTTCTTGTACATAAAGCCCTGCAAGATGCCCTTTGGCAATTTGTTGAAGGGATAGGTTTGGAACAGCAGATGCTTCGCGGATGTTGATTGTATCCTTAGCATTTTTGAACTTTTGTAAGGCCTTTACCATTTGGCCTATGGTGTCAGTTTTTGCATTATACTCCGATGTGTCAACTTGGGATTTGACATATGGAATGCGATATCCTTTTAAGGAAGATTCTCCAAATGTTTTCGCGTGCGCAGAATTCAATTGGAGGCCACCAAAGGATAAACATAAAGCAATAGAAAGACTTATGGAAGTTTTTACCATTATTTCCAGTTTAAATTTTGTTAATAAAAATGAATGTTATTGACCAGGTTATTTTAGGCCAATGCTAGGATGTGTTTCGTTTATTCGACGAAGATGTGGTGTAAATGTTTGTTCATAATTTTAATATAAAAAGTGTTTCGGTTAAATTATTTCTTATTGATTTTTTGGTTCTTTTATTAATAGTATTTGGTTATAAATTCCTAATAATCTGGTTTAAAATAAATCAAGGAATAAACCAAAATTGGTCACCTTGACATAAGGTTACTAACAATAATAATATTCTTTTTTATAATAACATAAAAGTTAAACAACGCAAACGTTTGTCCAAATTCACGCAAACGTTTGACTAAAATATGTATTACATAATCTGTAACAATTTCCTAAAATATTAAATTATATAAATGCATTTTGTCATTAAAGTTGTCTAGAATTAAGTTTTGAGCAATATTTTTGATTATTTAATTTTGATAATATAAATTTTTACAAAATAAAAATGGGGAGATTAGTTTAGGTTTTATGAGGATTAACCTGTAATAAATTGGAGGGTTAGAATAGATTTTGTCTTCTTGATGCAAGTAGTGTGAAAGAATATTT
>DCOH01000041.1 GCA_002322865.1 Sphingobacterium sp. UBA1575 | reverse complement strand
TTGGTAGCTATTACAATCAATTCAATAATCTGGTCACGATGAGTATGAAGCCTAGGGATAATAGGGTGAATACTTACCTCAATTTGGAACATTATAAAACCACTGGATTTAGCTTAGCCAATACCTTTACTTATAAACACATGAAATTAGATCTTGGCCTAGGCTATATAGGTAGATATAATATGCAAAAAGCGATTAATCAGGAATTAAAACAATTTTTATGGACACCAGAACTTAATGCTGGAATATCGCATGAGATTCCTCGATGGGCGGCAAATATTTCTGTATTTTATAAATATAATGGCAGAAGGCCAGGATATGAAACCATACAGACCAATACTGGCGTAGAAGCTAGACAGACCAGTCTCGCCAGCTTCCAACAACTCGACCTGAGCGTGAATAAGTCCCTTTTCAAAGGTTTAATCCTTCAGGCGGGTATTAGGAACTTGACCAATGCAGAAAATATTGAAAATACGGCTACAGTTGGTTCAGGAGCGCATAGTTCTTCCGTTTCGTCTGTACCTATTAGTTATGGAAGATCATACTTCTTTGGTTTGCTTTACAATTTGAATAAATAATATGAGAACAATTACTACTTTAAGTGCTGTTGCGATTTTAGGATTTTTAATGTTAGGATCTTGTAAAAGACAAGATGCACCTATCCCTAAAATAAAACCTTCTGATGGAAATAAATTAACCTTAGACGGTGGCCCTGGCGGTTCCTATGCCGAAAATGCGGTATATGTTGATTTGAGCACAGATAAACAATCTTCAGTTAAACGAAGTTCCTGGAACTTAGGCTTTCATTGCGGTGCAGCATTCAGTGTTATTCTGAATAGTTCGATGGATATGTCGGCAATGGTAACCAATTCCACCGATATTAAATCAGTCAATAAAACTAATTTCGATGTTGAACAATTGAAATTAGATATCAAACCTGAAAAACTGAAGATTTATGATGATACCTTAGGGAGGCTAAATCATAATGTTATTGCTGAAATTAAGGCCAATGCTAACGACAATAAGGTCTATGTAATAAACAGTCCAACTCCCAAAGGCGATGATGAATTTTGGAAAGTTAGGATCGTAAGAAGCGGTACAAATGCTTACACCCTGGAATATGCAAAATTAGATGATCAACAAGCTAAATCATTGAGTATTACAAAGGATGAAGCTTTTAATTTTAAATTTATCTCCTTCGCCTCAGGACCGGTAAATGTAGAACCCAAAAAAGAAGAATGGGATTTTGTGTGGACAAGGTCGATCTATTTCACTTCCATGGCCGGAACTCCTGTACCCTATTCTTTCAGCGATTTAATATTTACCAACCATCTTTATAAAGTTACTTCGGAACAGATCATCTTTTTGGACAAAGATGGGAAAAGCAATGGTAAACCCACTTATGATGAATTTGACGAAAGCAAATTATCCTTGGTAACCTTTAAACCCAATAGGAATGTGATTGGTGCTAATTGGAGAAGTGCTTTTTCGCCTGGTGCCTATAAGGATCGCTACTATGTGATCAAGGATAATCTTGGAAACATCTATAAGCTGAAATTTATCGCTATGGGTGCTGGAGGTGACGGCGGTAAACGTGGATATCCTGAATTGGAATATAAACTTGTAAAAGCCTATTAATATGAAAAAGATTGGATACTTGTTCGGATTTATGGTCTTTGCGCTGTTTGTTTCCTCCTGCCAAAGTGGAAATTCGGAATCACAGAGCGCTGCAGCCCATAACCCTGATTCATTACGCATTGTCTCGTTGAATGGTACTATTACGGAAATATTGAGCTTAGCCGGATTAGAAGATCAGATCGTAGGCACTGATGTAGCCTCAACCTATCCGGAGTCCATGAAATCCAAGCCTAAGGTTGGTCATAATCGGAAAATCCCGGTGGAAGGGGTATTGGCATTAAATCCCAATTTGGTTATCGGAACCTCAACAGAAGTTCCAAAAGAAACAGTGGAACAGTTTCGACAAGCAGGTCTAAAAGTTTTACTACTTGATCAGGAGTATTCGGTTGAAGGTTCCAGGAACCTTATCCGAGCAATAACCGATTCGTTGAACCTGAAACTTAAAGGCGATTCCATTCTTTCAGCGTTTGACCGTGAACTTGCGGATGTTAAGGCTTTCCCGGAATCCAACGAAAAGCCTAAGGTTCTATTTATTTATGCACGTGGCAGTGGCACCATGATGGTTGGTGGAGCTGATACCCAAGTGGATAAAATAATCCAATTGGCAGGTGCAGAGAATCCGGCAAAAGATTTTAAAGATTATAAACCATTAACATCAGAATCTTTGGTGAAATATAACCCTGATGTACTGTTGCTGTTTGATTCTGGATTATCCAGTCTAGGTAGTGCTGCAGGTCTCTTATCCGTTCAAGGCGTAAAGCAGACCAACGCAGGCAAAAACAAGAAAATTATTGCCATGGATGGACAGTTATTATCGGGCTTTAGTCCACGGTTGCCGCAGGCGATCAAAGAGTTACATGCTAAAATTCATGAATGATAGAAAAATATAAAACGATTTTCATTATCTCTCTACTACTATTTCTAATTGGCTCCTGCATACTTTCCATATGTGTAGGGGCCATAGAAATACCCTTAGTTGATTTAATGAAAATAATTGGTAAACAATTCCGATTAAATAATGCTGTTGAATCCCAACAGGAGGCCGTATTGATGGCTATCCGTATGCCCAGAGTGATTCTTGGTGTTTTGATCGGTGGAACATTAGGAATATGCGGTACAGCCATCCAAGGGATTTTCAGAAATCCATTGGCGGAACCTGGGCTGATAGGGATATCCTCTGGTGCATCCTTATTTGCCGTGATGTTCATAGTATTAGGAAATTCCCTATTTTCCAGTTTAACGCATTTTATGGGCTACTATGCTTTAGCTATAGTTTCGTTTTTAGGAGCTCTGCTCACAACAACCGTACTTTATAAGTTCTCCGTAAGGAAAGGAAGAACTGCCATCACAACCTTACTTTTAATGGGTATTGCTATTAATGCACTTATTGGAGCATTGGTGGGGCTATTTACATTTATTGCCAATGATGAAGAATTAAGGAATATCACTTTTTGGAATCTAGGAAGCTTGGGAGGTGCTAGCTGGCAATCGGTCGCTGCCCTGCTCCCTTTTGCATTGATTTGTGTGGGTTCCTTGATGTTCTATGGAAAATCCCTAAACGCCTTATTGTTGGGTGAATCCCAAGCGGAACATTTAGGGATTAATTTACAGCAAACGAAAAGGAGTATTGTGGTATTAACTGCGATCGGTGTTGGTGCTTGTGTGGCCATATCAGGAATCATCGGCTTTTTGGCACTTCTGGTTCCGCATTTATTGCGGATGACCGTTACGGCAGATCATAAGTTTCTACTTCCAGGATCGGTGCTTTTGGGCGCTAGTTTATTGGTATTAGCAGATTTATTGGCTAGGACGGTTGTTATTCCTGCTGAACTTCCTATAGGTATTATTACGGCTATCATGGGTGTGCCCATGTTTATAGCCATTATCATAAAGAATACGAAGGAAGGAATTATAGCATGATTTCTATCCAAGGACTTAATTATTCGATTGGAGGTCAAAGGATTCTTCAAGATGTGGATATGCGTGTTGGTAGTGGCGAATTGGTTGGGATTATAGGTCCCAATGGTGCTGGAAAATCCAGTTTGTTGAAGTTGATCAGTAAGGAATATCATGGATATGATGGTGAGATCTTAGTGAATGGTAAGAATTTGAAGGAGTACAAGATAATGGAATTGGCTAAATTCAGAGCTGTTCTTCCGCAGATTAATTATCTCGCTGTTAATCTTAAGGTATTGGATATTGTTATGATGGGACGTTATCCGCATTTCAATTATAAGCCGAGTTCCGAAGATATCAGGATTGCGAAAAGTTGTTTGGATGAAATGGGTATGTTAGGGTTTCAGGAGAGGATGATTTTCACCTTATCAGGAGGAGAACAGCAAAGGGTGCAATTGGCAAGGGTTCTTGCCCAGATCTATCAGCAAAAGGAAGGGATTTTGTTGATGGATGAGCCGATCAATGGCTTGGATCTGGAGTATCAGCAGGTTATTTTGGAAAAAGCAAAGGAGTTGGCGGGGTTAGGGATGTGTGTTATTTGTGTGTTGCATGATATCAATTTGGCGGCACAGTATGCAGATAAAATTCTTTTATTAAAAAATGGGAAGGTAAAGGGTTTTGGGCCGCCTGAGGAGATTTTGACGGAGGAAGCGGTTTTTGAAATGTATCATACAAAAGTGAAGAGAATTGAAAAAGGGATTTTGGGGTATACAGGGATTCTCCCATCAGGGATGGGATTATAAAAAGGTTATTGAAATTTTACGTCATTGCGAGGCACGAAGCAATCTGTAAACACGTCATTGCGAGGAACGAAGCAATCTTTAGCCATGTCATGCTGAGCGAAGTCGAAGCATCTAATTATGGTACCCGTACAGATCCTTCGACGCTGCTCAGGATGACAAAGTTCAAAGATTGCTTCGTCGTGCCTTCTCGCAATGACGGTATATTACATCGTCGTGCCTCCTCGCAATGACGCGGATATTACTTCGTCGTGCCTTCTTGCAATGACGGTATAACAAATAACCAATCAAAACAAACAAAACACAAAAAATCAAAACTCTAAAAAAATTAAAAAACAAAAAATGAACAGAACAACAGAAAATAACATCAAATCCATCTACGAAAAATACAAACAAGAGAACCCAAAAGTTCGTATCAGAGATGCTGCAAAAGCTTTAAAAGTAACCGAGGCTGAATTGGTTTATAGTTCAGAAAACAGCATTTACCTCCTACCCGATTTCCACAACCTATTAAACGAATTAAAAGAACTTGGTTATGTCATGGCATTAACAAGAAATGAATATGCTGTACATGAAAGGAAAGGCATCTACAGCAAGGCGGGTTTCCATGGATCCATCGGATTGATCGTAAATCCGGATATCGATCTACGGCTCTTCATGAAGGATTGGAAATTTGTATTTGCAGTTAATGAGAACAATAGAAAAAGTATCCAATTTTTCGATCGGTTTGGAAATGCTATCCATAAGGTATATCTCACCGAAAAAAGTTCTGTTGAGGCCTATGAGAATTTACTGGATAAATTTCAAACCGACCAACCTGATCACCTATCCATTGATATACAAATACCTTTAAAGGATCTTCCACTGGATATGGAAAAATTTAATGCAATGGAATTTCATCAGGAATGGAAAAACCTGCAGGATACCCATGATTTTATGGCAATCCTAAAAAAGCATGGATTGAGCCGAATTCAAGCGATGCAAAATGCACCAAGTGGATTTACAATGGAAATTCCAAGGTCTAAAGCAGAAACCATTTTAAATTTAGTATCTTCATTAAAGACAGAAATAATGGTCTTTGTAGGGAATTCAAGTTGCCTGCAGATCCATACAGGCCTAGCCCAAAGGATTGTTCGTACCGGCCCCTGGATAAATATCCTGGATGTAGAATTCAACCTTCACTTAAATGACCAAGCTATTCATAGTCTTTGGATTGTTAAAAAACCAACTAATTTAGGTTTGGTACATAGTGTGGAGGCTTTTGATGATCAAGGAAATCTTATCGTTCAATTCTTTGGCAAAAGAAAACCTAGCATACCTGAAAGTGAAGACTGGCGGTTATTGATTCAATCATTAACATAAACTTTATGAAAAAATTAAGCATGTTGATCCTTTTCTTGTTACCAAGTTTGATTGTCTTGGCTCAAGATGTCGAAACCCGAGATTTTATGGAAGCTGAAATTATCCTCAAAGACAAAAATGGAAAAAACAGCAGTTTGGAGAATGTTGTTCAAGCCGCTGAAAATCGGCCATTGGTGTTTTTTGGTGAACTGCATGATAATAAAATGGCCCATGAGGTACAACTAAAATTACTCTCGCTTTTCCATAAGGTACATCCAACGGTTGTTTTGGGAATGGAGATGTTTGAAACGGATGTTCAACAGGTAATTGATGAGTATTTTGCCGATTTGATCAGTCAGAAAAGTTTTGAAGCAGAAGCAAGAGTCTGGTCGAATTATCAAAACGATTATAAGCCTTTATTGGAATTCGCAAAAGCTAATAAAATAAGATTAATTGCGAGCAATGTTCCTCGGAGATATGCAAATGCAGTATATAAACAAGGGATAACTGTTTTGGATAAATTCGATAGCAGAGCTAGATCCTTTATGGCTAAATTACCTTTACAAGTGGATACTACGTTAAGCTCCTATCAAGATATGCGTGAAATGCTTCCTGGACATGATGCTACCAATATGATCTCTTCCCAGGCATTAAAAGATGCTACCATGGCTGAATTTATCCTGAAAAACTACCAAGAAGGGCAAGTTTTTCTACATATTAATGGGGCTTATCACAGCAAAATGAAAGAAGGCATCATCAGTTTTTTTCCAAAAGAATTTCAGCAAAAAGTGTTAACCATTAATACCATCAAGCGAGAAGAAGTTACCCCTGAACTATTAGCAACAGCTGATTTTACGTTGATTGTAGACTGAAGAGTAAAGAATTAATTGAAAATCAGACTTCAATCACAGCATCATTTACAATGGCAAATACTTTAGCGGAAATCGATTTTTCCATCAGGTACAGCCCGGTAAATTTCCCAAAGGCAGGCATGGTTAAAATTCTATTTTCCAGATGGAAACATGGTAATTTGAAGGATTGCCTGCCTTTGGTTTCAATCAAACACCCGGGATGGATATGCCCAACAATATTATACATATAGGCAGGTAAACCACTAATGGGTTCATGAGATAAAATAACCCCTTCCGATAATATAACCTCTTCTTTCACCTTTAGATTTATTTGAAGGAAATGATGATCAGTAAGTATATCATGATTACCCTTCGTTAGGGTAAAGTCAATCTTATGGAAATAGCTATTGACAAATATTTTGAATTTTTCCCAATCCTCGTTCCAGGACGAATGAAAAAGATCACCTAAAAAAACAACTTCCTTAACTTGTAAATCGTTCAATATTAAGTTTAACCGATCAAATTCTTCTTGTGGATCTGGTGATGGAACAAAAAATCCTGATCGTCTAAAATGGTTGAGTTTACCCAAATGCCAATCGGATATCACCAACATTTCATAGCTTGGAATATAAAGTCCTTTTTGAGGTAAAAGGAAAACCTCTAAACCATTTAAAATAATTTTTTTAGCCATTCAACAACTGCATTTTCACTTTTTCTAAGCGGCTTTGCCAATCCTCATTGGAATAACGCTCTCTAAAGGATTCCGCAAAAATCGGAAAAGAAAAGGGCGTTAGCTTTTCGGGACGGCTGAATAAAATTTTATGATTTGCGATTCGTTCAAAGGCTTGTTGCATTCTACCTTCTTCCAATTGGAAATCAAAAACCTCATCGTATGCTTCCCGCAAAAGTAGGTTGTTTGGTTCATATTCCGAAAAAACCGAAAAGAACAAACCAGCATTGGCCTGTAGGTGTTTACTTTTCATCTGCTTTCCGGGGAAACCCTGGAAGATCAATCCTGCAATTCCGGCGATATCCCTAAATCTACGTTTGGCCATTTCCTGCACATTAATTCCGGAGTTTATATCCTGATGAAGTTGATGGGGCGAGAATAATTGTTGCAGAAATTTTTCATCCACTTCATAATCTGTATCCGATAATAATTCAAAACCGTATTCATTGCTGGCAATACTAAAAGTGGCCGGTTTGATGTTTCCTAATCGATAGGCAATAACCTGCGCCATTCCTTCATGTACTAATTTTCCATCAAAAGGATAGAAAAAGAAATGGTTTCCATATTTGGTTTGAATATATTCTACCAATAATTCATCTTCTTTGGGTAGTTTGGATAATCTTTCCTGTTCATCGAACAAAGGCTTTAAGAAGGTTATTTCGGGAGATACTCCCCTCTTTTTATGGATATTCTTGAAACTATGTCTGATAGCTATCCCCAGATCAGGTGAAATGGCGAACCTTCCTCCCATCCAAGATGGAATGACCCCTTTCTTCTTTTCCGATGCTCTTACAATAGCATCATTGGCAATGATCTGGACCAGTTCTAACTGTCTTCCCGAAAACCAAAAAACATCACCAATATTTAATTTCGCAATAAAGGATTCTTCTATGGATCCTAGGTATTTGCCGGAAAGGAACTTTACCCGCATCATAAGATCGGATACGATGGCACCGATGGATAACCTATGCCGCATAGCGATCCTTCTATTGGTTACTTTATATAATCCATCTACGAGTTCCAATCGATGGAAATCATCATAAGCTGTTAAGCTGGTTCCTCCATGGATCAGCAGCGCCATACATTGATCAAATTCCTCCTGACTGATGCTGGAAAAGCAATGTGTCTGGGCAACTTCCTGCAGGATATCTTCCGCTTGAAAACCATCTCCGACGGCCAAGGTCATGAGGTATTGGATCAAAACATCAAAGGATCGGATATAAGGGATCCTACTTTCTACGATATGATTTGAAACGGCATATTTTAAGGAATCACCTTCAATAATCTCCAGCGAATTGGTGGGAACATAATAGATAACTGAGGTGGCATCTGGTCGGTGTCCAGAACGGCCGGCACGCTGAAGAAATCGGGCTATTCCTTTGGGTGATCCCACTTGTACAACACAATCAACAGGTCTGAAATCTACCCCCAAATCTAAACTGCTCGTGCAAACAACAGCTTTTAATCTACCTTCATGTAAAGCTTCCTCCACCCAAAATCGCACCTCATCACTTAATGAGCCATGATGGATGGCAATCAATCCCGCAAACTCCGGATAATGGGTAATGATCTGTTGATACCAGATTTCCGCTTGGGATCTAGTATTCGTAAAAATAAGGGTGGTTTGGTAGCTATTGATGATATCAACTACTTTATCCAACAGTTTGATACCTAAATGTCCAGCCCAAGGAAATTTCTCTAAATTATCTGGAAATACGGTTTCAATTGCTATTTGCTTATTGATGTTCGCTTTGATGAGTGTGCCTTTATTATGTTCACCCAATAAAATATCCTTTGCCTCCTGTAGGTTTCCAATGGTGGCCGAGATTCCCCAAATCTTTAGTTTGGGGTTTATGGATTTAATCCGGCTGATGGCCAATTCCATGAGCACACCTCGCTTAGATCCCAATAATTCATGCCATTCATCTACGACAATGAATTCCAGATTTTTGAAATAGTCCTGTCCGCCTTTCGTGGCCAGGATCAGATGAACACTTTCGGGTGTGGTGATCAATGCCTGAGGAGGATTTTTTCGTTGTTTCTGTCGTACGGCTGTTGTGGTATCCCCTGTTCTTAGTTCAATTTCGTAATCAAGGTCTAGATCCTGGGAAACTTGGGAGGTAGCTTTATGGATTTCTTTGGATAATGCGCGCAAAGGTGTGATCCATAGCGTATGTAGTTGTTTTTTCTTGGGTTTATTAAGTTGATTTTGTTGATCGTAATACGACTTTAACACGCCAAACCATATCGCAAAGGTTTTTCCGTAACCTGTAGGTGCATTTAATATGCCTGATTGGCCTTTGGAAATGGCTTTCCAACAGGATTTTTGGAAATCATGAGCTGTCCATCCTTGGTTATAGAACCATACCTCTGCCAATGCGTTCTCCATACTTTTAATTTAATAAAATAGATAACAATCAATGAAGTATTTTGTTAAGTATTATAGAGTTTAAACAATTGAAATAAATTTAATATATAAATCAGCTTAATATTATGGCAAATAAAACTGTTGGAATTTTTGTTGGAAGCCTGAGAAAAGATTCCTATAATAAGAAAATAGCAAATTATTTAGTGAGTATAACACCTGAAGGTTATACTTTTAAGATTATAGAAATTGGGCAATTAGCCTTTTATAATCAGGATTTTGATGATGAAGGTACTGCACCAGAAAATTATGCAACATTTCGTGAAGAGGTTAAGGCTTTGGACGCTGTATTGTTTGTAACACCGGAATATAATAGATCGGTTCCGGCAGTATTGAAGAATGCTATTGATGTGGCATCGCGGCCTTATGGGAAATCTGTTTGGGATAAAAAGCCTGGAGCAGTTATAAGTTCTTCTATAGGTGGTATTGGTGGTTTCGGTGCTAATCATCACTTGAGGCAATCCTTAGTATTTGTGAATGTTCCTACCATGGCGCAGCCAGAAATGTATTGTGGGAATGTAGCGGAAAGTTTTGATAAGGAGGGGAAACTGACGAACAAGGAAACGGAGAAGTTTTTTAAAGGATTCTTGGAGGCTTATGTGAAATGGGTGGAAACTTTTGTGAAGTAAGGAATTATTTTCCCCGTCATTGCGAGGAACTCAAGCTTCATAGGGAGTATATCGTCATTGCGAGGAGGTCCGACGAAGCAATCTTAACGCTTGTCATGCTGAGCGAAGTCGAAGCATCTATAAATGGTACTTAACCAGATCCTTCGACGCTGCTCAGGATGACAAAGACCAAAGATTGCTTCGTTCCTCGCAATGACGTTACCCTCGCAATGACATATATTTTAAAATGTCCTCAACAATTTAAAAAAACGTTACCTCTATTTTAAACAAACTTTACCTCTCCAAAAAATTCTGGTAAATGAAAATTTGGTGTCGGATTATCTATAAAATTCCAAGAAATAAAATGTGGATTTGGTAATTCATCTCCACATTTATAGAAATTAGCAAATGCTACTTTGCCTTTCAATTCTCCGTTTTTAAGTCCAATTAACTCTATAGGAATTACCAAAATCTCTTGCCAAGTTTTTACCTTATTCAAGGTACGAATATTACTAAAGGTATCCACCGTTAAAATCTCCTCTGCCGACAAACGATTTCGTTTAGCCTTTACTGCTGGGCCATAACCGATCAAGCCAGTTCCCAACACATTGAATTCAAAATTGAAATAATTTTTTCTTTCATCCAATGAAATGAAGAATTCCACACAACTATCTTCCCACACATTCTCATTTGGTCTAATAAATTGTCCTTTTACAAATTCCTCTTCCACATCATAATGAAGGATAATATGCGATTTAGAATAAGCGATCTGAAACCTCACTTTCGGGATATATGGATAATCTTCCTTCCAGGACGCCTCTGAAATTCCGTGCCAAATGATTTCATCTAATGCTTGCGCAATACTATGATAACCCTGTTGGATGTGCGTTAAATCAATTTCGCTTACCTCTATTTTCTTCATTTTATTTACTCAAAAGATTCTCTGCTAATATCTCGGTTAATTTATCATGATTTGCTTCCAATTCCTGAACTAATTTTAATTGAGCTTTTGTTCTAACCAAATTGTGCTCATCATATGCAATCTTATAATAGGTATCGCCTTCTATATAATCGGTTAAGAAACGGACAGCTTGCATGTAAGGTAGTAAATGTACCGCATATATTAAAGAGTCAACTTCATCATCTGTCAGGAAATCCTTTGCTTCTGATAAGTAACCAGCAGTGAACGATTGAAATAATGGAATATTAAGAACAACTTTATTTAGATCGGCTTCATCTTCCGCTGCTGAATTGATTATAGTCCGGATGGCATCTCCAAAATCGTAGGCCACATAGCCAGGCATTACCGTATCCAAATCAATAACACATTGAACATTATCGTCCTTATCTAATAAGACATTGTTGAATTTTGTATCATTGTGTGTGATGCGAACTGGCAACCTATTAGCACGCCCCATTTCGAGTATGGTACGCATTTTATCTTCTCGCTCGAAAATATAATCCAGAAGATCTTGAACTTTTTCGACCCTACCTACAGGATCTTTGGCAATGGCATTGCGAAGATTTGTAAGCCTGAATTCAATATTATGAAAGTTAGGAAGTATTTCGACTAATTTTTTAGGATCCAAATCACTTAACTGTTTTTGGAACTGCCCAAATGCCATACCTCCCGAATACGCCTGTGAAGTGGTTTCCAAAATATCATAACTTCTGGTTTCTGGAATCAATAAAAATACGCGCCAATAATCCCCTGCCTCATCCTTAACATAATTTTTCCTTTCAGGTGTTTGTACCAAAGTCATGGTACGTTTCAAAACTTCTTCTTCGCCAAGATGTGCCAATTTTGCTTTAAGATGATTACATACTACTTCAATATTGTTCATCAGACCATCTACATCTGTGAAGATGTGGTGATTGATGCGCTGTAATAGGTAAAGGTTATTGTTCTCTGCGTCGGTGGTTATTTTAAATGTATCGTTGATATGGCCCGAACCAAATGGAATAGCAGAAATAACTTCCCCATTTAGTTCAAATTTTTGTGCCGATATAATGCTCTTTTCAGTTTTTTTGGTTGACATCACTTCACTTTTCATTCATAATTCTATGTAAGTAAACGCAATATCATCATAAGCACCCAATTAATAAAATATTTTTTTCAATCAAACGGTTGCATGAAATTTTGCTTTTCATTCTGCAAATACCTTTAAGCTCATGGAAATATACGGTTAAATTAATACCATGCGATTTTAATGGAAAGAATCCATAGAAATTTCGTAATTTGGACTTATATATCGTTCAAACCCATATATGGTCACGGAAATAATTATTATACTTGTCTTAATTGTATTAAACGGAATTTTATCAGCTTCAGAGATTGCCATTGTATCCAGTCGAAGAGCCAGACTCGCTGCCCAGAGTGAAAAAAATAACGGTGCTCGTGCAGCACTTCAACTTAAAGAGAACCCCAACAACTTTCTTTCTACCGTACAAATTGGTATTACCCTTATCGGGATATTAACAGGTTTTTTCTCAGGTGGTACTATTTCAACCTTCATTGCTGATCAGTTGAATCAGATTCCAGCTTTATCCGCGTATTCCAATCAAATATCGGTAATTTTAGTGGTTCTGATCATCACCTATTTATCCCTTGTCATTGGAGAATTGGTGCCTAAGCGGATAGGAATGGCAATTCCGGAGAAATATGCTTCCTTTATTGCTGTCCCTATGTCTATTCTAAGTACCATAGTAAAACCTTTTGTTTGGTTATTAAGTGTTTCTACTGATTTTATCGTCAAATTATTCAACATCAAATCTGGAAGCAATACGGTTACGGAAGAAGAAATCAAAGCTTTGGTTGATGAAGGTGTTGATAGTGGGGTTATTGAAGGTATCGAACATGATATGGTTGATCGAGTTCTTAGCCTGGGCGACAAAAAAGCCATCAACCTGATGGTCCACCGCAGTAAAATAACCTATTTGGATATCCAAAGGACTTTCGAAGAGAATAAAGCCTTTATTTTGGCGGATGAACATACCGAATATCCTGTTTGTAACGGTAATTTTGACCATGTGATCGGATTGGTACATGTAAAAACATTGTTCAAGGAATATTTGAGTGGAAGAGAACCCGATCTTACAAAGATTTTGCACCCTATCCCATTTGTAAACGAGAATACCTACGCCTACAATGTTTTACAGACACTGAAGACTTCTAAGGTATTACAGGCGGCAGTTGTGGATGAATACGGTAGTCCTCAGGGAATTATCACCATGACGGATATTGTAGCTTCTTTAGTGGGTGGATTTGATTCCCCAGAAAATGAAGAAAAGAAAACGATCAGAAAACGTGAAGATGGCTCATTTGTCATTGATGGTTCTTATCAATTAAATGATTTTATTGAATTATTCAACCTTGACCTTTCGGAAGATGATGAGGATGAAATTGGTAATTTAACTACCGTTGCTGGCCTCGTGTTTTTACTATTGGATCATATCCCAGAAGAAGGCGAGAAAGTAGTTTATAAAAACTTGGAATTTGAAGTGCTGGATATGGATGGTCACCGGATCGATAAATTGATTTTAAAGGCACTGAATCCTCCCTCGGATGAAACTTATAATATAGACTAAGCACTGCATTCCGATATAATTCGAACTCCACAATAGAAATTATTCTTCAAGGCTAAGGAAATAATACATTTATTTTCTTAGCCTTTACTTATTTGGTTCATTGTGAATCTGGATTTTATGTGCGATGTAAGTAGTGTATAAGTGTGTTTTAGCACTTACAACTCACTTACACCTTACTTACACCTTACTTGTACTAAGAAGACAAAATGTGTCTAGTCCTATTATAACTATACTTTCTTATCCGTCTTTTCTAAAATTATTTACAGGCTATAAGATGATTAATTTGTACTGAAAGAATTGATTAACTTAATGAGTTCACTTTTTTGTTGTAGACCACTTTGCCGCCAGACTTGCGTTCCATTTTTATAGAGGATTAAAGTAGGCACGCCTTGTACCTGGAATTTTGCAGCTACAGCTTGGTTTTTGTCTACATCAATTTTGATTATACTTAATTTATCTCCCAGTTCTGCTTTAACTTCTTGGAGGATGGGTGCCAACATCTGACAAGGGCCACACCATGCTGCTGAGAAATCAACTAAAACCAATGCGTTGCGTTGTATTATTTCGTTGAACGATGCCATTATTATTTATTTAATGAGAAAACTATATTTAATTTAAGGGAAGACATAACTCTTCCAATTCTTCAATATCACCATTGAACATATTGAGATCAACGGGTCCTTTTATTCCCGTCACTGTTCCTTTTTCTGAGAATTGCCAAATATTCCAATGTTTTTTAGGCTTTTCGACCCAAAAATTATAATTGGCGATCCAAAGGGTATAGTCTGCAAATTCTTTCTCCAAAAAATCCGCAAAATATTTATCACCTGAATAAAGAACAGGCTTTACCTGGAAATGTTTTTCCACTTCGATCAACCAACGTTTCAGACCTACTTTTAAACTATCCATGGATTGGTTTCTGGGCATTTCTTCAATATCTAATACGGGTGGAAGATCTCCAGGCTCCAATTTTACAGTTCGGATAAAATTATTTGCCTGTTTAATGGAGTTTTCATTCGGTCTAAAATAATGGTATGCACCACGGAGTTTGTTCTTATCCTTGATAGACTTCCAATTCGATTTAAACTTGCTGTCCTTTGCCTTTTCGCCCATTGTCGCGCGGACAAAGATAAAATCTATTGGAAACTCATCGTTGATTGTCAGAACTTGATCCCAGTAAATAGTTCCTTGATATTGCGATACATCAATACCATATATTTTATCATCATGCCTCCGCATTAATTCTATATTCCTGACATCAAATTTCCCATTATCCTCTTGTGCTATTTTTTCCTTTTCAAACCATTTGACCCATAAATAGGCAATTCCAGCGCGGTGTTGTATACCAAAAATCAATAAGACAATAACAGCTGGCAGAACAATACTCCAAATCAGTAATTTACGCTGATCTTGTTTATCAGGGGTTATTTTTTTCTTGACTGTTTTGCGGGTTTTTGTCATATTGCGTGAAATTAGGCTATTTCTGAATAACCTCAAAGAAAAATATAAATGATCATATACAATCCCAAAGACTGGTTAAGTACCACTATTTACCTGCATACTTTTCGAATCTTCAAACGACTCCTTCCCTATTTAATCGCTTCTGCGGTTATCTCGGCCGCACTGGCTTACTGGGAGTTATCTTATGTGGATGCAGAAGATCGAAACATGTTGAAAAACGTCAGTATAGTTCATAGTTTATTGGGTTTTGTCCTGTCGCTACTCTTGGTGTTTAGAACCAATACAGCCTATGATAGATGGTGGGAAGCTAGGAAGCAATGGGGATCTTTAACTAATACCAGTAGGATTTTGGCCATAAAGATGAATGCATTTTTATCTCCTGATGATAAAGTGAATAGAAGTTTTTATAGAAAGTCCATCGCTTTATTTGCTGAAACGCTTTCATCCTATTTAAAATCGGATTATACGAAGTTTATGCTGGATGAAAAGATAAATCCAGAGTTGAATACCTTAGATGATAAAAAACATGGACCTAACCAGGTTGCAGCATTGATTTACAAGAAAACAAATTTATTATATAAAGAGGGAAAAATTTCTGGGGAACAATTGATTACGTTAAACAAGGAACTTACTGCATTAACTGAAGTTACTGGAGCTTGTGAAAGAATTAAGAATACGCCTATCCCATTGGGTTATAGTTCATTTATAAAAACTTTTATCATTTTATATACGGCAACCCTGCCTATTGGTTATGTGTTTTCATTAGGCTACTTTGTGATTGCGGCTGTTCCATTTATTTTTTATGTATTGGCTGCTTTGGAAATGATTGGGGAGTCCATTGAAGAACCATTTGGAGCAGATGCGGATGATCTGCCTATTGAAAAAATGGCTTCAAATATTAAAAAGCATTGTAATGAGATATTGTTGGCATAGCAAAATCAATCATCCAAAAAAAAGCGAATCAAATATGATTCGCTTTTTTTTGGATG
>DCOH01000042.1:13748-47421 GCA_002322865.1 Sphingobacterium sp. UBA1575 | reverse complement strand
AGCAATAAAAAAAGTAAGTTAATTTATTATAGCAAAGACCAGAATTTCATTCTGGTCTTTTCATTTTACACCTCTCCATTATTTTTAAATTAAAATTAATAATAATTATTTTTTAATATTTATTTTACATTATCTCATTTAGATATTATAATGCATGAAACTGAATTCACATAATACACATTATCTACTGTAGATGTGCAGTTTAATTAAAAATATTCAATTATAAATTCTGATTTAAACAAGTATAAAAACCCTTATTCAGGAGTTTATTCAGAATAAATTTTTAATATTAACTCTTTGTAAAAAAAGGAATATTATAATTTTTGGTACGCNNGAAAATAATCCCAAATTTTACGATGATGAAAAAAACAATTTTTGCGAGCGCTTTTTTAGGACTAAGTTTAATGTCAGTTTCGTTAATGGCACAAACAACTTATAAAGTTGATTTAGCACCATTCCCAAAACCAGAAAAAGGACAAAAGCAAGTTGTTATTGAGGTTCCACATTCTCAAAACGATGGAAACAAGAAGATTGAAATTTTTGTTGGAAAAACCATGGAAACAGATGGTTGTAATAAAACCTTCCTAAGCGGAGAATTTAAAAGCAGCGAACTGAAAGGATGGGGATACGATTACCTTACTTTTACAACCAACGGTAGCACACCATCTACATTAATGGCTTGCCCGGGAGCAAAACCAAAAATGGAGTTTGTAATGTCCGGAGGATATCTTACAAGATACAACGGAAGAATGCCTATCGTTCTTTATATCCCTGAAGGATATGAGGCTAAATACAAAATTTACGAAGCTAGTCCTGAACTTTACAGTGCTCCGGAAATTATGGAAAAGAAAAAATAAGTATCTTTTCTCTACTAAAATAAAAGTTTCCCAAGGGAAACTTTTATTTTTGGTATAAATTTGAACCACGATGAAGCACTATATTTATCTTTTTATCGCTATTATATTTGAAGCAGTTGCTACTTCTACCCTCAAAAGTTCTGAACAATTCACCAAACTTATTCCCAGTATTATTACCATTTTAGGATATGCCGGCGCATTTTACTTCCTGAGCCTTTCATTAAAGCAAATACCTGTGGGAATTGCCTATGCATTATGGTCGGCCGTAGGAATTATTCTTATTGCTGCTGTAGGAGCTTTGGTTTACAAGCAAATTCCGGATCTTCCAGCGATTATAGGCTTTATCTTTATTATTGCCGGTGTTGTTATCATTAATCTGTTTTCTAAAATGTCTTCTCATTAAAGACTAAACAATAAAAAAGAAGCTCCCGAGATCAGGAGCTTCTTTTTTTATATCAAATATCTGTTACAATAAAGATTCATCTACAATATTTGGTAATGTCACTTTTAGCAAAGGTTCTTCTTCCATAGCTCGTTTAATGGCAAATATCGCCTCCTCATTTCTGGCCCACGATCTTCTGGCAATACCATTATTTACATCCCAATGCAACATAGATTTCAGACGTTGCTCTGCCTCGGAAGTACCATCCAATAACATTCCGAATCCGCCATTGATTACTTCTCCCCAGCCTACTCCACCTCCATTGTGAATAGAAACCCATGTAGCACCACGGAAACTATCTCCAATTACATTATGAATAGCCATATCAGCTGTAAATCGGGAACCATCATAAATATTCGAAGTTTCACGGAAAGGTGAATCTGTTCCAGATACATCATGGTGATCTCTTCCTAACACAACAGGCCCTATCTCTCCATTTGCAATTGCATCATTAAATGCTTTAGCAATTTTAGTACGCCCTTCTGCATCTGCATAAAGGATACGTGCCTGAGAACCTACAACTAATTTGTTTTCCTGAGCGCCTTTTATCCATGTAATATTATCCTGCATCTGTTGCTGAATTTCTTTTAGAGAATTTTTCATAATCTCCTCCAGTACTTTACATGCTATATTATCTGTTTTCTGAAGATCTTCTGGTTTTCCGGAAGTACAAACCCAACGGAACGGCCCGAATCCATAATCGAAACACATTGGCCCCATAATATCCTGTACATAGGATGGATATTTAAAATCGATTCCGTTTTCTGCCATCACATCCGCACCAGCACGAGAAGCTTCCAAAAGGAAAGCATTGCCATAATCAAAGAAATACGTTCCGCGCGCCACATGTTTGTTTACCGCATTGGCATGTCTTACCAGTGTTTTCTGCACTTCTTGTGTAAAACGATCCGGATGATGGGCTATCAATTCATTGGCTTCTTCAAAACTGATGTCTGCTGGATAGTATCCGCCAGACCAAGGATTGTGCAAGGAGGTCTGGTCTGATCCCACGGTTATAAAAATATCTTCCTCATAGAATTGCTCCCAAACATCCACGATGTTGCCGATATAGGCAATGGAAACCAATTCCTTATTTTTCATGGCTGTTCTTACGCGGTCGATCAAATCAGGCATATTGTCGACCAACACATCTACCCATCCTTGTTCGTGTCGTTTGATCGCTGCTGCAGGGTTAACCTCTGCACAGACGGTTATACATCCCGCAATATTACCTGCCTTCGGTTGAGCACCACTCATCCCACCTAATCCCGATGTCAGGAATACTTTCCCTTCAATACTTTCGCCTTCTTTCAGGTGCTTTCTGAAAGCATTCATCACCGTAATCGTAGTACCATGCACGATTCCCTGTGGACCAATATACATATAGGATCCAGCAGTCATCTGCCCATATTGGGTGACTCCCAGGGCATTGAATCTTTCCCAATCATCTGGTTTGGAGTAATTGGGAATCATCATTCCATTGGTTACCACGACTCTTGGCGCATGAACGGAAGATGGGAATAATCCCATCGGGTGACCACTATACATGTGCAAGGTCTGCTCATTGGTCATTTCGGCAAGATATTTCATGGTCACGAGGTATTGGGCCCAATTCTGGAACACGGCACCATTACCACCATAGGTGATCAATTCATGCGGATGTTGAGCCACGGCAGGATCCAGGTTATTCTGGATCATCAGCATAATGGCTGCAGCCTGTTGGCTTTTTGCAGGGTATTCTTCAATTCCACGTGCATACATTTCGTAAGTAGGTCTGAACCTATACATATAGATTCGGCCATATTCACGAAGTTCTTCTAGGAACTCCGCCGCTAATTCGGCATGCCATTCTTTCGGAAAATAACGCAGTGCATTACGCAGCGCCAATTTCTCTTCTTCTTTATTTAAGATGGCCTTTCGCTTAGGCGCATGGCTTACACTTGGATCAAGTTTGGTTTTTGCTGGCAATTCTTTCGGAATGCCCTGTATAATCGATTCTTGAAAATTCATTGTTCTTTAATATTAAAGGTTTTCGCCTTTGCGGAATACTTCCATTCCGGATTTCCATACCCGTGCAGGTTTTAATGAACCCTGCAGGTAAGTGATGTTTTGATAATTAGCTGTTTCATAGATGATAAAGTCGGCTAAAGCTCCTGCTTTCAAGATGGCTCTATCTTTTAAGTTCAGTGCTTTGGCTGCGCGGAAAGTTATACCGGCAAACACTTCGGCATTGCTCAGTTTTTCCATGGATGCCAAAATACTGGCACTTTCGATCAATTTCCCCATCGGTGCAGATCCTGGATTCCAATCAGTGGCAATAGCCAAACATGCGCCAGCATCCAATAATTTGCGGGCAGGTGTGAAAGCACACCCAATTCCCAAGGATGCAGCTGGCAATGCCACAGCAACCACATTGGAATTTGCCAAGGCTTGGATTTCTTCTGAAGTGGAAGCTTCCAAGTGATCGGCCGACACCGCATCTACATCAATGGCCAATGCGGAACCGGAGGTACTGAACTGGTCGGCATGTACCGTAATATCATAGCCCAAACTTTTTGCCTTTTCAAAATATGGCTTGGTCTGTTCTGCGGTAAACGCACTTTTTTCAACGAAGGCATCGATCCTATTGGTCAATCCTTCCGCTTTTAGAATAGGGAACAGTTCTTCGGAGATCCATTCCAAATACGATTCCGGACTACCCTCATAATCTTTCGGGCACATATGCGCAGCCAAACAGGTACTGATCAATTCTGCTTTACTGCTTTCATTCGCTTTTTTGATCGCACGAAGGGTTTTCAATTCCTCTGCTACATTCAATCCATAGCCACTTTTCACCTCGATGGTGGTAATCCCCTGTTCCAATAAAGCATCTGCGTGTTTCAAGATCACCTCGGTCAATTCTTCCTCGGTCAAGGCTCTGGTATGTTTTACCGTGCTCCATATCCCACCACCTGCTTCTGCTATTTCCAAATAGGAACTACCGGCGTTACGCATGGCAAAATCATTGGCGCGGTTTCCGCCAAAAGCGATATGGGTATGGCAATCGATATAACCTGGAAGGACCACCTGGTCACCTTGTAAAAGGATCAAATTAGCTTCTTGGCCATATTGGGTCTTTAAATCATTAAAATTTGAAATAGCCTTTATTTTATCCCCTTCCAGCAGTAATCCTGCATTTTCCTGGATCTGTAATTGGCTATCTTTTAATGCCCCTTTCATCGGCAGGTTGGCCATGCTGACCAATTGCCTAAAGGGTCCTATTAACGTGAGTGCTTTGTTCATGCTTAATAGTTTTCGAAATATTCTACACCTGTACCGAAATAAGGCACACCTTCCTTCTCGGAAACCTCTTTTGCCAACTCTACTAATTCACCCGATTTCACCAAGGCTAAAGCCGCATCTAGGATATCGGTCATCGGTTGGTCCTCTTCGATATGCGGGATGCTTTTACGCACATGTTGATGGATGGCTTCCACTACCGCCGTAGATTTCAACGGCGCATGGTAATCCTTCGCTTGTGCAGCACATAATAGCTCGATACTTAAGATCTTATCCACATTATCCAACACCTGCAACAATTTTCTTCCGGAAATCGAACCCATGCTGACGTGGTCTTCTTGACCCAAAGAAGTTGGGATGCTATCGGCACTTGCCGGGAAACATAATCCTTTATTTTCGGAGGCAATAGCCGCAGTACTGTATTGCAGGATCATAAAACCAGAGTTCAATCCTGTGCTTTTCATCAATAATTTAGGTACGCCATTGGTCTCCCCTTCCAAGGAAAGATAAACCCGACGATCGGAGATATTTCCCAATTCAGATACCGCCAAGGTCGCGTAATCCAAAGGAAGAGCGATAGGTTGGCCATGGAATGAACCTCCAGAGATGGTCAATTCGTTGTTGATGATGATTGGATTATCCGTTACAGCATTGATTTCTGTTTCGATAATCTCTTTGAAGTGTAACCAGGCATTGCGGGATGCGCCATGAACCTGTGGGATACAACGTAAGGAATATGGATCCTGAACGCGGGAACAATTTTTATGTGATTCCAAAATATCGGATCCTTTTAAGAGATTAAATACTGTAGCAGCTACAAAGCTATTTCCCTTATACGGTCTTAATTGATGTAATTCGGTGTAGAAAGGCTTGATGGATCCGTTCAATCCTTCGATCATCAGGGTCGCGATCAAGTCGGCATTGTTCATCAGGCGGTTCATTTCGACCACGGCTTTGACTCCATGGGCTGCCATGAACTGGGTTCCATTGATCAAGGCCAATCCTTCTTTAGCGCCAAGGGCAACCGGAGAAAGGTTATGTTTCTTCAATACCTCAGCGGTAGGAACCTCTTTTCCATCCTGCCAAACTTTACCATAACCGATCAAAGGAAGGAATAAGTGGGACAAAGGCGCTAAATCGCCCGATGCACCTACCGAACCTTGTTTTGGAACCACAGGGATCACATCCTCTTGGATATGCCAGATGATCCTTTCGATGGTGCTGTATTGAACTCCTGAAAATCCTTTTGCCAAAGCTTGTACCTTCAGGATCAACATTAATTTACTCAACTCTTTATCGATGGCCTCACCCACACCTACGGCATGGCTCATCAGGATGTTCTCTTGTAATTTACGGGTATCTTGAGCACCAATCAGGGTTGTACACAATGGTCCAAATCCTGTATTGATACCATAAACCACTTTTCCAGCATCAACAATATCCTGTACATATTGGGCACTTTGGTTTACCTTTGCTTTGCTTTCTTCACTCAATTCACCTTTTAACTCTCCTTTTGCAATAGCGACAGCTTGGGAACTGCTCAAAAAATCTTCACCGTATTTAAATATTTTCATCATAATTATCTGTCAATACCAAATTTAGCCCCTATATTTGATAATTAGTAATACCAATTTTTTCATCAATTGATAACTATGAATTATCAAATAGAACTGAGACATCTGCATTATTTTAAGGTTTTGGCGGAGGAATTGCATTTTAGGCGGGCGGCAGAACGCTTGTTTATCGCGCAGCCTGGGTTATCGAGGCAGATCAAGCAATTGGAGGATTATTATCAGGCTCAATTGTTCGAAAGGGATAAACGGAAGGTTTCTCTAACGCCTGCAGGTCAATATTTGCAGATGGAGGTGGACCTCTTGTTCAACCAGTTGGGGAAGATCAAGGAGCAGGTGGAAAAGATTGATGAGGGAAAGCTGACATCGTTGAAATTGGGATTTATTGGTTCGGCAGTGCAGACTGTGCTACCGGAATTATTGGTTAGCCTTAAGCATGAACAACCGTTGATTGATATTACCTTGAATGAGTTGTCTAATGAGTTTCAATTGGAGATGTTGCTGAAGAACGAATTGGATTTTGGTTTTGTTCGGATGGAAAAGGCTTTTCCGCCATTGAAATCGATTCCAGTGTTGACGGATCATTTTAGTTTGGTGGTTCCGAAGGATGCGAAGAATAAGAACATTAAAAAGGTGGATATCTTGGATTATAAGAAGGAATCCTTTATTCTGTTCTCGAAGGATTATAGCAGTTCGTATTATAATTTGGTGATGAGTATTTTTTATGACCATGGTTTTGAGCCGCATGTGACCTTGAAGACGGTGAATGCATTGAGTATTTTTAATCTGGTAAGTCAGGGATTGGGCGTGGCGATCGTGCCTTCTTCGTTGAAAAAGGGGTATCATACGCATGTTGATTTTTTAGATTTGAGCCATCTTCCGCAACGGACAACTTTGTCGCTGGTATGGAACGAGGAGAATAGGAATCCGGGGTTGGGGTTGTTGTTGGATATTGTGAAGAAGATGATAAAGTGAGGGTATTGGGGGGATTGTGGGTATTGGGGGGCGTCATTGCCAGGAAGGACATTACCCCCGTCATTGCGAGGAGGCACGACGAAGCNNACTTTGTCATCCTGAGCGGAGTCGAAGGATCTGAAGATTGCTTCGTTCCTCGCAATGACGGATGTCTCGCAATGACGGAATTCTCACAACAACCTGTAACAAATAAAATAAAATCTTTTTTTACCCCTCCCTTATGGAAATCTATATTATCTTGCATCAGATGAATAAAAACATATGGCATTCATCAACTTACCAACACCATTATGAAAAAAGCACTCTGGATTCTCCTCCTATTCATCCCCTTATTTTCAATAGGACAAATATCTCCACAAACAAATGATCTTACCAAAACATGGTTGGAAGTGGATCGCCTCTTCAGTATAAAAAATTACGAACAAGCTTTACCCTTGATCGCAAGAATAAAAGCTGAATCCCTAAAAAGAAAAGATGACGCACTCTGGCTAAGAGCCTTTTTGGCAGAAACCCAAGTCGCAACCGTAAATACCACCAACGATAACCAATTCGAAAAAATCGACCAGCTTTTTCAGAATAACATCTCCACCGCTAAACCCTTGGTAAAAGATGTACTCTATAATTTTTATGCCTCCTTCCTCGAAAACAACCTTCACAGGTACCTCAGCAATTCGAGCAACAAATTTGTAGCAGCAGAACATCAACAAAAATGGGACATGATCGATTCCCTATATAAACTCTCTCTAACAAACAAGGACAGATTAAAGGCAGAAAAAACAGAGAATTGGAGTTCCATGTTTTCGGATCTTAATAATATACAACTCACACCTACCCTATTCCATTATCTAAGCATCAATTACCTATCCTTTCTTAAAAAAGATATGGTTAGCTATAAAAGTGCTTATCAAAATCTGCATCAGGAAATCATGGCCTTAAATAAAAACAAAGACTATAAAATTTCCGCCACTTTTTTTGCATCCCAAAATCCAGCCTTAAAAACAAATAACAACCTCCTCTACTTCCAATCATTACGGGAAATCATGAAAACCTATCCCAGTGATTATAATGCTTACTTGCTTTATCTAATAGCACAGAAGCAATATTATATGGGAAATAATAAGGAAGCCCTGTCTTTGATTGAAGAAGCTGAAAAAAATTACCCTAATTCTCCTTGGCTAAGTAATGCTAAAAACCTGTATGATAACATTAAAAAGGTTGAAATAGAAATGGACATGAAGGAATTTCAGTTGCAGAATTCCTATTCACCGATTAGCTTAAGACTGAGGAATGTAGACCAGCTTTATATCCGAGTATATCGGACGACCAACCATCCGAAGGAACTGAAAAAATTTACAGTAAAGTATGATAGTACGACCTTCGTGAACAGCTTAGATGCACCGTTAGCCTATGAGGAGGTATTCCCCATCAAAGACCTAGCAATTGGAGAATCCAAGCGCACCATCTATAAAGTCAATCCCCTACCGTATGGACATTATACCATCTTGATCTCCAATAACGCAGAGTTTAAGGATGATGATAAATTCCAAAAGGTAAGTATCAATAATTTCTATATCACTGATTTCTTCTTTTCATCAAGCCTAGAAAAAGAAGATGAAAACTACGATGAGTATCATACTTTATTCATCAGCAGAAGAACCGGGCAACCCTATGCAAACAAAACATTCAGCCTATATGAATTCTATGATAAAAATCCTCTGAAATTAATCCAGAAGATAAAAACAGACCAAAGAGGTTTCTACCTTTTCAAAACAAACGAAAAGAAAGACATCACCAACATTAATGATTATTATATCTATTCAACTGATGAAAATCAATTTATAAATTTATCGGAATTTAAGGAAACAGCTCATCATGTCCGATACGATCAAGAAAAAGAAGAAATAGAGGGTGAAGTCAGGATAAATGTCCTGTTGGACAGAGGCATCTATCGACCCGGCCAACCTTTATACTTCAAAGCAATTATCTACAACGATCATTATCTAAAAGGAAGGGTATTGGCCGATCAGAAAATCAAGGTCTTTTTACATGATGTAAATTCCAGAAAAGTTGACTCCTTGGAACTGACAAGCAATGCTTATGGATCCATACATGGAGAATTCAACTTACCAAATCCTATATTGGCAGGTCGATTTAGATTATCCTTTCAACAGAAGGAGCTGCAGATTGGCGAAATAAGCTTTCGGGTAGAGGAGTATAAACGACCTACCTTTGAAGTTAAGCTGGAAACCAATAAAGAAACCTATACCAAAAAAGATACAGCGGTTTTCCAAGGTCAAGCCATGTCTTTAAATGGTGCGCCTCTGGTCGGCGCAAGTGTACATTATAAAGTAAACTATAGCGCTCGCGGTCAGCAGTATAAAAATGGTCTTTTTGTCGATTCGACTACGACGACCAATGAGCTTGGAAAATTTATCATCAAAGTCCCATTGATGGATTCCACCTTCCATACATTTACAGATTTCAGGCTGAATTATGAGGTGGAGGTAGTCAATCAGAATGGTGAAATGCAATCAGCAACTTCCAGTTATCAATACAGTGATAAACCATGGCGGATACAAATTCAAGCGCCGAGGAATGTAGAAGAATATAAATGGTCTGCTATCCAAGTCAACACCTTAAATAATAATAATCAACCCTTGAAATTTGCTGGGGATGTACAGATCTTGAAAGTAAAAGACCCTACTGTGGTGGTTCCGGAACACATGCGGAGTTATTTTAGGGATGTAGATTTTCATTTATTTTCCAATTCGGAATATAAAAAATATTTCCCGAGCCTATTTGATGATGTCTTTGTTGGAGATCAAAAATCAGAACTGATCAAAAGCTATTCTTTCGATACTCGGGATACCACCTTGGTCAAAATAGATTCTAATTTATTTGGACGAGGAAGATACGTCATCAAAGCTTTATCCATTCAAGGCCAGGATAGTATCCGAGCACAAGCCATGATTAGTGTATTTGATAAAGCGACTGGAAAAAGTTTTAATTCTGAATTCCTAACCTATACTTTGGATAAGCCGAGTTATAAAGAAGGGGATGAAGTGACCCTGAACCTATTTACGGATCTAAAAGAAGCAAAGAGACTTTATTTATTCAGCCAGATTGGAAACAAAAAACTTCCTTTGCAGGTATTGTCCTGGAATAATGGGAGAATTGTCTATAAATTCAAGCTTACCAAAGAACAGCTGAACAATAATATGCTGTTCCAAGCCATGTTGATCTTCGACAACAAATTGTCCTCTTTACCTATCCACATCCCAATTGAACGAGAAAACCGATCAGTGGAGATCAAGACCCAAACTTTTCGGGATAAGATAACGCCTGGACAAAAAGAAAAATGGAGCTTTACCATCACTAAAAAAGAAGAAAAGATGCAGGCCGAAGTATTGGCCAGTATGTATGATGCTTCCTTGGATGTTTTCCAGGGTAATTATTTCAGCTCTTCCTTTTCCAAGCAATATCCATATTTCCAAACCTATTATAACAACCATATGTATGGCAATTTTTATGCAGCAAGTGGATCTTACTCCCTATTTAGGAACTTTATAGTAAGAAATACAAAAGGCACCGAATTCCCAAGTATAAAAAATTATGGTCTTTGGATTACGCCTTATTGGGGAGAAAATAAGGTTTATGATTTCGCCTACTCGGATGGAGTTCGCGAATACTCCCGTCAAGTCCAAGAGGTAGTAATTACCGGTGCTTTAGCTGGGAAAGTAGCAGGATTGAATGCATCACCAGGTTTAATGCTTCGCGGAACATCCTCCCTAAGTATTAATGATCCCCTATATGTCATCGATGGCGAAATAGTTAGTCAAGAAGAGTTCAATAGTTTCAATAAGGATGAAATTGCGGATTTTAAGGTCTTAAAAGATGCCGAAGCGACTGCTTTGTATGGATCAAAGGGGGCAAATGGTGTTCTTATTGTAACCAGCAAGCTCGGTAAACAGGCGAATGAGCAATTATCGGATGTAAAGACCCGAACCAATCTTCAGGAAACGGCCTTCTTCTTCCCTACTCTTTACACGGATTCTGAGGGAAATGTTTCCTTCGAATTCGATTCACCGGAGGCATTGACCAAATGGAAATTGCAGCTATTTGCCCATGACAAGGAATTGAATGCTGGATCTGCTACCTTCTATACCCAAACCCAGAAACAATTGATGGTACGCCCAAATCTACCACGCTATTTCCGGGAAGGGGATGAAATTGTGATCAAAACACAGATCCAAAATCTGAGCAAGAAAGCGCTTTCAGGAACGGCAAAGATCGAGGTCATCAACCCGGAAAACAATGAGCTGATCACTAATAAATATATTGGTGAGAAAGCGATAAACCGTTTTGAAACCCAGGAAAATACACATGGATTAATAGAATGGACCTTAAAAATACCTGCTGGTTATCCAACGGTTCAGATCAAAGTGATTGCAGGAACAGATGAATTCTCGGATGGAGAATTATCTGAGATCCCCATCCTGACCAATAAGGTGCTGATTACCGATTCGGAGAAGATCATGTTGAAACCGGATCAAGAAAAAGATTACCTAATCAAAATAGCTGGTAAGGAAAATGTACAGGCGAAGGTTCAGATCCAAAGCAATCCTATCCTCGAGATTATTTCGGCATTGGATTACCTGAAGAATTATCCATACGAATGTACAGAGCAATTGACAAGCAAATGGTTTGCCCTTCAAGTATTGCAATATGTGGACAAGAGCTATCCAGCAATTTCTGACTATTTCAGAAAACTGAATACGGTGGATAAACAGAGTAAAATGGAATCCAATGCAGAATTGAACAGTTTTAAACTGGAGGAAATGCCTTGGTTGAAGACCATTGAAAATGATAGCAAGAAATTGCAGGAATTGGCCAAATTATTCCGTTCGAACCTTACTTCGGAATTAAAGGCTATTGAGCAGAAGATTGTTAAGAATCAAACCCGTGAAGGTGGATTCCCTTGGTTTGATGGTGGCAAAGCGGATCCTTATATTTCCATCCGGATCTTGGAGATCATGGGTAAGACATTGACCCTGGATAAGAGTTTGATCAGTAAAGAGATGAAAGGCATCCTTCCTAAACTGACCAATTATTTGGATACAACAAGTGCTGTATTTGGCCCTAAGGCTTCTGAAAGTACGGCTTTGGATTACCTTTATGCACGCAGATATTGGTCTGCTGAATTCCCAATTTCTGCAGATATAAAAGGGCAATTGAAGAGTAAAGTGACTATAGCGCCATTGTTGACAGCGAATAGACCGGCAGGGTTAGCCGCTAA
This sequence comes from Sphingobacterium sp. UBA1575, assembly GCA_002322865.1. Classification (GTDB taxonomy): domain Bacteria; phylum Bacteroidota; class Bacteroidia; order Sphingobacteriales; family Sphingobacteriaceae; genus Sphingobacterium. The sequence continues at coordinate 35,001 of DCOH01000042.1, read as the reverse complement.
GGCATGGATCGTGAACCATTTGTTCGGAACAGGAAAGGAATCGACAGAGATCAGGAATAGGCTGCAGCAGGAGGTGATCTTGGATGAACTGAAAGGGATGTATTGGGAAAGTAATGAAAAATATTACAATGGTATCTCCATGCAGGCTTATGTTTTGGAAGCTTATAAAATGCATGATCCAAGCAAATTGATGCCGATCAGTCAATGGTTCTTCTATAAGAAGGAAACGAATTATTGGTACAGTACCTGGATGACGGTGGATGCGATCTATGCAATTTTATTGGCTAATAATCCGAAGGACTTTTCGTTGGAGAATACAGTGTTGGTGAGGATGAATGGAAATGAGCTGGCTATGGATGATAAGGTTTTGGGCCAGGCATCCAAGGTAATTTCAAAGGAGGAATTAAATCAGGATACACGGTTTTCGGTGAAGAACAATAATGTTCGGAATATATTTGGTGGAATATATCATCAATATTTTGTGCCGGTGGAGGATGTGAAGAGCAGTAAGAACGAGATTAAGGTTAGCAAGGAATATTTGGTGGAAAGGGATGGTAAATGGGTGGTGAGTAATCAGGCTGTTCTTGGTGAGAAGATTAAGGTGAGAATTACGGTGATAAATGATAAGCCTTTGCAATATGGGCATTTGAAGGATAATAGACCATCGGGTGTGGAACCTGTGTATCAGCCTTCTGGGTATAGGTATTGGGAGAGGTTTTATTTCACGATGAAGGATGCCTCTACGAATTATTTCTTTGATAGGTTGGGTAAAGGGAAGTTTATTTATGAGTATGAGGTGAAGGCGAATAATCTGGGAAGGTTTAATTCGGGGATTACGACGTTGGAATGTATGTATGATCCAACGGTTAACGCGAGATCGGAGAATGTGGAAATGAGTATTGTTAAGTAGGAAAACCACGTCATTGCGAGGAACGAAGCAATCTTTCGATATGTCATGGTGAGCGTAGTCGAACCATCTGTTCGTTATTAGCGTACAGATCCTTCGACGATGCTCAGGATGACAGAGTTCAAAGATTGCTTCGTCGTGCCTCCTCGCAATGACGTAGATTTTCTCAATGACGGGTTATTTATCCGCCTTATTAACCAACTCCTGCTTAGCAACTTGGCTAACCATCTCCTTCTTATCCCCTGCCTTTTCCTTCTTACTCATTTCCTTCAAATGATGTCCCCCTAATATCGGCGCAATCACCAAACCCACCAAACAAGTCAACTTAATCAAAATATTCATAGACGGTCCAGAAGTATCCTTAAAAGGATCCCCTACCGTATCTCCAGTAACCGCCGCTTTATGCGCCTCCGAACCTTTAAAAGTCATCTCCCCATTGATCATCACCCCCGCTTCAAAAGACTTCTTCGCGTTATCCCAAGCTCCACCGGCATTATTCTGAAAGATTGCCCACAACACCCCTGATACCGCAACACCAGCCATGTAAGCGCCCAATGCCTCCGCACCCATCACAAACCCAACAATAATAGGCGTAATAATTGTAATCGCGCCAGGCAACATCATCTCCCGCAAAGCCGCTTTCGTTGAAATATCCACACACTTCCCATATTCAGGCTTCCCAGTACCTTCCAAGATCCCTGGAATCTCCCGGAACTGCCTTCTTACCTCATTCACCATATCCATCGCCGCCTTACCAACAGACTGCATCGCCAAAGCCGAAAACACCACCGGAATCATTCCGCCGATAAATAAAGCGGCCAAAACATCCGCCTTAAAAATATTGATACCATCGATCCCTGTAAAGGTTACATAGGCTGCAAATAAGGCCAAGGCCGTCAAAGCCGCCGAGGCAATGGCAAATCCCTTACCTACTGCAGCTGTAGTGTTCCCCACGGAATCCAATACATCAGTACGCTGGCGCACTTCCTTTGGTAATTCGCTCATCTCTGCAATACCACCGGCATTATCCGCAATCGGACCAAAGGCATCAATCGCCAATTGCATCGCCGTCGTCGCCATCATCGCAGATGCAGCAATCGCTACCCCATAAAACCCGGCCAAAGAATAAGATCCCCAGATCGCCAAAGCAAATAACAATACCGAAGAAAAAGTAGATTTCATCCCGGTTGCTAAACCAGCAATGATATTTGTTGCGGCTCCTGTGGATGAATTCTGCACAATATTCAGAACCGGTTTCTTTCCAAGACCTGTATAATATTCTGTAAAGGAAGAGATCAATCCACCCACAGCCAATCCAACAATCGTTGAATAGAACACATTCATGCGGGAAATGTCCTTAAATCCTTCTCCGAAGAACTTCATCTGAATGGTTTCCGGAAGCATATATTGGATCAGGAAATAACAGGATATCACCGTTAAAATAATGGAAGTCCAGTTGCCCATATTCAAAGCTCGCTGAACCTGCGCTTCCTTGGCGTCGTTATTGGAAATCTTCACCAGGAAGGTTCCAAGTATGGATGCCAAAATACCAACTCCCGCAATGACGATCGGTAGTAATATAGGTCCCATGCCGTTAAAAGCATCCGTATAGGCAGTGCCTGAAGCTTCCGACATATCTCGGATAATATAATTTCCCAGTACCATAGATGCTAGAACCGTTGCCACATAAGAGCCAAATAGATCCGCTCCCATCCCGGCCACATCGCCTACATTATCACCTACGTTATCAGCAATGGTAGCTGGATTCCGCGGATCATCCTCCGGAATACCGGCCTCCACCTTTCCCACAAGGTCTGCCCCCACATCTGCTGCTTTAGTGTAAATACCACCTCCCACACGTGCAAATAAGGCAATGGATTCCGCCCCTAGGGAAAATCCAGCCAAGGCTTCCAGCACAATGGTCATTTCATGAACGAAATCACCACCATTGGTCACAAACATTTTTAGAAACAAAAGAAAGAAGATACTCAAACCCAACACGGCCAATCCAGCAACGCCCAACCCCATGACGGTACCTCCCGAAAAGGAAACTTTTAAGGCCTGAGGGAGGCTCGTTCTAGCGGCCTGTGTGGTTCTTACATTGGCGCTCGTAGCGATCCGCATCCCGATATTTCCGGCAAGGGCAGAAAAAAAGGCACCAAAAATAAAAGCGACCACAATGATCCAATGCGTGGTTTCCACCAAAGTGGATACAAAGAAAAGCGCAACGGACGCGATGACAACAAAGATCAAAAGGATACGATATTCTGCTTTTAGGAAAGCCATCGCTCCTTCTTTGATGCTCTTGGAAATGGTCTGCATATGGCCATCGCCTGCATCCTGTTTGTTTACCCATCCGGACTTAACCAGCATGAAGAGTAGACCCAAAACAGCCAAGACTGCTGGTAAATAGATAATAAATTGTTCCATAGAAAGTTTATTTGGTTATCACTAATTTATCATTTTTTTTATCAAATAAAGAAGCAATAACCAGAAGACCGTATAAATAACTTATTGATTATCGGTATAATAGACCATTCCAGGAATACAGCCCGTCCTGAAGGAGAACTTTCTGCTGGTCCAGTAGGCTGCGCAAGGTCTGGAGGCGGAGTTCCTCCTTGCCAATTTGTAAAGCTTCGATCAGTTCATGCAGATACATGGGTTTTGCGATCAAAAGTTGCTGGATTTCCAAGGCTATTTTTTCGGACTCGTTGGCTTTGAAATCGCGGGTAAGGCAGAGATCACAGGCGCCACACACCTCTTCGCTTTCCTCACCAAAATAACGTTGAATAGCCAGACTTCGACAGATCTTTTCATCAAGATATTGGTAGATGGCCTTCACCTGCTCCTGCTTGTAGGCCTTTCGCATGGCAATAAACTGGCTATCGATATAGAGGTTTTTATAATCGACCCTAGCCTGCAGAAATTCCAATTGTGGCGCATCGGTCTTGGGAAGATAAGTCGCAATTTCCTGGGTCTGCATCATGGTCAGCATCTTCACAACTTCCTCATAAGGCTTTTTGATCAGCTTTGCCAATTCAAATTCATTGATGGGCACAAAATAATCATATACTCCTCCATAGAGACGTTGGATAGCTTTTATTAATGGGTCGAAAAAGGCGCTTTGCACCTGGAATTTATAGAGTTCCTGAAAGTCCACTTCAAATTTAAATCGGGCAGGAATATAGACCGACTCACTCAAACTCAACCATTTGTCCCTCTCCAGAAATTTAAGCGCACTGATTGTCTTTAGAACTTCCAGTTTATATTTTTTGGCAAATTCAACAAGGTCAAAATCATAGACCAGGCCTTTTCCAGCGCCATAGGCTATCTGGAAATAATTGCAGAGATAATGATATACCTGTTGGATAAATTTAACATCCGGAAAATCATTTTCGATATTAAGCCAAAGGTTATCCCTGTCGGCTTGTTGATAGAGCAATACCGGGAATGCTTTTTTGCCATCCCTTCCTGCCCTTCCGGCTTCTTGATAATAGGCTTCCAAGGAATCCGGTAAATCCAAATGGACAACAAAGCGAACATCAGGCTTATCGATCCCCATACCAAAGGCATTGGTGGCAACAATAACCCGCACTTGGTTATTCGTCCAGGCTTCCTGTTTCTTCATCCTGCTGGGCATGTCAAGCCCCGCATGGTAAAAATCAGCTGGTACGCCATGGTTGAGCAAAAACCTAGCTACCTCTTGTGTTTCCCGCCTATTTCGTACATACACCACCCCAGAGCCCCCCATCTTCTTGATGACACGCAACATACGGTTCGACTTGTTCTCCTCCTCAAAAACCATATAACCCAAGTTTTCCCTTCGGAAACTCATCCGGTATTCATTCCGTTCTCGAAATCCTAACTTTTCTTGGATATCCTCCACCACTTTGGGTGTTGCGGTGGCCGTTAATGCCAAAAAAGGAACATTGGGTTGGAGTTTACGGAGTTTGGATAGTTCCAGGTAAGGTGGCCTGAAGTCGTAGCCCCATTGAGAAATACAATGCGCTTCATCGATGGCAAAGAGATTGACCTTCATATGCCTGATCCGCTCCTGTATCAGATCCGAATAGAGCCTTTCTGGTGCTAGGTAAAGGAATTTGATGTTCCCGAAGATGCAGTTGTCCAACGCAATATCCACCTCACGATAACTCATCCCTGAAAAGATAGCAATGGCTGGAATATCTTTTTTACGCAGGTTCTCGACTTGATCTTTCATCAACGCGATCAAAGGAGAAATAACGATACATATACCCTCCATCTGCAGGCTTGGAACCTGAAAACAAAGGGACTTTCCTCCCCCGGTTGGCATCAGGCCTAAGGTGTCCTTTCCTAATAATACATCATGGATGATGGCTTCCTGCAAAGGCCGGAACCGATCGTATCCCCAATACTGCTTTAATATTTCAAGACTAGTCTTTTCCATGTGCCTTATTCTCCCAAACATACGCAAAATTATCCTTCAAAATATAGTAGGGCTGCTTTTTGGCATCTATTAAAGCGATGGATTGCCTTATAAACCGATCCGTATTGGATGCATCAAATATCCATGTTTCAGCAGCATTTATCTGTTTCGGAAGCTTGTTGTTCCTGATTAAACATAGCTTTCCCTGGAAGCTTATGTTCCCTTCCATCCTATTTTCTAATTGCTCAAACTGAATCTCATCCAAGGCTTTAAACTTTTCCAGGTCTGGCCAAACGGCATATTTCAACCTTTTGTCCTGGATGGAATCCATACTGCTAAACAAGGTGACCTGGCCATTATTTATGATGGCAAATGCAATTTCCTTTTGAACATTATATAATCTTATCCCGTTAAAATGTTGCTTCGAAAAGGTCTTCCACGCACCCCATCCAACCAGCACGCAAGATAATAGAAGGCTAAGGAAAAGGGATTTTATATGTCTAAAATAATAGGCGACACTTAATAAAAGCAAGGATAAATAACTGATCACTAAGCCATATCCATCCATTTGAACCCCTTTTATACTTGAACCCGGTAAGCTATCTAACCAGGTAAGCATGGAATAACTGAGCTTGATGATATGTTCCAATAACATAGCGAAGTAGGTATTGATGTTTTGGAAAGGACTTACCATCAAGATCCCGCCAACAATAACCATCATGCTGGAAGGAAGTGTAAAAAGCAGATTGGCAGGCAAAAAGTAAGTAGGAAACTGATGGAAATAGTACATGGCAAGCGGCGTAGTGATCAATTGTGCGGATAAAGAAACAGCAAGCAAGGAAATCATTTTCTTAAAAAAGCTTTTATTGTGATTCATCAGGCTTTTAAAGAAGGGTGTGAAAAGGATCAATCCTAATACAGCCAAGTACGACAGTTGAAAACCGATATCAAAGAGCATGTGGGGATCGAAGCAGAGCAATATAAAGGCGGAGGCCGCCAAGGAATTGACAGAAAACTGGAACCGATGCAGCCACTGGCCGATGATAAAAATACTGATCATCAAAGCTGCCCGTTGGATGGGTGGAGCAAAGCCACAGATGGCTGCATAGAGCCATATGATGACCAGAACAAGCAAATACCTAAAACCAGGTCCTCCTAAGTAAGTGTCAAAATTTTTAAGTATAATGTTTAGAAACCAGAATATCAGCATCACATGATACCCCGATACACTTAGGATATGGATCGTTCCGGTATTGGCAAAGGTTTGGGTAATCTCTTCCGAGAAATCTGTTCGATACCCAAAGACAATGGCCGAAGCAATCTGAAAGGCTTCTTTATCTTGCATCAAGGTGTTGAATTTATCAGCAAAATGCTTTTGTTGTTTTCTTGCCCAGTAGGAAAATTTCCAGCCTGTATGTCTTTTTATGATCTTGACCTCTCCAGCCTTCCCCTCACTTTGAAAATAGATCCCCTTACTTTTTAAATAGGATTTATAATCAAACTGATGTGGATTATAGGCTGGTTTTAGGTGGCTTAGATTCGCTTTATAGGTTATTTGGTCTCCTAAATGCAATGGAAAACTTGAAAGACTATCTTTCCAAAAAACGGCTAGGGTTTTGGAAGGTTTTATGGATTGCCCTTGAATTTCAAAGATCATTATTTCCATGCGTATCTGTCGCTCCGTAATTTTAGGTTCTGAAATTAACTTTGCACAAACCTTTTGGTTTTTCCCCATTTTCAACCTTTTGTCTGGCAAATGTTGTTGCATGTTCAACACAGAAAAAATTGTGAGAAATAAAGCTATCATCCAGGTGTTAGCTTTATAATGGTTCAGGATTAATCGGGTATGATAGATCATCAAAACAGCCAATCCAATTATCCATAACAATATGATAAAGGGGCTTGACCAAGTAATGTACTGGGCTATTACATAGCCTAAAACCAAGAAAAAGAACAGGAAAACGAATAGGTATTTCCCTAATACTATTTTCTCTAATTCCATGAATACCTGATCTGGAACCTGATATCTGTCCGTTGATTTCCTGCGATGAGATCTAATCCGGATCCCATTTCATCAATCCCAAAATAATGGGTATGGGCAGCCTTGCCCCAGAACTCCAAAGATTTACCAATGCGGCATTTTAAATTTGCATAGGCTCTGATGCCATTCCTGAAAAATGATGGGAAAGAAAAAGCATACAAAACATCTCTTTCATAAGTATAGATTCTCGCATCATAACTATCCACATTGAACCAAGCAAGCCTCAAATTTGCAGAAAACGGATTTCCGGGATTTTTCCATATGACATCCTGAAGGGCTAATAATCCCCTTTTAGCATAAGCGCCATCTTTGGCAAAATGCCTCCCTTCTAGCTGATTGTTGAGCATCCAACTGTCTGTTAGTTTGTACTGAAAGTTCAACCTTAACTGATGCCGCAAGACATTGGCTATACTATTTTGCAGCTTACTTTCCGCTGGAAAATTCTCCTGAAACCATTTATACTGATACCGTAATCTTAAATATCCCTTTTTATACCAGTTATAGCTCATTTGGGACTGGAACAGCCAACCTTCGGATGGTAATCTAACCCGATACCTTGGTTTCTGGAATTGAACATAATCGAAACTGCCTATCCAATCGAATTTTCGGGATGGATGGTAGGCTAAGCTCAAATACGCCCCTTGCTCGTTGCCTAGATTACTTTGTGCTTGGAAAGACTGTGCAAAGAACTGCTGGTAATTTGGTTGATAATGTCGATATCGGATATTGATGGAAAACTTTCGACCAAGACCAGCAGTAAGGCCATGATAATTTGCCCAACCCGAAGTTAAGCTATGGGCGGTTTCTCCATACAACAGCAGATTATAAAAGCTGTATTGGTAATGGGCATTCAATTGATGGAGGGTAGTCCCCCTGAAACGATATTGATTATAATAGGTTGGTCGTGGTTGTAAAGGGTACTGCAGTTGATTGTACAGATAGCCCAACCCTAATTTCCAGTTCAGGTTTGACCAATGCATGGAAGTTCCGGCATTAAAAACTCCTGTAGACTGTCTATTTCTTTGTTCAGAGGGCGTTCGATGGAGGCCGCTGTAATTGATGGAGGTTATTACCCAACCTAAATCTGCTAAGTGTTTTAAGCTGGCCGTTTCTTTTTTGTAGGATAGAAAAGGGATGAATTGAAAATTCTTTTTTTTAAAAGAAGCTGCAAATCCGCGGAAGAACCGGCTTTCGGTCATGCCGGTATGGGGTCTGATGCCTATTGGTTGCTGGAGGATCGGAGCAATGGCATTGCGATTTCCAAATTGTGGGCCTGTCCAGAGCATAAGCCCCTGTCCGAGCTGCACATGAAAATCGCCGAGGATAAGATGTTTTGTTAGTTTACTATTTCGGTAATATATGGAACCTGCATAATAATCGAATCCATATCGTTGTTTGGCGGCGAAGAATGGTTCTCCAGGGTCCTTTTTCATGTTGAGGGTAAAGAAAAGTTTATTCTGATGGCTCCAACGAAATCGGGCCAATAAACGATCTGGACTACCCAGATATTTTGACCGTTCAGGATCTGTTATTTGATATCCTCTGGAGAGTTGTAAAGTTCTGGAATAAGTGAACATGGACCAGGCAGAGTTATCGAGGGATTTTTTACTGAGTTCGCTTAGATTTAAGGTATTGCTTGGTTTTACAGTGATGTAGGGAAGCATTTGTATGATTACTTCCGGGGTAAATCCAGGGATGACTTGGAGTTCATTAACGGAAAGGAAGGGTCCTGATTTTTGTCGGTGGAGAAAGAATTGATTGATTTGGTTGGCGGATAGGAAAAAGAGTTGTTGGAGCTCCTCTTCGGAGATGGTATTGAGGTTTAGGGGATTTTTTTGGAGGGGTTTTAGAAGTTCGAGCTGTGCGGTAAGATCTTCAGTGAAGACATCAGGATCAGATCCGGATAAGGATATTTCTTCTAGGATCTTTTCTTCGGTCTGGGCGTTTGATTGGTTGGGGATAAGGGCTATGAGGGGAAAAAGAAAGAGGATATATCGAAGCATAATTTGATGTTTTATTTTTGTAAAATATTTAAAATCAATATGCTATAAATATATCATTAGGGTATTATTGGGATGTTATTGGGTTATTATTAGGTTGTTATTAGGTTGTTACTGGGTTGTTATTTCGCTGTTATTGGATTGTTATTGGGATATTATTTGGTTGTTATTTGGTTGTTATTAAAAAAAGATTTGCCTCTGACTTCAAGTGAGGTGTAAGTGACTTCTAAGTGAGGTGTAAGTATTAAAAGTCACTTGCACCTTGCTTACATCCTGATTAGAATTTACTTACATAGCGAATGAAATTCGAAGCCACCCTCTCATTGCGTGACTCTGCGTATTTGCGAGGTACTGCGTCATTGCGAAGGAAGCCGTCATTGCCAAGGAAGCCGTCATTGCGAGGAACGAANNCTAATCGAAAGATTGCTTCGTCGTGCCTCCTCGCAATGACGCAGGGTGTGCCTCCTTGCAATGACGCCGGGTGTACTTCCTCGCAATGAAGGTGTTATCCCTAAAATAAAATTCCCTCTAAATAAAAAGGCAGTTCAAAATGAACTGCCTTTATCTAATATCTATTGTCTAATATCTTTCGTCTAATATCTAATATCTAAGAATTAAATATCAATCTTCGCATATCTCGCGTTCGCTTCAATAAATTCTCTACGAGGAGCAACTTCATCACCCATCAACATCGAGAAAATACGATCACATTCCGCAGCATTCTCAATAGTTACCTGACGCAACGTACGCTTATCCGGATCCATCGTAGTATCCCATAATTGTTCCGCGTTCATCTCACCAAGACCTTTATACCTTTGCACATGAACACTATCCTCTTTACCCGCACCTTTTAAGCGCTGAATAGCAGCCAAACGCTGATCTTCTGTCCATGCATATTGGAAATCCTTTCCTTTCTTCACCAAATACAAAGGAGGTGTAGCGATATAAACATATCCACGCTCAATCAACTCCTTCATATAGCGGAAATAGAATGTCAACAATAAAGTCGCAATGTGCGATCCATCGACATCGGCATCCGTCATGATAATAATCTTGTGGTAACGAAGTTTGTCGGTATTCAATGCTTTGGAATCCTCGGCAGTACCAATACTAACCCCTAATGCCGTGAACATATTCTTGATCTCTTCGTTTTCATAGATCTTATGTTCCATAGCCTTTTCCACGTTTAAGATCTTTCCTCTCAAAGGCATGATCGCCTGCGTTCTACGGTCGCGACCTTGCTTAGCCGTACCACCCGCAGAATCCCCCTCGACGAAGAAAATCTCACAACTTGCTGGATCATTATCCGAACAGTCAGCCAGTTTACCAGGTAAACCAGAGCCTCCCATAACCGTTTTACGTTGAACCAACTCACGGGCCTTACGAGCAGCAGCACGTGCTTGGGCAGCAATGATCACTTTCTGTACGATCTGTTTTGCCTCTCTCGGGTTCTCCTCCAAATAAGCACTTAAGATCTCACCTACAGCAACATCCACCGCACCCATAACTTCCGAGTTACCCAATTTGGTTTTTGTCTGTCCCTCGAACTGAGGTTCAGCAACTTTAACAGAAATTACCGCAGTCAATCCCTCACGGAAGTCATCACCTGTAATCTCTACTTTTAAATTCTTCAATAAACCTGAATCATCGGCATACTTCTTCAACGTTCTGGTCAAACCTCTACGGAAACCAGCCACGTGAGAACCACCTTCGATGGTATTGATGTTATTTACATAAGAATGTACATTCTCCGCATATGTATCGTTGTATTGCAAAGCAAGCTCTACAGGAATACCTTGTTTGATTCCTTCTACATAGATCGGTTCAGGGATCAAGGCATGGCGATTGCCATCCAAGAATTTCACGAATTCCTGAAGTCCACCTTCTGAGAAAAAGATATTCTGGCGGAAAGAACCATCTTCCAATACCTCACGCTCATCGATCAATGTCAAACGAATCCCTTTGTTCAAGAAAGAAAGCTCTCTCAAACGGTTCGCTAAGGTATCATAGTTATAGACGATGGTCGTGGTAAAGATCTCCGGATCTGGATGGAATGTTACAATAGTTCCTGTTTTATCACTCTCACCAATCTCCTTTACATCAAACTGCGGCTTACCCTGTGCATACTCCTGCACAAAGATCTTACCCTCACGATGTACTTCTGCACGCAATAAGGTCGATAGGGCATTCACACAGGAAACCCCCACACCGTGCAAACCACCAGATACCTTATACGTATCCTTATCGAATTTACCACCGGCATGCAATACCGTCATAACCAGCTCTAATGCCGATTTATTCTCTTTTTTGTTGATACCTGTAGGGATACCACGACCATTATCTTTTACCGAAACAGAGTTGTCTTTTTGGATAGTTACAACGATGTCATCGCAATAACCGGCAACAGCTTCGTCAATTGAGTTATCGACTACTTCATAAACCAGGTGATGCAGACCCTTTACTCCCGTATCACCAATATACATAGATGGACGCTTACGTACCGCTTCTAATCCCTCTAAAACCTGGATATTATCCGCTGAATACGTTGAAGGTTTTTTGTTTTCTTCGCTCATGAAAATGAATTAATATTACTGTTGATTAACTTTCAAAAATACGAAAAATTACCTTAATAATCAAACATAAAACGCTTAAAAATACGCTCGGGTACTCTCCCAATATCATCCCCTTCCAAGCCATTATTTGCGAGCTTTTCATGCATTTTTGGTGAAATTTCATTTTTTTATCTTAGGTTTGTTCTTCAGAAAATCGAAATACAAGAAAAGAATGAATAAAATAGTAAAATTGACCTTAGGTCTTGTTGCCACTGCAGCAATCGTTTCCTGTAACCAAGAAGCAAAAAAAGATAACACAACTGCTTCCACTACAGCAGCAACAACAACCCCAACCACTGCCCAAGATGAGAAGATCGTTTATGTAAATTCAGATTCTTTATCTGAAAAATACACGTACTACAAAGATGTACGCGCTAAATTAGAAGCGAAATTCAAAAAAGCACAAGCTGATTTCCAGGCAAAAGGACAAGCTTACCAAAGAGAAGTAGCGGAATACCAACAAAAAGGCCAAGGCATGAGCGCAACGGAACGTCAGGCAACTGAAGAGCGTTTGGTTCGTTTGCAAGGCGACCTTCAACGTATGGAGCAGAATGCTGGTCAATCCATTGGTCAAGAAGAGCAGACTGAATTCTCTAAAGTGTATACTGCAGTAACAGCATACCTTCAGAAACACGCAGAAGATAAAGGGTACAAATTGGTATTGACGTATTCTAAAACAAACCCTGCCGTTTTATATGCAGATCCAAAGATGGATATCACCAAAGAAGTGATCGAAGCTTTGAACAAAGAATACGCGGATAAAACTCCAGCAAAGAAATAAAATAGTAGAAGAGCTAATTCTTCATCAAGATATAAAAATGGCAGTCTGAAAATACAGGCTGCCATTTTTTTGATATATCCTTAAATCTCCCTAATTTTCGGTAATTATTACGCTACTATGGTAAAACAGATTCTCAGCAAGGAAAACAATGGTTTCGACTGGTTCGACATCTTTAACCCTTCTATCGATGATTTTACAGACCTCAAGGAAAGGTACAATCTGAAGGATGCTTCTATCAAAGATTGCCTGGAAATCGGCCATTTACCAAAGATCGAAGAATTTGAAGAATACCATTTCCTGATCCTTAGGAACATTGCAGAGAGTTTTCCAGAAAGTTCCGATACCCTAACGGATATCACCAACCGGATTTCCCTATTTTACGGGCAGGATTTTGTCATCACGGTACATCGCAATGAAATCAATTTTCTTTCCGAATTGATCGAGCTTGATAAGGATAATAAAAAATTAAAGTCCAGCAAAAGCTTGGTGAATACCCTGGTATCTTCTTCGCTGAAATCGTTTGAAACTTTGATCATCTCCGATCTTTCCGAGAAACTGGATAATTATGAGGAGATTGTTTTCCTACATAGCCGGAGAAAACCCTTCCTTCGAAAGGTATATTATTTGAAAAGACAGGTCGACCTGATCCGGATCATTCTGACCCTGTACAAGGATATCGTGGACTATTTCCATATGCCCGAATACCAGAACATCTATACGCAAGATCTTCGGGATATCTATTCCAGAACGAATACCCTTTACCGTAATATCAGTGAGAACACGGCGCAATTACTTTCTATCTACTTCAATATCGAATCTAACCATACCAATGAGATCATGCGTACGCTGACCATCATCTCCGTATTTTTTATGCCTTTGACGTTTATTGTAGGGGTGTATGGCATGAATTTCAAATACATGCCTGAACTGGAATGGTATTACGGTTACCCGATCATTATTGGGGTCATGATGGGGCTTTCTGCCCTGATCTACATCTGGTTCAAAAGAAAACGCTGGTTATAAATTTAGGAGGATAGGAGGTTCTTTTTAGACTTGGTCACCACAAAATCTTTCAGATAATACGGTTCAAAATAAGCAACATCCTCAAATTGCTGCTGTTTAAATTTATCATAGGCGCGCTTCCCTTGTTGAGCGGCATGGGACTCAAATCCTTCAACTATAGTTACCCCCTCTTTCGAAGCAAACATCTCCTTGAACTTATCCGCACCAGCTCCAAATAAAACGACCTTGAAACCTTCCTTCAAATAAACATCAAAGGTTTGATCATCAACAATCAGGGCATGGGTTTCCATTAAAGGCGTTCCATCAGCATCAAAAAATGCGGTATAGACTTCCAATCTCCGGGCATCAATCATGGGACATAACATCAGCTTCTCCCCTGCATGCTCATGTTTCATCAGGTAACCACCTAACATCGCTTCTAAGCTATTAATTCCGATCAAAGGGATATCCAGTGCATAGCACAGTCCTTTTGCCGCAGAAACCCCTATTCGCAATCCCGTATAAGAGCCCGGCCCCATGCTGACAGAGACTGCTGCCAGGTCCTGAAAGGTTAGACCTGTCTTATCCAAAAGCTCTTGAATGAAAACCGTCAATGCCGTAGCATGCATATTGGGTTCATTGCTGAATACCGAATCAACTAAACGACCGTTATTGGATAGGGAAACCGAACATACCTGTGTTGCAGTTTCAATGGAAAGGATATAGCAGTTTGACATAGTAGAATTATGGAACAGGATCATGACCATGACCACCCCATGGGTTACAACGAGCGATCCGTTTTACCGTCAACCAACCGCCTTTGAAAGGGCCATATTTCAGGATGGCTTCTTTCCCATATTGGGAGCAGGTTGGCGAATAGCGACAACTTGCACCTAAAAAGGGCGATATGAACAACTGGTAAAACCTAATTATAAAAAGGAATACCCATTTGATGGGAAGTTTAATTCCCTTCTCCCAGATTAGATTTAGCAATTTCATTTTTCAATTTTAAGAGCATTTGCTTCATTTTCGCCTGCATTTCGGCAAAAGGCAGATCTTCTTTGCCCACGTATTGTATGGTCAAGAGCAAATGTAGGGAATGTTCAGTCAAAAAATCGTAAAGATTATGCTTTTCCAAACGATAGGCTTCGCGCATCCGACGCTTGTAATAATTGCGGTCGACCGCTTTCTTAAACTTACGCTTGGAAACTGAAATGATGGTTTGTGCAGGGTATGGAAGTGCGGAAGGAGCCTGGGTATAGACCATCCGGAAAGGATATACAATAAAAGAAGAACCATTATCGAAAAGATGGTCTATCCATCTTTTACTACATAATCGTTCTTCTTTTGTAAATGTATATTTTTTCATCTCGATGTGCATTGAGCCGGCTAAATTAGCTCGGTCGACGTATCACCGGCGATGTTTGGATTAACCTTTGTGACGGTATTCGTCAGAAACTGTAAGGCGTTTTCTTCCTTTAGCTCTACGAGAAGCTAATACTCTTCTACCATTTGCAGAGCTCATACGCTCTCTGAATCCGTGTTTATTTCTTCTTTTTCTTTGCGAAGGTTGAAATGTTCTCTTCATGACGCTTTTATGCTTGTTTTTATACTTTTAATCAATTTATCCCTCAAAAGAGGAATGCAAAAATAAAGTTTATTTCACAATTCCGCAACACTCAGGATATAATAAATAAAAAAAAGCAAATTAATTAGGAAATTATCCCTGCATAATTTGCTTTTAATGTGCAGAAACGGCTTATTTATTTCTTAATAAATCGCGAATCTCTGTCAACAAAACTTCTTCTTTTGTTGGAGGAGCTGGTGCTGCTTCTTCAACAGGTTTTTCGCGTTTCAATGAATTCAATCCTTTGATCACGATGAAAATACAGAAAGCAATGATCAAGAACTGGATCAATACGTTGATGAAGTTACCATAGTTGATCGATACTTCAGCAGTTCCAGCAGCTTCATTCGCTTCGCTGATCACATATTTCATGGTAGAGAAGTCTACCCCACCTGTGATAAAACCGATTGGAGGCATGATGATATCATCCACTAAAGATGTTACAATCTTACCGAATGCACCACCAATAACCACACCGACCGCTAGATCGATGACACTGCCACGCATGGCAAATTCTTTAAACTCTTTTAAAAATCCCATCTTATTAAATAGTCTTAACTGTGAAAAATTTATTTGCTATTTGAAATTTAAAACAAATAATCGACAAAAAAAACGGTTTAGGATGATATAATAAAATAATTCCGAAATTATTTGTCTATATTTAGTAGGCTATGGACTACATTTAACAAAAAAAAATTAAGGTGAAGTGAATTGTCACGAATATCTTATATTTGAAGAAATAAATTAACTACTATAAATAATAAATAAACCCTGCCTATTGATAAATCACACAGTCAAAAAAGCAGAAATCCCGGTTAGTGATCGTGTAAATATGAAGAAAATTTTAATTGCCGACGACCACATCATAGTAAGACTAGGTGTATCAACCGCCATCAAGGAGACCATTAAGGCTGTTGAGATTACCCAGGCACAAACGTATGATGAAGTTTTTGGGGAGCTAAAAAATAACAGGTACGACTTATTGCTCTTGGACATCAACATGCCCGGAGGAAATAACATTAAGGTCATTAAAGAGATTTTAGAAATCCAACCCGATTTGAAGATCCTGGTTTTCTCATCCTATGATGAGAGCTTATATGCTTTACGCTATATTGAAGCAGGAGCGGCTGGATATGTGAACAAAACAACAAGCATGACGGAGTTCACCAATGCCATCAACAGTATCTTCGAAAGAGGAAGGTATATGTCGGATGCCATCAAAGACCTTTACGTGCAGAAGTTGACCACCAGCAAATCCAAGGTCGATAGCATGAACCCATTGTTCAAATTATCGAACAGGGAAATGGATGTGGCCAGACACTTGATCGAAGGACTGGGGATCATTGAGGTTTCCAACCGATTGAACCTAAGCTCATCTACTGTAAGTACCTATAAGAGCAGGATATTTGAAAAATTAGGGGTAACCAATATCCCCGATTTGATTTCGCTGTTCAAAATGAATACAGAAAAGGAATAACCTGTTGGTTATTCCTTTTCTTTTTATGCCTTCAAAGTAGGTCTTATTTCAAAATAAAGTAAATTATTTCAAACTATCCATGGTCTGAAGTGGGATATCTTTTCTATCCACAGCTTTTAACGGGCGTTGTTCGGTGTAGGTATAGCCTTTATCTTCCAAGCTCCACAATAATGGCGCAAGGAAATTAACGGTGTTTTTAGCCCCTTGGTTGATCGCTCCCATGTTGTGGGTATCCTTGGAGTTCTTAGCCTCGTTCTCGATCTCAAACGGCCCAGAAAAGCCTCTCTCGTGCAATATCTCCACAAAGGCATTCCAATCCATATGGTCTGTTCCACCAAATCCAGGTAGCATAGCGGTATAATGATGTCTATCCCAATCGTGCTGCGGAATGCTTACACCAGCCAATTCTGCCAATTCTGGCGATACATACTGCATCGGATACATCCCTCCCCACTCGGTATAGGCTTTTCCGTAGTTCATACGTGTAGTTTTCACATGGATACGTTTCAACCTGTTGATGTCCATTTCGTCAATGACATCCACCGGATCGGTATTCTGCCAAATATCATGGGAAGGATCGTAGATCTCGCCATGTGCCGCACTAGGGATCATCGCATACATCAATTTACGGGCAGCTAGGACACCAGGTAAATTATTAAAGGTACTGCTATAGCGGGAAGATCTCCAGCCTTCCATCGGGCAATTTTCATAGACTATCGTCACACCCAAACCTTCCGCGTATTTTACGATCGGTTCAAAAACCTTTTTATATTCCTCCAGGTTCCGTTGGAATCCATCGATCTGGTTACCCAATTCATGGTTATACCCCACAAAGGTCCCTACCTTCACATCGTTCTCATCACCACCCAACAAGTGTGCGATCCGGATCAGGGCCAACAAATGGTTCTGATTTTTAACGCGTTGATCTTCCTCGCCTCCTATCATATTCTCAAAGGCCCCTAAGGACAAGCGTAATCCTTTGGCATTGAATTTATCCAACAATGCCTTAGCCTGCTCCGGTCCAAAGGATTCATAATCCAAATGGGTCGCGGTATGGTCCTGTCTCGTACCATCCCTGCGGAAAACACAAAGATCGATCCCTTGTGCACCCGCCGCGTTTGCCGCATCCAACAATTCATCTTGAGTCAATTGATTATAGGCCGAGCTCATCAGCCAGATAGGATTTTGAAGTTTGTTCATATTGTAAATATAATAGTATTTGCGCATAAAAAAAGCCCATTGATAGGGCTTATACTGTAACAAGGTTTTCTCAGGTTTCTATTTCTTGTTTTTCAGATCCTGAATACCTAAACGTAAAGATTGAGCTAATGTTTTCACATCCTGCAAACCTTTTCTCACACGTGTTCCAGCAGCGCTATTTGCTTTTGAATAGAATTTTTCAGCATCATTTTCCAATCCATCGATAACTGATTTAAGTTCTTTGAATTTATCAATACTTGCCATAATTGTTAGATTTAATTGAGATAATTTTTTAGTAACTACCTCTAAATTAACATCTTTTTTCAAAAAACAAAACTAAAAACAAAAAAGGTGGTCTTCACAGACCACCCTTTAGTATTAAATAGGATAAGATTAATCTACATTGTCGTGCAAGAACGAATTGTTCGGTCTGATCTCCGTTTCACCATCATCAAACGATAAAGTAAAGCGGCTCACTTGTGATTGGGAAGAATGTGGCACATCATCCAAGGTCTTTTGTTTTCTCTTGTATGCTGGCTCATTCTCCAATTCCTGAAGACCGTTCGAAGACTTCAATTTCATGCTCAATTCTTTCAAACGAAGGATTCTTTCTTTCGTTTTCATCAATTGATCTTCAAAATTGGATTCTTCCTTGATCGCCTCTTCCAGTTCAACTTCAGCTTTTGGCTGAGGTTCTGCCTGCAATGGCGACTGAATTGGTGCTTGCGCCTGTGGAGCAACTTCCTCCGGTTCTTCGTTGGTTTTATACGCATCGAATACCGTTGGCAATTTGAATTCGAAGATCGAAGGGGAAGTTTTCAATTCAAACCCATGTGGATTTGGATCCTCTTCTACCTCTTCTACGTCATTACTATCTTCAAGCTCCAAGGTATGACGAATCAAATTTGGCTCTTTGTTCTCCACTGCATTCGCTTGTGAAGCAGATGCTACTTTATTGGAAAACAGATCAGCTTGCGGACCTTGTGGAGCAGTTGGCTCCGCCGGTTGTGTAGTCTTTACAAAAGCCGATGGCTCCTGTGCAGTACGCTCAACAAACTGATTGGTTGCTACTGGTTTTACGAAAGCCGAAGTTTGAACTTCGGGTGTTAAGGGAATAGCGATCTTCTCTTTCTCTTTTTCTTTCACGCGCTCTTCCGCAGTTTGGAAACCAGTCGCGATTATGGTTACAGAAAGTTCCTCGTCGTAGTCCTCATCGATACAGTTACCCCAGATCAGATCAGCCGAAAGACCAGCCTTCTCTTGGATATAATCCGTTACGATTGCTACCTCATCCATAGTTACCTCACGTGTTCCGGAAGTAATGTTCAATAAGATGTAACGAGCACCTTCAATTTCATTGTCTTTTAATAATGGAGAGGCCAATGCGCCAGTTACAGCATCTAGTGCGCGTTGTTCTCCTTTTGCCACAGCATTACCCATGATAGCCACACCGCTATCATTCATTACGGTACGAACATCCTTGAAATCGACGTTCACATAACCCGGAATAGTAATAATTTCAGCAATACCCTTTGCAGCAGTGGTTAAGATATCATCTGCTTTTGCAAAGGCAGCAGTCATTGTTAGGTTTCCGAAGATCTCCCGTAAGCGATCGTTCGAAATCACTAAATAGGAATCCACGTATTTACGTAGTTCTTCCAAGCCATCTTCAGCTTGCATACGACGACGTTTACCTTCGAAAGTAAAGGGAGTAGTCACAATCGCAACGGTCAATATCCCCAATTCCTTTGCTGCTTTCGCCAATACCGGACTTGCTCCAGTACCAGTTCCACCACCCATACCTGCTGTGATGAAAAGCATCTTCGTATTGNNCTCCTCAATACTCTCGATAGCCGAGTTCTCACCCACATCAGGATCGGCACCAGCACCCATTCCTTCCGTTAAACTTGCTCCTAATTGTACCTTGTTAGGGATAGGACTCAACTCCAATGCTTGCGCATCCGTGTTACACACGATGAAGTCTACACCACTAATTCCCTGCTTGTACATGTGGTTTACAGCATTCCCGCCGCCTCCACCTACACCAATTACCTTGATAATTGATGAATTCTCCTTTAACATTTCAAATTGTATCGACATATAATTTATCCTATTTAATTCTTCATCAATCTATTACGTTATCGCAACTTGACTCAACAATTCTAATGTAATATTACCAATATATTAACAATAGTTATCCACATTTGTTAAATTGTGGAAAAAACATACTGATGTTGATAATTATTTTTTTCCAATGAAAGTATCATCGTCTATGTCCGTCCCATCTTTGATCCAGTCTCCTAAGAAACGGGATAACCAACCCTCTTTTCTGCTCTGACCTTCCGCTATAACTTTAACNNATTTAACGTCATCTTTGGATTTTTCTTTCCCAACAACTGGAGTTTTTCTTGTCGTTCTCTCCTCGTCGCGCTTCTCCTCTTCCTCGATAGACTGAATACCTTTGATCAATAAACCGATACCTGTTGCATACAATGGGCTCTTCAATTCATCGAATGCCTGTTTGTTCAACATATCTGTTTTTGCCAAGTACTCGTTCGGATAACCGATACGGCAATCGATACCAGTGATGTACTCCACCAACTGAACCAAATGTTTCAATTGTGCACCACCACCCGTGATCACAATACCTGCGATCAATTTATCCTCATAGCCAGAAGCTTTGATTTCATAATATACATGCTCGATGATCTCTTCCATTCTTGCCTGAATGATATAGGCCAAGTTCTTAACAGAAATCTCCTTCGGCTCTCTTCCACGGATACCAGGTACACAGATCACCTCGTTATCCTTGTTTTCATCTGCCAAAGCCGAACCATAACGAACCTTCAATTGCTCCGCTTGATTACGTAATACCGAACATCCCTGACGGATATCTTCCGTTACGATGTTACCTCCCAAAGGAATTACCGCTGTGTGACGGATGATGCCCTCATGGAAGATCGCTACATCCGTAGTACCCCCACCGATATCCACCAAAACCACACCGGCTGTTTTTTCTTCTTCATCCAATACAGCTTCTGAAGATGCCAATGGTTCCAAAATCAGTTCCGATACCTCAAGGTCAGAATTATCCACACAACGTTTGATGTTCTTAATATCGGTTACACGACCCGAAATGATGTGGAAGTTTGCTTCTACGCGTCTTCCCGCCATACCGATCGGTTCTTTGATACCAGGCTC
>DCOH01000042.1:0-13737 GCA_002322865.1 Sphingobacterium sp. UBA1575 | reverse complement strand
CCTCGGTGTTGAATACTTTTGATGTGTTGTCCGGCAATACCTACGTTTACCACTTTGATGTCAACGTTGGATTGTCCTTCGGCCACTGCCACTGCTTCGCGGATGCTGGTTACCGTTTTCTGGATGTTGGCAACGACACCACGGTTCACTCCTGCAGATTCTGCTTTCCCTACACCCAATAATTCCACCTTGTTAGCACCACTACGACGACCTACCGTTACGCAGATCTTCGTGGTACCGATATCCAATCCGACAATGATTGGATTCTCTTTTTCATTTTCTGTAATTCTAGGTTTCATATGCTGTGTTTGATGCTGTATATTATAATTCCTTTTTTTCTCCTTTGTTTGTCTGCTTAACGCATTAAGTTGTCTTTATTTATTTTCATCTGCAAGCTGTCCATAAACCACTCTCCTTTTCGCTCGCAAATGATCTGACCACCATACTTTACATTTACCTTACTGTAGGCATCATTGCCTACTTTTGGAAGGATATGGGTGTAGAACTTGGTCAATCTATCCAGTTTATAGCTCAGTGAATCGGCATTCCCGATCACCAATTGTTGGTCTCCAACACGCGGCACAATCTCAATATCCCGCTCATTGTTCACATAGAGCTGAACAATCTGGTTTGACCATAATTCATCGTTTTTCGTTTGCTCCACCACTTTGATCAAATCCTTTACGGCTTTTGTCTGTACAGGCTCCAGGGATTTCTTATAGCCTTCGCCGATAAACCCGTTCGCAACCATCACATGCGGAACATACTTCAAGGTTACCGGAATCTTCTGATTCTTGGAATCCACGTAGTATTCCTGTCCATTCTGGTTGATCACACGAAGTACCACCTCACGTTGCATCACTTGAACTTTCATGGTTCCATCCATATCCATATGCACATCAGCTTCCGAAACATAAGGAGATCTCCTTAACTCTGTTTCGATCTTCTGTAGAGGGATCTCATTCAATGATCTTCCCACTACACGTCCGAATTTCTCCTGGATCATGGAAGTAATATCCGTCTGGTCGATAAAAGTCTCCTTGCCTTCTACCATCACTTTCAAGGCCGAGCACACCTGAACCTGATCCTTTTTATTGACCAGACTCATCAACATGCCCACCCCTACCAAAGCAATAATGCTCAGAAAGAAGTAGCCGACTTGACGCCATTTGATATTTCTTATTTTATCCAACATGTAATACTTCGCTAATCGGTTTAACCAATTTATCAATATCTCCTGCTCCTACCGTAACCACTAATTCCGGGTTTTCAGCTTTAATGATTTCCAATACCTCTTCCGGACTTACCAATCTTTTATTCTCCAGATTGATCTTTTCCAATAACCAGGAAGAATCCACACCTTCAATAGGTAGCTCCCTAGCCGGATAGATCTCCATTAACAACAACTCATCCGCTAATCCAAGGACTTCCGCAAATCCATCCACAAAATCACGTGTTCTGCTGAACAGGTGAGGTTGGAATACCACCGTCAGTTTCTTGTTCGGATACAGCTTCTTCATCGAGGTCAAAAAGGCCCTCAATTCTTCCGGATGATGCGCATAGTCATCAATATAGATATGAGACGGATTCTTAACGATGAATTCAAACCGTCTTTTAACACCTGCAAAATTCGATAAGGCCGTGCGGATCTTATCCGCTTCAATGTCCAACAGATTCGCTACCGTAATCGCAGCAACGGCATTCTCTACATTATGTAATCCCGGGATGCCCAGATGCACATCCTTTAAAACCAAAGTCTCCGAATGGTAATCAAAATAGAATTCCCCATCTCTCACATGCACATTTTCTGCATAAGCATCACATTTCTCCTCACGGGCATACGTGATGTTTCCTGAAAATGGCAAACCTTTTTTCACGATCTTATCGCCATCTTCCACCACCCTATCCAAGAATAGTTTAAAGGAAGTGACCAATTCCTCCGGATCACCATAAATATCCAAGTGATCAGCATCAGCCGAAGTAACTATGGCAATATTCGGATGAAGAGTCAAAAAAGAACGATCGTACTCATCGGCTTCAACGACAACCACATTATTATCACCGAACAATACATTGTTCTGATAATTGGTACTGATCCCGCCTAAGAAAGCGGAACAGTCGTAGCCTGAATCTTTTAATATATGGGCAACCATGGTGGAAGTTGTCGTTTTCCCATGGGTACCAGCTACGGCAATCGTAAATCGGCTTGCCGAAATAAATCCTAATACCTGAGATCTTTTGAACAATTCATGGCCTTGCTCCGTAAAGAAGACTTTAAGTGCCAAATCCTTCGGAATTGCAGGGGTATAGATCAAAAGGGTCTCCTCATTCGCTTCCTTAAAAACAGCCGGAACGGTGTTGATATCATCGGTATACGTGATATCCAATCCTTCTGCCTCCAAGGTTCTGGTCAACTCGGTAGAGGTACGGTCATACCCGGCCACTTCGCATCCCAAACGACTAAAATAACGAGCCAATCCGCTCATGCCGATTCCTCCGATGCCCAGTAGGTAAACTCTTTTTATTTTGTCGATATTCATTTCCTTATTTTTTTATTAATTCCAATACTTCTTTTGCAATGACTTCATCTGCATCCGCCAATGCCAATTTCTTGATCTCTTCGCTCAATCTCACCTGCTTTGCAGGATCAAACAGCAGGTTCAGGATGGTTTCCACCAATTCCGAACCAGCTTGCGCATCCCTTACCATCACTGCCGCATCCTTGTTCACCAAGGCCAACGCATTTTTGGTCTGATGATCATCCGAAACATTAGGCGAAGGAACCAGGATAACCGGTTTACCAACGACGCATAGTTCAGAAATGGTTCCTGCACCAGCTCTTGCCACGATCACATCCGCCGCTGCATAAGCATAATCCATGCGCTCCAAGAATGGCATCAATTTGATGTTCTCCGGAAGGGAGTCTCCAAATTCCGCTTGCAGCTTCTCGTAATAGTAGCTTCCACATTGCCAGATCACCTGAATATCCTGAGCGACGAAGGCAGGAATACCTGCTTTGATGCAATCGTTCAGTGTCTTTGCGCCTAAACTACCCCCTGTTACCAAAACGGTTTTCTTCTTGGCATCCAAGAAGAAAGCATGCATAGCCTCCTCCTTTTTCCCCTCGATAGCCACTGATGACTTACGGATCGGATTTCCTGTCAACAAGATCCTATCCTTCGGAAAGAAACGATCCATCCCTTCGTAAGCCACGCAGATGCGTTTTGCCTTTGCTCCCAATTTTTTGTTGGTCACCCCAGCAAATGAATTCTGCTCCTGGATCACTGTCGGAAGGCCCATCATATTGGCCATCATCAACAAGGGACCCGATGCATAGCCACCCACACCGATTGCTGCCTCTGCTTTAAAATCTTTAAGAACTTGCCTTGCTTTCCATAGACTTTTGATCATCTTAAATGGAAGACTGATGTTTTTCAACATCGATTGTCTATTGATCCCAGCGATATCCAATCCGATGATTTCGTATCCTGCTGCTGGAACCCGCTCCATCTCCATCTTACCATTTGCTCCTACAAAAAGGATCTCGGTATCTGGAGCTATATTTTTTAGCGCATTAGCGATGGCAATCGCCGGGAAAATATGTCCCCCAGTTCCTCCGCCACTAATTATGATTCGATGCGCCATCTGTTATGCTATTAAATTGTACCTACTACTACTTTCTTTGGTGCCCTTACTTTTGCGGGTTCCAATTCTTCCTTGTTCTTTATTTCTTCAATATTACGGCTCACACTCAAGATGATTCCCAAAGCGATCGAAGTGAACAAGATGGAAGTACCTCCCATACTGACCAAAGGCAGCGGAACCCCAGTAACCGGGCCTAGGCCTACGGCCACCGCCATATTCGCCAAAGCCTGTATGGTCAAGCTGAATCCTAGACCTGCTGCTAGAAAAGCACCGAACGCCCGAGGACTCATGGTCACAATCCGGATGATCCGGTACATCAAGGCTATGTATAGGAACAAGAGTACTGCGCCTCCAACGGTTCCATATTCTTCAATGATGAATGCGAAGATAAAATCCGAATAAGGGTGTGGTAAGGAATTCCGCTGAACGGAGTTACCAACGCCTTTTCCGAACATCTCTCCTGTTGCGATGGCAATCTTGGCATTGTTCGCTTGGAAGTTTTTATCATCCTGAAAAGAAGTATTGCCTTCATGTACAGATTCCGTTTGAAAGAACCCTTTTATCCGACTGACATAAGTTTCTTTACGTGGTCCTAATAACATGACCAAAGTCAAAAGTACCGCACCACCCATACATACTACGGCTATCTGCTTGAAACTGATCCGACCGATCATCAACAACAACACACTCACACCAAACAGCATCAAGGCTGTGGAAAGGTTGGCCAAAGCAATCAATACAAAGACCAAACAAACAGCCCCCATGATCGGAATAAAGGATTTCTTCACATCCTTGATCTCCTCTTGCTTACGGGATAACATCCTTGCCAAAAAAGTGATCAAGGCCAGTTTCGCCAAATCCGAGGTCTGGAACGTCTGATTGATGATCGGAATGGTCAACCACCTGCTCGCATCATTGACCTTACTACCGAATAACAAGGTATACAACAGCAATGGAATGGTGATCAACATCAATAATTTGGAAATACCTGCATAATAGCGGTAATCCAGTTTATGGGATAGATACATCAGACCAAAACCTGCGGCCACCGTAAAGAAGTGCTTAAACAAATAAATTTCCGTACCCTTTCCTTCTTTGTATGCCAAAGGACCTACCGAGCTATAAACAGCCAATAGCGACCAAATGGATAACAGGATCACGATGATCCAGATCCATTTATCTCCCTTTAGTTTTGAAAAAATGTGTTCCATCATAACGCTATATTTTTACAAGTGCATTACTGCATCCTTAAATTGTTCACCGCGATCTTCATAATTCTTGAACCAGTCAAAGCTCGCACATGCCGGAGATAACAAAACCGTATCTCCTTTTTTCGCTAAATGCGAAGCAATCTGTACCGCATCGCTCATAGAAGCAGAATTCACGATCACATCGGTATCATCCTCAAAAGCCTCGTGGATACGACCTGTATCTTTACCGATACAGATGATCGCTTTCACTTTGGATTTCACCAAATCACGCAACATTTCGTAATCATTTCCTTTGTCTACTCCACCCATGATCAATACGATCTCGGTGCTGAAACTTTCCAAAGCATACCAAACGGAATTCACGTTCGTCGCCTTCGAATCATTGATGTAATTAACTCCACCGATGCAGGCCACATGCTCTAAGCGATGCTCTACATTCACAAAAGAACCCATACTTTCCTTCATCGTCTGGTTACGGAGTTCCTGTACTTTGGCTACTAAACCTGCTGCACTGTTGTTGTAAACATTGTGTCTGCCCTGCAGTGATAATTCTTCAATATTCATGGTAAAAGCTTCTCTATTTGGTACTAAAATGTTCAAGTTCTTGTCGGCATCCACAAAGGCACCTATGCTCAATTCTCCCTCTTGGGTGAAAGGCAGGTATTGCGCTGCTGTGGGATGTTTTTCCAGGGCAGCTACTGTTTCTGCATCGTCCTGGCAATAGATGAAATAATCTTCTGCTCGTTGGTTCTGAACCATTCGGAACTTGGAAGCCACATAATTCTCCATCTTATAATCGTACCTGTCCAAATGGTCAGGCGTAATGTTCAATATAACCGNNTAGCTATCATGCTGTTCCCTTGCTACCTGTAAGGCAAAGCTGTTACCGATATTCCCTGCTAGCCCAACATTCAACCCTCCTTGCTTCAATAGATGATAGGTCAACAAGGTGGTTGTAGTTTTACCATTGGAACCCGTGATACAGAATAATTTCGCATCGGTATACTGTGCCGCGAATTCAATTTCCGAGATGATCGGTTTTCCCATGCCACGCAATTGTTTGATCAATGGCGCTTTTTCAGGGATGCCGGGGCTCTTGACGATCAGGTCAGCATTAACGATCAAGTCTTCGGTATGTTGACCCGACTCAAACGCGATTCCTTCTTCTTGAAGCGTATTCAGGTATTTCTCAGAAATAGTACCCATGTCGGAAACAAAGACATCAAAGCCCTTATCCTTCCCAAGGATGGCAGCTCCCACGCCGCTCTCTCCTGCGCCAAGAATTACGAGGCGACCAGACTGTGGGTAATAGGTATGTGCAATGTTCGACATCTGCTTATCTTACTTTCAATGTTACTACCGTAATGATGGCCAAGATGATCGACACGATTAAAAATCGGGTAACGATCTTGGACTCATGATATCCTTTTTTCTGATAATGGTGATGCAAAGGCGACATCAAAAAGATGCGTCTTCCCTCACCGAATTTCTTTTTCGTGTATTTGAAATAGGAAACCTGCAGGATCACCGACAAGCTTTCCAACAAGAAAATTCCACATAAAACCGGGATCAATAACTCCTTACGGATCAGGATGGCAAAGGCAGCAATAATACCACCGATGGTCAAACTACCGGTATCCCCCATGAACACCTGTGCCGGATAGGCATTGTACCACAAGAA
Source organism: Sphingobacterium sp. UBA1575 (assembly GCA_002322865.1). GTDB lineage: Bacteria > Bacteroidota > Bacteroidia > Sphingobacteriales > Sphingobacteriaceae > Sphingobacterium. Next base: position 7,200 of record DCOH01000042.1, on the reverse strand, counting down.
ACCGGTACATGCTCCAACAAAAGCTCCCGCGAAGATCACCAGCTCACCAGAATTCGGAATGTACATGATGTTCAGGTAATCCGAAAAGATGATGTTACCGGATACATAGGCTAAGATCGCCAAGGTAATCCCGATGATGGCGGAGGTTCCTGTAGCCAGCCCATCAATACCATCGGTTAGGTTAGCCCCATTGGAAACCGCCGTTACGATCAGGACCACAACCACCAAAAACAGGCAGAAGGTAATCCATACATTATTCAATCCGAACACATCCAACACCTTGGCATAATCAAACTCGTTGTTCTTATACAAAGGAATATTGGTCTTGGTGGATTTTACGTTTTCAGCATAGGTCTTTTCACCGGTTGATGGATTGATGATCACTTCCACCGGTCTTGAAGAAGTAGGGTTGGAAACAGTTTGGCGAACGACGATATCCGGATGGAAATACATCGTCACGGCGATCAACACGCCCAAACCTACTTGACCAATCACTTTAAAACGACCGGCCAATCCTTCCTTATTCTTACGGAATACCTTGATATAATCATCCAAGAAACCGATAGCACCCATCCATACAGTGGTGATGATCATTAAAAGCACATAGATATTATCCAACTTGGCAAATAACAGCGTTGGAATTAAAATACCCGCTATAATGATCAATCCACCCATGGTAGGTGTTCCTTGCTTTTTCTTTTCCCCTTCTAGCCCCAAGTCGCGGATCGTTTCGCCAACTTGTTTCTGATGCAACAAGCGGATCAATCGGCTACCATAAACGGTGGTGATTATTAACGATACAATAACTGCCATGGCCGTCCGGAAGGAGATAAACTGGAAAAGTCCAGCTCCAGGGATATGAATATGCTCATTAAGCCAAGTGAATAAATAGTATAACATCCGATTAGTTATGTTCGTTAAAAATTTTAATTAATTCTTCCTTATCATCAAAATGGTTCTTCACCCCATTGATTTCCTGGTATTTCTCATGTCCTTTACCGGCCACTAGAATCACATCGCCTTCTTGTGCCAAATGAAAAGCAGCACGGATAGCTTCTCTACGGTCGGTAATGGAGAATACATTCTTCTTTTTATCGGCAGGCACGCCAGCTTCCATTTCCTTGATGATCGCTGCTGGATCTTCGGATCTTGGATTATCAGACGTCAGGATCACCTTATCGCTCAGGCGGCAAGCTACTTCAGCCATTTCCGGGCGTTTGGTCCTATCTCGATCACCACCACATCCCAACACGGTAAATACCTGTTGTCCAGCTTGGCGGAGTTCATTGATGGTCTCCAATACATTCTCTACTGCATCTGGTGTATGGGCATAATCTACGATAGCCACAACGCCATTTTTAGCTTTCAAATTCTCAAAACGACCTTCGGCACCTGCAATCTCCGAAAGTGCGGTCAATACTTTCATGGTCTCCTGCTCCAATAGGATAGCTGCACCATAAACCGCCAATANNAATTATAGGCATTGAAATGCCCTACCAATTTCACCCACAGTTCGTGTTGATCGATCTGCAACAGCATCCCATCAAAATGGCTTTCCAAAATCTTGGCTTTGAAATCCGCCATTTGGTGTAGACCATAGGTCTTGCGGTGGGCAAAAGTATTCTGAAGCATCACCTGACCATTTTTATCATCGATATTGGTCAAGGCAAATGCAAATCTGTCTAAGTCATCAAAGAATTTCTTCTTTGCTTTAATATAGTTGGCGAAAGTGCCATGGAAATCCAAATGATCGTGGGTAATATTGCTGAAAATCCCGCCTGCAAAACGCAGACCTGCAATTCGCTGCTGGGTTACCGCATGGGAGCTGACCTCCATAAAACAATAGTCACAACCATCCAGCAGCATCTCCTGCAATAAGGCATTGAGAGATATAGGATCCGGTGTGGTATGGGTGGATGCAATGATCCGATCCCCGATCTGGTTCTGCACGGTTGACAATAGACCCACATGGTAACCCAATTTTCCAAAAAGGTTGAAAAGCAAGGTCGCAATGGTCGATTTCCCATTGGTACCGGTTACACCAACCAATTTTAGTTTATGAGAAGGATTGCCGTAAAAATTACCTGCAATCACACCAAGTGCATAGGCAGAATCCGCAACCAGTACATATACAATTCCTTCTTGGATATCTTCAGGCATCTCCTCCGCAACAATAACCCCTGCGCCTAAGGCGATCGCCTTTTCAATAAATAAATGACCATCTGTTTGATGTCCTCGAACTGCAATGAATGCACTTCCCGATTCAGCTTTTCGCGAATCAAGACAAATGGCTTTCACCTCTGTCTCCAGGGTGCCGCGGTAATCTTGTACCGGAATGCCGTGCAACAATTCTTTTAACAACATCTTAATTTAATTCTATAAGTACATGCGTTCCAGCTTTCAATCGCTGTCCCGCTGCTAATGATTGATTGATAACTTTTCCTTTTCCACGCACCGTGGTTTTATAGCCAGCGTTCTCCATCGCAAAAATGGCATCCACCAAGCCCATTCCTTTTACATTCGGAACTACCCCTTCCTTCACCTCATTGATGGCAAATGATGTAGGTGTGGCACCTGCGCCTGAAGAATCCTTTTCCGAGCGAACAATCGCATTCCAGTTCACCGTTTTGAAACCCAACTTCTCATATACCTTAGCAGTCGCTTCTTTAGACCCTCTTAAGGTATAAGGCACCTTCTCTCCTGCTACATTCACTTGGCGTTGGCCAAATGTATGGTGCAGGGAAAGGTCGTTGGCATAGACCATATCCGCTAGTTCGCGGAAAACCGGTCCAGCTACCGAACCTCCATAGTATCCATTCCTAGGGTTACGGATAACCACGATCATGGAATATTTTGGATTTTCTGCCGGGAAATATCCTGCAAAAGAGGATTGATATCTTCTTTGTCCGTATCCTCTGGAACCATCGGCCATTTGGGCAGTACCCGTCTTACCGGCTGAGGTATACAATGGGCTTTTCAAACGCTTACCCGTACCTTCGTCCATCACTCCTTTCATCATCGTCTGCATAGACTTGATTGCTTCTGGAGAGGCAATCTGCTTATTGATCACTCTTGCTTCGAATTTCTTAACAGGTTGACCCAAGTGCTGGATTTCCTTTACGAATAATGGCGCGACCATCTTACCGTTATTGGCAACTGCATTGAACAAGGTCAATGTCTGCAATGGTGTAAGTTTCAATTCATAGCCATAGGCCATCTGCACCAAGGATAATTTGCTCCACGAACGGCTATCTGGCATTTTCACCCATGGCGTCGCTTCCCCAGGGATCTGTATTCCCAATGGTTGGTTCAAGCCCCATTCATGCAATTTTCCAGTGAATTTCTCCGGATTAGCGCCATAATGCTGATTGATCAATTTGGCAACCGCCACGTTGGAAGATTCCTCAAAGGCTTCCAATACCGTCATGCGGGATTTTTTAGGTGCATGTGAATCCTTGATGGTATGCGAAGGAACTTTATACGTTCCATTACCCACATCCACAACGGTATTCAAATCCACTTTTTTATCGTCCAATGCCACCAAGTAAGAAGCAACCTTAAAGGTAGAACCAGGGTCAGCTCCTTGCGCTATGGCATAGTTGAATTTCTCTCTATAAATACCTTCACCATCCTTGGTAAAATTGGCGATCGCACGAATCTCTCCGGTCTGAACCTCCATCAATACCACACAACCATTATCGGCATTGCTGATCTGCAATTGCTTCTCCAAAGCTCGTTGCGCCATATCCTGCATGTTCACATCGATGGTAGCGATGATGTCCGAACCGTCTGTTGGCGCTATTTCCATCTCTCTGTTTACCGGGATCCAAACACCGCCCGCAATGCGCTGCATCAACTGCACCCCGCTTTTTCCTTCGATGTAATCGCCATAAGCACCTTCCAAACCAACCCTAACCGTATCGCCCTTGGTGTTCTTGTAACCGATGGTACGAGCCGCCAGATTGGTAAAAGGCAAAATGCGCTTGTTCTCACGCACCGCGATCAAACTGCTTGAAAAGCGTTTTTTCTCTGCTTTGAAATTCTTGAAAAGAGGAAACTTCTTCAAGTCCTTCAATTGCTGATGCGACACGGCACGCTTGATCAAGACATAGCGTTGTTTTTTGGCTCTGGCCTCTTTAAGTTGGGTCAGGTACTGTCTCGAAGAACGATCTCCGAAGTATTTCGCCAGGTTAATGGCCAAAGAATCCACCCGAGCATTGAAGACATCGTTATGCTCGGATGGAATGGCCATCGCATCAAACCTAATATCATATTCTGGCACCGAAGTAGCCAGCAAACTGCCATCATTAGAATAAATATTGCCACGGGCAGCCTCTACCACACGCTCGCGTATGGTCAAGCTATCCGCCATTTCGCGCCATTGATCACCATCAACATATTGCAGGTGAAGCAACTTCCCAAAAACCAAAAGGGCACCAAATACCATCAGCCCGAACGCCAGGTATACCCTCATCAAAATGGTCTTCCTAATATTCATGTTTCTTGCTAATGTGACTATTTAACTTCTTTTACTATCTCCGGTTTTATTGGTGGCTCGGTACGTTCTTTTAACCCAAGGGTATCCGCGCGCTTTGCTATTTCTGTCTGCGTGGTCAATTTCATCAACTCCGCATTCAATGATTTATANNTTTTCCCAACTTGTCGATCCGGCGAACCGTATTCTCTGCCAAATGCCTGTTCGTGATATACAGCAGGCCTAACAAAGCAAGAAAAGCCACAAATGGCAAATTCTTGGCAACGAGATAAGTGGACAACCTTTGGCTGGAGAAAAAGCTCTTGAGGAAATTTTCGGTCTCTTCTACTTTTTCTTCTAAAGCATCCGACATCTCCTCCTGAACTTCTTCGCTCAGTTCCTTTTGTTTTATGGTATTCCTATTCGCCATCCCTATCCTATCTTTTCTGCAATCCTTAATTTTGCACTCCGTGCTCTGTTATTTCTTGCCAACTCTTCGGCATTCGCTACGATCGCTTTGCGGCTGATCACCTTAAATGGCTTGATCTCATTCCCGAAGAAATCCTTCTCTACTTCACCCTTGAATTTTCCTTTTGCCATGAAGTTCTTCACCAATCGGTCCTCCAAGGAATGGTAGGACATGACTACCAATCTGCCATTCGGCTTCAAAACAGCTTCTGTCTGTAACAAGAACTCCTGCAAAGCCTCCAACTCCTTATTCACCTCGATACGCAAGGCCTGAAAAACCTGCGCATGGTATTTATGCTCTTTTCCTTTGGGAACCAACTTCTGGATCACCTGCTTCAATTCCGCTACCGTTTGGATCTCCTGGTTCAGTCTCGCTGTGACGATCGCCTTCGCCAGGGATTTTGCATTCTGGATCTCCCCATACATCCCAAAAATCCGATGCAACTCCTCCTCTGGGTAAGTATTCAATAGTTTTTTCGCATCCAGATCCGAAACCTGATCCATTCGCATATCCAGGTCCGCATCAAAACGGATGGAGAATCCACGGTCTGCAGCATCAAATTGATGCGAGGAAACCCCTAGATCGGCTAAGATCCCATCAACCTGCTTTACTCCTTCTAAGCGCAGATAATTTTTTAAGAACTTGAAGTTTTGATGGATCAATTTGAACCTTGGATCATCCAACGCATTTTTAACCGCATCAGGATCTTGATCAAAGGCGTATAACCTACCGTTTTCGCCCAGATGTTTCAAGATCTCTTTGGAATGGCCCCCGCCACCAAACGTTACATCTACATAGGTGCCGTTCGGATCAATTGCCAATGCATCGATGCATTCCTGCAACATGACAGGTACATGGTATCCAATCTCACTACTCATCGATACTTCCTCCGAAATCAAATCCACCCATTACTTCTTCTGCCAAGGATGCGAAATCTGCTTCGTCAGCATCTCCTATCAAGGCCTCGTATTCCTCTTTTGCCCAAACCTCGATCTTATCGAACGTACATTGCAAGAATACTTCGCCATGAATGTTTCCATATTCCAACAATGATTTTGGCAACAGCACACGTCCGGCAGCATCCAAGGTCAACTCCGTAGCCCCACGCATAAATTGACGAATGAAGTTTCTGTTCTTCGCATTATACTGGTTCAATTTGGAAAGCTGGAACATCTTTTTGTTCCATTCTTCCTTGGTGTAGATCACTAAATTTTTCTCAAATCCACGGTTCACCACTAGCCCTTCACGCTCTACATCAGGCAATTGCCTTTTGAGCGCGGCAGGGACCACCAATCTTCCCTTGGTGTCTAGCTTACATTCGAACTCGCCGATTAATGGATTCATTTATTTGACTTCTACGGTAATTTTAATGTAAAAGTATACACTTTCTCCCACAATCCCCCACAATGCCCCACAAAAAAGTTTTCCACATAGGCATCCGCCTACAAAAACAGCCTTAAACGGGTCAAAAACAAGGGATTGTATTGAAACACAATAAATTAATGAATGTATCATGGAGATGTTTTTTAGGGTAATTTTAGGCTAAACAGCTTGGTATTAAGCAGTAAAATGGTAAAATGAAAGGTGATGTGGGGCAAAGTGGAGGACTATAGCGAATGCAGATTTTTGAAGCCTTTTTAAGAGGTTTCCTTCGCTATAAAACCAAGGTGAAAGTAACCTNNAAAGTATGTAAAATGTATGTTCGACCTAGTTTTACATACTAAAACCCTGCTTTAAGCATGCTTTAAGGGCGAATTTGGTATGAAAAAGTGCTTTTTACATAGAAAACTAGCCGATTTATAATTCTTTATTCTCGGATAAATCAGATAATTTTGTAGCGCAAAAAAAAATAATACAGAACACATGCATAGAACACATACCTGTGGCGAATTAAGAATCACAGACTTGGGAAAAACGGTAACCCTTAGTGGGTGGGTACAGAAATCTCGTGACTTGGGCGGAATGACCTTCATCGATGTTCGTGATCGATATGGCATCACCCAATTGACCTTCAACAGTGAGGACGACGAGGCTTTACGTAGCCAAGCACGCGAATTGGGCCGTGAGTATGTGATCAAAGTAACAGGAACTGTAATTGAACGTTCCAGCAAGAACAGCAAAATCCCGACCGGAGAGATCGAAATAAAGGTGAGCAATTTGGAAATCCTGAACGAATCCAAGCTACCTCCTTTCACGATCGAGGATGAAACCGATGGTGGTGAAGATATCCGGATGAAATACCGTTATCTGGACATCC
>DCOH01000039.1 GCA_002322865.1 Sphingobacterium sp. UBA1575 | reverse complement strand
ATAGACGTTAGATTATAGATAATAGACGATAGATAATAGACCCTGTCATCGTAAGAACAATTTCATTGCAAGAATCGTTTCGTGGAAAGAACCCTTCATAATTAGAGCGCCGTCATTGCAACAACGCCGTCATTGCGAGGAGGTACNNGAGCGTAGTCGAAGGATCTGTGCATTGGTACACGAACAGATGGTTCGACTTCGCTCACCATGACATGGGTAAAGATTGCTTCGTGCCTCGCAATGACGGCGTGCTGTCTTTATTGAATATAGATTATAGATTATAGACAATAGATTATAGATTATAGACAATAGATTATAGACCCTGCCAAGTCTATCATCTAATATCTATCATCTATCATCTAAAAACTACATATACTTGAACACCTTACCCAGCGATTCATTGCTGGTAAAGGTAGTATCCAAATCAATCAATTGTCCAGTTCCAATATTGATCACCATTCCATGGATCGCTAGGTCAGCGCCATTTTTCCAGGAGTTCTGTACAATGGACGTACTGCAAAGATTCAACACCTGCTCCTTCACATTCAGTTCCACCAATTTATTGGTCTTTTCGGTAGGATCTTCAATAGCATCAATCTCTTCAGCGTGCAAGCGGTAAACATCCTTGATATGGCATAACCAGTTATCAATAATACCATATTGCTGACTACTCAAAGAAGCGGCAACTCCACCACATCCATAGTGTCCAGCTACGATGATATGTTTCACTTTCAAAACATTTACAGCATAGTCTAAAACGGCCAACATACTCATATCCGAGTGCACACACATATTGGCAATATTACGATGTACAAACACCTCGCCCGGTTTGCGACCAGTCAATTCATTTGCTGGCACACGGCTATCCGCACAACCAATCCATAAAATCTCCGGGTTTTGTCCATTTGCTAACTGTTGAAATCTTCCTGTCGTGTCTTTCTTTACGAAATCCATCCAGTCTTTATTACCTTCTATAATGTTGTTAAAACCAATTTCTAACTCTTTTAAGCTCATTTTTTTAAATTTTTATATGTTGTTCGATTAAGAAACAATACAAGTTTCTGCAATTATTTTATTCTTTTAAACTACTTTTTGAAGTTTATGTTTTTTTTTCTTGAAAGGACTCTTATTAGATCGCTTTCTTTTTTTGTAAGTTACATCGTTCAGCTCAATTTCCAAGCCTTTGCTTATCGCATTCTGCTCAAAATCCTTGATCACATCAATGACATCCTTGTCAATAAACTTACTTCGATGTCCATCGATCAGGATACTCTTCACGTTTTTAGGAAGGTTGTACAGTTTTTCCTGAATTGGGGCCTTGTTCAGGAAAGTTACTTCCTCCGCCAAGGTCAACACAGCAACAGAACTATCCTCCACTTCCGTTGGTTTGATATTGAAGTGGTAAGCATTGTGCATGTTTGCTCTCAAGATATAGAACGTAGCAACCAAAATACCAACTCCAACACCGGTCAATAGGTCGGTGAAAACAACTGCTGCAACGGTTACAAAGAATGGAATGAATTGGTCCAACCCTTTACCTAGCATCTGCTTGAATAAAGCTGGTTTTGCCAATTTATATCCTGTATGTAAAAGGATCGCGGCCAAACCTGCCAATGGAATAAGGTTGATGATACTTGGGATCGCCAATAAGGCCAATAATAACCAAACCGCATGCAACATTGCCGATTGTCTTGTTCTACCGCCCGCATTGGCATTCGCAGAAGAACGAACGATCACTGAAGTCATAGGCAATCCACCTAAGAATCCAGAAGTCATGTTACCAATACCCTGTGCAACCAATTCCCTGTTCGTAGGTGAATTTCTTTTCAATGGATCAATTTTATCAACTGCCTCGATACTCAATAAGGTTTCTAAACTGGCAATGATCGCAATGGTGATGGCCACAATCCATACCTCTTTATTCAGGATCTGTGTGAAATCCGGGAAGATGAACAATCCTTGGAATTCCGCAATGGAAGAAACCACCGGGATGGATACAAAGTGATCTGGGTTTAATGCCAAAGAAGTTCCTTGGAAAACATAGCCCAATCCCACACCTAACAATACCACGATCAATGGCGCAGGGATCTTGTTCAATTTCTTGATATTCGGCCAGAAAATAAGCACAGCCAAGGATAATAAACAGATCAACGTAGCCCCCCAGTTGATACTGGAGAAGATTGTGTCTGTAAATGCAGCAATACCACCGCCGTTATCCAGTTCAAATGCGTGGGTTTCGGTCATTCCGAATGCCAATGGGATCTGTTTTAGGATAATGGTGATACCGATCGCTGCCAACATGCCTAGGATCACTGAAGATGGGAAGTAATTACCGATCATACCGGCTTTTACGATTCCCAGGATCAATTGGATAACCCCAGCGATCATAACGGCTAGGATAAAGGTTTCATAAGCACCCAGTTTTTCAATGGAGCCTAGGACGATTACGGTCAGACCGGCTGCAGGACCACTCACACTCAAAGGCGAGCCTGAGACCGAAGCAACCACTAATCCGCCTATTATTCCTGTTAAGATACCGGCAAAAAGTGGCGCTCCGGAGGCCATCGCGATTCCTAAACATAAAGGTAATGCGACTAGAAAAACTACTATACTTGCGGGAAAGTCATATTTTAAATCCCTTTTCGACAATTTTAGAAAAGCGGACGTACGTGTACCAAACATAATTTGTTCAATTTGTTAAATTCAATTTTTTTTGTGAATAAGCTCAAAGGTCCCATTAAGACACAGCATGGCCGGTCAGCGAACCTGATAATCGGAAAAAAATGAATTAACAGTTAGGAGGGGGGGTCGGAACGGATGGATGAAAGGCACAGATACTTTTTTCATTACGTAGGTAATGCTTGATCTGCGCTGTACTTTCAATAGTGGGATTAAAGGCTAGGAAATCAATGGCATCCGGTTTGAAAACCTTGATACCCGTTNNTGATTATGAGTCAGCTACTCTTTAAGGAGAAAGTATTGGCTTATTTATTTGCTTGTTGATGAATATATCTATAATTTGAAAGCTGAATCAAAAAAATTTTATTATGAAAAAATTACAAAAGGATTGCCTTTAATCTGATTTCTTAATAATTCCTTAATGTACTTCTCTCAAAATTCTATTATTGTATAATCCTATTTAATTCCTATTTTCGGGTACAAATAGTTCAGTATTAGTCCAAAAATACCATGAAAGAACAATTTATTCAGAAAATTACAGCCTCTTACAGTCCTAAGGGCGCTTTTATACAATTGGGATCCGGAATCCTGAATGGCGAAATCGTAACAGATGCCAAGGTTAACCTGGCTTTAAAAATGATGAACCGACATGGTTTGATCGCTGGTGCAACGGGTACCGGAAAGACCAGGACCCTGCAATTGATGGCCGAACAGCTCTCCGATGCCGGCGTACCGGTCTTCATGCTCGATGTTAAAGGCGATCTTTCGGGATTGGCAGAACCCGGAAAAACCAATGACGCCCTGATCGAACGTGGAAATGCTGTGGGTATTCCCTTTGAACCAGCAAGTTTTCCAATAGAACTCTTTTCCTTGAGCGGCAATCTGGGTGCTCCGATGCGCGTTACGGTGGAGGATTTTGGTCCTGTGCTATTATCTCGGATCCTCGATCTGAACGATACCCAAGCTGGTGTATTGAGCGCGATTTTTAAATATGCAGATGATAATCAACTGCCAATCGTCGATTTCCAAGACCTGAAAAGGTTATTGAGCTACCTTTCGGAAGGTCCGGGAGCGGAAGAGATAAAAAGCGATTACGGAAAGATCAGCTCGGCCAGTGCGAGTACCATCCTTCGAAAAATTGTAGCCATAGAACAGCAGGGTCTTGCCCATATCTTCGGAGAAAAGGAATTTGACATCAACGATCTATTCGGAAAAATAGATGGGAAAGGGGTCATCACCCTTTTGAATATTTCGGATATCCAGGATCAACCTTTGTTGTTCTCCACCTTCTTGTTGAGTCTATTGGCGCAATTGTTCAAGAACCTGCCGGAAGTAGGCGATCTGGATAAACCAAAATTGGTGTTCTTTTTTGATGAGGCGCATTTGTTGTTCAACGGCGCATCCAAAGCCTTTTTAACCCAGATCGAACAGATCGTTCGCTTAATTCGCTCCAAAGGAGTAGGGGTATTTTTCTGTACGCAGGCAGCAACCGATATCCCAGAATCTGTTTTGGGACAATTGGGAAATAGGATTCAACACGCCTTACGGGCATTTACCCCTAACGATGCGGAGAACCTCCGGAAGACAGTGAAAACCTATCCGACCTCCGAGTTTTATGAGATAGATAAAATATTGACCTCCTTGGGAACAGGGCAAGCCTTGGTGACGGTATTAAATGATAAAGGTATTCCAACGGAAGTGGTAGCCACGCACCTGGTTCCTGCTAGGGCTGTAATGGGTCCTTGCCAACCGGCTCTATACCAAGAATTGATTCGCAATTCCGAGTATAACGGAAAATATCAGGAACGGGTAGAAAGACGAACAGCTTCGGAAATTCTGGAAGAAAAGATGGGTCAGTTCGAGGCGCAGGAAGCGGCAGCAAAAGCGCAGAAGGAAGCCGAAAAGGCATCAAAATCAAGTGGTTCATCAAGTTCTCGCAGGCAATCGCCTTTGGAAGCTGCCCAGAACCAGGCCAGCAGAACATTGGCCCGAGAAGGTGTGAAATTGTTGGGGAAACTAGCGAGTGGAATCTTAAATGCAATGTTTAAAAAGAGATAACAGTAAAATAGTATATTTGCGCATAGAAATTAAGAATACTAAACAAAAATTTATATTATGGGAAAACCTACTTTGGTAGTATTAGCAGCAGGAATGGCAAGCCGCTACGGATCATTAAAGCAAGTTGACGGATTTGGTCCACATGGAGAATCTATTATCGACTATTCAATTTATGATGCTATTCGTGCAGGATTTGGTAAAGTAGTTTTTATTATCCGCCAAGAATTTGAGCAGGTGATGCGTGATAAGTTTGATGCAAAATTCGCCGGGAAAATCGAAGTGGATTATGCCTTCCAGGATTTCAACCTGAAGAAATTTGGTGTTGACAAGGAAATCGAACGTACAAAACCTTGGGGTACTGCCCATGCGGTAATGAGCGCTAAGGATGTTGTTGACGGTCCTTTCTGTGTGATCAATGCCGATGATTTCTATGGTTATGATGCCTTCCAGAAAATGGCGGATTTCCTGACCAACGAAGTTTCCGATACACACATGTCCTTAATGGGCTTTGAAGTGGGTAATACCATGTCGGACTATGGTTATGTTTCCAGAGGGGTTTGTGAAGTGAACGAAGAAGGAAATATGGAATCGGTTACCGAGCGTACGAATATCTATTACGTAACGGATGACAACGGAAACCGTAAGATCGTTTATGAAGAGAATGGCGTGCAGACAGAACTTCCTGCAGATGCTAGGGTATCCATGAACTTCTGGGGATTCACACCAAAGGTGTTTGAGGTATGTATGGATCTGTTTCCAAAATTTGTGGAAGAGAATGGAGATAATCCTAAATCTGAATTTTTTATCCCTACCATCCCTGATTACATGGTGAAGCATGGTATGGCGGACTTTAAAGTGATTCCTACCTCTTCAAAATGGTTCGGCGTAACGTATGTAGAAGATAAGCCGATCGTTCAGGAGAGCATCTCTAAATTGATTACCGATAAAGTTTATCCGGAGAAATTGTTCTAAGCAGGAGCAACTTTCAACGAATTATATAACGGCTAAGGAAATTGTAAGGATTTCTTTAGCCGTTTTTCTTATTATTGGGGTTCAATTATAAACCATAATGAAAACAAAAGGGGGCATATAGCCTGTTTTATTCCTGTAACACCTGGTCTAATCAGGCGCTCAAAAGAGCCAAACTTCCTGCTGGTGTGTGGACAGTATTTGATAAGGGAATTTTGCGGCATTATCGGTAATTATTTTGAGGGATTATCCCTAATCGTGGGGCTATGTCATCCTGAGCGTTAGTCGAAGGATCTGTTCGTTGTCCAACCCGTACAGATCCTTCGACGATGTTCAGGATGACAAAAAAAGGGAGTTTCCATTTGGAAACTCCCTTTCATATGATAAGGATAATTTAATGAAACCCCGAAGGATCAATAAATCGCTTAAATTATTTCACTTCTTCGAAGTCAACATCCTGCACATCATCCGCTCCGCCTTGGTTTCCGCCAGTATTAGCTTGACCTTGACCAGCATCACCTTGTGCTTGTTGATCTCCAGCGCCTTGGTTAGATGCAGCGTACATCTCTTCCGATGCTGCATTCCAAGCAGCCTGTAATTCAGCAGATGCCGAATCAATATCTGCGAAGTTTTTCGCTGCATGAGCAGTTTTCAATTTCTCTAATCCTGCTTCAATTGGAGCTTTCTTATCTGCCGAGATTTTCTCGCCATATTCTTTCAATTGTTTTTCAGTAGAGAAGATCAAAGCATCAGCAGAGTTCAACTTATCCACTTCCTCTTTCACTTTTTTATCCGCTTCCGCATTAGCTTCCGCTTCTTGCTTCATTTTCTTTACTTCCTCTTCCGAAAGACCAGAAGATGCCTCAATACGGATATTCTGCTCTTTACCGGTTGCTTTATCGATCGCCGATACTTTGATGATACCGTTCGCATCGATGTCAAATACCACTTCGATCTGCGGGATACCACGAGGTGCAGGAGGGATGTCTGTCAATTGGAAACGTCCTAAGGTACGGTTCTGTGCAGCCATTGGTCGCTCACCTTGCAATACATGGATCTCTACGGATGGTTGGTTGTCAGATGCAGTCGAGAATACTTCCGATTTACGAGTAGGGATCGTGGTATTTGATTCGATCAATTTGGTCATTACACCACCCATGGTTTCAATACCCAAGGAAAGTGGGGTAACATCCAATAACAATACATCTTTCACTTCACCGGTTAATACACCACCTTGGATTGCAGCACCTAATGCTACCACCTCATCCGGGTTAACACCTTTTGAAGGTTCTTTTCCGAAGAATTTTTTAACAGCTTCTACGATTGCTGGGATACGGGTCGATCCACCTACTAAGATTACTTCATCGATATCTGAAGTAGAGTAACCTGCGTTTTTCAATGCTGTACGACAAGGCTCGATAGTACGCTCGATAAGCGGTCCTACTAAGCTTTCAAATTTAGCACGTGATAAATTGCGTACTAAGTGTTTTGGTCCTGTTGCATCAGCAGTGATATATGGTAAATTGATCTCTGTTGAAGTAGTGCTTGATAATTCGATTTTTGCTTTTTCAGCAGCTTCTTTCAAGCGTTGTAATGCCATTGCATCTTTTTTCAGGTCGAAACCATTGTTCTCGTCAGCAAATTCAGCTGCTAACCAGTTAATGATCGCGTTATCAAAGTCATCACCACCTAAGTGTGTATCACCATCGGTAGATTTTACTTCGAATACGCCGTCGCCTAATTCAAGAACAGAAACGTCATGCGTACCACCACCACAGTCGAATACCACGATCTTCATGTCTTTATCAGACTTTTCTAAACCGTAAGCCAATGCTGCAGCAGTTGGTTCGTTGATGATACGCTCTACTTTCAAACCAGCGATCTCACCAGCTTCTTTTGTTGCTTGACGTTGTGCGTCGTTGAAGTATGCAGGAACGGTAATTACCGCGCGAGAAACTTCCTGACCTAAATAATCCTCAGCCGTTTTCTTCATTTTCTGAAGGATCATGGCTGAAATTTCTTGTGGTGTATATTTGCGATCATCAATTTCCACACGAGGTGTATTGTTGTCGCCTTTTACTACCTTATAAGGAACATGTTCGATCTCATTCTTTGCCTCGTCGTAAGTAACACCCATAAAACGTTTGATAGAATAAACAGTTTTGTGCGGGTTTGTAATTGCTTGACGTTTCGCAGGATCTCCAACCTTACGTTCACCACCTTCTACAAATGCCACGATTGAAGGTGTAGTGCGTTTACCTTCGTTGTTGGCAATTACTACCGGCTCATTACCTTCCATTACGGCTACACATGAGTTGGTAGTTCCTAAGTCGATTCCTATAATTTTTGACATATCTTGTTGTGTTATCTTTTTAAAACTTAAAATATTTCGATTCCCTATTCTATCAACAACGCTTATGCCAAATGGTTTTTTCTAACTTTGTCAGCGAAAACGCGGTAATTTTTACCTGCTATTGTCATTGGAATGTGACATTCTGTCATCATTTCTGAATTATCCATTATTTGATTACTTTTGTGGAAATAGAAATCAAACATGAATTTTGACGAATACCTGAGTTACTTCGAAGATATTTTAACAAACACAGAAAATCACGAAGCATACTCCAACGATGCTGATTACCTGAACTACACCAAGCTGAACTGGTCTAGGATGACCAGATGGCTTAAAAAGTTTGAACCTTCTGAAGAAATGAAAAACTGTATTCAGCAAATTAAAGATCCACAGCATTGGATCGTTATTACTGAACCTTGGTGTGGGGATGCGGCACATTCCGTAGCGCAGATCTACCAGATCGTGAAGGACAATGAATTCATTGATTTGGATATCCAATTGAGGGATACCGAACCATACCTGATCGATGAATACCTGACCAATGGCGGGAAATCCATCCCAAAATTGATTATCCGTAACGATGTAGGGCATGATAAAGTGGTGTGGGGCCCTAGACCTGCGGTATTGCAGGCCATTTTTGAGCAGATGAAAGCGGAAGGAAAACCTTTTGAAGAAATCAAGGAATTTATCCAACGTTGGTATAATGAGGATAAAGGCGAAGCCATCCAGAAAGAATTAATCGGATTATTAAGCGAATAGATTAGAATTAATCATAGGGATTTAGATCCTGAGAAATAAAATTGAGGTCAACCATTGGTTGGCCTTTTTCTATTATTAGGTTCGCTGTGAATATATGATGTATCCAAGAAGGTGTCTAAAATAGAGTGCCCCCAAAAAAGTTAGACAATTTCTTGTACCATTTAAAGAATGCCAGCAAAGAAGAATTATTGTTGCCATTAATTAGCTTGATCTTCTAAACCTATATATTCCATTTTCTGCACCTAGTATCGCTGCTGTGTATTCAAAATATGTTTGAATTAGGGTTAGAATCGTGGTTTAAGTAGGGTTAAAGCGGGGTTAAAGTATAGAGAAAGTATGTAAAGCATAGATTTTACATACTTTTAGTATGCTTTCAGTATGGTTTATCTTCGAAGCTAACCAAAGATTAAAGTAGTGAAAATGGAAAGATTTTTTATACCTGGGTTCTTTTTTTAAGAGACCTTTTTAGACAGCCCCCTGCTTACACTGTGCTTACACCTCACACCAAACAAAATACTAATTTATGTCTTGTCCTTATATAGGTATACAGATTTTTGGCTTAATTCTGAATTGATTATACAGGCAAATTTGGT
>DCOH01000004.1 GCA_002322865.1 Sphingobacterium sp. UBA1575 | reverse complement strand
AGAACAATATCTCATAAAGATCTTCAGGTGCCTATATCGGCGGTGTCCACCTCTTCCCATTCCGAACAGAGAAGTTAAGCCCGCCAGAGCCGATGGTATTGCCGTAACAGGTGGGAGAGTAGGTCGGCGCCTAATTTTACAAAGGAGCCCCGTTATCGATAGATGACGGGGCTTTCTGTTTTTATGCGTTTTTTTGTATATTCGGAGGGCTTTGAAAAACTGCCCCGTCATTGCGAGGAACGCTACGTCATTGGGTGCCCTGCGTCATTGCGAGGAACGAAGCAATCTTCCCGCATGTCATGCTGAGCGGAGTCGAAGCATCTACACATGGTACCCGTACAGATCCTTCGACTGCGCTCAGGATGACATAAGGCGCCGCATATCCAAAGATTGCTTCCTCGTACCTCCTCGCAATGACGGAGGGCGCCATAGGTCTAACTACTAAATACTCAATACTAATTACTAAATACTAAATACTAAAAACTAATTACTAAATAAAATGAAACACCTTTTCTTTTCCATGTTGGCAGTATGCTTTATCTCCTTAACACATGCCCAACGTATTCCCTTAGCGGATTCCGCTGTAACCACCAAACACCAGATCACCGCTAATGGACAAAAATTTTCCTATACCGCCAAAGCAGGTACCCAACCCGTTTGGGATAATGCCGGAAAAGTTTTAGCAACTGTTCACTATACCTATTACTTCCGCGATGATATCCAGGATCGCAATAAAAGACCTTTGGTAATCTCCTTCAATGGTGGTCCAGGTTCTGGTTCCGTATGGATGCACTTGGCCTATACTGGTCCACGATTGTTGAATATTGATGATGAAGGTTATCCTTTACAACCTTATGGCGTAAAGGAAAATCCATATACCATACTCGATGTAGCAGATATTGTATTCATCGATCCGGTAAATACCGGTTTCTCCAGGATACTGGATGAAAAGGCAGATCGATCATTATTCTTTGGTATCAATGCCGATATCCGATACCTAGCAGAATGGTTGAATACCTTTGTGACCAGGAACAATAGGTGGGCATCGCCTAAGTATCTGATCGGTGAGAGTTATGGTACAACCCGCGTATCAGGACTTGCCCATGAACTTCAGAATAACCAATGGATGTACCTCAATGGCGTGATCCTGGTATCTCCGACAGAATTGGGAATCAAAAGGGATGGGGCTTTGGAAAAGGCTTTACGTTGGCCGTATTATGCAGCAGCAGCCTGGTTCCATAAGAAATTGCCTTCCGATCTGCAGAGCAAGGAATTGGAAGTGATGCTGCCAGAAGTAGAACAGTTCACGATGGATGAATTATTGCCAGCTATTGCCAAAGGCTCTAGCTTAGATGCCAACAGCAAAGCAGCCATCATCAAGAAAATGGCGAGGTATTCCGGTTTGTCGGAAACAGTCATTGCGCAGAACAACATGGATATCTCCACCAATCTGTATTGGAAAGAACTGTTGAGGGATCAGGGAATGACCATCGGTCGTTTGGATTCCCGCTATTTGGGAATCGACATGCGCGATGGCGGAGAACGCCCGGATTTTAATGCGGAATTGACTTCCTGGTTGCATTCCTTTACACCAGCCATCAATTACTATTATGCCAATGAACTGAAGTATAAATCAGATGTGAAATACAATATGTTCGGCAATGTGCATCCTTGGGACAACAGCAATGATAATACAGGCTACAACTTAAGACAGGCCATGGCTGCCAATCCATTCCTACATGTTATGGTTCAATCGGGATATTACGATGGAGCATGTGATTATTTCAATGCAAAATATAATATGTGGCAGATGGACCCATCGGGTAAATTGGCTCCAAGAATGAGCTTCAAAGGTTACCGCAGTGGACATATGATGTACCTGCGTAAAGAAGACCTGATCAAGGCCAATGAGGACATCCGACAGTTCATTAAATTATCTACACCAAAACCCGATCAAGCAGCGAAATATTAAATGAAAAAATATTTTTTTCTTCTTTTTCTTGCCGTTTCATCCGTCCTGAACCTAAATGGACAGGATCTATTGGATGATCTCCCGCAGATCAAAACCAAGCTGGAAAAAGAGATCACTCAGCAGCGTAAATCGTTGGATGATCGGAAATCCGATCCGGCGAAGGTCATGAACCGCCTACTTGACCTTGGCGATTGGACCTATGTAAACACGAAATTACCCACGATCAAGAACCTATCCAGGGTCGATAAAATCGATGTTCAAGCAAAATATAACTGGCTGAACAATGAATTCAAAGCGGTCGATGACCTATTGAGCGAATTNNAAAAAGGAATCCAGCCATCTAAAAATCCAGAAATGGAAAGCGATCCTCTTGATCGAGGCTTGGCAATTGGAGGAGGCAGAGGAACTGATGAAAGCTATTCTGCCGCAAACAAGCAATGACCCTGATTATTCCATGGTATTGGGAAGGGCATTGATGCTTCAGAAGAAATATCCGGAAGCTTTGCAACTTGCTAATGATCTGATCAAGCGTTTCCCCGATCAGGCAGGAGGCTATTTCCTAAAGGCGGATGTATTTTTCTGGGACCAGAGACCTAAAGAAGCAGAAGAGGTATTGGTTAAAGGCTTGAAGTTGGATCCTTTCCATGCCGATGCACGATTCTATTATGGATATGCCATTTGGAGACGAATTGACGCCACCCAATTGGATGCCATGGTCGGTCAATGGGAAATCGCCTTAAAATTGAACCCATTGCATTTCCAATCGCATTGGCACCTCGGCAATGGACATACCAACTTGACCTATGCCGATTACCTGGATAATCAGGAAAAGGAAATCAGAAAGGATCTAAATCAAGCGGATAGTCTGTTCACGGCCAATAAAATCAATGATTCTTATCAGGTCATCGATCAGATTACCGCAAAATATCCAAACTCTGTATTACCAGCTATGCATAAGGCATCGCTCTTATACAGCGATTTTGATGCCTTGGACCGGTTGGAAAGATTAAGGCAATCGGAGAACCTATTTATCGAAATCCTTCAAAAGAAAAAGCATTACGGGCCGGCACATAATGGACTTGCGGCTGTCATCAAATCCAAACGGATCCCCTACCTGAAGACCTATGATCGCATCATGCAATCCCTCAGGAATCCGAAGATTGATAACATGGAAGATTTCCTGGAAGTCTTCCCCGATGTGGCTTATTATCCTGGGAATGTAGCAAAAGGAATGGCCTGGAACCAGTTATATACATCAACGGTTTACTTTCCATTTCTTGTCAAACAGCACCGTTTATTTGTGATTCCACCCTTGCATATCGACCTGGCCATTGCCATGAAAGCACCTTATTTCAGGTTCAATACCACGTTTGACAATAGGCAATGGATGGATATCAGAGGGGTAGGCTCAGGAGCTGCAGCCATCGAATATGTAGAACGTGGAGCCTTTGAGGAACGAAATGTTTTGCTTCATGAATATGTGCACCTATTCCATGGCACGGTACTCACCGATGAGCAGAATAGAAAGATTAAATCGCTCTATTACAGTGCGATGGAAAACGGAAAGACCTTGGATTACTATTCGCAGAACAATGAATCGGAATATTTTGCACAGACCTATCCGGCGTACTTTGAAAAAGTGAAAGTGCATCCCTTGGATTTTAAATCTATGAATACCCTGTCAGACCTGCAGGCAAAGGATCCGGAAATGTATGCTTTCCTCGATCAACTGATTAAAAAAGAAAAAGCATACCTTGCAGGAGATCACAAAGCGATGGCTTCCAATTGGTCTCAGGTTTATTTGAATCTAGCCAATTATAACAGCAGGAATGACTTGGATGAGGCAATTCGATTGATTGATACGGCATTGCAATATGATGCGGCCTATCTTCCGGCAATCCTTGCCAATGCAGAATTTCTGATCTCCCAGAAGAAATTTGAAGAGGCAAACCAAAAACTGAACCAAGCAAAAGCACTTAATGCTGATTATGCGCCAATCTATTTATCTGAAGCTCGTTTATTGGGGACTAAAGATCCTGAAAACGTCGATGGCCAGGCGAGATTGTACCAAAAAGCCTATGAACTGGAGACGGATTATATGGAACAGGCAAGAATCTCCGCCACACTCCGTAACTTTTATTTTTATCGGGGAAGGTTAGTTGAAGCCCTTCAGACTGCGGATGAATATATGCAAAAAGGATCGGAGATTTCAACCTACTTGAGGGATAGGAAAGACGAGACAAAAACCTTTGCTGCATGGCAGCGAGCTTTATTGGGCGATAAAGAGCAACTAAAAACTTTAGCCCACATCTCTGCCCAAAAACCACAGAATTATGGCATCCGGATGCAATACCTGGAAGCTTTATTGGCCAATCAGGAAGCTGATAAAGCCCTGGAGAATTTGGATAAGATATACCCAACCTTACAAGCAACACAAACTGGACGAGCCGATTTTGAATTGCTGTATGCGGAGGCCTATGCGCAGAAGGGAGACCTTAAATCCTTGTCGGATTTCTTAGCAAAATTGATGGTTAGGGACGGAGATCCTTCCAGGACTTCGCCAGAAAATAACCTGAAAATCACGAGGCTATTAATAGCGCAGGATAAAATGGCAGAAGCGGAGGGTTTGTTTTCTAAAATGGAAGGGGAGCATTCGTCCATTTTTTATGCATCTGAAGAATTGACTAAGGCGCTTTTCTCCATGAAAAAGGGAGATAGCGAAGCCGCTTTACTTCAGGTCCAGAAAGCCTTGGATTTCTATCCTTATCAGATGGACGCCTTAAAGACCTTAAAAGAATGGTCGGTAAAGAATCCTACTGCAAAAATTATATTGGATAATCATTTAAAAACCATGGAAATTCTTCCAAAATTATAGCATCTTTAAATTTCAAATAACCATATGAATATATACGAACTTATTTCCATTTCCATTTACATGTTGTTAATGGTTTTGATCGGATTTTATTCCTGGAGGAAATCCACTTCCAATTCGGAGGAGTTTCTGATCGGGGGTAGAAAAATGGGCGCAGCCGTGACGGCCTTATCTGCTGGTGCAGCGGATATGAGCGGTTGGCTTTTGATGGGATTGCCAGGTGCGATGTACCTTTCTGGGCTTTCCGCAGCATGGATCGCTATTGGTCTTACCATTGGAGCTTTCTTCAATTATGTGATCGTAGCGCCTCGATTAAGGGTATATACGGAGGTAGCCAAAAACTCCATTACCCTTCCGGTATTCTTTGAAAACCGTTTCCAGGATAAGACCCAGCTGCTGAAGTTGGTTTCATCCATCCTGATTTTGGTATTCTTTACCTTATACACCTCAGCAGGAATGGTTTCTGGTGGACGATTGTTTGAATCGGCCTTTAATATGGACTACTATACCGGATTGTTCCTGACTGCGTCGGTGGTGGTGCTCTATACTTTCTTAGGGGGATTCCTGGCGGTGAGTCTAACGGATTTCGTACAAGGTACGATCATGGTGCTAGCCTTGGTGATTCTTCCCATCGTCTTAATCGCCCAATTGGGAGGCTTAGGAACGACCCTAGATATCATCGAAAACAAGAACAGCAATTACCTCGATCTCTTCAAAGGAACGACTACAGTCTCCATAGTTTCGCTATTGGCGTGGGGCTTGGGCTATTTTGGACAACCACATATTTTGGTGCGTTTTATGGCGATAGATAATGTGAAGGATATTCCGAAGGCCAGAAGAATTGGGATTACTTGGATGATATTCACCGTGGGTGGAGCCATGTTGGTTGGTCTTTTTGGTATTGCGTACCTTCAACAGTTCGACCAAGCTACTATGACCAAGTTTGATGGTTCGAAGGAAGCGGCAGAAACCATCTTTATCCATCTTTCGNNTTATTGTCTGCCATCTTGGCTGCCGTGATGAGTACGATTTCTTCCCAACTTTTGGTGACTTCCAGTTCCATGACCGAGGATATTTATAAGACTTTTTTCAATAAACAGGCTTCGGCAAAGAATATGCTTTTGGTGAGTAGGATTTCGGTATTGATTGTTGCTGTGATCGCTATTCTTTTGTCCCTGACACCTAAGGATAGTATCCTTAATCTGGTAGGTAATGCCTGGGCAGGTTTTGGTGCTGCATTCGGCCCGATTATTATTCTATCGTTGGTGTGGAAATGGACGACAGCCATGGCCGGTTTATTGGGCATGTTGGTTGGCGCAGCGACCGTTTTAATCTGGGTTTATGTTCCTCATGACTATAAAGCGGTTTATGAGATCATCCCTGGATTTTTATTGGGATTTTTGACCATAGTGGTCGTGTCGTTATTGACCAAACCTGCTTCTAAGGAAGTGCAGGAGGAGTTTGATAAGGTAAATGAAATCTTAAAAGAAGGTTAACCAGGTTATAAATAAACAAGATTTTTTCAATCAGTTAAAGGCTTGCCGAATATTGGCAAGCCTTTTATTTTTAAATTAGGATAATTGCCATATCTTTGAGTCGCAACCATATACATTATATGTCTCAATTAACTATCATCGATCTGGCCGCAAAACTTGGACTTTCAAAGTCTACGGTATCCCGTGCTTTTCGGAATAGTAACGACATCAATCCGGAAACAAAGGCGCGTATCTTAGCAATGGCCGAAGAAATTGGTTTCTCACCTAATCTTCATGCGAGTAACCTGCGGGTCAGCAAGAGCCAAACAATAGCGATTATCATTCCTGAATTTGGAAATAAATTCTTCAGCCAGGCGATCAAAGGAATAGAATTGGTAACACGTTCCAAAGGATATCATACCTTGATTTATGTGACAGACCACCAAGTTCAGAATGAAGCATCGATTATCCGATCTCTGTCGAATGGTAGGGTAGATGGTATTCTGATGTCGGCTTCGGGCGAAGGAAATGACCATAGCCATTTGAACTTGCTAAAGGACAACAATATTCCCATAGTCTTCTTTGACCGGAATTATGATGATATCAATACCGTTTATGTGACGGGTAATGATGAAGAAGCCAGCTTCCTGGCAACCGAACACTTGATAAAAAATGGTTGTAAAAGAATTGCCTATTTGGTCATCAATCCCAATATTTCCATTGGTAAAGTCCGCATGGATGGTTACAAACGGGCATTAAAAAAATACAAGATTCCTGTAGATGATCAGTTGGTATTGGATACCGTGAACCAAGCGGAACTGAATACGGAGGATATCCGTGAATTATTGCGGGATGCAAAACCAGATGGCATCCTTGCCTCGGTAGAGCGTCTAGCCATCTCCACCTTGCGCGTGGCTAAAGAGGAAGGTATTGGGGTACCGGAGGATCTAAAATTGATCTGTTTCTCTTGTTTGGATATTACCGACCTGTTGAACCCATCACTTTCCGTTGTAAAACAACCTGCATTTGAAATGGGAAAAGTGGCGGCTACCTATTTATTTGAATCCCTTGCTAAACCGGTAAAACTAGAGGAACAGCAAACTATCATCCTGGATTCCAGTCTCATTTATCAAGATTCCAGTAAAAAAATATCATAAATTTCTTGCTTAATAAAAAATAACCTCTTATCTTCGAGTAGTTTCGGGAACATTCCCAACTAAACATTGAAATCAATTAAAATTATAAACCTACTGCAATCCATCAATTGTCGTAGCAAAGATTAAATAATAAAATCATCTTATTTAAAGCTTGAACGCCAACATTTTGTTATGGTATTCCTGTTTGCTGAAGTATACATGATTTTTTTGCACACATTCTGGGAACGTTCCCAAGGATGCCAATTCGTAAGCAAATGAGAAAGTTAATCATATTTCTTTTTATCGCTAATAGTTTGTGGAACTTTACAGCCTGTAAGAAAGCCGTTCCAACCGATGAACCCGATCCTGTAGCAGTAAGTACAGAGGGTTTATTGTCGGTTGAGCAAGGTTTTCTCTATTGGAATGATCAAGCCACCTTGTTATTTGATCCTTCTAAAGGAAATGCAGAATTAAAAGGCGAAAGTGGAGATCTATACCTGCATATGGGTTTGATCACAGCCGCCAGTGCTGGTGCCCAGGATTGGAAAAATGTTATCAGTTCTTGGACAAGCAATGATGCTTCTTTCAAAATGACCAAAAGAAATGATGGTAAATATGCTTTCACACTAAATCCAAGTGTTCTCTACAAACTTTCCAATGGAAATGATGTCAAGTACTTGGCCTTATTGGTAAGAAATGGAACAGGTACTAAAGTAGGTCGAAACAAGGATGGTTCGGATCTATATATTCCAGTCGCTAGGAAGGAAGGATTAGCTATCCGTTTCAATAAACCTGTTACCCAACCTACCTACCTGCTAAAAACAGAGCAGGAAAATTATGCCGTTCAGGAAGAGATCAGTTTTGAGATCATAGCTAACCAATCAGGGAAAATCAGCCTGAGTTTGGACGGTGTTCAGATCGGGGTTGAAGAAAACAGTAAAACCTTGAAAGCCACCTATAAATTAACCAAAGTAGGTTTGCATAATTTCTTGGCAAGGGTTGAGGCTAATGGACAGCAAAGCACACAGAATCTTGAAGTATTTGTTACCGGAACGTCCAATGTGGCGGAATTGCCAGCTGGTGTAAATCCAAATGGGGTAAGCATCGATAGAAGCAACAATACGGTCACTTTTGCACTGACCGCTCCACAGAAACAATCTGTTTTTTTGTTGGGTGATTTTAATCAATACCAGGCCTCCGAAAAATATGCATTAAATAAAAGCCCCGATGGGAAGACCTTTTGGATCAGGTTGACCGACCTAAATCTGAATCAAGATTATACTTATCAATTTATGGTAGATGGCAAGCTTCGGATTGCTGACCCGTATAGCCATTTGGTTTTGGATCCTGCCCATGACGCTGGAATCAAATCATCCTATAGGTCAAACTTGCCTAATTATCCTGCACAAGCTCAGGGTATAGTATCTGTCCTGAACTTAAAGGCATCCTCCTACAACTGGAAGGTCAGCCAGTTCAACAAACCCAATCCATACGATCTGGTGATCTATGAGACCTTGGTAAGGGATTTTGTACAAAGCCATGATTATACAACATTGAAGGATTCCATCAGCTATTTCGAAAAATTAGGGGTCAATGCCATTGAATTGATGCCTATCCAGGAGTCGGAAGGGAATTCTACCTGGGGTTATAACCCATCCTTCCATTTGGCTCTGGACAAATATTATGGAACGCAGGATGAGCTGAAAGCATATGTTGATGCCTTCCACCAGAAGGGGATAGCCGTGATCTTGGATGTGGTCTTGAACCATGCCTTTGGACAATCGCCCATGGTGCAATTATACTTTGAAAATGGAGCCCCAACGGCTTCCAATCCTTGGTTCAATCCAGTCGCGATGCATCCTTTTAATGTAGGCTATGATATGAACCATGAGAGCAATCTCAGCCAGACTTTTGTAAAAGACGTTTTAAAATATTGGTTAAGTGAATATAAGGTGGATGGGTTCCGTTTTGATTNNATTCAGAATCGGCGGTCGGGGCATGGTCTGCCTATGATGCTAGCCGGGTTCAATTGTGGAAAATGTACAACAGCTACATCAAGACTATAGATCCAACTGCTTATGTGATCCTTGAACACTTCGCGGATGACCGAGAAGAGAAAGAATTGGCAGAGGCTGGGATGTTTCTCTGGAATAACCTGAACCATGCATTCAATGAAGCTACAATGGGCTATAACAGCGATAATAAATCGGATCTCTCTCGTTTATTTGCACAGAATCGTGGATTTTCCAATCCAAACCTCATCAGTTACATGGAATCACATGACGAAGAACGGATCATGTTCAAAAACCTGCAGTATGGCAATTCCTCAGGGAATTATTCCATCAAACAATTGCCTACCGCAATTGATCGAAATAGCATGGCAGCAAGCTTCCTACTGCTTGCACCAGGGCCAAAAATGATCTGGCAATTCGGGGAATTAGGCTATGAAATCTCCATTGATCAAAATGGAAGAACAGGAGAGAAGCCTATCAAATGGGAATATTTCAATGATCCGATCCGGACCAAACTCTTCAAGAACTATGCGAAAATGATTCGATTGAAAAAGGCAAACCAAATTTTCCGAAACGCGACTTTGCAGGCTTCTTCCTTAAATGCTGCTGTGAAATATTACCTTTTGGAAAGTGCTGGACAGAAGGTCATGATCATCGGCAATTTTGATGTTGTGCAACAGCATCGNNCAGCATCTTAACATCAGTGCTGCCATGGCGGGCACCTGGCACGACAATTTAAATAACCAGAGCAAAACCTTAACAACACAAAGTGGAATACAACTGGCTCCTGGGGAGTACTTTGTTTTGAGCAATAACAAACTAAATTACTAAACAACAAAAATCACAATTATGAGCAAATTATTTACTCGTGCCATTTTAAGCATCGGATTCCTGATGTTGATGAGCATGTCTGTATTTGCCCAGACTGCAAGTTTGACCGGACGTATCACCGACTCGGATGGACAGGCAGTTTTAGGTGCTACAGTCCAGGTTCAGGGAACCCAAGCGGCAACAGCTTCCGGTCCTGAAGGAGCCTACAGTTTTCAGAACATTGCCGTAGGAAACCAGACCATTACGGTAACCGCCATGGGCTATAAAACAGCTTCCAAATCAATTATGATCAAAGCTGGAGAAAACGTATTAGACATCGTGATCGAAAATACGGCTAGCGATCTAGATGAGATCGTGGTGATCGGTTATGGTGTAACGAGAAAGAAACAGATCTCCGGATCGGTAGCCAGTGTAGGTCCAAAGGATTTCAATAAAGGGGTGGTTAGCTCGCCAGATCAATTATTGGCGGGTAAGGTAGCGGGTCTAACCGTAAACCGTTCGGGTGGTGATCCAACCGCGGGTGCTACGGTACAACTTCGTGGACCTTCTTCCTTAACAGCAAGTTCATCTCCTTTATATGTGATCGATGGGGTTGTTGGTGCCAATATTGAATTGGTAGCACCCGATGACATCGTTTCCATGGATGTGATGAAAGATGCCTCCTCAACAGCTATTTACGGATCCCGCGCAGCAAATGGGGTTATCTTCTTGACCACAAAAAGAGGCAAGGCTGGAACCCCAGTTTTAAGTTATAGTGGATACGCGGCAACCGAAAGAATCGCCAACCAAGTAAATGTCCTGAGCGCAGCTGAACATGCGGCCTTTGTAGAAGAGCATGGCTTGGCGGTTTCCCCATCGGAAGCTGGACACACAACCGATTGGCAAGAAGCGATTACCAGAACTGGATTTTCACATAACCATAACCTGTCCATGACCGGTGGTTCTGAAGGAACACGTTATAATGCATCCATCAATTATTTCAGTAATCAAGGTATTGTGAAAAGAAATGATCTTGAACGTATCGTAGCAAGGGTTGGTCTGGATCAGAATGCCTTTGATGACCGCTTGAAATTGGCATTGAACATAGCCAACAGCTTGAATAAATCAAACCATGTAGATTATGGAATATTCAATGGGGCAGCTCGCTTTGTGCCGACTTCTCCGATCATGAGTGATGATCCAACCTATGCACCTTATGGAGGTTATTTCCAAGTGCCGGGAAGAACAGGCTACATGAACCCTGTAGCGATGTTGAACCAACGCGATGAGAACAGAAACAACAATACCTTATTGGCAAGTTTAAAAGCTGATTTAACCTTATACAAAGGGTTGACCTGGACCAATGTGCTTTCCTACCAACAAAATCAATATGATCGCAAGTACTATATGCACCGTACGGATTTTGATTCCAATGCATTGGGACAGGGTTTTGCACAACGCACGAACCTGAAAAACATCGATCAGATCTTAGAGAGTTATCTGAACTATAACCTTACGAAAGATCAGCATGCTTTTGATGCGATGGTGGGTTATTCTTACCAAAAAACCAAAAACAATGATGGTGTAATAGCACGTTCAACCGGTTTCCTTTCGGATGACCTAGGAGCAAACAACCTGAACTTAGGAACTTTGCCAAATGGATATAATCCTTTCCAAGATTATCCATACATTTTGGAATCCTTATTGATTTCATACTACGGTCGTGTGGGTTATACTTTTGCGGATAAATATATCTTAAGTGCAGCTGTTCGCCGTGATGGTTCTTCAAAATTTGGTGCGAACAATCGTTGGGCAACCTTTGGTTCCGTATCTGGAGCATGGAGAATCAGCGAAGAGGCATTCATGAAGGATCAAACAATCTTTTCCGATTTGAAATTGAAGGCAGGTTATGGTGTTTCGGGAAATCAAAACATCGATCCTTATCGCCAGATCATCATTTTCGGTCCTCGTGATGGGCAATTCTATTACAATGGTGAATGGGTGAATGCCTACGGCGTAAATCAAAATGAAAACCCTGACCTGAAATGGGAAAGCACTTCCATGTTTAACGCGGGAATCGATTTTGAATTGCTAAAAGGAAGATTCTCTGGTTCCGTTGAATATTACAACAAGGAAACCAAAGATCTATTATACGAATATGATGTTCCTTCGCCTCCTTACCAATACAATAGATTATTGGCAAATGGTGCGTCCATGACCAATAAAGGGGTAGAGGTAGTGTTGAATGCGGTTGTTTATCGCAACGAGAACTTCTCTTACAATACCTCCGTAAATTTTGCACGTAACATCAATAAAGTGGGAAGTTTAGCTTCCAATATTGAGAACATCGGGGTATCACAACGATTCGAAGGTGGTATCGGATTGGAAGGATGGACGGGTCAAACGGCATCTATCGTATTACCAGGGCATGCTTTGGGAACTTTCTATGTAGCCAATTATATCGGATATGATGAAGCAACCCAAAAGACAATTTACCAAAAACCTAATGGTGAGCTGGTGACCCAAGATCAGATCTCGGCACCGGATGACTATATGGTTATGGGACAGGCTTTACCAAAGTTTACCTATGGTTGGAACAACAACTTCCAGTTCAAAAATTGGGATTTCAACTTCTTCCTAAGAGGAATGTATGGTAACCAGATCTTCAATGCTACGCGTGCAGATCTTTCCAGATTACAACAGGCAAATGTGACCAACATCTCTAAGGATGCCGTAGAAGAAGGAATCTTTGAAACACCATTGATTGCTTCCAGCAGATTCTTGGAGGATGGTTCTTTCCTACGTCTTGACAATGCAACCTTAGGTTATACCTTCAAAACAGGAAATTTACGTCATCTCAAAAATGCACGTGTTTATCTAACAGCACAGAATTTATTTACGATTACGAATTATAGTGGAGTAGATCCAGAAGTAGGCTTGGGTGGTTTGGCACCAGGTATTGATAATAGAAATTATTATCCAAAAACTAGATCATTCTCTATGGGAGTAAACTTCACCTTTTAATCTGTAAGTCATGAAAAGAAATTATAGCAAACTCTATTTAATGGTAGCCCTAGGGCTAACCATGGCGGGTCAATCTTGCACCAAATTTGATGACAAGATGTACTCGGCCTATACCGAAGATACTTTTCCGAAAACGCCGGAGCAATTCGTGGCCGTTACGGGACCAGTTTATACCTCTGCCAGAGGATATTTCGACAATTATTTCAGTCTACAAACGGGTGGAGCAGACGAAGTGGTGGTTCCAACCCGTGGTGGTGACTGGTTTGATGGTGGAAAATGGCGAGATATGCATTTCCATACCTGGTCGTCTTCCCATGAGGTGGTGAGCAATACTTGGGACTGGGGTTTCAATGCCATCGGAACCTGTAACCGGGTATTGAGTATCCTGGAAAATGCACCCGATTCCGATACCAAAGCCCAAACTTTGGCCGAGATCAAAGTGATGCGTGCTTGGTATTATTACCTAATGATGGACGCCTATGGAAACCTGCCTTTGGTTACTTCCTTTGATACGGGTACAGAATTGCCTAGTACCAAGCCCCGCGCGGAAATCTATGATTTCATCGTTAAGGAACTGGAAGAGAACTTGGCGAATCTGAATGAGGAAAAATCGGAGGCTACCTACGCCAGACCGACGAAATGGTTTGCCCATGCCTTATTGGCAAAGGTATATTTGAATGCACAGGTTTATGCGGGTACTGCCCAATGGAATAAAGTGGTGGAACATTCCAATGCGGTGATCAATTCAGGAAAATACAGCTTAGAGGCTGATTTTTTGGCTCAATTTAAGCCAGATAATGGTTCTTCCAGTACAGAACCTATCTTCTCCATTCCATTTGATGCGACCCGTGCTGGCGGAAATACCCTTTTCTTGCGTGTATTACACTATGCCCACCGCCAAACCTTCGAGTTGAGCACCAACCCTTGGAATGGCTGGAGTACACAGCCTGCCTATTTCGACTATTTTGAGAACGATGATATCCGGAAGCAACAATGGTTATACGGGCAACAATATACTTCCACAGGCCAACCTTTGGTCTATGACAATGTCAACATTGTAATCGATCCTTACGGCTTTAATTTATTACCAGGATCAGATTTCGATATTGGTGGGGCAAATGATGGGGGTCGTTTGGCTGGAGCACGTTGTATCAAATACTACCCAGACAAAAACCAGTTGAATAATAATGCTGGAAATGATGTAGTGGTAATGCGATTGGCAGATGTTTACCTAATGAAAGCCGAGGCTATTCTTCGTGGTGCAACCAACGGAAATGCGGGTGAAGCATTGACAGCAGCCAACATGGTTCGTGGAAGAGCATTCCCTAGCACGCCATCTAAACAATTCACTGCAAGCAGCTTGACCTTGGATGCCATCTATAGAGAGCGGGCGTTGGAATTTACTTTTGAGTTGACCCGTAGAACGGATATGATCCGTTTTGGAAGATGGGAGAATGCGCAATTGTTCAAACCAGCAAATGCTGCAGAAACCTATAAACGTCTTTTCCCTATTCCGGCAAAAGCCAGGGCGAACAATAACAACTTAACGCAAAATCCAGGTTATACCAATTAACAGAAAGATCATGAAATTAAACATAAAGAATAGCTTATTGGCCATTGTTGGTCTCAGCATATTGTTCTTCGCTTCCTGTAAAAAAGTGGAGCATGGAATCGACGAACAGGTAGTCTCCATCAATCAGGGAACTACATCCAGCATTCAGGTTGGAAAACCGCTAAAAGTAGGATTCATCAGTAATATGGTTTCTGATTTTGAATTCGCCGTGGTGAAAGACTCCAGCTCTTCAGAAGCCTTATTTACCGAGCAAGTAAACCTGGAAGGAAATAAGATTGTTGAAAAGGAATTTGACTTGAAGTCGAACGATACTTGGGTGGGTGATGCCCTATTGAAAATTACTTACCAGGCAAACGGACAAACGGTGAGTAAATTCAAAGCGATCACCTTTACCGAGAGTAATCCTATTATGTACATTGTAGGTGGTTCAATTGGTGCAGGATGGTCTCCAGAACTTTCTGTTGCTATGAAACTGCAAAATGCCGATAGCAAGACCAAATTT
This sequence comes from Sphingobacterium sp. UBA1575, assembly GCA_002322865.1. Lineage (GTDB taxonomy): Bacteria > Bacteroidota > Bacteroidia > Sphingobacteriales > Sphingobacteriaceae > Sphingobacterium. The sequence goes on along the minus strand of DCOH01000004.1, from coordinate 14,215 downwards.
GAAATCTATGAATATATTGATGTAACTGGAGGTGGTTTTAAATTCCTCCCAACCAACATCAACTGGGATGGTGCTTATGGAAAGGGAACTGCCGCAGGATCATTATTACAGGATGGCGGAGCAGGAAACCTGGAAGCTGCAAGCTCTGGTTTCTACCGTATCCGCATGGATGCAGAGGCACTTACCTATGAATTGCTGAAAACCAATTGGGCTATCGTTGGAAGTGCAACAGCAGGTGGCTGGGAAGCAGATACGGATATGTCTTTTTCTAACAGCAAAGGTACTTATGTATGGAAAGTCAAAGCAAATCTAACAGCAGGTGAGTTGAAGTTCAGGGCAAATGATGTTTGGGATATCAACCTGGGTGGAAGTTTAAGTGAGCTTACACAGGATGGTCCAAATTTGGCCATTGCTGCTCCTGGGGTTTATGATATTGAATTGAGTCTACATCCATCTGGATATACCGCTAAGATTACTAAAAACTAAACGATAGGGAGCCCAGCTCCCTATTCTTACCTATTTAATATGAGAATCTATCTTTTGAGCAGCATATTTATGCTGTTGCAGCCCCTTATTGTCTTTGGTCAGGAGAAAATCCAACGCATAGAACCTATCAATTGGTGGGTGGGGATGAAGGATTCCAAACTACAATTGATCCTTTATGGACAGGGTATTGGGAAGTTGACGGCCCAATCGCCAAAGGCAGGATTTCGTCTATTGAAACAACATCAAGTAGAAAATCCCAACTACCTGTTCTTGGATATGGAAATAGCTGCTGATGCCAAGTCTGGGGAATATCCTATCCAATTGTTCAATGGAGATAAACAGGTGTTCAACTATGGCTATCAGCTGATGGATAGAAACCAAGACCAGGTAAAAGCCCAAGGGGTAAATGCCTCCGATTTTATCTACCTCATCATGCCCGATCGCTTTGCAAATGGAAACCCAAAGAACGACCAAGTAAAAGGAATGCGGGAGATGGCGGTTAATAGGGATTCCATGTATTATCGACATGGCGGCGATCTCCAAGGACTCATCGGCAAACTCGATTACTTGAAGGACCTAGGAATTACAGCCGTATGGTTAACCCCAGTCTTAACTAATGATATGCCCCAAGCTTCTTACCACGGATATGCCAATACCGAAAATTATCAGGTAGACCCTCGTTTTGGAAGTAACCAAGATTACCAGAACCTGGGTACTGAACTGCATAAAAGGGGGATGAAACTTGTTCATGATGTGGTACCAAACCATGTTGGTATTTACCATTGGACCGTCGTGGATAAACCGTTTTCCGATTGGCTACATGAATGGCCAACCTTTACACAAACCACTTATAAGGATCAGACCATTTTTGACCCTTATGGAGCCAAAGAGGACAAAGAGCTAATGGAAAAAGGATGGTTTGTGAAAACCATGCCGGATATGAATCAACAAAATCCGTTTGTCGCAAATTACATCACCCAGAGTCATATCTGGTGGATCGAATATGCTGGTGTAGATGGGTTCCGAATCGATACCTATCCCTATAATGACCTGCAGTTCATGGCCAATTGGACGGATAGGATCCGAAGAGAATATCCAACCTTCAGTTTCTTCGGGGAAACATGGGTGCCAGGTATTGCCAACCAGGCTTATTTCCTGGGTGGACAACAAGTTGGTCAACCTGTGGACACCAAATTGGAAGGAGTTACGGACTTTCAGTTAAATTATGCCATTTCCGATGCCCTTAAAGAGCATAAGGATGGCGCCAATAGGTTGTATAGTACGTTGGGCGCCGATTACCTTTATCCCAATCCCTATGCACATGTCCTGTTTTTGGATAATCACGATAAGGATCGCTTCTTCTCTGTTGTTGGTGAAAACTTGGAAAAATATAAATCAGCGATGAGTTGGTTGTTGACCTATAGGGGAATTCCACAGATCTATTATGGTGCTGAAATCCTGATGAAAAACTTCAATAATCCTGATGGGTTATTAAGGGAAGATTTCAAAGGAGGGTTCCCAGGTGATAAGGTGGATAAGTTCCATCAAGCTGGAAGAACAGCGCAGGAAGAAGATATATTTAGGCATATCCAAAAATTGGCCAATTTTAGAAAGAATAATCCTGTGCTTCAAACCGGAAAACTCCAGCATTATGTCCCAGTAGACAATATCTATGTTTATTTCCGATATAATGATTCCCAAAAGATCATGGTTATAATGAACCTCAATAGCGATGCTAAAAGCATCTCCTTAGATCGTTTTGACCGCATGATTGGATCAAGCAGCCCATTTGATTTGCTAACTGATAAAAAAGAAACTGAAGGGGATATAAGCCTGAAACCATTTGAAACAAAAATTTACAAGCTCCAAAATAAATAAATGAAGAAGATCACTGCATTATTAGAGAAAGCCGAAGCCGTCATATTTGATTTGGATGGAGTGTTGGTGGATACCGCGGTATTTCATTATAAGGCATGGAAACGCTTAGCCGATGAGCTGGGAATCCCTTTCGATGTGGAAAAAAATGAAGCATTGAAAGGCATCAGTAGGATGGACTCCTTAGACAAGATTTTAGCTTGGGGAGAAGTCCAAAAAAGTGACGCAGAAAAACAACAATTGGCTGAACGAAAGAATGATTGGTATCTCGAATTGTTGGATACGATGAAAACCGGCGATGTACTTCCAGGGACGATTGCCTTGCTAAGTTGGTTAAAGGATAACCATAAGAAAATTGCCTTAGGTTCTGCCAGTAAAAATGCACCGGCCATTTTAGAGAAAACCGGAATTATGAAATATTTCGATGTGGTTATTGATGGTAATTCCGTCAGTAGGTCGAAACCAGATCCCCAGGTTTTCCTCTTGGGAGCCGGAAAATTAGGCGTAGATCCAGCAAACTGTGTAGTCTTTGAAGATGCGCAATCGGGTATCGAGGCAGCTATAGCTGCTGGAATGCCTGTAGTGGCCGTGGATAAAGATGCGGTATTAAGAGATTATGATGAACGAGTTAAAAGTTTAGTGGAGGCGATTTAAGTATTTCTACTTATGAAAGATTATATTATTAAAAACGCTTGGCAAATCATCGAAGATGAATTTAGACCGGCATATCAAGAAATTTCCGAGAGTCTATTTTCCATTGGAAATGGACGGATGGGACAGCGGGCGAATTTTGAAGAGGATTATTCGGGGAAATCCCTTCAGGGTTCGTATTTGGCAGGGGTTTATTATCCGGATAAAACCCGTGTAGGATGGTGGAAGAATGGCTATCCAGAATATTTTGCCAAGGTGATCAATTCAGTCAATTGGATTGGAGTTCATGTGCTGATCGATGGGGAAAGATTGGATCTAGCCAAGGTAAAAGTGAATCGGTTTGAACGGGTACTTGACATGAAGAATGGTCTGTTGATCAGAAGCTTTGAAGCGGAGGTGGAAAATGGGGCTAGAATCGAGGTTAAAAGTATCCGCATGTGTCATTTGTTCTTATCCGAAACGGCTTCTCTGCACTATCAGATCAAGGCGTTAAACCGGGATATGGACATCAGTTTAAGTTCCTATATTGATGGGAATGTGCTGAATAGGGATAGCAATTACGATGAGAAATTCTGGGATTACGAAGGTCATGAATTAGGAGGGAATTTCCAGCATTTAACGATGCGCACCAAAAAGACCGGATTTCTAGTGCGTACGGATCTTGCTTCGAAGTTCGAATACAAAGGGAAAGCGATCAATAAGAAAAAGAAAATTGATGCAGTGGCGAAAGTTGGTGAAAAGATCAACCAACATGTGGAGAAGGATGCTACATTAAGCTTGGTAAAATATGTGGCGATACATTCCAGCTCGAACCATACGGAAACAGAACTGGATTCCTTGGGGATAGAAAGATTGAGCTGGCTTTTTGAAAAGGATTTTTCAACGCTCGTGAAAATGCAGGAAGAAGCCTGGTCAAAGATTTGGGAGGATGCGGATATTGAGATTGAAGGGGATGTATCGGCACAACAGGCCATTCGATTCAACATTTTCCAATTGTACCAAACCTATACGGGCGAAGATGCCCGACTGAACATAGGTCCTAAAGGATTCACGGGCGAAAAATATGGAGGGGTAACGTATTGGGACACGGAAGCCTATTGTTTGCCGTTCTACATGGCTACCAAGGGCGAGGATGTGGCTAAAAACCTGCTGATCTATCGCTACCATCACCTGGAAAAAGCCATTGAAAATGCCGAAAAGCTGGGCTTCAAAAATGGAGCTGCCCTTTATCCCATGGTGACCATCAATGGTGAGGAATGCCATAATGAATGGGAAATCACCTTTGAGGAAATCCATCGGAACGGCGCCATTGCTTTTGCCATATTTAATTACATCCGATACACAGATGATGTGGGCTATTTGGCATCCCATGGTTTGGAAGTATTGATCGGTATTGCTCGATTTTGGGCACAACGTGTCAACTGGAGCGAGGATAAGGAGGCATTCGTGATTCTGGGGGTTACAGGGCCCAATGAATACGAGAACAATGTGAACAATAATTGGTATACCAATACCATGGCATCATGGTGCTTGGAATATACCTTGGAAAGTTTGCATACTGTTCAGGATCATGCACCAGAGAAGTTCCTTGAGATTTTCAAAAAGCTGAAATTAAAGGATGCTGAATTGGAAGAATGGAAATCCATCATCGAGAAGATGTATTATCCCTATGATGCTAAAAGAAAAGTATTCTTACAACAAGATGGTTTCTTGGATAAGGAACTGATACCTGTAACGGAATTGGATTCAAAAGAAAGGCCACTTAACCAGAAATGGAGCTGGGATAGGATCTTAAGATCATGCTATATCAAACAGGCAGATGTATTGCAGGGCCTGTATTTTCTGGAGGATAGGTATGATCTGGAAACGATTAAAAGAAATTATGCGTTCTACGAACCCCTCACTGTACATGAGAGTTCTCTGTCGCCTTGTGTGCATGCCATCATTGCGGCAAAAATCGGAAATCCCGAGAAGGCCTATGAGTTCTATCTTAGAACCGCACGATTGGATCTGGATGATTATAACAACGATACGGAGGATGGACTTCACATTACTTCGATGGCCGGAACCTGGATGTCCATTGTGGAAGGATTTGCAGGTATGCGGGTCAAAAAGGGAATGTTATCTTTTCAACCATTTATTCCTCAAAACTGGAAGCGGTATTCTTTCCATATTCAATTTCGGGAGGTACACCTTAAAATTACGGTTACACAGGGGAATTTTGAAGTTCAAAACAAATCAGAAAAGGAAATAAATATTATATTTAATGGCGATGTGATTAGTATCGCTCCCCAACAATTAACCAAACAACGAACATGAAAAGTTCTCTAAGCAAACCTAGATTGTCCTTAGCGCAGATTATCCATATGAGCATAGGATTCATGGGAATACAGGCCGGATTCGCTCTTCAGAATGGAAATGCCTCTCGCATCCTTCAGGACTTTGGTGCAGATGTGGAACATCTTTCCCTATTTTGGTTGGCTGCTCCCATTACCGGTATGATTGTTCAGCCGATCATTGGCCATTACAGCGATAGGACCTGGAACGGTCTGGGGAGAAGGAGACCCTATATTCTTGTTGGTGCCATCCTAACAAGCATTGCCTTGTTACTGATGCCCAATATTGCTTGGTTTACTGCCATCTTACCGCCATTGATGGTTGGAGCTGGTATGTTGATGATTATGGATGCCTCCATCAATGTGAGTATGGAACCCTTCCGTGCTTTGGTAGGTGATAATCTTCCAAGTGAACAGCGAAGCTTGGGATTCTCCGTACAGACATTTATCATAGGGCTTGGAGCTGTCATCGGATCGATGCTGCCTTATGCGCTTACCAATTATTTCGGCGTATCCGGAAAGGCTGTTGATGGTTCTGTCCCTTTAAATGTTATCTATTCCTTTTATTGCGGGGCAGCCTTATTGATCATAACCGTTTTGTGGACAGTTTTCAATACCAAGGAATATTCGCCAAAAGAATTGGCAAGTTTTGAAGGGGTAGCGGAAGTACAGGAGGTGGAAACAGACAAAAAAGGATTCTTTGCAAGTTTGAAGGATGACTTCAAACAGATGCCGCTTACCATGAAAAAATTGGGTTGGGTACAGTTCTTCTCTTGGTTTGCTTTATTCACTATGTGGGTATATACTACACCAGCCATTGCAGAGCATGTCTTTTATTTGAAAGGAGCCGACAAGAAACAATTGTTTGCCGATGCAGGGAATTGGGTAGGCGTATTGTTTGCGGTTTATAACGCGGTATCTGCCATCTACTCGCTCTTCTTAGCAAAAATAGCATCCAGATTGGGGCGGACGCATACCCATGCAATGGGTTTGGCCATCGGTGGAATCTCGCTGGTGTCCATGTTCTTTATTCGGTCGGAGTACCTATTGATCCTACCTATGATTGGAATCGGGATAGCTTGGGGTAGTATTCTCGCAATGCCTTATGCTATCCTAAGCGATAGCCTACCGGCAAAAAAGATGGGTGTTTATATGGGGATTTTCAATTTCTTCATCACCTTCCCACAGATTATTTCTGGATTTTTTGGAGGAATGATCATCAAGCACCTTTTAGGAAACCAACCTATTTTAGGCCTGGCATTGGCAGGAGCCTGTATGCTGATTGCCGCATGGATCGTAAAAAGAATTAAGGAGTAATTTTAAATTACTCCTCCGATTTTTCAATAATAGTTAACTCTTTTTGTAATTCCTGCAATAAGGAATCTTTACTTATACCTTGTTGCGTTTCTAATTTTAAGTTTAAATAAATATCATAAACCTGATACTTATCCTTTCCATAAATACTGTCAATCACTTCCGCTAAGGCATACTGTTTAATATCTAGTTTATAAATCCGATCGCTTTTACTAATCATATCAAATTTTTCAATAGAACGATCTCTGAAGTTGGATTCATTGACCTCCAATTGTATATGATTTTCATTTAATTTGATTAGTGGATTGTCGAGCTGGATGATAACCCATCCCAAAGAAAAAGCCATTAAATTCCATAGGGCATGCTGTAGAAAGGCAGCAAAAAAATTAATCCGAACGCGGATAAATCCTAATGAAATTCCTCCTATCAATTGGGAAAGAACAATGAATATGGATAAAAAATAAAATAAGAAATTATTATTATCAAAATTGCTTAAATGCACAAACCCGAAGAGGATTACACTGCTGTAAAAAATCCATCGGTAATACTTACGCCACGTATTTCGCGAAATAATAAAACCATAGAAACCTTTATACTTGATCAAAAATCGAAATAGGATCTCTTCAATTAATGGTACCAAAATAACACCTGTCCAAAATACGTTCCAAGGTGTTTCGAACGTATTATCCAGCGTACTTACCATGGGATTGATGTAATCAATCAACATGTAGATAGGAAAGATGAGGATTAAAATGGATACATCTAAAAGAAAGATGGTGAAAAAAACTTTAGTACGGGCAGTTGGATGGATAGGCCATAATCTGCGATCTGAAGGGTTTTTTATAAAATGCCAATAGTGGCGAAGAATCTTTAGCATATAAATAATAACGGATTTAGCATAAAAAAGGGCAGTTCTATTCGAACCGCCCTTTATTAAACAATTGTATTTAATCTAAAATCGGAGTCACTTTATACCCTTGTTTTTTCAACAATTCGATCATACCATTCTTGCCTACCAAATGCCCAGCACCTACGGCAAATAAATAAGCCTTTTCTTTCATCATATTCGGCATTTTTTCCTTCCAAGCATGATTACGATCATCTAGAAATTTCGCTTGTTCTTCTTCACTTAGATAACCAGATTTCATGGTCAGATTCTCGATTTCCTTTAGGTTCTCCGAAAAATAGGCCTGAACCAATTTCTTTGTCGATGCTTCCAATCCTCCTTCTATAGTCAGGTAATTGTAGAAATCCTCAGGTGAAAACAGGTTGTTCAACAGGTTGAACTGGAACTCCACGGTTTCCAGTTCCGCAATAGGCTTACCATTCACTGCAGATAGATTACGGATCTCATTTTCCATCATCTTAACCGTTTTAAAGTCCGAACAGGCAAATGAACGCATGGAAAGGATCGATATCACTGCTGCAGGAGCCACCTGATCAAAAATAGCAGGAGGAATTTGATAACTGGTCATGATGCTATCGATTACCTTCTTTTTTGCTGGGTCAAAATCCTTAAAGAATTCCAGGTTTGGTTTCATGAACTCCTGTACCTTGGTCATATTTTCAGGATTCGCCATATCGATTTCGAAGGCAATGGCTTCAGCTTTTTGAGCCACTTCCTTCACCTTATCCTCCATTTTGAAATCCTCAGCACAGGCCATGTGCAATGTTCCGAATAGATAAGAATCCTTGGTCAATCCATTTCCTGAAATCTTCCATAATAAAGTGTTCTCCTGTGCAAAAAGTACCACAGAAAAAAGTAGAGCGAATGCGGTTGTGAATAATCTCTTTAAAATTAGTCTCTTCATATCAATGTTGTTGTTTTTNNGAATGTTGTTTTTAATCATTAGTAAGTATTCAGCATGATTCGTTACAAAAATATATCACAAAAAACTATTTCAACACCGAGAAGTTGATTTTGCTCGGATGGTCTGCATCTACATACAGCCGATGGGTATTTTTGATGTAATCTGTCGCCTTAGCCTGATAGATATCCATAAACTGGTTCGGATTCCGGTCCGCTAATGGAAACCAACTGTGTTGAATCTGAACCATGATTTTATGACCTTTTTTAAATGTATGGGCTACATCTGGCAGATTTACTTTCACATTCGTGATCTCATTAGGTCGGAAAGGCTCCGGTTTACTGAAACTGTTTCTGAACTTCCCACGAAGGATCTCCCCACGAACCAACATCTGGTAGTTGGGCATCACGATATCTTTGCTCACAGGTGAAGTGGCCGTACTGGTATCCGGATATACATCAATGACCTTGACAATAAAATCAGCATCAGTTCCTGTCATGGAAACATGAAGATCAGCGATGATGGAACCCGCCATGGTCACATCATTTTCCAAAACCTCTGTTTCAAAAACCAATACATCAGGCCGGTTCGATACAAAGCGTTGATCGGCAACCATATATTCCCGTGTTCTATTGCTGATGATACCTTCCTGAAAAGGAACCGGCTTATTCGGATCAGATTGATACTCGATAAAGGGATGGCTCTTTGCAGGTTGGTTGGGACTTAATTTCCCATCCGCCTGTAAAAATAAGCTGGAGGATGTAGTATTCTTGCTTGGCCAAGATTCAAAGGTTTTCCATTCATTGGATCCGGTGAAGAATACATTCGCTTCGGCAGCTTTAAAATCCCCTTTTCCCTTCAGGTAATACTCAAAGAAAGGCAATTCAAATGTTTTTTGATAATGTGTACTGGTTTCTTCACCAAACCGGATATCACCAAAGGAATCTCCTTTTGATCGAACCCAGCCTCCATGGAACCAAGGCCCCATGACCAGAATGGAATTGTTGTTCTTATTCCTCTTCTCGATCTGTTTATAGGTTTCAAAGGCACCATAGGTATCCTCCGCATCGAAAGTTCCGCCTACGACCATAACCGCAGGTTTTACATCGTTTAAATGATGAGTGATCGTCCTGGCCATCCAAAAAGTATCCAAGGTGGAATGTTTCGTGAGGTTATCCCAAAATTTAACGGTATGACTGAGGTATTTGTTCTTCAGTCCGGAAAGCGTAGGGTTATCCATAAAGAATTTCGAATAATCCTTTGATGCCAACTCAAAACCTTTCGGACCATCTTTTTCAGTGATCGGTTTTGGTCTTGGGGCATCAAACGTATACATGAAACGGAAGGCATCCATCAAAAATAAAGCCCCGCCATGGTGGAAATCATCCCCGATAAACCAATCGGTTACCGGAGCTTGTGGCGAAACAGCCTTCAAAGCAGGATGTGATCCGATCAATCCCGCCGTTGCATAAAAACCTGGATAGGAGATCCCGTACATGCCCACTTTTCCATTATTGTTCTTCAGGTTTTTCACCAACCAATCGATCGTATCATAGGTATCTGTACTCTCATCGATCTGATGCTTATTCTCCTTGGTCCTTGTCGGGCGGATATCTTCAAAAGTTCCCTCGCTCATCCATTTTCCGCGAACATCCTGATACACGAAAATATATCCCGCCTTCATCATGTCAGGGAAATTTCCCAGACTATTCTTATAGCTGTCCTTTCCATATGGAGCCACGGTATATGGGGTTCTATTTAAAAGGATGGGATATTTTTGGGATTGATCCTTCGGAACATAGATCGCGGTGAACAACTTGACGCCATCCCGCATCGTGATGTATTGTTCAATTTTGTCATAATGTGTTTTTACGTAATCGGCATCGGTGGATTGTGCCCGGATTTGTAACCCGAAAAAAGAAATCAGGATACAAAAGATCAGTAATCGTTTCATTTGCTTAGGTGTTTTTAAGAATAACAAGATAGGAATTTTCGAGGGATTTTGGTTAAATTCGTAAGAAACAAAAACAGCATAATCATGAGCATTAAACAAGGCTTTTTAATTGAGATGGAACATGAAACCAATAACACCAGAAGGATATTGGAGCGTGTATCGGATGAGCATTTATCCTACAGACCACATGAAAAATCAATGTCCTTAGGCGATTTATTGGGGCATATCGTAGAACTGCACAGCTGGGTAGCAGAGGGTCTTACCAGGGACAGCTTTAACTTAATGACGGATTATAGACCGTTCAAACCAACTTCTGTGGCAGAGATAAAAGAAAGATTGGAAGCCGCTTATCAAAAGAACGTAGAAACCGTAAATGCTTTTGATGAAGAGGAATGGTCAAAAAAATGGAAGCTACATGTAGCTGATCATGTTATCTCGGAAGTACCTAAGATTGGTGCTTTCAGGTTCATCATCCATAACCACCTGATCCACCACCGCGGACAGGCCACCGTTTATTTACGATTGTTGGATATCCCGGTGCCAGGATTGTACGGTCCTTCGGCGGATGAACATAAAAAATAAGGCTAGCCGCTGATAGAAAGCCAGAAATATTATATTTCTGGCTTTTTTAATATATTGACTATTAGATTTTTATAATATATTTTACTTTTTTTTCATTTTAGATGTAATAGATCGGACCTGTTGCCTGTCTTGTTAGTAAATAAGCGATAAAACAATGAACCAAGAAACCTTTAAACATACGGTATTTGTCCATAAGGATAAGCTCTACCGCTTTGCGAATAGGTTTTTGGAACATCAGGAAGATGCTTTTGATCTGGTGCAGGAAGTGATGATGAAATTGTGGGAAATGAGGCAGCAATTGTCTTCACTGCATTCCATTGAGGGCTATGCGATGAACATGGTCAGGAATATGGCCTACAATAAGATCGAAAGGTTGGGAAGGCAGGCGAAATACCTGGGACAATTGCAGGATGATGTGCAGGTGGAAAAATACCCTTCGCTAACGCAGGAACTGATACTCAAATACATCGATGCCCTGCCGGAAAAGCAACGATTGGTGATGTACCTGAGGGATATTGAAGAATATGAGATTTCGGATATCGCTAATTTAACAAACCTGGAAGAGAATGCGGTTCGAGTAAACCTTTCCAGAGCAAGAAATACCGTTAAGGAACGATTAACAAAAGTTTTTGATTATGAGAAACGAAGAATTGGATCGATTAAAGGCTAAGTACTGGGCTGGGGAAACCAGCCTGGAAGAGGAACGCCGATTGAAGGAATTGGAGGGGGATGGGTATTTCCAATCGTTAAAGGATTCTCCAGAAACCATGGATTGGAACTTCGAAGATTTCTCAGAAAAGTTAGAGGAATCGGCAGGAGAACCAGAAGAGTTCACTGAGAAAATCAAGGAACATAACAGCCCTATAATCAGAAAACTTGTTCCTTTTTTGGCTATTGCTGCCAGTTTATTGATCGCTTTTTTGGTGGTAAACCGTTTCCAAGATCAAGGACACCAAAACAACGAAAGGATTGCACAGGCGACAACTACTGAAAAGGAAAAAGTTCAACCCTTGGAAAGGGAAACAGTTCAGCCTGTCGATAGGGAGCGGGTTCAGCAAATAGAAAAAGAAAGCACTGTTCTATCTTCTTCAAAAGGAACATCCAAAGGCACCGATACCAGATTGGCAAACAGGGTAAAACACATTGCCAAACCCAAAACACAATCGGCTATCGAAGAAGCATCAGAAGAGGAAATGTATGTGGAGGTAAATGGTGTTCGGATCTACGATGAAGAAAAAGCCTTAGAAGTTACCGAAGCAGCCATTCAGTTGGCCACCACGAACCTGAAAGCTGGAATGAAAGGAATTGAAAAAGTAAAATACTTACATATTGAAATCTAAAATGAAAATGATGAAAACGTTAATGTTAGTGATGAGTCTCTTCTTGGCGACGATGGCTCAAGCCCAGATCTCTAAATTGGATAAGATCTTCGAGCAATATAAAGAACATAAGGGGGTTACATCCATCAAGATCGGTAAACCGATGTTCAAGATGTTGAACAAATTAAAGATCGATGACGCTGATGTGGAAGTGATCAAACCTTTATTGGGAAAAATAAACTCCATTAAAATGTTGGTGCTGGAAGGAGAAAACAAAGGAATCCAAACTGAAGTTTCCAATGCGATCAAGAACCTAAAATACGAAGAATTGATGGTGATCAATTCCGAAGGGAACCAGATCAAATTCCTGGCAGAAAATGTAGAAGGAGATTATCTATCAAATCTATTATTGAGTATTAACTCCGACGAGGATACCGTATTTATGATCCTGGATGGCTCCTTAAAATATGATGACCTGAATGCATTAGTTAATAACGATAAAAAATAAATCTAACCAACCATGAAACGTATAATAGGAATTTTAGTTGCCGCAGTCATTTTAATAGGAACACAGAGCTGTTTTGTAAAAAGAGGATCGAATATGGCATTTGTAGATCGGTCGGATCTATCCAGGGATGCAGAAGTAGTTTCTGTGAGTGTGCCAGGGATATTGATGAAAAGTTTTATCCGTGGGGAGATCAAGGAGCTTAAAGAAGAAGATCCCATGTTGGCCCTAGCCTTAAAAAAGATCAAGAAGATTAAGTTTATGGCTGTTGAAGGTGGTCAGGATGGAGAACGGGTTTATAAGAATTTCAGCAAGTACCTGGCGCGGAATAATTACGAGGAAATGATGAGCATCCACAGTGATGGGGCAAGGATATCCATCAATACCTTGATGAAAGGGGATAAGATCAAGAAGATTTTATTGGGGATCAATGAGGATGGGGACCATGTCTTTGTAGATCTGAAAACCGATATCGACCTGAATGAATTGAACCAATTGGTTGAGTACTACGAAACCAATAAAAAAGATATTTAAGGAAAATTTGTTTGTTGTTTAGTTTAATAAAAAAGTCCTTGCCGTAATAGCAAGGACTTTTCCATTTCTAATATGTTCGATTACTTCGCTAATTCTTCAGCGATAGCTTTTCCAATTTCAGCTGGAGATTCTACTACACGGATACCACACTCGCGCATGATCGCCATTTTCGCAGCAGCAGTATCATCTGCACCACCAACGATTGCACCAGCGTGACCCATACGACGTCCCGGAGGCGCTGTTTGGCCAGCGATGAAACCAACTACTGGTTTAGTACCATTTTCTTTGATCCAACGAGCAGCTTCCGCTTCCATACCACCGCCGATCTCACCGATCATGATGATACCTTTTGTTTCTGGATCGTTCATCAATAATTCTACCGCTTCTTTGGTTGTTGTACCAATGATTGGGTCACCACCAATACCGATAGCTGTAGAAACTCCGAATCCAGCTCTTACAACCTGATCAGCTGCTTCATATGTTAAAGTACCTGACTTAGATACGATACCTACTTTACCTTTCTTGAAAACGAAACCTGGCATAATACCAATTTTAGCCTCGTCAGAAGTAATGATACCAGGACAGTTTGGACCGATTAAACGGCAATCTTTATCCTGAATATAGTCCTTAACTTTTACCATGTCAGCTACAGGAATACCTTCAGTAATACAAACGATTACTTTGATACCTGCATCAGCAGCTTCCATTACTGCATCAGCAGCAAATGCCGGTGGTACGAAGATAATACTTACGTTAGCTCCTGCTTTTTCTACAGCTTCTGCAACAGTGTTGAATACAGGCTTTCCTAAGTGCTCAGATCCACCTTTTCCTGGAGTTACACCACCTACTAC
>DCOH01000064.1 GCA_002322865.1 Sphingobacterium sp. UBA1575 | reverse complement strand
TCACCCTACTTTCACAGCGAATTAAATTGGGAAATTCTCTGCGCTTTTGCTTAATTTAGGCATATTAACAATTCGAAACAAATGGAAAACAATATATTTTACGAAGGACAGGTTTTATGGTCTCAGATTGATGCCAATGTACATTTACGCCACTCGGCCTATGCCGATTTCTGTGCGCAGGCCAGGAGCAATATGTTGAACCAATTGGGTCTTTCCCTCTCCGAATTCAACCAGAAAAAAATAGGCCCGATTCTTTTTCGGGAGGAATTGAACTACCTGCGGGAAATCGGCTTGGATGAACGGATCAAAGTGAGTGTGGAGATCATCAAGTTCAACGTAAAAAATTCCAGGTTCTCCTTCCGACATGAGATATTCAAGGAAAACGGCGTGAAAGCAGCAGTTGTTGTTGTTGATGGAGCTTGGATGGATATTGTAGCCCGAAAATTAACGAACATTCCAGAAGAATGGATGAGCATCATCCATAAAATTCCGCGTGCAGCAGATTACCTCGAAATCAATGAATAATAATTATCTTTGACCTATGCTGTATATCGTACCTACTCCGATAGGAAATTTAGAAGATATGACCTTTAGGGCCATCAATGTGCTGAAAGCAGTGGATATCATCCTGGCGGAGGATACCCGGACATCGGCCCCCCTCTTGAAACATTTTGGAATCGATAAAAAGGTGTTTGCCCATCATCAACATAATGAGCACAAGGCCGTCAATGAAATCATCCGATTGTTGAAGGAGGGAAATCAGATCGCATTGATCTCGGATGCCGGTACGCCAGCTATTTCCGATCCTGGATTTCTATTGGTTCGCGAAGCCATAAAGGAAGGTTTGGAGGTGCAATGCCTTCCAGGTGCGACCGCTTTTGTGCCCGCTTTGGTCAATTCTGGCCTTCCCAACGACCGTTTCTGTTTCGAAGGTTTCCTTCCGGTCAAGAAAGGCAGACAGACCCGGTTGAAAGCCTTGGCAGAAGAGAAGCGTACCATGATCTTTTACGAATCCCCGCATCGGATCCTAAAATCCATTGATGAATTCATAGGCGTTTTTGGTCCCGATAGACAGGCTTCCTTTTCCAGGGAGATCAGTAAATTATATGAAGAGACCGTACGTGGAACCCTGCAAGAACTAAAGACCCATTTCGAGACCAATCCCATCAAAGGCGAGTTTGTATGTTGCGTGGCTGGTCTAGATTAATTTTTATAGACATTAAAAAAAGAATTTGAACATGGAAAATTATCAAATCGACAAATATGTACAGGATGGCCAGGACCCAAAGGTCGTAGAGAAAATCCACGGAAAGATCCTGGATATGCTTACACTTGGCGAATCCATCAATTATATTGCCCTGCAGAAGAAACCGGCCGTAACGCTTTTACCGGATTCGATCACCGTGAGTAACAAGCGCATCTTCTTATGCGAATTCACCAAGTTGGGTCTGGCAACAAATTTTGAGATCTTTTCTTGGCAGGATGTGAAGGATATCGCTTTCAAAGAGGAAATCTTCGGTTCGAAAGTAACCGTGATCCCTTTTACCGGAGAAAACCTGACCATAGATTATATCCCTAAAACGCAGGCCAGGAAATTATACCAATTGATCAAGGCGGCTTTGGATAATTTACAGAACCAGAAGCTGGAAGCCAAGGAAAATAAAATTGTTATTGAGAATAAGCCTGTTTATTCGGCACCTAAACCAGAGGTTAAGGAAGAGGAATCACCGAAGACTTTCCAGGGTTTTAATACTACGCCACGNNGCCAAGTCCGGTTGCTGAAGAGGCTAAACCAGCGGTTGAAAGACCTGAACCTATTCAACCCGAGCCTTTTAGACCTGAACCTGCAAGACCAGAACCTGTTAAAGTGGAGCAGGAAGAGGAAGATGAGATCACGGCTAAACTGAAAAAATTAAAGAACTTGTATGATAAGCAATTGATCACCCAAGCGGAATACGAGACCAAGAAGGCAGAAATCCTAAGCCAGTTATAAGTCATGCGCAATAATTACCTTTTGGCGCTGTTAAGTGCTTTTTTATTGTGGTTGGCTTGGCCTCCTATCCCTTACTCCAGCGTTTTGCTGTTCATTGGTTTTGTACCTTTATTGGTTGCCATTGAGCAGGTGATGCGCGGGAACTATAAACGGAAGGGCAGTAAGGTTTTTGGATTGGCTTTTTTTACCGGTTTTATCTGGAATACCGCTTCCATTTATTGGGTGTATAATGCCATGAACGCATTTTTACCTGCCCTACCATCCCTTTTTGTTGCCCTGATCCCGTATACCCTCGGACCATTGCTCATGGCATTGGCGTTTCGACTGTATTATCAAATGCGGAAAAGAAATTCCATCCTTTTAAGTTTTATAGGGCTGATTTCCTTTTGGATCGCTTACGAATACCTGCACCAATATTGGGATCTTTCTTTCCCTTGGATGACCCTTGGAAACGGCTTTTCGAATTTCCACCAGTTGGTACAATGGTATAGTGTGACAGGAGTTTATGGTGGAACCTTATGGATCTGGCTGGTCAATGTTGTTGTTTTCCTATGGTACTGGCAAAGAAGAGAGCAAGTAGAAGTTTACAGCAATAAAATCCTATTATCGGTTACCGCAGCATTATTGCTGATCCCTTCCGTAGGATCTATTATCGCCTATAGCCAATATGAAGAACACATCAATCCATCCGAGGTCGTAACGGTTCAACCGAACATCGATCCTTTTGGAAAATGGGGACCGATTACACCTGAGGAACAGATGAAGGTGCTGATGGATCTTTCGCAGAAAGTGGCGAAATTGAATACGGAATTTTTTATATGGCCAGAAACGGCCATTTCCAATTATGGCGGTATCAATGAGGAGGAATTCCGCGAATATCCACAATATCGTGCGGTGATTGATTTCCTGGAACCCTACCACAATGGCAATATACTTTCGGGAATTGAAAGCTATCAGTTTTATGATGACCAACGTACTTTTACGGCGAGACAGGTCGGAAATCTATTCCAAGATAATTTTAATGCGGCTGTGCTGATCGACGGATCCAGCAAACTGCAGTTCTACCATAAATCAAAATTGGTACCTGGTGCCGAATTGATGCCATTTGGATCTAAACTCGCCTTTATGAAACCATTGTTCAAACATTTTGGCGGAACAACAGGTGGTTATGGTAGTCAGGAAGAACCTTCGGTTTTCTATTCCGCGAGCGGGATTGGCGCGGCTCCGGTGATCTGCTATGAATCCATCTGGGGGAATTACGTGGCAGAGTATGTGGCCAAAGGGGCACAGTTCATAGCTATCATCACCAATGATGGTTGGTGGGGTGATACCTCCGGCAAGGATCAGCATTTACTCTATGCCAAATTAAGGGCGATAGAGAACAGAAGATGGGTGGTGCGTTCGGCCAATACAGGTATTTCAGCCTTTATC
Source organism: Sphingobacterium sp. UBA1575 (assembly GCA_002322865.1). Classification (GTDB taxonomy): domain Bacteria; phylum Bacteroidota; class Bacteroidia; order Sphingobacteriales; family Sphingobacteriaceae; genus Sphingobacterium. Next base: position 3,932 of record DCOH01000064.1, on the reverse strand, counting down.
AACCAGCGCGGGGATATTGTTCAACGTTCGAGTTGGTGGGTGCCAACAGCCCTATCGCAGGAAATCAACCTGAATGAAGAATTAACATTTTATACGAAGAATAAGGATTTGATCGTTTATTTGGCTTTACTAACAGGCTTGATATCAATAGGTCTGATGATGGTCAGAAATAAGAAAATTACAAACGATTCTCCTAACGATTAATTATATTTGCCTTTATGCAAGTTTATTTTGACAATGCCGCGACCACAGCTTTAGATAAACAAGTTATCGAAGCGATGGTTAAAACCCTGAATGAAAACTTCGGGAACCCTTCTTCTATTCACGCGCACGGCCGTGAAACCAAGACCATTGTGGAAAAAGCAAGAAGAACTGTAGCTAAATTACTTAATGCTTCCCCATCGGAGATTTTCTTTACTTCTGGTGGTACCGAGGCGGATAATATGGCCATTGTACGTGCCATTGAATGTTATGGGATTACCCATGCCATTACCTCTCCTATCGAACACCATGCGGTGCTTCATACCTTGGAAGAACTGGCTCATGCCGGAAAGATCCAACTGGATCTGTTGAAGGTAGATTCGAAAGGGAACATCGACCTGAACCATTTGGAAGAATTATTGGCGAAGAACCCAAGGACTTTTGTTTCCATTATGCATGCGAACAATGAATTGGGGAATTTGACGGATATCAAACGGGTTAGTGAGCTATGTGAGCAGTATGATGCGGTTTTCCATTCGGATACGGTGCAGACCATGGGACATTATAAGCATGACCTTTCTGATCTGAAGATCGATTTTATTACGGGTGCGGCGCATAAATTCCATGGCCCAAAAGGGGTGGGATTTTTATATATCAATGGGAAGAATAAGATCAAGCCGTTGATTTATGGAGGTGCACAGGAACGGAATATGCGTGGAGGAACAGAGAACGTGTATGGTATTGTGGGCTTAGCGAAAGCGCTGGAATTGGCCTATGAGGAGATGGAAGAGCATCAGGCTCATATACAAGGGCTGAAGGATTATATGAAGGATAAATTGGTACAGGAGATTCCTGGGGTACAGTTCAATGGGGAGACAGATGCGGATAAGGCTTTGTATACGGTATTGAATGTGTCCTTGCCATGTACGAATATGGGCGATATGTTATTGTTCAATTTGGATATCAAAGGGGTTTCGGCTTCTGGTGGTTCGGCTTGTAGCTCGGGCTCGGATATTGGTTCGCATGTGTTGAGGGGGATCTGTGCTGATCCGAAAAGACCATCAGTGAGATTTTCTTTCTGTAAGTATAATACGAAGGAGGAAGTGGATTTTGTGGTGGGGGTTTTGAAGGAGATTTGCGAGCATAAATAACCGTCATTGCGAGGAACGAAGCAATCTTCCCCGCGTCATTGCGAGGAACGAAGCAATCTTTCGACTTATGCAAAGATTGCTTCCTCGTACCTCCTCGCAATGACGCAAAAAAGTAATACCTTACATTCATTCCAATAAAATCCTACTTAATCTTTAAGAGCACATACTTCTCGGCGAGGTCGCCTTTGATCTCTTTTCCGGACAAATCCAACTGTTGCAATTGATCATTCGATATCCTGAAATTATAATCAATATTCTCCAAACTCAGAATATCATTATCCAATTGCCACTTACCTTTATGCTCAAACACCTCTTCGCTCTTCCCAACATACATATACCGCATGAGGTAATTCTTATTGTTATCCAAGCTCAAAACCGTTGAAATCGTGGTACAATCCGCGCATGGAAGCTTTCCTTCATAGGTTCCAACCACTCCAGTACCCTTTAACGCATTACCCTCATTACCCACCAACTGGTTTACATTGGTTTTGTTATTGATACAACTAAAACCAAAAACCAAGAGGATGATACTGAATAATATGTAAGTAAGCCTGCGCATGATTTTTATGATATACTTTTAAAAAACAAAAAAGATACCATAAATGGTTGTTTAGGAAAATTTAACATTTAGGTTTCCCTCTTAACCTTTAATCACCCCCATTTACTAATCTAATCACCCCCATTTACTCATCTAATCATTCTTATTTACTCATCCTCATCCAGAAGCCCCTGTGCCATCAACAAGGCATTCTTCAGCTCCCCTAAGGCGTGGAAATTACGCTTGGATTGGGCAATAGCGATCCCTTTTTCATAGATTTCAATGGCCTTATCTTTCTCCCCCTGCCCTTCCAAAAACTTCCCGAAATGATAATAGGTCCCAACATAATCAGCATGTTCCTTTACCAAATCCTCAAATCCGGCCAAGGCAAGCTTGTTATCCTGCATTTTCACATACTCCATCGTCAGGGCATACTTCAAAAAAGGATCCTGTGGAGATTCCTTTAAAAACTCTTTAAGTTGATCTAATCGCGTTTGCATCCCCAAAGTTAAGCAAATAATAATTGCGTGGGAGCGCTATAAGAAGGAATAAAATTACTATGCTAGCATAGAAAATGACAATTCCATGACCTCTGGTTTTGGAAAGGTTTTGAAATGCTTACAAAAAAAAGTAGGTTTGTGTAAAACGTTAGAATTATGAGAATATTAGTATGTATCAGTAATGTCCCTGACACCACTTCCAAAATAACATTCACGAATGATAACACGGTATTTAATACCAACGGTGTTCAATACATCATCAATCCATACGATGAGATTGCTTTAGCGAAAGCGGTGGAGTTGGCAGAAGGTGGCAAAGGCACCGTAACGGTGATCAATGTTGGAGATGCTTCCACAGAACCTACGATCCGTAAGGCGTTGGCCATTGGCGCAGATGATGCTGTTCGCATCAACGCCCAACCGCGTGATGCTTGGTTCGTAGCCAATCAGATTGCTAAATATGCGAAAGAACAAGGATTTGACCTGATCTTGACCGGCCGTGAATCCATCGATTTCAATGGGGCGCAAGTAGCTGCATTATTGGGGGAGTTATTGAACCTTCCATCGGTATCCATTGCTAAAAAATTAGATATACAAGGAACGGAAGCTACCATCGATCGCGAGATCGAAGGCGGAAAAGAGGTATTGACCGTTTCTCTTCCGGTTGTTGTGGGAACAGCTGAAGGTGTTGCAGAGCCTAAGATCCCGAATATGCGTGGTATCATGGGTGCAAGAACAAAGCCTTTGCAGGTTGTAGAGCCTATTGAAGTAGCCGAATTGTCGAGCATCAGTAAATTTGAATCCCCTGCTCCTCGCGGAGCCGTTAAATTGGTTGATGAAGTCGATCAATTGGTTCAATTATTACACAACGAGGCAAAAGTTATCTAATCCTTAAAAAGAAATTATCATGGCAATTTTAGTATATATCGAAAATACAGACGGAACCTTAAAAAAATCGGCTTTTGAAGCAGCATCCTATGCTAAAGCGATCGCTGATCAATTAGGGGATTCGGTTACCGCACTTTCCATCGGAAACGTGGATGTTGCGGAATTGGAAAAATTAGGGAAATATGGGGTTAGCAAGGTATTGAACGCTAACCAAGAGAACCTAAAGAATTTTGTGAACAAAGCCTATGCATCGATCATCGCATCAGCTGCGCAGCAAGAATCATCGAAAGTGGTGGTCTTGTCGAATTCCTTCAGCGGAAAAGGCTTGGCACCACGGGTAGCGGCTAAATTAGATGCTGGATTGGCGGATGGCGCGATCAATCTTCCAAGCTTCCAAGGCGATAGCATGGAGATCAAAAAGACCGCTTTCTCGAATAAGGCTTTCGCGACCGAGGTTATCAAATCGGCGGTGAAGGTTATTGCCGTTAATCCAAATGCATTTGAAGTCAAAAAAGTGGGTAGTTCAGCTGAAATCGTAGATTTTACGCCAAACATCGAAGCAACAGATTTCAATGTATTGGTGAAGGATATCGTTCGCGCAACGGATAAAGTGACGCTTCCAGAAGCGGAGATCGTTGTTTCTGCAGGAAGAGG
>DCOH01000005.1 GCA_002322865.1 Sphingobacterium sp. UBA1575 | reverse complement strand
ACTGATTCAGCACGTTCGTTAGACAAGCGTAAGTTTGTTTGCATAGAACCTGTGTTGTCTGTGTGACCAGCAAGTTTCAAGCTGAAGTTTTTCTCGATCAATAAAGCAGCAACTCTGTTCAATGAAGAGTAAGAAGTAGGACGGATAGTCGCTTTACCTAAATCAAATTCTAGGTTTTTGATCGCCTCATCTACTACTTTTCTATCTTCTTCCGTAACAACGATTTTCTCTACTACTTTAGTTTCGTTTTTCATTTCNNGGACATCCTGAACCATCAACTTTAGTTCCAGCAGGTGTGTTCGGACATTTGTCGAATTTATTCGCAACACCATCACCATCATCATCTTTCAAATCGTTATTGATTGTAGAGATTTCAGATTTCAATTGGTTGGTAGCTGCGATCAATGCATCGCGTTCTGCTTTCAATTCATCGTAGTTAGCTTTGATTGTCGCTACTGGGTTGCTGTTTCCTAAGTAAGGTTTGCTACCATCACCCAAAGCGATCTCTAAACCTGCGTGTGCATAAGAGAATAGATCGTTTTTGTATTGACCACCAGCTTTACCGTCGAAATCTTGGTTAGCCCAGTTCAATTGGTATCCTAAATCGATGTTGATTCCTTTAGCTACTGCGAATTTGAAACCAGCATCAACTGGTACGTAAAGTTTAGTTTGAGAATCTGCAGTTGTAGCAGTTCCATCAGCTGTTGTAGTGGTTGTTTCATAGTTCATCGCACCTAAACCAAATGCCATGTAAGGTTTGATGATGCTGTTGAAGAATCTCCAGTTAGTATTTGCTGCAGTGAATTCACCAGATAAAGCAACAGACCAAGGAAGTTTAGTTTCAAATTCAGAAACCATCGTACCTGTTGCATTTTCATTTACACCAGCTACTTTACCACCTAAGTATTGTGCTTTCAATCCGAAAGATGGAGAGATTTGTTTTTTGATGTATGCGCTGTATCCAACATTGTGCTTCAATTTATCGAAACCATCTCTGTTGAATCCGAAGATATTGGATTGGTTCAATACACCAGCATTGACTCCGATAGACCAGGTTCTGTATTCTGTTGAAGGACCTAAGATAGTCGTTCCATCTACTGTAGTGGTGTTTTGAGCGAATGCAGTTGTTGCAAGTAGACCCGCTACTGCAAGCATGCTAGCTTTTTTAAAGTAAAGTGTTTTCATATATGTTTTATGCTATTTTGCCATACATGACAAAATTGTTGCCAAAATGTTTGTATCCTGGCAACAATTATTTATTCGAGAAAATTTTTGTAGTTATTTTGCTATAAGAACTCTAGCAAAGAAGGTCGGGATTTGGATGTTAAATGCCAGTTTCTTAATGACATTACCCTCCGTCCACTGGCGGAAAACACTTTTTTTACTTTTTGTAAGCAATAAGATGTCTACTTGCTCATCGATTAGGACGGATGTGATGCCCTGTGCAACACTTTCCTTCTTGCCCATGAACAAGGTTTGTGGTTTGATGATATAAGAAATATCGTGGATGTGCAGTTCCGACTCGATACGGTTGATCCAGTTTTTGAAATCAGCATCGATATCCTTGATGGCTCTATCGGAAGCATTCACATGGATCAAGATCAATTGATAATCTACCTTGAACAAAGGGATTGCCTGCGCCAATGCTGTTAACTCAGCTTCTTTGAAATTACAAAGCAGGGCGATCTTGTTTTTCTTATAGGTTTTTGCAGAATCAGGAATGGCCAAAACAGGAGTAGTGGTATTCATGATCGTATCGTAGGTATTACTGCCGATGAAGACAGCTTCTAGGCCCGAAGAACCCTGTGTGCCCATGACCACCGCTTCATAAGCTCTTGCATTGGTTACCGCTTTGATCTCATCATAAAGATTTCCCTCCCTAAACAATCCTTCGATGCTAAGCCCTGGGAATTTATTTCGGTATTCGTTCAGCAGGTTTTCCATGTTCTGTTTGGCCTCCGGAACACGAGGGTCAAGAAGAGGAGACTCTCCGGTTACATTAGCATAGCTGTTGGAGTGCTGCGCGAATACATGGATAAGATCGATGCTGTGTCCAGCATCCTTGGCCAATTCGCAAGCGTAGTTCAACGCTGTATTGGAGTATTCAGAGAAATCAATAGGTATTAGTAATTTGCCCATGAGCTATTGTTTATAATGTTTTAAACTTTTTCAAAAAATGCAGGTTTGGTCAATTCCAGTGCGATGGCCTTAGAGACCGATGACTTGAACAAACGCTCAAAGAATGTTTTTCGGCTTGGAGTAACCAAGATGATGCTTGGATTGACTTGGTCAATGAGGTTGTTCACCACTTCAGGAACCGTATCCAAGGATTCATCATCACTATGTACTTGTTCAGAAATGCTGTTCACTTGACCGATTCCCACCATTTCACGGATGTTGAAAGCCCAAGAATTCAAGGTGTCATCCACATTCTGTTTCTTTTGGCTGTCCTTGAATACATGGATCAGGGTTAGTTCATCCACGTTGGCGATCCATTTCATGTAAGCTTTTAAAGTATCCAATTCCTCTGGTTTGAAATTAGTCAACAAGGCCACATGTGTATTGTCAACCTGAGTCGGATTATTAGGAATGACCAATACCGGGATTTCAGATTTGGCAGCTACTGCAAGTGTGGTACTTCCATAGTAGATCGGTTTGTGTTGGCTTTCGCCCGATGCACCCATGATGATCATTCCGTACTCGTTATTGCTGGACAATTCGGTCAATTTATCGATTATCAGGCTACGGGAACATTCAAAGGTGATGGAAAGGCCTGGGTATTGCTGCAGCAATTCATCCTTCAGTTCCTGTATCGTTTCATCCGCTTTAAGCGTTGGATCATTCGGTTCTTCCATGCCTTCATCCAATACAGAAGAAGTCGTGTAACTGTGTAATAAATGTATGCCGTAATCTTTGGATTCCGCCAGTTCACAAGCGTATTCTGCAGCGTATTTTGCGTTGCTGGAGAAATCCGTTGGAACAATAATGGTCATCTTCATGTATTTCGAGTCTATGTTTTTCAGTGTTTAAATTTACTAAAATTATCCCTATTTTTAGTAGTTTTGCGTTAAAATTCATATATCATCACCAATGACAAGTAGAGAAATTCGTCAGGCTTTTTTAGATTATTTCAAGAGTAAAGGACATCAGATCGTACCATCGGCACCAGTAGTGGTAAAAAACGACCCCACCTTAATGTTCACGAACGCGGGCATGAACCAGTTCAAGGACTTGTTCTTAGGGGAGGCGGCCATTAAATACCCACGTGTGGCCGATACGCAACGTTGCCTTCGTGTATCTGGAAAGCATAACGATTTGGAAGAGGTGGGGATAGATACCTACCACCATACCTTGTTCGAAATGCTAGGGAATTGGTCTTTTGGCGATTACTTCAAGAAAGAGGCGATTGCTTGGGCTTGGGAACTGTTGACCGAAGTATTCAAACTGGATAAGGACCGTCTATATGTGACGATTTTTGAAGGCGATGCTGCTGAAGGTCTGGAGCGGGATATGGAGGCTTATGATTTCTGGAAGGAACTGATTGCAGAAGATCGCATCCTTCTTGGGAACAAGAAAGATAATTTCTGGGAGATGGGCGACATGGGGCCATGCGGTCCATGTTCCGAAATCCATTACGATATGCGTCCGGATTCGGAACGCGCAGTTGTTGCTGGCCAGCAATTGGTGAATGCGGATGATCCGCAGGTGATCGAAATCTGGAACTTGGTATTCATGCAGTTCAACAGGCTGAAAGATGGTTCATTGGTGCAGTTGCCAGCGAAACATGTGGATACGGGAATGGGTTTCGAACGCTTGGTTCGTTGTATCCAAGGAAAAACATCCAATTATGATACGGACGTTTTCCAGCCTTTGATCCAATTTATTGCGGAGAAATCGGGGATTGTTTATGGAGCTGATGAAAAAACGGATATCGCGATGCGCGTATTATCCGACCATATCCGTGCGGTGAGCTTTGCCATCGCAGATGGACAATTGCCATCCAACAATAAGGCAGGCTATGTAATCCGTAGGATATTGAGAAGAGCCGTACGCTATGCTTATACCTTCCTGAATTTTAAAACACCTTTTATCCATGAATTGGTGCCTGTTTTGGCGGAGCAGTTCAAAGGGGTATTTGATGAACTATACCAACAGCAGGATTTCGTTGAAAAGGTCGTTTTGGAGGAAGAAGTATCTTTCTTGCGTACCTTGACCGCGGGTATACAACGCTTTGAAAATTATATTGAAACCAATACCCATATCGATGGCAACTTTGCTTTCGAGCTGTTTGATACCTTCGGATTTCCGATCGACTTGACCGAGCTATTGGCAAGAGAAAAAGGACTTTCGGTAGATATGGATGGTTTCCAAAAGGCATTGACTGCCCAAAAAGAACGCTCTCGTGCCGCTACGGCCATTGATACGGGCGACTGGGTACTGGTAAATGAAGATCAGGAAATTGAATTTGTTGGCTACGATCAATTGACAAGTCAAACAGAGATCTTGAAATACCGTAAAGTATCTGCCAAAGGAAAAGAACAATATCAATTAGTGCTTGCTGAAACGCCTTTTTATGCCGAAGGTGGTGGTCAGGTAGGCGATACAGGCTATTTACGCGCGCTTGAATCCAACGAGAAGATAGCAATTGTAGATACGAAGAAAGAGAATGGCTTGTTCATCCATTATACGGATCAATTACCGACCAGTTTGGAAGGTACTTTTGAAGCTGTTGTGAATGTGGCAAAAAGGAAAGATACGGAAGCGAATCACTCGGCAACCCACTTGATGCATGCGGCATTGAAGCAGGTATTGGGCGAGCATGTCAACCAAAAGGGATCGTTGGTATCGCCGGATGTGCTGCGTTTTGACTTTTCCCATTTCTCCAAATTGAGCTATGAGGAGATCAAACAGATCGAAGATATCGTCAATGCGAAGATCAGGGAGAATATCCTGTTGAAAGAGGAACGCAATGTTCCGTATCAGAAAGCGATCGAATCGGGAGTTACCGCCTTGTTCGGTGAGAAATACGGAGATCATGTTCGTGTGATTACGTTTGATGATGCGTATTCCAAAGAACTTTGTGGTGGTACACATGTAAAAGGAACGGGAGAGATCGGTTTCTTCAAGATCATGTCGGAATCGGCTGTTGCAGCGGGAGTAAGACGGATCGAGGCTATTACCGGTACCAAAGCGGCTCAGGTGATCCGTGAATATTTTGAATTGATGGGTAATTTCAAGGAATTATTGAACAATCCAAAAGATTTTGTTTCGGCTTTAAGCAAAGTGATCGATGAAAATCATTCCTTGAAGAAGGAGATCGAAAATTACATCAAGGAGAAATCCCAAGGCTTGATGAATGACCTGAAATCCAAATTGGAGCAGATTGATGGGGTGAATTATTTGGCTACCGTAGTGGAATTGCCGAATGCTGATGCAGTAAAAACATTGGCATACACCTTAAAAGGTGCTGTGGATAACCTATTCCTGGTATTGGGTGCTGATTTTGATGGAAAACCAAGCTTAACGGTGATGATTTCTGATGGTTTGGCCAAAGAAAAGGGATACCATGCCGGAAATATCGTTCGTGAATTAGCGAAAGAGATCCAAGGTGGAGGTGGTGGTCAGCCATTCTTTGCCACTGCCGGTGGTAAAGATGCCAAAGGATTGGAAAAAGCCATTGCAAAAGCAAGGGAATTCGTAAAATAAACAAGATGAAAAAATTAGTAAAACATGTGGGAATATTCAGCAGCTTGCTGTTGGGGCTTTCCGCATGTTCCAATAAAGATACCATTCTGGTAACCGGAGAGATCAATAATCCGGGTAATGTAAAAGTCGTGAACTTCTTTGAGGGTGATCGGAAATTGGATTCCACCTTTATTGCAGATGGGAATCGATTCAAATTCGAAAGACCGGCCACGCAGGAACGTTTATTGACCTTGCAGGTAGGGAATAATAGGTATCCTATTATCCTAGAGCCTGGGAAAGAATTGAAGTTTGTGGTTGACCTTCAACAACCGGAGACCTATGACGTTCAGGGATCGGAACTTAGCCAAAAATTAAAGGAATTTGCGCCATTGAAATCGAGGATCGATTTTGTTCGGGATTCGTTGCAGCAGGTGTTCACCAAAGCGACTGCCGAAATGGGAAGTAATGAGGTGCAGAATCTTCGTTCAGAAATGCTGATGAAATTCGAGCCTTATTTCAAGGATTACACGGCTAAGGCAGTCGACTATGCGAATAAGAACAAAGATCTGGCTGGTTTTTATGCCATGACCACCTTGGACCCTGAGATGTCGGAAAGTGAATTGATCACCTATACCGACCAGATTAAGGATCTGTTTGNNGATTTTTGGGCATCCTGGTGTATGCCATGTCGGGAAGAGAACCCTAACCTAGTGAACCTTTATGCAAAATTAAAGGACAAGAATTTTACTATCCTTGGGGTTTCCTTGGATGATAACCCGGGATCTTGGATGCGTGCGATTACAGATGACAAATTAACCTGGACGAATATCTCCGACCTGAAGGCTTGGGGTTCGCCATTAATTATCGATTATTCCATTAAAGGGATACCCGCATCGTATATTTTGGATACCGACGGAAAGATCATTGCAAAGAATTTAAGAGGCAAATCATTGGAAGATTTCTTAACTAAATATTTAAATTAAGGAAAAGCCATTGTTAAGTATTTTTTACCACTTAACAATTTGGTAATATTTGGTTAACTTTATTTTATGATTAAGTACATATCTTAGCAAAAAATATTCAGAATATGGCTAATAAGCAAAAGATACTGGTTGTTGATGATGAGGCAGATATAGTTGAATTAATTTCCTATAATTTAACAAAAGAAGGATACCAGGTTTTTACCGCACCAAATGGAAAAGTGGCTTTAAAAGTAGCCAAAGAATCTAACCCCGATTTAATTATTTTAGATGTGATGATGCCTGAGATGGATGGTATCGAAACATGCCGTTTATTAAGGGCTCTTCCAGAGTTCAAGCAGACCTTTATGGTATTCTTGACCGCTAGGAGCGAGGAATATTCGGAAATTGCGGGATTTCACGTAGGTGCAGATGATTATATTGCCAAGCCGATTAAACCACGTGCTTTGATGAGCCGTATCAATGCGATCTTACGTAGAAATGCTGCGGATAACATTGATGATTCGACAACCGATAAGTTGGAGATCTCCGATCTGATTATTGATAGGGATTCCTTCTTGGTGTATCGTGGTGAAGAAAAGTTTGTATTAGCGAAAAAGGAATTTGAATTGTTGTACCTGTTGGCATCGAAACCGAACAAGGTTTTTTCGAGAGAGCAGATATTAAAAGCCATCTGGGAGGATTCAGTGGTTGTTACAAATCGAACCATCGATGTACATATCCGAAAGCTCCGAGAAAAAATAGGCGATACCTATGTAACCACTGTTAAAGGAGTGGGTTATAAATTTGAACTCGACAAATAAAATATTATTCCAGAAAACCGAACCTAGTTCGGTTTTTGTTTTTGGCAAATGTGCAATCGATTGCGCAGAAAATAATTATATTTGGCGCGTATTTAACACGAAACTTAAATTAAAATAATCAAATATGTGTGGAATCGTCGGTTATACCGGAACGCGACAAGCCTATCCAATCGTGATTGATGGCTTAAAGAAATTAGAATATCGTGGTTATGACAGTGCAGGTGTTGCACTTCAACAAGGCGATAAATTGCAGGTGTATAAAAAGGCTGGTAAAGTAGCCGCATTAGAAGAATTTGTAGGCAATCAATCCACGGCTGGCACCACTGGAATTGGTCATACCCGTTGGGCAACCCACGGTGAGCCTTCAGACCGAAACGCACATCCCCATTATTCCAAGTCTGGAAAATTGGCCATGATCCACAATGGTATCATTGAGAATTATGCCCAGATCAAGAACGAATTGCTGAAAGACGGCTATGAGTTCCATTCGGATACGGATTCGGAGGTGTTATTGAATTTTATTGAAGACATTAAAGAAAACAATAATTGTAGCTTGGAAGAGGCTATCCGTATAGCCTTAAAACGTGTTACAGGAGCTTATGTGATCCTTTTGATTGCAGCAGATCAACCCGATACGATCATTGCAGCTAGAAAGGGAAGTCCATTGGTGATCGGAATTGGTCAGAATGAGCATTTCTTGGGTTCTGATGCTTCGCCGATGTTGGCTTATACCAAGGAAGTAGTCTATATCAATGATTATGAATTGGCGATTGTAAAGCCTGATGAATTGATTCTGAAGAATCTCGGTAACGAGATCATCACACCATTTGTTCAAAAATTAGATCTTGAATTGGCAGCAATCGAGAAGGGTGGTTTTGACCATTTCATGTTGAAGGAAATATTCGAACAGCCGATCACCATTGCGGATTCGCTAAGAGGACGTTTGGTATTGAACGAGGACCGTATTATCCTGAGTGGAATCGATGCCATCAAAGATAAATTAATGGCGGCTCGTAGGATCATTATTGTGGCTTGTGGAACAAGCTGGCATGCTGGTCTGGTAGCGGAATATGTGATCGAAGAGCTATGCCGTATCAATGTGGAAGTGGAATATGCATCCGAATTCCGTTATAGAAACCCGATCGTGAATTCAGACGATGTGATCATTGCCATTTCCCAAAGTGGGGAGACCGCTGATACTTTGGTGGCGTTAGAGCGTGCGAAAGAGCAGGGCGCAACCATTTTTGGTATTGTGAATGTGGTTGGTTCTTCCATAGCACGGTTTTCCCATGCAGGTTGTTATACCCATGCAGGCCCGGAGATCGGTGTGGCAAGTACCAAGGCCTATACGGCCCAATTGGCGGTATTGATGCTGTTGGCATTAAAAGTAGCCAAAGAAAAAGGTACTATCTCGGCAGAGCGCTTTACCGAACTATCGCAGGAATTGAACAGTATTCCGGAGAAAGTGCAATGGGTATTGGACAATGAGGTGGATAATATCAAAGCCATCGCTTATAAATATAAAGATGCACATGATGTGCTTTATTTGGGTAGAGGCTATAATTTCCCTACTGCCTTGGAAGGTGCATTAAAATTGAAGGAAATTTCCTACATCCATGCAGAAGGATACCCAGCTGCGGAAATGAAACATGGACCAATCGCATTGGTCGATGATCAACTTCCAGTGGTGTTTATTGCGAGTAAAGATACTTACCATGAGAAGATTGTCAGCAATATCCAGGAGATCAAAGCGCGTAAGGGAAAAGTTATTTCCGTTGTTTCGGAAGGTGATGAGATCACCCCAAGCATCTCGGATGATGTAATGTTCGTTCCTGTTGTGGATGAGGTGATCGCACCATTATTGACCGTGGTTCCTCTACAATTGCTTTCTTATTATATCGGTGTTTATCGTGGTTTGGATGTTGATAAACCAAGAAATCTAGCGAAGTCGGTTACCGTAGAATAGGAGGTTTATGGGGTATATCAATAAAATTCCATTAAGCCGTATTGGATACGACTTTATTCCACAGGCTTATCTACCTGAAGGGAAAGATGAATATTACCTACGATTAAAACAACAGAAAAACGAAAAAAAATATCGTAATCTTACGGCAGTAGAGATCGAGATTTTAGAGTCAAACAGTAATGAATCTACCAATTGGAACGATGTACTGGTGACGGATAAGTTTCTTCCCTACCAGATCAAGCGATCCAAATTCTATGGACTGGTCCGCATCGGTGATATGGAGGAGGTTTATCTGGAATATAGGGATATCCGACTAGCCGTTGGGATTTATAACTCCCAAGTGATCAGTTGTGATATCGGTGATTGCGTTGCCCTGCATCAGGTGCGGTATATTGCGCATTATATAGTGGGCAATGAAGTGATTCTGTTGAATGTAAATGAAATGGAGACCAGTTCCAACGCGAAGTTCGGAAATGGGATCTTAAAGGAGGGGGATCAGGATTATAGCCGGATCTACCTGGAACTGTGCAATGAGAATGGAGGTCGGTCGGTATTGCCATTTGATGGCATGCAGGCAGCGGATGTTTACCTTTGGACCAGGAACAGGCAGGATAAGAAATTGCAACAGCGTTTTTGGGATATCACGAATAATGGTTTTGATACCATCAGAGGATATTACAGTGAGATTGGTGATCGTACGGTCATCAAGAATTCCCATACCATCAAAAATGTAAAGATCGGATCTGATGCCTATATCAAGGGGATCAGTAAGCTAAAAAATCTAACTATAAATTCTACTGCTGAGGCCTATACGCAGATCGGTGAGGGTTGTGAGTTGGTGAATGGGATCATTGGCTATGGATGTCGTGTATTTTACGGGGTTAAAGCGGTGAGGTTCATTTTATCCTCCTATTCCCAATTGAAATATGGCGCGCGTTTGATCAACTCTTTTTTAGGGGATAATTCGACCATATCCTGTTGTGAGGTATTGAACTCCTTGATCTTTCCGGCGCATGAGCAGCATCATAACAATTCGTTTNNTCTGTGTGCGGCATTGATCAAAGGACAGAGCAATATGGCTGCTGGAGCTACGGTTGGTTCCAACCATAATTCCCGTGGTGCAGATGGTGAGATCATTGCAGGAAGGGGATTCTGGCCAGGGCTATGTGTCAGTTTGAAGCATAACTCCAGGTTTGCCTCTTATACCTTGATCGTGAAAGGTGATTTTCTGCATGAGCTGGATATTAAAATTCCTTTTTCGCTGATCAGTAATGATACGACAAATGATCGTTTGGTGATTATTCCGGGCTATTGGTTCATGTATAATATGTATGCCTTGATGCGGAACACCAACAAGTTCATCAGCAGGGATAAACGAAGTTTTAAGAACCAGTATTTTGAATATGATATCTTAGCTCCGGATACGGTAAATGAGCTTTTTACTTCCTTAAAGGAGATCGAGATTGCCGTAGGACATTCGATTAACTCCACGGATGCGATATCATGGTTAGAAGGGGAAGGAGATTCTAAAGTGGAGATTACGCTGCAGAATGCGGAATTTTCGAAGCGGAAGGTGGTTTTGATGAAGCCTAGGGAGTCTTATAAGCTGTTCAGGAAGTTGATTCGGTATTATGCGGTTTGTCAGATCTTGGACCAGATTCAACCGGAATATTTTGAGGCTTTCTGCACCTCTATTTCAGATCAGGAGTTTAAAAGGGAGGAATTTGAGAATATTGGTTCGCAGTTGATGCCGGTTTCGAAATTGGATACGTTGTTAGGTGATATTAAAGAGGAAAGGCTTGATTCCTGGTTGGATATCCATCATCGGTACCATGAAATCAGTGCGGAATATTTAAGGGATAAGTTGATCCATGCGGTAGCTTCCTTGCAGGAGGTGACTGCTATTTCGGCTTCCAAATGGGATAGAGGTTTTTGGGAGGATGTGTTGGATGAGGCGATTGAGACCAAAACTTGGATCTGTGAGGAGATCTATAAATCGAGGAGCAAGGATTATAGTAATCCGTTTAGGCTGATGGTTTATGAGAATGAAGAAGAGATGAATGAGGTTGTGGGAAGATTGGAAGATAATAGTTTTATTAATCAGCAGACAGCGGAGTTGGAGAAATTTAAAGCTGCTGTGGATGGTATTAGAGCGGTGATAGGGATAAAGGTGGAGGAAGAAGGGTAGGAGCCCATCCCGTCATTGCGAGGAGGCACGACGAAGCAATCTNNCTTCGTGCCTCGCAATGACGGTGGTCTCGCGATGACGGAGAAGATTGCTTCGTTCCTCGCAATGACGATGGTCTCGCAATGACGCGAAGAAGGATGCAATGACGCTACTTCAACTCCTTGATTTTTATACTTCTGAAAGAAACATTATCCCCATGATCCTGCAGCAAAATATGTCCCTGTTCGGCTTCGCCAAACCTTTCCCAATCCTTATACTTACTTCCAGCCACCAATTTCCTGAACTCTTCCGATCCCCTCACAAACTCCAGCATCTTAAACCCATTCAAATAATAAGTCACCTTATTATTAGGCTCCACCACAATCCTTCCCCTGTTCCAAACCCCAATCGGTTTACGAGGTCTAGGATTTCTATCCGAAGTAATCAGATCATATAAAGACGCCAGTGTCCTATTCCCATTCTTACCTAATTTTGCATCCGGATGCAAAGCATCATCCAAAATCTGGTATTCCGGACCAATACTCGATCCCGCAGTCTTCTCATTCAAGGTCACAAAATATTTCACCCCTGAATTTGCCCCAGGCGTCAATTTAAAATCAAAGGACAGATCAAAAGCCTTGTACTGCTTTTCCGTAATAATATCCCCACCATTCGTTGATTCCCCACCATCCGATTTCTGCACAGAAATAATCCCATCCTTGATATTCCAGCCTTTCTCCGGAAACTTACTTCCTTTCGCACTGATCCATCCCGCATGATCTTTTCCATTAAATAACAGCTTATACCCATTTGCCTGCTCATCCCTACTCAATTGATTGGCATTGGTGTTCACGATATAAACCTCCTTCGGAAAAGCCTTCGGTTTCAGATTCTCCGTCTGGATTTTTATATTCTTAAAATAAACCTTCTTTCCATCTAAATTATCCGGAATACTGTGCACCTGCAGCGCAATAAATCCAGTAGCATCCAAGCTATCCACTACATACGATGTCGGAATTCCATTGATCCAAGTTCTCGTCTCATTCCCAATGGCTTCAATCCGCACATGGTTGAATTCCTCCGCTTTATACGCATTCCGTGCCACTGGATTTAGATCCAAAGGATATAACCATTCCCTTCTACCTTCATCATAAATTCCTCCAGTCCAAGCCCGTTCGGTAGGATCGATTTCAACTTGTCGACCATACACCCTTCCTTTGCCATTATTCCCTTTAGGATCGATATGGCTCCTCGTCTGAATGCCCGAATTGGTACTATTCCCTTCCAGTTTAACATCCAATTCCAGGATAAAATCGCCGTATTCCTTATCCGTAACCAAAAAAGAATTAGGTGTTTTCTTGGTCATCACCCCTACGATACTATTATCTTCTACCAAATATTTGGCATTGCCACCGGCTGTTTTCCAGCCACTAAGGTCTTTGCCATTAAATAGGTCTTTCCAATTGCCGTTTCCACTTGTAGATTTTGTTGTACTGCAAGAAACGTTTACCGTAGATAATCCAAGAATTAAACAAGAGCTTAAAAATAAGCTTCGAGGTCTTTTTAAATTTAACATGAGAATATGTGTAACAGGTTTATGATTATGTCAACAAATGATACCGAAATTAGGATTTTTTTTTAATTTTAAGGTATAATCATAAAATTAACATAAACCTAGACGTTCAAAAGATGAACCATCATTTTTCTCGAAGAAGTTTTATTAAGAAGTCGGTTATTGCTGGGGGAGCAATAACGTTGGCCCATAGTGGCATCGGCAATATCTTAATGGCCAAACCCAATGAGCGCGTTAATTTAGCGGCTGTAGGGATTGGAAACAGGGCTGCGGAGATCCTTATGGAATTCCACAAGACCGGGCTCTGTAATATCGTGGCGCTTTGTGATACCGATATGGGCGCTAAGCATACGCAGGCAATTCTAGAGAAATTTCCGGATGTTCCTCGCTTTCAGGATTTCCGCGTGATGTTCGATAAGATGGGGAGTCAGATCGATGCGGTATCCGTCGGAGTGCCCGATTTCTCGCATTTCCCGATTACCATGATGGCCCTGGATCTGGGTAAGCATGTATATGTAGAAAAACCGATGGCAAGGACGTTCCAGGAAGTGGAACTGATGATGGCCAAAGCAAAGAAAAACCCTAAATTGGCGACCCAAATGGGTAACCAGGGACATTCAGAAGCCAATTATTTCCAATTCAAAGCGTGGAAGGATGCAGGCATCATTAAGGATGTAACACAGATTGTAGGGCATATGAACATGCCGAGACGTTGGCATGGTTGGGATGTGAACATGAAGAACTTTCCAGCGGCTGAACCAATTCCAAGTACATTGGATTGGGATTTGTGGCAGATGCAGACTTTAGGACATAATTACAACAAGGATTTCATCAATGGACAATGGCGTTGCTGGTTTGATTTCGGAATGGGAGCATTAGGTGACTGGGGAGCCCATATTTTGGATACCGCCCATGAGTTTTTGGATCTGGGCTTACCATCGGAAGTTTCGGCCGTAAAATTGGATGGTCATAATTCTTTCTTCTTTCCGATGTCTTCCACGTTAAAGTTCAGTTTTCCGAAACGTAAGCGGATGCCTGCTTTGGATATCATGTGGTATGATGGTTTGGATAACCTACCACCAATTCCAAACGGCTATGGTGTTTCTGGTTTAGATCCTAATATTCCGCCACCAAGTACAGGGAAAATGGAGCCTGCCAAATTGAATCCTGGTAAAATCATATATTCCAAAGATTTAACCTTTAAGGGAGGGTCCCATGGAAGTACCTTGAGTATTATTCCGGAAGAAAAGGCAAAAGATATGGCATCCAAATTACCGGATGTACCCAAATCACCTTCCAACCATTTTGCGAATTTCCTGAAAGCCTGTATGGGACAGGAAAAAACGCGTTCACCTTTTGAAATTGCTGGGCCTTTAAGCCAAGTGTTCTGTTTGGGTGTGATTGCCCAACGATTAAACACAACCTTTAAGTTCGACCGCGAGAAAAAAGAAATCGTGAATGATAAATTTGCGAATGCCTTGTTGATGGGACCTCCTCCTAAAAAGGGTTGGGAACAATATTATATCGTATAAAATAACATAATATATTAGAGATGATCAAACAATTAGCTTATGGGCTAGCATTTACAGGGATGTTGGGAATGACCTTAACATCGTGTAATTCTGGTACGCAAGAGAAAAAAGAAGAAGTACACAATCCAGCCTCTCAAACGATTCCTGAAGAATCTAAAGACCTGTTGGGAAGATGGGATTTGACTGTAGATAAGGGTGGAAATCAAGTGCCATCCTGGATTGAAATCAAATTATCCGGTTTCTCTACCTTGGTAGGTTATTGGGTAGGAGATAGTGGCAGTAGCCGTCCTATCTCGCACATAAAATTGGCGAATGGGAAATTCTCCTTTGCCATTCCTCCACAATGGGAAGGTGGTGAAGGTGATTTCGTTATTGAAGGTGAATTGGCCGCTGGCGAACTGAAAGGTACAATTACCTCGAATAAAGGCGAAAAATATAACTTTACAGGTGTTAAAGCACCTTATCTTGTACGTGCGAATGCACCAACTTGGGGAACTCCGGTAGAATTGTTCAATGGTAAAGATCTGACGAATTGGAAGCCATCGAATGAGAACAATAAATGGGTGGTAAAAGATGGCATCCTGACCAATGAAGCTGCTGGTGCCAACTTGATCACCGACCAGAAATTTGAAGATTTCAAGATCGATGTGGAGTTTAGGTATCCAGAAGGCAGTAATTCAGGCTTATACTTAAGAGGTCGTTACGAGGTTCAGATCGAGGACTCTCCTAAAGATAGACATCCCGGAGCTTTGTTTTTTGCAGGTGTTTATGGTTTCTTAGCGCCAAATGAGATGGTGGCATTAGGACCAAATGAATGGCAGAAAATGGAAATTACCTTGGTTGGAAGATTGGTGACCATTGTTGCGAATGGAAAGACGGTGATCAGTAATCAGGAAATCCCTGGAATTACGGGTGGCGCGTTGGATAGCAAGGAAGGCGAACCTGGACCAATTTATATCCAAGGTGACCACGGACCTATTGAGTTCCGAAAAATTACCATTACCCCTGCTAAATAGAATCTATTTAATTGAATTAGCCACTAAGTGGTATTTAATAGAAATAGTCATTTTATATTTCAAAAAGACTGCCTTTATAATTCCAATAAAGGCAGTTTTTTTTGAACAAATACGCCTGGTTTTTGTTCTATTATAGACAAAACCTTGTATTATCTTCAATAATGATTTCAGATGGACTATTTCAAAACTCCCAAATATTTTGCTTCGAGTATGCTAATTTACTTTGCCATGAACAATCCTCTTTCTGCCCAAAATATAGACCTCAATAATTTAAAGGATCCAAAATTAGAAGTGGTTTCATCCTTTGATAAATCGCAGCCAATTGGTGTTTCCGTCAGTTCGGATAATCGGGTTTTTGTTTCCTTCCCAAAAAGAGAGCCTTATATCATGGGTTTAGCTGAGATTGTGAATGGAAAGCGTACTGCTTTTCCTTCGGCTAAAAATGGCGAGGATCCTATCCTGAAACAAACAGATTTTATCAATGTTCAGGACATTTATGTAGATACAAAAGATGTGCTATGGGTACTGGACTCAAAACCGGCATCCAACAGCTCCATTTTTGGAAAAGTAAGTTCTGATGAAAAACAAGCTGGAAAATTCACCCTTTATGGAATCGACCTTGCTGATCAGAATTCGGTTTCTAAATATGTATTTGAAGATCTGGACAAGGAAAAGTCTGCATTGAATGATGTTCGGGTGGATACAGAAAAGCACATGGCTTATTTTTCAGATCCGGGGCAAGCGGGAATTGTGGTGTTGGACTTACCAACTGGCAAGACAAGAACCCTGCTCAAAAACAGCCGATTTACGAAGGCAAATCCGAAGGTTGTTCTTTCTTATCAGGGTAGGGAAATGCGGGATGCGAAGGGAAATCCATTCAAATCGAATGTGAATGGAATTGCATTGACAAAGGATAATAAATGGTTCTATTTTAAGCCTATCAATGCCCATCATCTCTATCGAATAGAAACGCAATATTTGGTAGATACGGAGCTTTCTGAAAAAGAACTGATCAGTAAAGTAGAAGATATGGGAGAAGTTGGCATTACCCATGGTTTGGTAGCGGATAATGAAGGAAATATCTATCTGACGACTTCCTTGGATTACTCGATCAGAAGATTAACTCCGGATGGAGATTTAGAAATGGTTGTTCAGGATAGTAGATTGATCTGGCCGGATTCATTAGGTATAGGATCTGATGGATATCTTTATTTCTCCTGTGCGCAGATGCAGTTGCTTCCAAACTGGAATAATGGTGAGGATAGGGTAGAATATCCTTTCCAGGTGTATCGCGTTAAGGTGTTATAGAGAATTTAAAACAGTTAAATTAATTGAAGGATCTATTTTCTTAAACACCGATCTGCACGACAACAATATCTTCATTTTGATAGGATGGGTGGTAATGGCTAATGGAACC
This sequence comes from Sphingobacterium sp. UBA1575, assembly GCA_002322865.1. Taxonomy (GTDB): domain Bacteria; phylum Bacteroidota; class Bacteroidia; order Sphingobacteriales; family Sphingobacteriaceae; genus Sphingobacterium. Next base: position 37,379 of record DCOH01000005.1, on the reverse strand, counting down.
GGTACTTTTATAGTACTGTAATTCTTCATAAACCAACTTTTTTAATATTCCCTTACCTTTTCCGTGGATAAATTTGATCTCAGGATAACCCCAATAGATTGCGGCATCCAACATTTCTCTCAAATAATCCAGGCTTTCCGCCAATAACTCATCGATTTCATAACTATCTAAATCGCCGATAAAAGCTTCAGCGTGCAAATCGACAGTTTTAGGAGGACGGGAAAGGGATCTAGCCATGGAATGGGAAATAGCTAATTATTGTTCGTTTAGTATCCCAGGCACCAATGCTTTTGCTGAATCAATCTTTTCGGATTCCAATAAAGCGATATAATTTTTTAAGCGCTGATAGGTTTGCGATTGCGGTGCAAATTCTTCCAGGTAGTTATAAGCATCCTGAAAATAAGCGGCTATCTGTTCGCTTTCAATGGCAGGGGTATTGTCCATACCAATGGTCAGGGTAGTAAAATACCTGTTGTATTGTTCTTTTGCCTCTTGGCCTACAACGGTGTTTTGCGTTGCTTTTGAGAAATCTTCCCACCAGATCACCCTTTGTACCAAAGATTGGTAGGGAATGGCGATGGCCGCATCTTCTGCATAACCCTCCATGTTCTCTTTTCCTAATTGCTGAAGGTAGATTTCGAAATTGGAAGAGATATAAGGGTAAAATTGTTCCTGAAGATAGAATGGATTTTGTTGAAGGCTGAACATCCCTTCTGATTGTCTTACGCGGAAACCGTTGTTATTGATGGCTTTATAAACAGATTCCAATTCTGATGGAACGGATTTCTTTCCGCCATCAAATTCAATTCCCACTAAGGATTCATAATTTGTTTTATCATCAAATACATTCCGATTGGCATACATGGAAACTTTATCGAGGTAGTCCAGGATGATGGAAACGCCTTGATCATTCATCAAGGTATCCTCCTTATCTTCGAAAAGTTCCTTGAATTTTGCAGTGGCCTTGCTGACGCTGTTCACATCGCTTGAATCCAATGCCAGGATGTAATCTTCTAGTTTTTCTGCTTTGGTAAGTACGTGCTCTTTGCCATCAACGATACGGATATCCGAAGAATCGGTTTTATTCTCATTGTTGGACACACAACTTGCAAAAAATAATACAAGCATTATACACCCTATGCTGAATCTCATGTCTTTCAATTTTATTATGTTTCAAACTTCGGTTAATTATCGACAGCATCCAAATTTTACCATCAATTCTTATGTCTTATTAACAACAATTATACATGAGGATTTGTGTTAGTTTATTGAATATTTGTATAAAGAGGATAGGTTTTGGGGTTTGATGATTGTGAATGTTAAATTATTGTCCAACTAATCAAGGGATTAATTTAATGTTTTAAAAATGGGCTTGAAGGTGATGGGTAAAGATTGTATATTTGTGCCACACAAAANNATCCTGCCACCCCGACAAAAAAAAGCTCTAACGAAAGTTAGGGCTTTTTTTTTATATCAATTTTGTTCCTGCTGATCTTGCCGGAATTATCAAGTTAAATCAATTATTTGTTCTGTTTATTTCCGAACTTTTGTATACTTACTAAGTGATTTTATGAGAGTATTAGGCAAAAAAATAATTATCAAGGATTAAAAAGAAAAATATTGGTAATAAAAAAACTCTGCGATGAAATTGACCACTTAATTAATGATTTAGAAAGGTTCAAATCTGGAGAACAAAATTTAAAAGAAATTAGAAATAATGCAGATTGTGTTCATAGTGATGGATTTTATTTTTTTGATATAAATTTTCATAGAACATTAGTATTGATAGAATTTGATGAAGAAGTTGAAGCAACAATCATTTGGGCTGGGACTCATCAGGAATATGTAAGTACGTTCAAAAATAATAAGAAAACCATTGAAAAGTGGCTAAGAAATAACAATTATATAGATTAAATGAAAACACATTTTGACATAGAAAAATTAGTTGAAAATGGTTCAATTACTAATGAATTGGATTATGAAAGAGCATTGATTGCGGACAGAAAACTAAGATTGCTATCAAAAGAAAACATTCATTTTAAAAATCTAAGACAAAAACTTCGAAATTTAATAGAAGAATTCGAAAATTCAGAATGGAGTAATGTAGAAGATCTTACTGAAGAAAAACTAATAGAAAGTTCTAAAGCTGAAAGAATAGCAGAATTTGAAAGAATATTTATGGAGACTAGAAAGCAAGAAGTGAGAAAAAAACTCAAAGAATTTGATTTAACACAAGAGAATTTAGCTGTTATTTTAGGCCATAAAAGTAAAACTCATATGTCCGAATTAATAAACGGGATTAAACATTTTACATTANNCTAAACCGTTTATTTAAAATAGACATAAAAACATTAGTTCCTGTTTTCCTTTCAAATGAAGACCAGCTTAGGGTAAAAAATGCCATAAAATCATTAGATAAACCCAAAATAAAACTCAATAGTGATGATTTAGCTTTATGTTAAGTGTCTGACTAATTGGAATTGTAAAGTGAAAGTAAGGAAAACTGTGATGAAACGGTCGAAGGATTTAACGAACCAAGCAAAAGAAGCCATCAGCAAAACGACAAAATATCCGATTGCAACAACTCTTCAAATTTTAGAAAATTGCACACTAAATTGGATCTGTCTTTTGCTGATAGCATTAAATTTTGGCAATAATCGCCATTAATCAGCAAAGAGAATGTTTGGAGTTATTCTATATATGTATTTTCCATCTACGATGACACCCCTTCCTTTTGCAGCATTACTGGCTCCTTCAAGATCTGCTTCGTGTGACTCCGACAGAAAAAATGTAAAAACATCTTTCTTGGGGTTAGGATAATCCCAAACACCCCCTGAGGTATATAGTGTTCCACGAGCATTTAATACTTCTTCCTGAGTTCCATGTACTAGATAAGAGAACCTATATGCTATATTATTTTCTCCTTTTTTCACCAAATGATAGGTTTCTTCATCCAAATTGACACCTATATTCATAATAGTATCAATTGGTAAATAACCGTTCCAGCCATCATTTCCTTCCACCCTTATGTCGTATTTTGCATGGGGTAATGCTTTAATTGCATAGTTGGCTATTTTTATTTTCAGATAACCTTCAGGAGCAGCTTCTTCATTGATTTGACCATTGGGATTAAGGAAGGTAATAGAATGTTCCTCAGAAGGTTGAAACAAATTATACTTTTCAGGACTGCCCGGTACAATATTTACTGTTTTCTCTCCGATTAACTCATTCCTACTCTTGTTATAAAACTCAAACTTGGCTTCACCTTCTGGTACACGGATACGACCCGTGCTATTTTGTAATTCAATCTGATTTCCATTGTATTTTACTAAAAGGTTGCCTAAATTGTAGCTCACTGATTGGTCACCAATAAAATACACCTCTCCAAAATTGGTAAACCCCTGATCAACCACTATTTTTTTACAACTACTAATGCTAATAAATACCAGTAACATTACCGCCATCCATTTTAACATATCTTTTTTCATAATAATTTCAGTTTAAAATTTATAAGTAAAGGATAAAGAAAAATTTCTTCCAGTTTTTGACCGGTAAGTAACCCTATCACCATTATTCGGCTCATAGGCTGTAGTGTTGCCACTTTTAAGTTTCATAGGAGAACCCATTGCATTATCAGTGTCTTCTTGCTCATATGCATTGCTATTTTGGTAAAACAGGATATACTCATCCAATAGATTGCTTACATCTAGCTTCAATTCAGCTTTCCTTTTCAACAGTCGAGTGCTTACCTGTAAATCTAGCAGATTTCGCCCATTTTCATATTCCACCAATACAGGTGCTAAGTTGATGGTATTACTGCGGTGGCCAGATTTGTTATAACTTGCCGTAAACCCAAAAACATCATCCTGATAGGCAATACCCCCGTTTATAACCCATGGAGCCTGCCCATAAAGCGGACGGTCTAAGTACGGATAACGCTCCGCTTCCCGGTTATCACCCGGCATAGGTAAATCCTGTACCTCCACCATTGATTTTATTATTGTTCCATTACCGAATAGGGTAATATTGTTCAACCATTGATGATCGGCGATAAAGCCCAGCGATTTGCGCATTTCCATTTCCAAGCCATAATTTTTAGCAGCAACTTGGTTCTGAAAACGGTATAGCCCATCCTGTGCAAAGGTCAGTTCGATGGGGTCCTTCATTTTCTTATAGAAGCCTGATATCGAAATAATTTCTCCGGCAGCAGGATACCATTCATAGCGCAGATCGAAATTGTCCACAATGGTGGATATTACCTGGCGGCCACTGATGTTGGCGTTGAGCTCAAAATCGTAGAATCCAAAATAGCCGGTTTCCCTAAAGTCGGGCCGGATAGCGGTTTTGCTGTACGCCAAACGGGCATTCATCTGTGGCGTAAGGCTGTAGGTAAGGTTTACCGAAGGCAACAATCGCCAATCCTTTTCTCCTGTCGTGCTGAACAGTTTGAAATGGTCAGGTATATCGCCAAAGCGGCGTTTGATATATTCCTCCTGCCTGTTTGCCAGATTGTAATGTTCTGCCCTTACACCATAGACCAAACGCAATTTCTCAAAGAAACGCTGGTCGAGCATGAGGTATGGTGCATGGGTAGCCATGCTGCCATCAAAGGTTGGCCCGTTCAGGTTATCTGCCCAATAGTAGGCCTGTCCCTTTTCGACACCCATTTTACCATCAGAAAGTATTTCATAGTAAGCTCCTTCAATGAAGTTGTTCATATCTGTAAAGCTGGTATAGGGGATGAGTTTCGTGACTCCCAGCGTACGGTGCTTGGTCCAACCGCTGTAACCCAGCTTTGCTGTGTTCTTGATATGGCTGCCCAACAAAAAATCTTTGCTGAACGACAAACCCCAATTGTAGTCGGTTTCTTTTATATCTGTCCACAGCCGGTAATCATAATCATCATCCAAACGGCTGGGGTTGTATATATCAGGTCTTTGGTAGTACTCAGTTTCGCCAATAAGGGCTGATCTCTCGTATTTCAGCCTGCGCTGGTCTTGGTTCTGTTGCTTGATTCGGGTAAGGCCAAGTGTATAGTCCAATTTCACAGCACTGCTGCCCAGCACTTGCTGCCCTTCCAGTTTATGCTGCCATACGGCGGTAGTCTGTGGATCCTGAAACTGTTCACGATACTTCGACTCGTTACTTGCACCATAATTTACACGGAAGGTTTCGTTGAACTGATCCTGAAAAATATGGGAATACATGTTTTTCAGCGCAATCTTAAAATTGTCGCCCTGCAAACCAAGGTTCAGTGCTGCACCGATGGTGCTGTTGAACCGGTAGGAAGTGCCGGGGTTGTTTTCTACGCTATCCATGTAATCTGAACCAATAATTTGTCCCCTCACGTTATTGAAGGTTACAATGGCCTGCTGGTTCCGGTAGGTAGCCCCACCTGAAAATCCAAAGCGAAGGTTGTTGTTGAGGGTGTACACACGTCCCAAACCCAAACGGGCATTAGAAAAAGGGGCGGCCTTGTGACCATTCAACATCAATGCATCGGCATTTAATCTACGGCTCTGTTCGATTGCATCTAAGCTGGTATAGGGGATGCCGGAGCCAGGTACAAGTTCCAGATCAGTAGGGAAGTTTGCCGGATAGTTACCATTAGGTCCTAATGGAGGAGTATTTACACCCGAGTGCCAGTACCAGGATTGCAAACCTGCAGGTTCCTTGCGGTGATCACTCCATCCAAGATAGTCTGCTCCTTTGCGCTCGCCTAGTATATAAAAATCCTTACCGGTCCCTTGGGTATTCATTCCTGATCCGATGGTAAGTGTAGTAAAGTTTTCCGTAGGAATGTCCATCGTATTCACAATAACTTGTCCTCCAGAAAACTCTGCCGACATATCGGGGGTAGCGGTTTTATTCACGACCACGCTGCTTACCAGTTCCTGAGGTACTACGTCAAAAGAAAAGTTCCTACGGTTCATATTGGTGCTTGGTAGCACCACGCCGTCCACCATGGCTTGGTTGTAGCGGTCACTTAATCCACGTACCACCACATATTTGTTATCAACGGTAGTGACACCGCTCACTCTTTTGAGAACCTGGCCAATATTGTTGTCGGGCGTGCGAGCGATCTGCTCGGAAGAAATACCATCCGATACGGATGCCCTGTTTTTTTGTTCAGCATACAAGCCGGCCACGCTTTCTTTTTTGTAGCTACCGGTAACCACCACTTGGCTCAACTCATTGGTAGCCGGGGTCAGTACGATGTTTAAATTGGTGGTCTGACCATTCTTTACCTCCACCTGGGTAATACGCTTGGTCTGGAATGAGATATAGCTTACTTCTATGCTGTAGTTACCTGCAGCGGCTCTGAAATTATATGTTCCATCCACACTACTCTGTATCGTTTGGTTGCTTGGAGACAACTTTACACTGGCGCCAGGTAGCGGTTCGCCACGCTCATCCAATACCTTGCCGCTGATCCGACCGGACAGTTGAGGCTGAGGAGCAGGCTTAGATCCACTGTTAACGGCCAATATGTTACCCATTTGCGTAAATTTTAATCCTTTGTCCCTTTCTAACTGTTTAACTACAGCAGCCAACGACTGTTTGGGTTGCCCTTTGATGGAGACCTCTGTGTTGCCCAATTCTCTGGAATAGGAAAATGAAAAATTGCTCTGTCTTTCCACGTCAGAAAGGATTTTTGACAAAATGGTCTTTTCTGATTTGAGGTATACATTTGTCTTATCTAAAGACTGAGAATGTACCAATCCCGCCTGCAATATGCTCAGACTGGTGATACTGATGACAGTCAGGATAAATGTGAATCTTGTCATTCGTAACAAGAGTTTAATGGTTTGATTCTTCGTAAAATTGTACATGTTTTTTCTAAATGGTTAATTAACTCGCTGTTTTCTTGCTATTTCCAAAGGACTATGGTATCTCCGTTTTTTTGGTATTGGAATTCGCCAGAGATACTCAACGCCTTCAAAATGGTTGAAAGAGGTTGGTTTTCTATCCTTAGGTTGAGTGCCTTTTCTTTCAGTTCGGGATTTTTATATTCAAATTGTATGTTGAACTTACGAGCCAATTGAGCAGTGATTTCAGAAAGCTTTTCGTCCTTGAAAATCAATCGTCCCTGCTGCCAGCTTCCTATATCCTTGCTGGAGATACCCGATTTGGTAAACCTATCCGAACGTTTATCCAGCAGGATCTCTCCTCCACTGACCAACAGTTGTCCCCGGTTTTGAAGGGTGGATACGCCTACTTTTCCGGTAGCCACCGAAACCGTGGCGCTATGATCCTCTTTGTAGGACCGCACGTTGAACGATGTACCCAATACACGAACGTGGAGACTGTTGCTCTCTACAATAAATGGTTGTTTTGTATTTCTACTGACCTCGAAGAATGCTTCGCCATCCAAGTAGACCTGTCGGGTGCTGTCTGTAAAATGTGTGGGATATTTTAGGCTGCTCTTGTTATTCAGCACGATTTGTGTTCCGTCTGAAAGCGTGATGCGTTTCATCTGTCCGGCGGCTGTTTTTACTTCATTAAGGACGATCGATTGTGCTGTTTCGGTAATAGTGGATGGTTGTTTGAAGTACCACCAGCCGGCAAACATAACCAATAGGATACTGGCTGCCACAGCTAATATACTTGTAATGGAAAATATTTTTTTGTGTCGGTTTGCGACAGGGAAAAAATATGCTTTTAGTTCCTCCTTTGATCGTTCTCTTTGTTGTTCGACAAATTCATTTGTCGGCGATTGTTCAAGGGCGTCCAATTTGTAAAGCCATTGAGCAATCCATGTTTTTTCTTCATCCGTTGCCAGTCCCTGGCGATAGCGTTTTAATAGTTCCGCTATATATTCTTTTTCATCCTGCATACTATAAGTAATAAGCACGAAAAGGGCGAAGTACCCAGAAACTTATCGTTAAGTTTAGGTTAGTTTTTTGTGAACAAGACGAGGATAGCTAATTCCAATGCAGTAACCGAAGGGTCTGCAACTGCAGCACGGATGCGGTTCATGGCGATATGGAGCTGGTTATTTACGGTTTTGGTGGATATCTGAAGCTTTTCGGCAATGCTAGGGGCAGTGAGTTGCTGTTCGCGGCTCAATAAAAAGACTTCTTTCATTTTGGGCGGCATTTCTTCAATCGCCTTATTGATCCTTTCCATCAGTTCTTCATATTGAAGATTGATTTCACGCACCTCCATTTCATCCACTGCTTCCTTTTCCGTTGTTTGTAGGTATTCGGCAAATTTGCGAAAATGTTTATCCTGAAAGCCTTTGCTGCGGAAATAGGTAGACAGCTTGAACCATAATCGGTTTCGCATGTAGGCATCTAAGGAATTGGTAACCACAAATTGTGCTCTCTTTTCCCATAATTCCGTAAAGAACTCCTGTAAGAGATCGTATGCCTCATCATAACTGCCTATTTTTTTTGATGCAGTACGGAATAGGCTGTCATAATATCTTCGGTGGAGCTCCTCAAAAGCTTCATAATCCGTAAGACGGATACGTTCCAGAAGTTGTTGGTCCAATGTTTCCTGCATAGGCTATTTAAGATTAACGAAAATACAGGTTTATTATTAATTTATTGTTAAGGGTTGGGGAAGGGTATGTAGATCTAATCTTAACGGTTATTATCCATTTTCTGCAGGTGGTTTCGGTGGTACGACTTCAATATATGTTTGATTTAGTATCAAAATTGCTGTTTAAATAGGGTTAAAGCAGGGTTAAAGTAATGAAACAGTATGTAAAACATAGATTTTGCATACTTTTAGTATGCTTTCAGTATGCTTTTGCCACGGAGACAACTAAGGATTTATAGTTTGTTAATCTTTAAATATTCTCTCCATATTCCATGACTAATTTTATAATTAATTATTTTGTAACAATAAAAATATTATTCATACAATAAAGTTACGTTTTGAATTCCTATTATTTAAAATCATAAACCTTATATTAGTGCATCTTTCTTTTTAGATTCTCATCTATGAGAAGGAGTTCAATATTTAATCAATTATGAAAAACAGAAAAAACGTATTATTAAAAAGTTTTGTCCTTTCAGGTCTAACCATTTTTGCAGTGGGTTCCATAGCGCAAGCGCAAACTTCGTTTCGAGCCTTAAATAAACAAGAACAGATAGCCTATCCGACAGATGAATCAATCATGCGCAGATTTGAGGCAAAAGCGGATTCAATTATTTCAGGTAAAAATTTCCTTAATCCTGAAGTTGCCATGCAACAATTAAAGGCCAATTATAATAAAAAGGTTAAGATTAAAACCGTAAAGCCAAATACAAAAGTGCTGTCCACTGAAGAAATAGCTAAGCGATTGAAGCAATCAGCAGTTATTTTTGCAGATGCCTATTTATGTGGTAAATGTGATAATACCCATATCAGTCCAGCATCTGGTTATGTAATCGATGAATCAGGCATTATTGTGACGAATCATCATGTGGTAGAAGCTTATACCAAGCCTCAGGAAAACGGACAAGCGAAGCTTTCCTTACAGATCATGACTGGGGATAGGGAGGTCTATGCAGTTACAGAGGTATTATCGACCAATCCCCAATTGGATATTGCTATTGTAAAAGTGGATGTTGGAAACCGGAAGTTAATTCCATTACCGATCGGCCCCGATGTGGATTTAGGTACTGAAGTCTTTGTGTTAAGCAATCCTAATATGATGTTTAACTTTTTCTCAAAAGGCGTTGTTTCTCGTAAATATAGCCGGTTCCCATTTCAGGGTAGTAAGGAGTCATTCCCGGAAATGGATATCACAGCTGATTATGCTGCAGGATCAAGTGGCGCACCAATTGTTGACCACATGGGTAACCTGGTGTCTACCGTATCCACAACAAGGTCGATTTATTACAACAACCAGAAAAAGACAGATTTACAAATGGTGGTAAAAGGTACCAGACCTGTAATTGGACTAAAAGAATTGTTGGTTTATTAATTTATATGGTCTAATATTTGCATGGTAATCATCAACACTACTTCAAAACATAAATTGACGATTACCATGAAAAAAAACTTTTTTACTCCAATTAAATTGGGGTTATTAGCTGCTGTAAGTTTATCCTTAAGTTTAATGTCCTGTAGTAAGGATGATTTTGATCCATCAAATGATGATTTCGTAGAATTAACTGTTGCCGATAGTTTTATTGGCAAAGATCTAAGTGTTATCCTAATTGGGGCTGATAATACTGCTGCTTCCAACATTGCCGCCGATCTAAACAATGATGGAAAAATTGATGATTCGGAAAAAATCCAAAAAACAGGCAACTTCTATGTTTTTCCTAAAGTCCCTAAAAATTTCAAGATTTTTGGGAATTTCGCTTCTATCAATTTTGGAAACGTAGTAACAGACCTGAATATTACAAGATTTCCAAAATTAACGAACATACAGTTTAACGGCAGCGCGAAAGTTACAGCGGATGCTTCGAATAATATAACCTATTATGTGAATGTCGATAATTCAAGTAGTTCGGTTGATATGTCGATGTTTACTAAATTAAAAACATTTGGTATTAGCAATTCTTCGCTAACTGGAATTGATCTCTCCAAAAACACAGAATTGGAATCATTGGATCTGAAATCTAATAAGCTAACCGCTTTAAATCTTTCTGCCAATAAGAAATTGTCCTCTATTTCGATACTGCTTAATAACATCAATCAGACCAATATGCAGGCTTTAGTCAATTCTGTTTCTGCACCTGCGAAATCTATTAATTCCTTTTATGCTTTTGGCGAGAAATTCCCTAATCAAACTGATAATAATTATATGACCAAAGCACAGGTAGCTGCATTGAAGACAAAAGGTTGGGTTGTATGGAAAACGACGTATGTAAGCGCTAACCAAATAACTAATTCAGAATATACCGGAAGATAGGTTTTAAATAATTAGAATGTAGCCCTTAGCCCTATGGTATTTACCGTGGTGCCAGATATGGTTATTGGAGAAGCGATCGGTTGGAGTTGTAAAGCTAGTTTTTTGTGTTTTCTTGCTGTAAGATAATATGGGACACTGACCAAAGAAACGATCGATCCTCCTCCAATACCTAAAATGCTTATTGCTGCTGTGCTTATAATACTCATCGTTTCTTTCATCGCGTTATCATTTGGATTGCTCCTGATCGAATGGATGGCAATCGCTGAGGTACCAACAAATATACCGGTGCCTCCAATAATCAATAACCTATTGGCACTTTTTTTACTTTTTTGTGCTTGATTTAAATGGAATTGGTATTGGCTGGAATCTGCAAGCTGCGCCTTGCAAGGGTTGATGCTTAAAATTAAAATAACGCTAACTAAAGTAAATATATATTTCATATGCAAGTGATAAAATTATGGTTATTAATGCCGCAAATATATATTTTATCTCTCGGAATCAACTATTAACAGGAGTTATCTTTTAGTTAAATCTTGTTAATAGTTAGGTTATTTTCAATGGTGCACTTAAAGTTTCACCGCGAAATATTGTTTGGTTTTTAAATAGGCAAATAAAGATACCATTCCAATAAATAACCATAAAAGATCTACAATAAGGATATCTGTTTTATGATGGTAGAAAGTAAGCCATATCCAATTTCCGGATACAATACCATTCACAAGCGGTACGATCAACGCTAATATCCCACCTATGAAAAGACATTCCCGATTGGTGCGGTTGATACTTTTTCGGAATGTATAATACACAACAAATACCAGCCAGGCATAAAAGTAAACTTTATAAATGAAGCTTTGATCTACCGGCACACTAAGCTGTATGTTCATAGTTAACTTTATAATAATAAATGACAATGCAGTAACCGGCAACATCGTCAAACAGATAGCCATAAAGAAGTTGGCCATCCACAGATTGAATTTCCTTTTCCGAGGAATAACATTGTTTTTATCCCTTGCTACCAGCCATATTAAAATTCCAGAAGTTATCACCAAACAACCCATTATTCCCAAAATAAAATAAACCACTTTCAAGGGGTATCCGCCATAATCACCCAAGTGCAACCTATATAATAAACTCTTTACCTTATCGATGTAAGTGGGGTTTTCCATAGGCGACTTTTCGTCGATCAATTTTTTGTCATGAACCCGATAAGTTAACACACCAGAGCCTGCAAAACTTTTATTGAAATGTGGCTCGGAAAGGAAAGTAATGTGCATGGCCTGATCACCATAATTTTTAATAACTATCTTTTTAAGTTCCGAATCGGGATATTTCTTTTTTGCTTCTTGAAAAAAATAGTTGATATCTACAGGTGATTGCAACGGTATATAGGAATATTTGAAATCACTTTCTGGGTTATATCCCAATTCCTGTAGCATCTTGCTGTTATCTCCATCATATAGAACTTTGGTAAACGGTATGGCTAGAACGGAATTTAAAATCAAAAATATACCCGTTACAGCATACATAAATTGAAAAGGAAATCCGATGACACCTAAGGCGGTATGCATATCTGTCCAGACCGTTTTCCATTTATTAAAGGGCCGGAAAACAAAAAAATTGGATACAATTTTATCCCAATGCAGCATAAGTCCAGTGATCAGGGCAAAGAGAAAAATAAAGGAAGTTAAGCCTGCAATAAAATACCCAAAAGGCGCAAAACCCAAGCGGATGGGCACTTCATTGAGTTGTGCAAGAAAATGTAACCGATATAAAAATTCCCCCAGATCATAAGAACTGCTATATTCCGTAACCACTTTATGCTTAAAGTCATAACCTAAACTTTTACTGTCGCCCGGCCCAGCTCTTCGGCCTCTTTGGGGTTTAGTGGGTTTTGAACTTTTTAATTTGGCCTCGTTCAGTTTGTTCAGTATACTATCATTGGAGGCACTCATTCTGATAAATGCATTGGCACCTTTATCCTGTAGCAAAAAGCTGATATCCCTTCCATGTAAGGGGAAGCTCGTGTTGATGGAATCTAAAAATTGCACATAGGCGGCCGGATTTACTTGGTAGGCTGTGAGCGAATTGTCCTTTTGCCAAGCCGAGATCTCCTTTCGGAAAAAGGAAAATGATCCTGCAAAGAAGATGATATATAGGAGCGCACAGGTGATGATCCCGCTGATGGTATGGGTGCTGAAATACACATTATAGTTTCTGATATTCATGGTTTAGACGAGATATGACTTGAGCAAAAATGGGGTTAAAAAGATTAAAGTCAATAAAATATAGATGCCCCAAATTCGCCAGGCATTTCTGGTTATAAAAGCATACAATAACAGGCATGCCCAGAGGATGTAACCACTGATGGATGCGGTTATTAGGACATGGCTTTTTTCGAAGAAGCAAGTCAATAACAGGTGAAACGAAAACATGACGGCATATCCTCCAATAAATCCTGCGGTAATTTTGAGGAATCGTTGGAAAGGGGAGCTGAGGTATTTTTTATTTGCTGGCATAGGAATTTTAGGAGGTTTGGTGGAAAAATGAAATAGAAAGCTCAAAAATTCCCAATAGCAATGAAAGTAGGCCTATTCGTTTCCAATTCAATAGGGAATAAGGTTTTAATAGGACAAAGAGACTACCGAGCCCCATTAAGTAAACGACTAGCGCAAAGGATCCCGAAGTGAGCCCTTGAAGGTTAGCAAAAACAATCCAGCTGACAAACACCAAGAAATATCCCAAGGTTTTTGCTCGAACAGGATGTTTGCACAGAAATGCAGAGATACTATCCAGAGTCGTTTTCTTGGTTTTAGCATCGCTCAGATAGAAGCAATAAAAAGCCAGAAAGGGTAGAAGTAATAATATACTATACATGATTTAATATGGAGGTCAAACAGTTTGCACTGTTTGACCTGATCTGATTTAAAATTTGTAGGTAATGCTTAAACGCATATTCCGTCCTGGTTCAACGATATAAGTGTAATAATCAACAGCGCCTTTAGCTCTTGCTGCAGCATTGGCGGTAGTTTTGGAACCTGCTGTTAATAGACTTTGGTTATCCAAAAGATTGTTGACCAATAAAGCAATGTGGTATTTACTTCTTTGGTAGGAGATTCCGGCATCGGTTCTGAAGTATTGGTTAAAATTTGCAACCTTAGTGTTACCCATCGAGCGTTTGAACATGCCTTGACCACTCGCCATGATCCCCAGACCATGTAGGTATCCCTTATTAATTCTATAGCTCACCCACAGGTTGGCGGTATGTCTTGCCGTATTGGGCGTGAGGTTTCCCACTGCTTCTGGATCTGAAGATTTAGAGATCTTGGAGTCCGTAAGCGCATAGTTGGCATTGATGTTCATGCCTTCTATGATCTCCCCCGTAATATCCACTTCTATACCATTGGTTTTGGTTTCGCCTTCCTGCTTTTGGAAAAATTGTGAACCTCCAGGAATGGGGTGGTCAAAATCTGTCACCAATTGGTTTTGTCTGCGGATGGTATAGGCACTTAGCGTTGATATCCAACGGCTATTGTTCCACTCTTTTTTAAGTCCTAATTCCAAGTTATTACCGCGGATTGGTACAAATGCAGTTCCCTGCCAATCCGTCCCGGCGACAGGAATAAAGGATTGGTCGTAAAGGGAGTAGATACTTGTCACTTTGTTCAAGGAAAAGCTTGCGCCCAATCTTGGGCTTAGCACGTTGTTTTTCAGGTCAGCTTTTACTGTCCTTCCCGTTGTTTCAGCCGTTGTAAACCGTAATCCTAAAGAGACCCTTAAGCGATCTGCCAGAAATGCCATTTCATCATGGGCATAAAACGACATATAGGATACTGAGGAGACATAATTACTTCCGCTCGCTCTGGCTTTTGTGCTCTTGGAGCGGTCTATTGAAGGAAAGATGGATCCTGGAATACCATAAGAAGGGTTATAGACATTTAGATTGGTGAATGGAATGGAATCGAGTAGGGTCCTGAAGTCTCCCCAGAATTTTTTGTTTCCCAAATCTGCACCAATCAATAACCTATGACGGATTTGACCAGTTCTTTCTTCGCCACTAATCGATACCTGCCCGAAACTGTTTTCACCAGCTTCGTCGGCTATACTCCAATTTCTCGGCATATCGCCATTGGGTTTCATGTAGTTTAACCAGGTACTATTCGCTTCCATGGCAAAATTGAAATAGGCTAATTGCGCATGTAATTTCCATTTTTGGTTAATTTTATGGTCCAAGTATAAATAGCTGCTATGATCTCGCAGTTTACTTGGTTCGAAGGACGGATCGCCGTAGAAGAAATCGTTTTTAATACCAGGATCTGCAAATTGCTTTGGCGAGAATACATAATTTCCATTTCCGAGGTAAGTAGATCCTTGGTAGGTGTATTCCATGGTGAGGGAAGTCGTAGAATCCAATTTATAGGTTAAAACAGGAGCAACCATGATCCTGTTGCTGTAATTGTATTTGGTGTAGAAGTCTTTTTTTTGCCCCGCTACATTCAGGCGATAGAGCAATTTTCCATTGTTGCTCAACTTTCCATCGAAATCCATAGCACCACGGTAGGTGCTGAAACTTCCCATGGATAGGGTCGCAGAACCTTTGTTTATTCCCGTTGGTTTTTTAGTGACAACATTATAGAAACCTCCAGGTTCTCCAGCAGATAGCATAAACCCGGCTGGCCCTTTTACAAACTCTATCCGTTCGATCATCGCAACGTCCTCTGCGGTTGGGCCCCAAGAGGCTTCGATATTCATCCCGTTCCTAAATGCCGGGATTTTTGATCCCCGCATCCGTATATTGGCGTATTGATTGTCCCAATGTCCCTGTCGGGTGGCACCACTAATATTTCGGGTGATACCATCAACGATATCAAACACTTGTTGGTCCGCCATAAGATCGGAGGAAATAATCTGGATATTTTGTGGCAATTCCAGGATTGGCGTCCTTAGCCTTAATGAACCTGAAACGCTATCTAATTTATAGTTCTGATAATACCTACCAAAAATGGTTACCTCATCAATCTGTTGTTGGTTTTTCGCAATGGAATCTTTTTGTTGCCCAATAGCATGGGATAGCATAGTAAGGACCAATAATATGGTCAATGGAATAAAATTATATTTCATATATGTTGAATTGATATGTTAAGCAATATCATCAACACAGGTAGGAGGGACTGTTCCGCTAATTATTAATAGCGGAACAGTACAATTTTTTTTATAAATTGCGACACCTTCCATATTCACTGTATCGGAGGTCGCGTCATACTTAGATTAGCCGTCGAAAGTATGGCGCTCTTTGTTTTTTATCAATATAAATTTTGCTTATTTAGATTGATTATAAACAGTGCAAATATAATCACATAATTACAAAAAGCAATAAAAATTGAAAGATAGTTTCATAGGTTGAAAAATTTTCAAATTCTTGTTTAGTTTTTGAAAAAGTTGGTTAGCTATGAAAACTTTTTGAATGGACTTCCAATCTGAGTTCGCTCTAGCTGCAGCCTTTATTTAAAGTTTAGATTGATCAAATAAACAAAGCGATATTCTGTAAATATTTCTATAATAGAAAATAAATAAAATCAAAGTGTAAAAAATTAGGTTTTGATTTTTGTTTTACGTTGATTTTCTGAGTGTTTGAAATTTTATGTACCATACTTTGGCAAAATTTCGTCAATTAGCCTTCTATTGGACCTAAAAAATGGTTGTGCCTGATTTCATTTTTGTAAATATATGTTAATAATAGTTTAAAAAAATCACAATAATATAATTTGCTGATTTTGATAAAAATGTATTTTTAATAAAATCTTATATAAAACCATTTAATAAATTCACAGATATGTATTTTTTTGGTTGTTTTATTGAAAAATATATAATGTTACACGGTTTTAGTAGGGAAAGACCATGAATTTTATTTTATTTTCCGCCTGAAATTTGAACTAATGGCATATCTATTCTTTTGATTTGAGAATAAAATTTCAAAATATATCAATCTAACAAAACAAAATTGTGTTTTAATTTGAGTTTTTACAAAAAATCAAAATATAATTTCAAAAAAATATTGTTAATAATTATTTCTTTTAAGTAGTTGTATTACAGAGTCTTAACATTTATTGGTAAAAAAATATTTCCCTTAACACTTGTAACTGATATGGATAAAATTTAATATTGCACAATAATTATTTAACCAATTTCTGTTCGAGTGATCAGAAAACAACCAAGATTTATGAAATTATTTCTTCATTGTGTAATAATCATTAGTGTTTTAACAGTGGCTGGAAGTGCAAGCCAGTTACATGCTAAAGCCAATTTTACTCTTATTCAGCAAGATACGAGCAAAGTTAAACCAGACAGTTTAGCTAGCCGTACGCGCCAGGGAAATGTTAATGTTTCGGCGATCCAACAATTGAACCTGACTAAAAAACAAAATTACCTTACTGTTGGTGATTATGTTCATGGTCAACATGCAGGTGTGTATGTTAAGACACCAACAGCAGAACCCGGTGCTTAACAAAATATCCTGGTAAGAGGAATTACCTCGCCATTGTTCAATAATAAGGATATGCAGAACAACCAGGCGGCCATCTATGTAAATGGTATTCCTTTTATCTATGAAAACAATTTCGCTTATAATATACAGCGTTATGATTTCAACCGTATAGGTCCGGCCACTGAAATGGGCGCTTCGATTCCAGTCAATTCCATTGAATCCATCGAGGTCGTAAAAGATCCTATTCGTTTGGCTGAATTGGGACCTTTGGCAGCGAACGGTGCTATATTGATCCAAACTCTTTCTCCATCAGAAGGGAAAAAGTTTTCTTTTAATAGTTACTTAGGAATGGTATCCAAACCAGTGGTATCACCTACAAACGCACGTTATGATTACCTCTTTGCTAAACAGTTTTCCGATAAATACCCGCAGTTTGGAAATACAGCAATGTTTCCAAGCTATTTGAGAGACTCTACCGATTATAATTATTATGGGAATTCCAATTGGAAAGATGATTATTTCCGCAATCCATTTATCTATAATGCCGATCTAGGATTAACAGGTGGTAACCGTAGAGCTAATTTTAGTTTCTTTCTAGGCCATACCAAAAGCGCCATTTCAAGTGATGAAGTAAATTTGAAAAGATATAATGTGCTTTTCAATGTACGTTTGTTGCCATTTAATTGGTTGACCACCTCTGCTTTCATCAACGCACGAAAAATCGATCGTAATCGTAATAGAAATTTCAGAGATCGCTATGCAGAAATGGATTACATCCCAGATTTGAGCAGTCCGATTTCTCCGGATAAATCTGGTTTTAATGCACTGACAACAGCGATGGATGATCTAGGGTTAGATGATAATTCCGTGAATTTTATTCAGGGCCGTGTAGATGTAGCCGCTCGGTTCCTAAAGGATTATAGTTTCCAAACTTCTTTCTTGGTGGATTACAATGAGGGTAATAGAAACCTCTTTTACCCAAAAGCGTTGATGGAGAATGTAAACTTCATGTCTGCATACAACGGATATACCCAACGGTATATGTTCTCTAATAAATTCACCTTCAATAAAAGTTTGGATAATCATAGATTATTTGGTTCCATTGGATCAGATTATACGGATGATATGAACCGCTATTTATATTCCAGGGTTTATAATGGACCAAGTGATTTTATTCGTAGAAATATTATTAGCGGCAGTACAGGAGAGGGTGAAGGAAGTGCAAACCTGACCATTTATAGATGGAATAACAGGGAAAGATTCAGAATGCATTCCTTGTATGGAAGTTTCAATTATGATTTCAATAACCTATTCAATTTAGGCGTGGTAGCTCGTTGGGATGGATCCTCAACTGTTCAAAAGGACAAGATGTGGATTTTTACCCCAGCAGCGCATGTAAAATGGAATATCGCAAACCAGTTTGAAACGACATTTCCAATTTCCTTGAACCTAGCTTTTTCCAGAATAGCAAAACCAAATTTCAGCAGTAAATATGCTACGGGTCCGCAATACCAATCTGATTTAGGATGGGAAGGAAATCCATCCGTATTCTCTTACTTCGGATTTTCTGGAATCTCCAGAGGATACAGCTTTGGCTGGGTTGGTTATGACCTTGACTGGGCTTATACCGATAGAATGGAAGCTAACCTAGATTTTTCATTATTGAAAAACAGATTGAATTCCACCATATCCTTGTACTCAAACGAAACGAAAAACCAAATTGTACTGGTGCCTATTGCTCAGGAATTTGGATATGCAGGGCAGTATAAAAATGGATTGGCCATTCAGACCCAAGGTGTCGAACTATCCTTGAATGGACTGATCTATGATGGAAAAGGAAATCCAGATAGATTCCATTGGAATATGAATCTGAATGCCAATTTCAATAGAAATGAGGTGACTAAACTTCCTGATGGATTACAATCCCTAAAGGTTGGCGACAGAATGTTGCAAGTGGGTTCTCCAGTAGATGCCTTCTGGATCTATCAGAATGAAGGTATTTACGAAACTGATGCAGACTTGAATCCATCCCTTTCTTTTGGTGGAATTCCGTTCCAGGTAGGAGATGCCAAATGGAAAGATGTGAACAATGATATGATCATTGATGAAAAAGACCGCGTCAATACCGGTAATTTCCTTCCAAAAGTTTACGGAGGATTTTCGAACTCCTTTGCCTACAAGCGATTCAATTTAGATTTTAGCTTGACCTACGGTTTAGGCATGAAGGTCTTGAACCAACGAGCAGCCAACAAATTTGGATATTTAAGCCAGAATTTGAACGAAATGAATGCTTTGCAAGAGGTGTTCAACTGGCAACAGGATGTTAATATCGGTGAATATCCAATTTATAACGTTTGGAGCAACACAGCACCATATAGACAAGAGCAGGATTTGTTCTTGGAAGATGCTTCCTTCTTAAAATTAAGAGCATTGACAGTAGGATATGATCTGTCCAGCTCCTTGAGAAAGAGCATTAAAGGTATCCGTACCGCGAACCTTTATGTGAGTGGTAACAACTTATTGACGGTATCGAAATTCTATAAGTTCGATCCGGAATTAACCAACTTCAACGGGATATACGATGGTTATGGTTTAGCTAATCCACCTTCCTTCATCCTAGGTTTAAAATTAGATTTTTAGTCATGAGTAGCCTATTAAATAGAAAGATGATTTTTAATATAAACAATCGAGTAGCGGTATCCTTGCTGGCTTTGCTATTGTGCTTTGGTTGTACAAAGAAACTAGATGCACCAGGATTTGAGACCAGTCCGGAAAACCACCATTGGGAAAGTATTACGGATACGAAATCCGGATTAATGGGTTTATATGGCCTCATGAGGACAGCCATGGTTAGCAACTATGCGCATTGGGCATATGGAGATTTCCGTTTAGGGGAATTCCAATCTTATTCCCGCATGGATCTGGAGTCTATTATGAACAACGATCTGAAGCGTCCATTCAGTATGTTGGAAGATCTGTCTAACTGGAGAAGATTTTATGCAGCGATTAACGCGGCCAACTTATTCATCGAAAGAGCCCCTGAGGTACTTGAAAAGGATGTCCGTTATACCCGTGATTACCTAGAAATGGATCTTGCACAAGCGAGAGCAATTCGTGCCTTCCTCTATTTCTACATGGCTAGGATCTGGAATAATATTCCATTGATTACCCAATCGTATGACAATTCCAACGAATTCCCACAGATAGGACCATCTACGCAGGCCCAAGTTATGGATTTCGCATATACCGAATTGGTTGCCGTAAGCGAGTTTTTGCCTTTTCAATATGGGGTTGCACCACAGAATTATTACGAAGAGCAAAGTCCGGTTTGGATGAAAGTATTGTTCAATAAATTGACTGCCTATGCCGTATTAGCCCATATCTCTGCATGGCAAGGTAAATACGTGGATGTGGATGCATTTACAAGCCATATCCTGAATGAGACGAATTTCGGAAAATCGAATTTAAAATATAATGCTGCTGTCACTAGTAACTCTTCAGGTACCATAGGACTATCTGGGCCAGACGGCATTTTTTCTACCACCTACGGTGCAGGACAGTTGTTGAATATTTCTGCTTCTTATGCCTTTTTAGAAGGATCTAGAGAGGGACATATCGAAGAATTGACCTTGGCAGCTCCATTCATCAATAGGATAAATCCACAGATTTTCGTACCTAAAGATGTCATTACCGAATTGTTTACCGATCCTAATGATACCCGTTTTGGTAGTAATGCAAGCACTGGGGAATATACAGAAGTATATTTTAAAAATTTTACGACTTCCACACCGATTTTCGCCAAAATCAACATCAACAAGGATAAGAACTTTGCCGAATATGGATCCAACCTGGTATTTACGCGACTAGAAGAAATCAAATTATTACGTGCAGAAGCATTATACGTTTTAGGAAGGATTCCAGAATCCATTCAGATGTTGAATGATATCAAAGTAATGCGTAAAGTATCTGGATATACCATCACCATGTTGGAATCTAAACCCTTATTACGTGAGATTTTAAATGAAAGAAAGCGCGAATTGATGGGCGAGGGATGGAGCTTCTATGACCAGGTAAGATTCAATCGTATTGAAACTTTGGATCCTGCATTTAAGGAGTTGATGGATAAAGGTGGCATTTACTGGCCTATTTCTAAAACTGTTTTATCAAACAATGCAAAAATACAACAAAATGAATATTGGAAATAACAAGATATACCTATTGATATTTGGCTTGTTTGCCAGTACTATGGCGCTTTTCACATCCTGCGATAAAGCCGATGATCAATTCTATGATTACAAGAAGGAAATTACTTTCAATGGATCTATTTATGAATATTTGACCAAATATCCTGGACTATATGATTCCCTGGTTTTGGTGTTAGAATACCATCCCGAATTGAAAAAACAATTGCAGGATCCTGGAACACAAACAATCTTTGCCGTTCAGAATGCTTCCTTTGCCTTGGCTGAAAAAAATTTAAACGCAGTACGTAAAGAAAATGCAAAAACACCTATCTACTTGGAAGACTGGGATGTAAAGTTGGTAGATACCTTATTGCAACGATATGTTTATCCAGAAACTTATAGAACAGCGGATCTGATTGGAAATATCGATGGTTTGATGGTTCATGACCTGTATGATTATCGGATGAACATCAGGTATAATCGAACCAACGCATCCGGATTATATAAGTATGGTAAATCGGAAATTATTTTTAGTGATACCAATGGGTTTGATCTGGAATCGAGTTGGCAGAATACCAATACCATTGTCGTAGATGTACAGACCAACAATGGGATATTACATGTGATCAATCCAAGCCATGAATTTGGATTTGGAAAAGTCACGAATAAGTTAAGAAATAGATAGTTTGATAAATAACTAAGGTAATAAGATGAACAATTTAACCAAGGTAGCTTTACTTTTAGTAACCATCATGTCTTCCTGTAAATCCTTTATTCCGGAGAATCTCGATGCACTGGGGAATGATATCATGTTGAATAAAGAAAGCTTCGATCCATATTTAGGTAGAACCACCCAATATAACGATGTATTCAATATAGGGCGTACCACGACTTTACCCCTTAAGTTCAAAGCCATAAACGTAAGAACAGCAGATGGGGAAGATGCCTCCTTTTTATTGGAAAAATATCCCGTTAAAGCCTGGACGCAGATGTACTCCGGTTTGGAAACTACTTATGAGGAGATTGAAGCCAAACGGAAAATAGAATTTAGACCAATTTTAGAGGTAAGAGAGAACAATGGAAACATTACTTTCTGGAATAGTGGAAGTTCTGATTTTATCGATGTTTATCCATTAAGAGGTTATTTATTTGATATTGAATATAGCAATACCGGAGGCCGTAAATATTTTAATAATGTGAGGTTGAAACCTCGTCGAGAGCGCCCTTTCGAGCCATCCAATCTGAATGATGAATCGGGAACGACCAATCAGCCTTTCATAAAGCCAACATTGATCCAAAACCTGGAAGGTGTAAATACAGGCAAAGCGATTACTAATATTCAGGTTTACCTCTTGAAGAATCCGGTAATAGCTGGTAAGAAAACTACATTGACAGTAAGTGTCTTGGATTCCATGGGTAATGTGTTGGATATCAAGCAGAAATTTAAGGATACAAATTTTGAGAAGCTGGTGCATGGTTTTTCACCCCGTTTTGAAGGTGGAAAGGTCATTTATGATGTCCTATATCCAATTCCTTTGATCGTAAAGCCAACGGCCTATACGAATTCGCAAGGAGATCGATCAAAGTTAGAACTAAAATTTAATAGAATGTCCTTTAGCGGTGAATTGATTGAAGCCCTATTGAAATTGGATTTTGCGATATACGAAGAGGGGAACTGGGAAATTCAGTTCTGGATCAAAGATGAAACTCCAAATTTCGGCTAACCATTAATATAGATAATTAACCTTATGAAGATTTTTAAAATAATTTTTGCCTGTTTTTTGATGATCATTTCATTCGAAAGTATGGCTCAAGATAGAATAGTTACTGGTACGGTTAGAAATGAACGTGGAGAACCAATTCAGGGAGTAACCATTACTGCCGACAAAGACAATAATCCACAGCTTATAGTGATTGGTAGCACAAATGAAAAGGGGGAATTTTCGGTAAAACTTCCCGCAACTTTTGATGCTTTAGGCCTAAGACATTTGCAGTATGTTCGAACTGATTATAAACTGAAGCCAACTGATAAACATGTAAATATTACGTTGAAGCTTCGTGCCAATACGATTGAAGAGGTAGTAAGTGTGGGTTATATTGAGCGTAAAGTAGAATCCTTGACAGGAGCCGCGACAGTCATCAAAATAGATGATATCAAAGATGCGCCGTCTATGAATGTTACGGACCTATTACAGGGACGAGTTGCAGGTTTAAATGTACAGTTGAATACAGGTACGCCAGGTATGGCAGGTTCTGTGAATATCCGGGGGGTTAACACGGCTAGTTTTGCGGGTGAAGGACAGGATGTTTATATGAAATCTACCTCGCCTCTTTATGTGGTGGATGGTGTTCCAATTGAAGATGTGGATAATTTCGAATATGGATTCCAGACCCAAGGTCCTGGTATCACGCCTTTGGCGATGATCCCTGTAGATGATATTGAAGAGGTAGTCGTTTTGAAAGATGCGCAAGCAACTTCACTTTATGGTGCGCAAGGAGCTTATGGGGTTATTTTGATAACCACAAAACGTGGTAATTCCAGAGTTCCAATTGTGAGTTACAATACTCGTGTTGCGGTAAACACCGTTCCATCTTTACGTTCGGTATTAGGGGGGCAATATGAAAGATACCTACGTGTAAACCAGATCTTGAACAATGACCGTACGCCTTTAGATGGAATAATTTATGTTAATAATACGCCTATGTTGGCCGACTCCATCAATCCGTATTATAACAATTCAACCAACTGGCAATCTTATTTTTATAAAAATGCCATGACGACTACACAGTCGGTGAGTATTTCTGGTGGTGAACAGTCCTTTAACTATAGGATGTCGCCAAGCTATAGTAAAAATCGAGGCATCATCGCCAATACGGGTTTTGAAAGGTATTCCTTGAGTGCGAACATGACCTATCGTCCAACAAATAAATTTATGTTGTCTGCCGTTATATCTTCTTCCTTGGCAAAAAATAGTTTAGGGTCAGGTAATGCCTATCAACAAACCGGTGTTGCCTCTGGAGCAAATTCGACCTCCTTATTACCTTCTCCATCTATTTACGCAGGTAGTTATGATGCGCTTTTAGCCACACAGATTCAAAGTGATAATAAAACTGGTGCCTTCTCTTCCAATATTTCCTTGGAATACGAAATCTTAAGGGGCCTTAGATTTAGATCTTCAGGTCAATATAGTTTTAATAATGCTCATCAGGATCAATTTACCCCTGAATTATTGAATAGTGGAAGAACGAAACTATATGCATTTCGGAGGGATGGTAATTCCATCTACACCCGAAACAGTTTAAGTTACAGTACGAATCTTGGTGCTAAACATAATATTACCGCGATGGTTTTCCATGAAGCTCGTATGAGTACATCCTCATCGGAAGGGATGACCGTTCAAGATGTAGGTAATGATTATATTCAATCAGGTATTGGATATAATACCCGATTAATTTCTGGCGGTACCTTGGATAACTTGGCTGAAACACGGAGTCTTTCTTATGCCGGAAGTTTGATCTATCAATTTGACCAAAGGTTTGTATTGGAAGGATCTTATCGGATGGATGCAAGTTCAGGAAATGGTGCTAATGTGCCTTGGTCAATCAATCCTTCTACTGGTTTCCGTTGGAATATCAGTAAAGAGAAATTTTTCGAACCATTGACTTCAGTTATCAATAACATGAGCTGGCGTATATCCTATGGACGTAATATCAAACCATCCAGCTCAAGATATGATGCATATGGTACTTATTCCCTGGTATCAGGCGGTTATAATAACCAACCAGGTATTACGATCAATTTATCGTCCATGCCGAGTACGAATTTAGTACCTGTTTCTACAACTACGTTAAACTCCGGTCTTGATTTCAACTTATGGAAAGGTTTGGTGAATTTTGGATATGATGCCTATTATAAGCAGATTGACAATGAGATTGCGACAATTCCACTTTCCTCAGCACATGGATTTAAAGGAATTAAATTGAATGCACAAGCCTTGATCAATATCGGACATGAGTTTTCCCTGAGCTACAGACCTAAATTCAGAAATAAAGATTGGAAGAATGCGAGCATCAGTTTCAATATGTCCCTCAACAACGATTACTTAGCGCAATTGCCAGAAGGCAAGCGCCAAGAATTAAGTTCTTCCTCCCAATATGCCTATATCTTACGCCGATTAGGAACCAATGCATTCTCCAATGTCCTATTCCATTACCGTGGAGTATATGAGAGCGATGCAGCTGTCCCTGTTGATCCATCTACGGGATACCGTTATCGTGTGGGAACCAATACAGGGGAGGATTACTTCTTTAGAGCCGGTGACCCGATCTTTACCGATTTGAACGGAGATTATATCCTGGATGAGAATGATTTGGTTATCGCGGGTAGCTCTATGCCGAAAGTGGTTGGAGGAGCAGCATTTAGCTTAGGTTACAAGGATTTTTCTTTCCAGACCAACTTCTCCTTTGTGGTGAAACGTGATATTTTGAACAACGCATTGGCAGATCGATTCCGTAACTTCTACAATCCAACGGATAACGGTGCATTAGTGCCTATTGATCAATATAATTATTATGGTTCTGGACAAGGAGATCCCATCTATCCAAATCCATTTGATTTCCGTAGAGCAACCATTGTAGATCCGTTTAGGTATAATTCAACCTTGTTCCAAGAAGATGGTTCTTACTTTAAAATAAATACGGCAACATTATCTTATAATTTTAAAGAAAGCTTCACGAAACCTAAATTGGGCATCAGTTCGGCACGTTTATCTTTTACCTTAAATAATGTATATACCTTTTCTAACTACAGTGGGCCAGATCCGGAATTGGTAACTGCTTTTGGTTATGACTCCTCATCGGGTTATCCTAGAGCACGTGATTTCTCTGTTGGCTTGGATATTAGATTTTAATTAAAGAAACTATGAATCGATATATAATTACCCTTATTTGCGCTGTATCCATAGGATTATCATCCTGTACGAAAAGCTTTTTAGATATCAGATCTTACGATAGTTTAGTAGGAGATGAGTTCTGGAAAAACAGGAACGATGTGGAGATGTTTATGCAAGGTATTTACATCAATTTTAGAGCAGCAACCACCAATTCTATTCTTTTTGCAGCATCTGGAGATTTCAGGAATGCGAAAGTCCAAATCTCACGACCTAATACCCCTGAAAGAATTACTTATGATTTCGTTAATTATTTACGTCAGAATGATTTAAATGGGCTTTTTAACAAATATAATGTAGTGTCTACCTCCATCAGTGCGGATAATCCAAACAATGACTGGCCAAGATTAATGAATATCAGGAATTGGTCAGGTTTTTACGAGGTTATTCAAAAAGCTAATATTGCGATTTATGAAATCGAAAAATTAGAGTCAAGCATCCTATCCGATGGTGATAAAAAACGTTATATCGGAGAGGCAAAATTTGTTCGTGGTCTATGTTATTTTATGATGGTTCGCTTGTATGGCGATGTACCTTACTATACGGAAGCCTTCTATGATGGTAAAGTCAACAGAGAGAATATGCTTACCGTGTTGGAAAATGTTATTGCAGATGTTAAATCTTCCTATAAGGATTTACCATGGACTTATTCTAACCAAAGTATTGTAGGTAGCCGGGCCATGCGTGGAAGTGCCATTGCCTTAATGATGCATTGTAACATGTGGTTAGCAGGTTTTACGGCAGAAGATAAAAACAAATATTATCAAGATGTAGTAGACCTAGGAATAGAATTGGATGGCAATAACGGTGCTTATGAGCTTTTACCAATGGATAGAACACGGGATATTTTTCAAGGTAGAACCAAAGAAGGCTTGTTTGAAATCACCCAGAATTCAAACTACCAAGGGGAGAAATTTTATAAGAATGGTCTATTTAGTTTTCTCACCGTTGGGCGTAGAGAAAATAGAACTCATGCATTTATCCGTTACGATCAACCCTATTTATTGGAAATATATAACTCCAACAGCGATTTAAGAAAAAGTACTTGGTTTGACATGAGCAAATTGAATAATACATCTGCAGAAAATAATTACTTTGATTTAAGGAAATTCTATACGGATGTGCAGTTGCAGGTATTTAATTATGAACCCGAGAACAATATAATTATTTTTCGTTTAGCAGACACGTATTTATTACGTGCGGAGGCTTATGCAGAATTAAATAATCCAACAGAGGCTGCCAATCAATTGACAAAGACCATGCAAAGAGCTGGGCTTCAAGCTTACGCAGGCTCCAAACCGATCAATGAAATAAAGGATGATATCTGGTTTGAGCGTCAGCGGGAATTATTCGGAGAAGGACATTTCTTCTTTGATCTTGTAAGGACAAAGAAAATCACCGATGGAAAATATGCCGCTACTGCGATTTCCCTAGCGGATTTCCTACGTGGCGCTTGGACCTGGCCAATTGATCGTTCAGCATTGATCAACAACCCAGATATGGTTTTAAATACTTATTGGAATTAAGCGGAATCATCATGAAAAAGTTATATACAGTATTAGTGATAAGTTTTGCAGGATTATTATTGAGCACGTTCTACTCCTGCAATAAAGATTATTTTGAAGATTCTGGTCTTCAAAAAGGGATATTTAACGGGACTACTTATGAGTTTATTAAAAGCAGACCTGATATTTTTGATTCCTTATCCAAGATCATTCAGTTAGCAGGCATGGAACAAGAAGTCAATGCTGAAAATTCTACATTTTTTGCTGCAGGCGATTATTCTGTGCATAAAACGATTCAGAGTTTGAACAAGTTCCTATATTCTAGAGGAAAGGACACCGTTCATCGATTAGAGCAAATTAGTCCTGCCATCTGGAAGCAATACTTGAGTTTGTATATGTTCAAGAATAAATATTACCTGAACAATATCCCGCAGTTGGACACCTTAAATTTAAACCGTTTCCCTGGACAAGGTTTCAATTCGATCAATGGAACAGCAATGAATTTGGGGGTTCTTTATAATGATGTTTCCGCCTCTGGATCTGGAGGTACCCAAGTTGTGAAGTATGCAGGATATAGACAGCTTTATATCTCCTTTTTTAGAAGTGCTTCGGAAACGGGCTCGCAAAGTAATATGATTAATTCTCCTGTGGCTACTTCAAATATTACGACCAATAATGGGGTAGTACATGTGCTGAATTTTCAAAAACACAATTTTGGCTTTGATAACCAGCGTTTTAATTCGACCGTTTACAGTCAAGGTCTAGAAAATTAATACAAACAACTATGAAAAGATTTTATATATATATATATGTATTATTCATGCCCTTGCTTTGTTAGCTTCCTGTAATAAGGATAATTTAAATACAGGGAATAATCCGAATATCACCGATATCGATGAGTTGGGTGTAAAATTTGAAAACATGAATAGACCATTGCCACTTTCCAGACCAGGTGATGAAGTGGAAGTGCAGGTTAGGGGTTTATGGAAGCATAAGGACAACCTGAAAGTGTTTATCAACGATTCACCTACTAAGATTCTAAATTTAACAGATTCTACGTTAAGCATTGAAGTTCCAGAGCAGGTGTCTTCTGGAGGCATTAAACTGTTAATTGATGATAAAATAGTTTTTGGACCAAAATTACCTATTGAAGGTAATGTTACGGTAGATCCTGAATTTTTAACGGAATTGGATTCTACTTTTAGAGGTACAATCACGCAGGTTATTGAAGCCACAAATGGACATCTTATTGCCGTTGGAGATTTTGCAACCACCAGAATGAAGGCAATTGATCGCTTCGGTCGACCGTCTGATCTAGAGATGGTTCCAGGTGATGGACCTGACTTAATGATTAATAGTATTGTCTATAACAGCCAATCTGGTAAATACCTGGTTGCTGGTGAATTCAATACATTTGATAAAAAAACAGTTGGTAAAATGACCAGACTGAAAGAAAATTTTAGTCTAGATGTGACCAATGTGGAAATCCTGAACGATAATCCAGAAGATCCATTAGGAAGCATCGATACAGTTCCGGCATTCAATGCCACTTTTAATGGTCGTGGTATTACGAAACTTATTCCAAGTATAACCATCAATCGCGTACCTACTTTTTTCGCTTTAGGAAGTTTTAGCAATGTGGATTATATAGATTATGCCCAATCGACCAAGCAGATTCGCACCTTTAAAAAGGCTATTGTAAGACAGATTGCCCGAGTGGATTTAAATGGAAAGCTTGATTCTTCCTTCAACCTGAATAATGTTGGTGCTAACGGAACCATTAATGGTGCGGTGGCATTGAATGATGGTAGAGTTATCGTTGTAGGTTCATTTACGACTTATAATGGAAAATCCTACAACCGTATTTTCCAGATTGATGCACAGGGAAAGACGGCTGCCTTCGGTCCGGGTTCTGCCAATGACGAGATTTTTTCCATTACCTATAATTCGAAATTAGATAAAATCGTAATTGCCGGACGTTTCACATCCTATGCAGGAAGTACAATGAATGGTTTAGCGGTCTTGAACAATGATGGGACGGTTGATAAGAGTTTTGTATTTGGAAATACCGAAAGCAAGAAACCGCTTTTTGCCCAAATGTTGAACAATAAAAAAGTGTTGGTATATGGTGAATTTGAACGCTATAACGGAGTGAACCGTTCTAACCTATTGCTTTTAGAGGCTGATGGACGTGCGGATCAAAAATATAATACCATTGGATCTTTTGTGGGTACTGTCAATTCAGTGATAGAAACGACTTCAAATTCAGGCGGAATACCTGCCATCATTCTTTCAGGTTTGATAAGAAGTGTGGATGGAAAACCAGTCAAGAACATGGTGAAATTAATTATTAATGACTAAGTAAGGAAAGAGCGATGAGTACTAAATTGAAATCTAAATTATTTGTTCTATTTTTCTTAAGCCTAATGGTTTCCTGTAATAAGGACTTTGAAAAGGATATTAAAACTTATCCTGAAGGAGGAAATAAAGATAACCAGGCCAAGATATTGATGGTAGTCGTGGATGGGTTCAGAGGGAAGGCATTGGCTGATATTGACCCGTACCATATTCGGATGATGGGTAAGAACGCCTTGGTAGCTAAAAATTCTTTAGGTGATTTTACACGCTATCCATTTNNAAAGAAACGGGATATGCCAATATTTTCACTAGCGTGACAGTTGAAAAACATAAAGTATATGATAATCTTTCAACTATTGACCTAGAACATAACAAGACGTTTATCAATAGGATAAAAACGACCGATCCGGCGTTCAAAGCATCCGCATTTACCAGTAATGCGGCTTTTAAAAACCATTTATTGAAAGATGCTGATCATGTAGAATTGTTATCAAATGATGCAGAAGTGATTTCGAAAACGAAAAAAGAACTATTGGAATCAGATGCTAATTTGATTATATCCCATCTGACCAATCCATATGTTGTAGGAAAAGCTAATTCTTTTGAATCTTCGGATGTGAAATACCAAGAAGCAATTTTGAATGTAGATAAGCAGATAGGTGAACTCTTGGATGAACTTAAGAAAAGACCGGGATATAAAGATGAAAAATGGCTTGTCATTTTTACCTCCTCATTTGGTGGAAAAATTGCAGAAGATAATCCATTGGATCCTACCAAATATGATGATCCATTGAGGAATACCTTTACTTATTTTTACTCACCACTATTTGAAAACAAAAATGTTCTTAAACCCAATACTTCGCCTTATGTTTTTCAACAGGATGTATTGTACCAAAACTTCTGGTATGGCTTCTATTCCTCCTTTGCCAATTTTAATCCAAAGAAATTTGATTTAACGAAAAATGATGATGTAACCTTTAACTTCTTTTTTAAAGCAGATAGACATCTTTCCTCCAATACGGAACAGACCATCTTCAGAAAGCGTTTTAAAGGCTCTAAAATTTCAAATGGTTGGGAAATTTGCTACACAAATGTATCGGGTGCAAGCCGGATGAGATTCTTTGGTACAGGAATGGAACTTCCTATTTATAGTGATAATATTTCTCTTGGAACCTGGAATGTTTATACCATCACGGTAAATAGGAAAACTAAATTGGTGAGCATGTACAGTAATGGTGTGTTGAGTAGCACTTCCAGCATTGAAAACATCGATTGGATAAATTCAGAACCTTTGTTCTTTGGATTTACAGGTAGTGTTTATCCACCATATAATGATGCACCTCC
Organism: Sphingobacterium sp. UBA1575; assembly: GCA_002322865.1. Taxonomy (GTDB): domain Bacteria; phylum Bacteroidota; class Bacteroidia; order Sphingobacteriales; family Sphingobacteriaceae; genus Sphingobacterium. The sequence goes on along the minus strand of DCOH01000005.1, from coordinate 5,703 downwards.
TTCTGAAAACAGTCAGAATCAAGCCTATTATTGTAACTTTCAAGTTTATAAATACGCTTATACAGCACAAGATATCAAGGATTATGCTGGATTGGGTTATATCGATGAAATTCAATCGCCATATTGGAAGGATCTTTTGGGGTATTGGCCTGTATATAGTGATAACAACAACAGTAATGCGTTAGCTGATGCTAGTGGTAATGGAAATGATTTGTTCCTATTAAATCCAAATAATAGTTCCAGTTATACACCACAATTTGTAAAAAATCTCATCAGTTCCAATTACATCATCCCTGGAATGCCAGCGAGTATATATGCTAATGTGCCTAATTTGGTAGATATCCCCGTATTCGTTTATCAATGGTTCGGTATTATTCCAGAGAAAAATTGGAATCTGGAAGGCAGAAGTTGGAATCCACCTTATGTTATTCTTAATTATTAATAAAAATGACCATGCATAAATTTAGATTATATATTCTATTCCTATTTCTAGGCTTGTTTAGTGCCTGTGGTAAATATGGATATGATTTTGAAGATGGATACACCAAAGGTGATGAGGAGGGAAATACGGAAACTCCAAATGGTAAGATCGATAAAAGTCAATTTGCTAAAGCAGCAATTTTTCCAGGTTTGGTAGGTGAAAAGGTTAGACGTATTGCTGATACCTCGGTTTCCCTAATCTTTAATACAGTGGAAGTGAGTCCGAGTAAGGCTTATGTAAAATATTTTCCAGAAGCAATTTTGTCTACTGGACTCTATGCGCCGGCTGGCGAACCAATCAAGATTACTGTTCCAACGGGGGTTAATGGTTTATTTGCACAAGTAGGATCTCATGCTACTGCATTGCCAGCTAGTGAGGCCAATCGTAGAGAACAGTCTATCTCTCAAACCGTTGCTTTACTGCCTGGGGATAATTATGTACGAAACCCTTTTGGTGGAACCATATTGATTAAATCCAATGTTGTTCAAAAACAAAATGGGGGTATGGTAGACCTAAAGGTTTCTGGAGCTGTAAAAAGTAATGATTTTGTTTTAGGTGTAAGTAATTTATCCACATGGCTTTCGGAATTGGAAAATAATGATGTGCCTTGGTTGGAATTAAGAGGTAAATATGTAGCCTTTTCGGTATCGCGTGCAAGATTATTAAAGTTCAAATCTCAATTAGACCCTGAGTTCACTCTTAAATTTTGGGATGATATTTTAGAGAAAGATGTTTATGCCCTTTTAGGATTGGAAAATAAAAATCTGGCGGATGGGAATTCATTTCCATTCTATCAGAATCGCATTGTATTGGATATTCAACCATTACATGGAGCAGGGACCGAAGGCTTACCTATCGTTATTCAAGATGATGATGATATGGTTCAATTATTGGCTTCTCGTACCTATTTGCTAGCGAATATGGGTAAAGGCAGTTTATGGAACATTATGCACTTTATTGGCCATAATTACCAACAGAATAAGGGATGGGAGTGGGCAGATTTGAATGAGACAAGTCCATTGTTTTTTATCTATAAAACAGCCAATCGCTTAGCTAATGAAGGAATTGCAAACCAAGAGATCAGCAATACAGCTTTACAAAAAGCATATAATTATGTAAATATGCTTGTTAAAAAGCGTTTTGATGATATTGGTATATATGCTTTTCCATCAGAGTATGGCATTTTTAGAATGGCGCCATTCCTGCAAATGATAGAAAAAATTAAAGGTGGTGATAACACCATTTATAAAGGAAAAACAGGTTGGGATTTTCTGAATATATTATATTACAGAGGAAGAAATAATGATTTCAATCTGGATATTGTCCAAAACAAAAAAGACTTTTTCTATCGAACTCTTTGTGAATTTACAGGAAAGGATTATAACCGATTCTTGATGGAATGGGGGATCATACCAAGTACAAGTGTCTACAGGGAAATGCGCATGAAATTTCCACCAATGGATAAAGATATATGGACATACAACAGCATCACAAAAGTTGGAGGAACCACTACCTTGCCTTTAAAATATGATGTGAATAACGTTGGGTATGCGTATAAATCCACCTGGACCATTTCCACATCCTTTACAACTGCCAATCTATCGGATCGGGATTATACTACTTATTGTTCTTTAGCGAAAGGTACTTCTACCGAATTAGCAAGCTTGAGTATAGATTTTGGATTTGTACAGGGGATTAGCGGCTTTTATTATGGGAACAATGCGGCAACTACTTCCGTGAAGGATATTGAAGTGTATGTAAGTAACGATAATGAAACTTGGGTTTTACTCCAGTCTTTCAATAATATTGCTGTTCCAATTCGATCACGCATTGAGTTCCCATTCACTGCTGCAAAAGATACTAAAGCTGTAGATACGAGATACCTAAAATTGGTATTCCCTACTTCGGGAACTACAGTGGCACTCTCAGAGTTAGGGTTTTATTTTGATGGAAAATAATTATGAAAAAAATATTCTTATTACTTATTACAATAGCTACGATTACTTCTTGTAAGAAGTTTGAGACACCAGCGCAGGTTTTTGAAGAGCCTCAAGAAATTTCACAAGAATTTGGCTCCAAAAGAAAGGTATTGTTGGTTACTGTGGACGGTCTTCCAGGTAGTGTGGTGAAAGCAGCATTAGCCTCTGGAACTGCTCTACCGAATATTAAAAGTTTGATTGATCAAGGAAAATATTCCTACACTACACTTTCAGAAGGTGGTTTAGGAATGGAGTCTGCAATTTCTAGTCTGTTAACGGGTTATACTGCTGAAAATCATCGAATTACGAGATCAAACTACATTCCGAATTTGGATAATAGTAATTCCCATACCGAATCAAATGCTGTTGCACCGTCGGTACTGACCAGATTGAAGTTTGCTAACAATCAATTAAGAAATTATTCCATTGTTCGGGTAAAGGAAATCAATAATGCGCTTTTTGATACGGCTGATGGAACTTACGCATATGATACGGATGAAGGCGTTCTAGCTAAATCATTAGAAATCATTAACCAACCTCGGGTAGATGTTGTATTGAATCAATTTTCTGGACTGAGAGAAGCAGGTGCAGGAATTGGTTTTTCATTAGAAAATGCGAAATATAAAGATGCTCTAATCAAATTTGATGAACAATTGGGCAAAATGTTGGCTGGTGTCAAAGGACGTGGCAATTACCATAAAGAGGAATGGATGATTATTGTCGCTTCTTCCTTCGGCGGAAGTAAAACAGGGCAAATTGGCTTATTTGATAAGGATGCTGTTGAAACTTTTACGGTATACGCAAATAGTAAATTCAAATCTAACGAATTTAATGGTACCTATTCAGCATTTTTGAATGTGAATGGTTATTTTCCTGGTGTTTATACCTATGGTAATTTTGCAGATGAGAAACCAAGGGTTATTGAAAATTTAGGCGTCAATGCCACCACCAAATTAGGTCCTGAAAGTGAAGTGTTCAATGCCTCTAATTATGGCGGATTGACCGTTGATTTTAGAGTTAAGCTTTATCCGGATAATTTCTGGGAGGAATATGATCAATCTGGCGGTGATACGCTTTTTTATAATAATATAGTTGGGAAAGATGAATCATTTGCAACAGCTACGAAAGGTTGGAGTATTATGACATCAAGAACGAATGTCTACCTAAAAATGGACTATGGAACGGCTTCTGTTGCTTCCAATGCTTATAAATTGGCCAGAGCAAAGATGGGTGAATGGGCGCATTATACTTTGACTATCCAAAATGGTACCCAAACGGGAACCCTTTCTTATAGATGGTATATGAATGGGGAGCTATCTAATACATTAGCTTCAGATCAAACACTTTATGGTCCCACCTTAGCTAATATAGCATCTGATGCTTCCTTTAGAGTGGGCTTTAATGAGCAATCTACAGCTTACAGGTCTTTTTTAAATGCGGATGTTAGTAATGTTCGGGTTTGGAAAAAGGTATTGACAGCTGCAGAAGTGAAAACAATCTCCTGTTTAAAGGAAATTCCGGAAAGTTTCCCTTCCTATTCCAGTTTGTTAGCGGATTACAATCAGAATTTTGCTAGGACTGCAACTGGAAATGTATGGAAAAGTTCGACAAAACAAGCTGTTGCTGATCTAAATATTAGTGGTAGAAATCCATATTTCAATTTTACAGGTGTTAATACACCATGTGAAACATTGAATTACCTAAGTACTTATGATGTTCTTCCGCAAATATTTTACTGGATGAACCTGAGTACGCAATTGAACTGGAACTTAAATGGTAGACTATTTTTGAAGAACTTTGAAAGCGAATTTTTGTAAGATGAAAAAGTATTTATATATCCTATTGAGTCTTTCTTTGTGGCAATATTCCTGCACACAAGAGGACATTTTTATTCCGGTTGATGAGCAGGGTAGTCATCAGGAACAAATTGATGTCGTTAAAAAATTGGCGGGATTGAATATCCTAGGCGATTATGATCTAAAGATAAAAGTGAGTTGGCCGACTGATTTAGATCCAGAAGTAAAGGAAATTAAAATCTCCTATTTGGATCAAGGCGAGAAAAAAGAATTTTCTGTAACTGATTTTTCCAAACCATATACTTTCGAAGTTTCTAAATTTCAAGAATATCCTATTTCCTTTTATGCAATAAATGGAGCTGGAGTATCTTCCAAACCATTGGTCGTTTCAGCAACTCCAAAGAAAGCCTATAATGAAGATCTATTGGATAATATTATTGCGAAGGTAGGCCCTAATACTGTTCAGTTTTCTATTTTAAATGCCCTAGCTAAAAGTTTGGAATTGAATTATTCTTTTGTGAATGTAAGTAATCAAACTATTTCTGGGAAATTAGCAATTTCTAAAATTAATGAGGTTCTATTAATCAATGGTCTTAATCCTACCATTCCTCAGGTTAAGTTTAGCATTGCATCGCCAGATGGTCCAGACGAGAAGATATTGACCATAAATACGAACCCTATACTATTCGAAAGTGCGGATAGTAAAAAAGGTTGGACCATATATACCAACGCAGCCAACTCCTCATCAACAGTAAGTAAATTAGATTTAGCGTTTGATGGCAAAGTATTTGATAAAACGAATGCAACTTACGGTTTTGTGTCGTTGAATTACCCTGCAGCTACTGCAACAAAAGAAGTGTATATGACTTTTACAAAAACGAGATTAGCCCCTAAGGATGCACGGTACACAAATGTAGAATTAAAGGATCCTGCTGGTCCCTATGATAAAATTATCCCATTAAATCTAAATATTTATTTAATAGGGGGTAACAATGTTTCTGCATCTGAGGTCTATTTTGATCCATTGAACACTGTTCAAGTTTTTGGTATAAAGGAAAATAATGAATTGGTGGAGCTAGCTTTAAAAGATATCCCAAAAAATGAAGTATTGCCTTTAAAAGATTATAAAATCAGTATTCCGCTTAAACAGATTGGAGAATTACAGGTTTATAAAGGCTTAAAAGTGCAATTCAATAATAAAACCACCGCTGCAATTGGAATTCATGAATTTGTATTGGAGGGCTATATTTATAATTAAGATTCAGATTCTGTTTAGTTTGTTTATATTTATTTATTAGTAAAAGGCTGTATCATAAATACTTGATACAGCTTTTTTTGTAAGCGAGAAAATATAATCATTTGCTAGAACAGTGCAGGACTAGACATTGCCCTGAAGAAGGCCCTGGAGTATGCAAACCTGAAGATTAGGGCATTGGATACCATGATC
>DCOH01000057.1:23654-27675 GCA_002322865.1 Sphingobacterium sp. UBA1575 | reverse complement strand
TTTGGAATAGCATTCCTCAATACCCGAACGAATTTTGTCAAGTTTCCTGTTTGTGTCTTGTGCTTCTCGGCTTTTACCTAAAACCCTACCGTACTTCAAATCCCAATTTGTTGCGGAAATATCCAGCTTTGTACTGAATGCAGACTGTTTGCCGTTTACGGTAATTCTGCACATAACCGTAACTTTTCCGTTTTTCTTTGGAGCGTTCTTTTTAAGATAGAACAATACCTTAAACGTTGATTTTTTTGTCGTTTCCATACTCACAATTCTTAATGATAAAATTAAACCTATGTGAGCTACTGAACAATATGAAAAACTATGCAGAAAGCTGAAATACAGTATTTTAAAACGATTGTTTCTAATATTTAAAAGTAACGTTTTAGTAACCTTACTTTTGCCAAACCTCGCTTTTTCCTGCTTTTTACCTCATTACCAAAAAATCACAAAACGGCTGTAAAGCCCTTATTTACAACCGTTTTGCCTGTTATTAATCTTTAATGTATTTTTACTGAAACTTTATTTTAAAACAGTTAACTTTGGCTATTGTTTCATTAAATATACTAAATAGAAATCTATTTTTGAACTTATGGCCCATTCCATCCCTCCTGCTAAAAATACCCCCAGCGAAGCCTTTGAAAGATTATTGGAAGTTTTATATACCCTGCGTTTGGAATGTCCTTGGGATAAAAAACAGACCATGGAATCCCTCCGACATCTAACCATCGAGGAAATGTATGAATTGGCGGATGCCATTTTGGATAAGGACCATAAGGAGATCAAGAATGAACTGGGTGATATCTTGATGCATTTGGTGTTCTACGCGAGGATTGCCGAGGAGGAACAGCAATTTACCATAGTAGATGTGCTGAACGGCATCTGTGATAAATTGATCAGTAGACATCCCCATATTTATGGCGATGTACAAGCGGAAACGGATGAAGTAGTGAAACAGAATTGGGAAAGCATAAAATTGAAAGAGGGAAATAAGTCGGTCCTTTCCGGGGTGCCTAAAAGTCTTCCTGCCTTAGTTAAAGCTTATCGGATTCAGGATAAGGTCAGAGGCGTCGGTTTTGATTGGGAAGATAAAAAGCAGGTTTGGGAAAAAGTAGAAGAAGAATTGGCCGAATTCAAGGCGGAATTCAATATCGAACAAGAAAACATCAATTTAGAAAGCGCTGAAGCCGAGTTTGGTGATCTGTTGTTCTCGCTGATCAATTATGCCCGACATCTGGGTATCAATCCGGAGAATGCCTTAGAGAAAACCAACAAAAAATTCATGTTCCGTTTCAATTACCTGGAAGAGAAATCCAAAGCAGATGGTAAGATCTTGGGTCAGATGAGCCTGGAGGAGATGGATGTCTATTGGAACGAAGCTAAACGTTTAAAATAGCAGGTTTCCATTCTTATTTGCTTATCTTTAGGCTGATACATAACCTATATATGAAAATTTTGATTAAGATTTTGAAATGGTTGGGGATCCTGCTGGGTTCTTTCCTACTCTTGACCATTGTTTCCCTTTATGTTTTCAAGGTCGATTATATCCTAAAAGGCATTTATGTCATTTACATGAAAGGTCATACGACGGCCTATTTAGATGATTACCACTATTTCGATAACCATACCGTAAAGCATGGTACACCTCAGCCATGGCCAATCTCAGCATCCTATAATCAGGTGCCGATCACAGATTCCTTGAAAAGGATCCATGAACGCACTGGTTCTATAGCGTATATGATTATTCATCAGGATAGCATCTGGTTTGAGGAGTATTATGATGGATATTCGGATTCTTCCAGGTCCAACTCCTTCTCCATGGCGAAGAGTATGGTCGCGGCACTACTTGGAAAAGCCATTGAAAACGGTTTGGTGAAAAGTATCGATCAGCGAGTAAAAGATTTTGTGCCGGAGGTGCAAGGTCCATTTGCTGATTCTTTGACGCTAAAAGATCTGGTTTCCATGAGTTCAGGGATGAAATGGGAAGAGAAATATTATGATCCTTTCTCGATCACCACCAGGTTATACTTTGATAAGGATATTGTAGGAGCCTTGGAAGCGATGCCGATCAATGCAAAACCAGGACAGGATTTTAAATACCAAAGTGGGGATACCCAATTATTGGGTATTGCCCTGCAAAGAGCAAGTAAGAAATCACTTTCAGCGTTGATGACCCAATATTTTTGGGAGCCTATGGGGGCAGAGCATGATGCCCTATGGCAGTTGGACAGTAAGGAAAAGGGCATCGAAAAGGCTTACTGTTGTTTTGCAAGTAATGCGAGGGATTTTGCCCGCTTCGGAAAACTCTACCTGCAGCATGGTAAATGGAATGGGCAGCAATTGCTGGATTCCAGCTACGTCGCGCAATCATTAACCAATCGATTCCCGGATTCTCCGGAGTATGGCTATGGCTGGTGGATGGGTAATTATCAACAAAAGCCTTATTTCTATATGGATGGTCATTTGGGGCAATTTGTGATCGTGGTTCCTGAAGATGATCTGATCGTGGTGAGACTCGGTCATAGTAACGACGGTAAAAACAAGGCAGATCCAGCTTCTTCCTTCTATAATTTTATTCATCAGGCTTATATCATGTTGGGCGATCGGATAAAAAGTAATACTTCCGAATAGGATTTCTTACCTTTGCAGCATGAAAAATTTAGCTGTTATTTTTGATATGGATGGGGTTATAGCGCATACCAATCCCTATCATGCCAAAGCCTTTGAAGTCTTTTTTGACCGTCACCAAATCGCTTATAGCGAAGAGGAATTTGAAAAGCACATGTACGGCAAACATAACAGCCATATTTTTACCCATTTTTTTAAAAGGCCAATACAAGGCTCGGAGCTGTTGACTTTAGAAGATGAAAAGGAAGGCTTGTTCCGTGAGATCTATCAGGAAGAGGCCAAGCCTATCCCCTTTCTCCCCGATTTTCTAGCGGATCTGAAAGCTCATGATTTTAAATTGGGGGTTGCTACTTCCGCACCTCGAGCGAATATGGACCTGATACTCGACCGCCTTTCTATCCGTGATTTCTTTAGTTCTACCCTAGGAAGTGAAAATGTGGAACTGCACAAACCTCATCCAGAGGTTTATCTGAAATCTGCAGAAAACCTTCAAATGGATCCTTCGGCATGTTTTGTTTTTGAAGATTCTTTCTCTGGAGTGACCGCAGGATTAAATGCCGGAATGCATGTGGTTGGCGTATTGAGCTCCCATCAACAAGCAGATCTTCCCATCTGTAAAGCGTATATTAAGGATTACAAAGGTTTGAATGCAGATTTTCTATTAAAATTGATGGATTAGTATCGTTTTACCGTTTTCATTAAATTTCAATTTTCTCCTAACATATTGACTCTTAATTTGTTTAAATTTATAGGAGGCTAAGGGGGGCTGTAATTTTGACATACAATTTTTAATATTTATGTCATAATTGCAGTTTACATCCATTTAAATGGGCTGGGCATTGGTTTTGATGAATACGTTAGAAAAGAAAATAACTAATCTATGAATTTTAATAATTTTACAATAAAGGCTCAGGAAGCCATACAAAAAGCCTCTGAAATTGCTGTAGGAAACCAGCAGCAAGCCATAGAACCCATTCATATTTTAAAAGCATTGTTGACCGTTGATGAAAATATCATTGGGCATCTCTTGAAAAAACTGAATGTTAATCTGAACTATGTGAATGCAGAGGCCGACAAACAGATTGCCGCATTGCCAAAGGTTAGCGGTAGTAATGTTTATCTGAGTAATAGTGCCAATGCGGTTTTACAGAAAGCTCAAAGCTATTTGAAAGAGTTTAATGATGAGTTTGTATCCATTGAACATATTCTTTTGGCATTATTAACAGCCAATGATAAGGCTTCTGCCCTATTAAAAGATCAGGGTGTGAATGAGAAGGATCTTAAATTGGCCATCAAGGAATTGCGTGGTAATAACAGAGTAACGGATCAAAATGCGGAAGCTACCTACAATGCCCTTGGAAAATATGCTCGGAATCTGAATGAATATGCAGAATCTGGA
>DCOH01000057.1:0-23604 GCA_002322865.1 Sphingobacterium sp. UBA1575 | reverse complement strand
GAACCCGGTGTTGGTAAAACAGCCATCGCAGAAGGAATTGCCCATCGGATCATCAAAGGTGATGCACCGGAGAATTTAAAATCCAAAACGGTGTTCTCCTTGGATATGGGGGCTTTGATTGCTGGTGCCAAATATAAAGGTGAATTTGAAGAACGCTTGAAAGCGGTAGTGAAAGAGGTATCGGATAGTGATGGCGAGATCATCCTTTTTATTGATGAGATCCATACCTTAGTTGGTGCTGGTGGTGGCGAAGGCGCCATGGATGCGGCCAATATCTTGAAACCAGCTTTGGCAAGAGGTGAATTGCGTGCCATTGGTGCGACTACCTTGAATGAGTATCAGAAATATTTTGAGAAAGATAAAGCGTTAGAGCGTCGTTTTCAGAAGGTTATGGTGGAAGAGCCTGATACCCAGGATGCAATCTCTATCCTTCGCGGATTGAAAGAACGCTATGAAACCCATCATAAGGTAAGAATATTGGATGAGGCGATCATCGCGGCTGTAGAACTATCACAACGCTATATTACCGATCGTTTCTTGCCCGATAAGGCCATCGACTTGGTGGATGAGGCTGCTTCAAAGTTGAGGTTGGAAATGGACTCCGTTCCAGAATCGGTAGATGAATTGGATCGCCGGATCATGCAATTGGAAATTGAAAGAGAGGCTATCAAAAGAGAAAATGACGAGAAGAAGGTAAAAGAACTTTCTGAAACCATTGCTAATCTTTCCAACGAGCGTGATTCTTTGAAGGCTGCTTGGCAATCGGAGAAGACCTTGGTTGATCAAGTTAACCAAGAAGCGCAGAATATTGAAGATTACAAATTAGAAGCGGAACAGGCAGAGCGTGCGGGTGATTACGGTAAAGTAGCGGAATTACGTTATGGAAAGATCAAAGAAGCGCAGGATGCTGTAGAACGGTTGAAAAAAGAACTGGCAGAAAAACAGGATAGCAGCCGCATGTTGAAAGAGGAAGTAACCTCGGAAGATATTGCAGACGTAGTTTCCAAATGGACCGGTATCCCTGTCAATAAAATGATTCAATCGGAACGCGAAAAACTATTGAATCTGGAGGAAGAATTGCATAAACGTGTGGCCGGGCAAGATGAGGCCATTGAAGCGATTTCGGATGCGATTCGTCGTTCCAGAGCCGGTTTGAGTGATGCCAAAAGACCGATAGGTTCGTTTATATTCTTGGGGACCACTGGTGTGGGTAAAACAGAATTGGCGAAAGCCTTGGCCGAATTCTTATTTGATGATGAGCAGGCCTTGGTTCGTATCGATATGTCGGAATACCAGGAACGTCATGCTGTTTCCAGATTGATCGGAGCGCCTCCGGGATATGTTGGTTATGATGAAGGTGGACAATTGACAGAAGCAGTTCGCCGTAGACCGTACTCGGTTGTGTTATTGGATGAGATCGAAAAAGCACATCCAGATGTGTTCAACATTTTGTTGCAGGTGCTGGATGATGGCCACTTAACGGATAATAAAGGGCGCGTGGTCAATTTCAAGAACACGATCATCATCATGACCTCGAATACAGGATCCCATATCATCCAGGAGAATTTCTCTAAATTGATGGATGGAAACCGTGAGGAGATTATCGCGAAAACTAAGGACGAGGTGTTTGAATTATTACAGAAATCCATCCGTCCGGAATTTTTGAACAGGATTGATGAGATAATCATGTTTACTCCGCTTTCTAGGGATGAAATTGGTGATATCGTCCGGATGCAGTTTGGAAAGGTCCAAAGGCAATTGGCCGAACAGAATATCTTTTTAACAGCCACAGATGAAGCGTTGGATTGGTTGGCACAATTGGGTTATGATCCGGTATATGGTGCTAGACCTTTAAAACGCGTGATTCAAAAACGTATTTTGAATGAATTGTCGAAAGAAATCCTTTCCGGAAAAATTACGTCGGATTCGGTTATTGAATTGGATAGTTTTGATCATCAATTTGTGTTTATAAATAAGGATAAGAATAAAGAAGGGTAAAATAGTGTTAAGGCAATTGTAAGGGTGGATTGAGGAAGGGTTGAAAGATTGCTTCGTCGTACCTCCTCGCAATGACGCAGGTGGAAAAAATAAAAAGAGGAACAAATTTGTTCCTCTTTTTCAATATCCACATAGGTCTAACGTCTAAAATCTATCATCTAACGTCTAAAAAACCTACCCAAACACATACCTTATCTCATCCCTCAAGTTGTATCGGGAAGCCATGACTTCACCATAGGCGCCGGCGGTACGGATAGCGATCAGGTCTCCCNNNCCTGATTGGAGCTACCTAATTTTTCGATTTTATGGTAGGCTTGGTATAAAGCGGGACGCATTAATTCGGTCATACCTGCGTCTAAGATCAAAAAGTTCTTTTTGATTCCGCTTTTGGTGTACAGCACCTGGCTAACCAAGGTTCCGCATTGGGCAACCAAAGCCCGCCCTAATTCAAAATGTACTTCCTGATTGGGATTTCGCTCCAGGAACTTATCAAAAACATCAAAATAGGCTTCAAAGTCAGGCATCGGGTTTTCATCTGGGTTTTGGTAATCAACACCCAATCCCCCTCCTACGTTCAACACTTTAATGGTCGTTCCACGTTCTTCGAACCAATTCTTCCACTCATTCACCTTTACACAAAGGCTTTTGAATACATTCATATCGGTAATCTGCGAACCAACATGGAAATGCAAGCCCAGGAGATTTACATGCTCACAGGATCGTAGCACCGATGCCGCTTTCTCCAATTCGGAGTTAGGAACACCGAATTTATTCTCATCCAAACCGGTGGTGATATAATGGTGGGTATGCGCATCCACATTCGGATTGATCCGAAGGGAAATATTCGCTTTTACACCTAATTTACCTGCCAATTCATCAATGATCAACAGCTCTTGGATAGATTCCACGTTGAAAGCAAATATCTGCTGTTCTAAGGCCAGGATGATCTCCTTATCGGATTTACCTACGCCAGCAAAAGTGATCTGCGAAGCTGGGAATCCCATATCGATGGATTTTTGTACCTCATTGCCACTCACACAGTCGGCCCCGTAACCCTTTGATTGGATAAGTTCCAAAATACGGTCGTTGAAGTTCGCTTTAAGGGCATAATGTAAATGAAATCCCCGCTTATCAGCCGCTTTTTTAGCGGCGTCCAAGGTATTGGCCAAAAGCTCCATATCATAATGGTAGAATGGCGTTTCTAAGGATTTCAGATGATTGATATCTAATTGATGTATGTTCATTATAGGTTTAGAAAAGTCTGTTATGTAAAGATCTTAAGGCTTCCACTTTATGTTCAGAATCCAACAGGATGGAAACATTATAATCGGAACCGCCATAAGACACCATGCGTAATGGAAGATGTTTTACAGCATCTAATACGCGCGCGGCATAGCCATGAGTGTTTGCACCAAAGTCACCAACCACACAGATGATCGTCTGATTTCTGTCAACACTTACCCTACCGAAGTCTTCCACTTCGCGGATGATGTCGCCCAGGTTCTTGGTATCGTCGATGGATAAGGACACAGCCACCTCCGAGGTGGTAATCATATCGATCGGTGTTTTATAACGCTCAAAAATCTCAAAGATCTTACGTAAGAAACCATAGGCTAAAAGCATTCTGGATGAATGGATATGGATAGCCGTAATTTCATCCTTCGCAGCTACCGCACGGATAAATCCTTTCTGTCCACCATCTTTCGAAATCAAGGTTCCATAGGCTTTAGGATCCATGGTATTCAATAATCTTACCGGCACATTATATTTTTGTGCTGGGAATACGCTTTGAGGATGCAGGATCTTAGCTCCAAAATAGGCCAATTCTGCCGCTTCATCAAAGCTCAGATTAGCAATTGGAGTCGTGTTTTTAACAATACGAGGGTCATTGTTATGCATCCCATCAATATCCGTCCAGATCTGTACCTCATCTGCTTGAATCGCCGCACCGATCAAGGAAGCGGTATAATCGGATCCTCCACGGCGCAGGTTATCAATCTCACCGAAGGAATTGCGACATATAAAACCTTGTGTGATGAACAAGGTGTTTTCTGGCGTTTCTTCTAGAATGGCCTCGAGTTTTTCTTTGATAAAAGGCACGATAGGTTCATTGTCCTCATCAATTTTCATGAAATCCAATGCTGGCAATAGCACGGACTTCACTCCTTTTTCCTGTAAATATAGATGCCAAAGATTGGTGGACATCAATTCACCTTGCGCAAGGATGATCTTATCCTCCACATGTGTAAACAAGTCGTTTGATAAGGAGGAGATCAAGTTAAAGTGATAATCGATCAATTCTTTTCCATTCTTATATCCGTTCTCTGTGCTGAAGAGTTCCTTGATTAAGTTTTCGTACTTATCCTTATGTTCGCTAATTAATTGTTTGGCCTCGTCCTTCTTTCCATTTAACAGGGCTTTAGCAATTTCTACCAAGGCATTGGTCGTTCCAGCAACAGCTGAAAGAACAACAATTTGACGTTCTGCGGGATTTACTATGTCTAGCAATCCTTTGATACGTTCAGCACTTCCTACGGATGTTCCTCCGAATTTTAGAATTTTCATATCTACTTTTTATACAATTTTTTTGCGGGTGTGAATATAAGTTTTTTCACAAAAAAAGCGGCACAAATTCCTAAATGGTTTTGTGCCGCATACATTTCTATGCGGAAGAACTACTTCTTCAGGTTCTCGATCAACAGCTGAGCAAGTTCTTCACCGATTCTTTCCTGCGCCTCATTGGTCGCTGCACCAATATGTGGTGTCAAGGAAATCCTCGGATGGGTTAATATTTCCGTTCTAGGGCTAGGCTCATTGTCAAAAACATCGAGTGCTGCAAAGGAAACTTTGCCGGAATTCAATGCTTCAACCAATGCCAATTCATGGATTACACCACCTCTAGAGGCATTTACCAATCCTACACCATCTTTTAATAAGGCGAATTCTTCTTTTCCAATGACAGGTTTATCTGTAAATGGAACATGCAGGGAAATGAAGTCTGCTTGACGGAAAATAGTTTCCAGATCAGCCTGTTCAACCGGAACTTCCACTTGGATTCCTCCGGAAAGTGTTAGTGTTAAGGATTTAGGTCCTTCAAAAAGATCAGAATAAAGTACATTCATCCCTAATCCCAAGGCAATTTTGGCGGTTTCACGGCCAATACGACCAAAACCAACCACGCCTAATGTTTTTCCCTGTAATTCTACTCCGGCTGCATAGGCCTTCTTTAACGTTCCAAAATTGGTTCCTCCCTCTACAGGCATCTTGCGATTGGCATCATACAGAAACCGTACGCCATTCAATAAATGGGCAAATACCAATTCCGCAACGGAATGCGAAGATGCGGCAGGTGTATTGAGCACGGCAATTCCTTTGGAAACTGCATAATCAACATCAATGTTGTCCATGCCTACGCCACCACGACCGATAACTTTAAGATTTGGACAAGCATCGATCAAGGCCTGTCTGATTTTTGTTGCACTACGAACGGTCACTGCATCGTAATCGTTCAAACGAAGAGCAAGCTCCTCTTGAGGAATATGCACGGTATCAACTGTAAAACCAGCTTCCTCTAATATCTTTTTACCGATGGGATCAATACCATCGTTTGCTAAAATTCTCATTAATTATTATTTATGATTTTCTTCAAATTCTCTCATGGTATCCACTAACGCATTGATGGATGAAATAGTCAATGCATTGTAAACCGATGCACGGAATCCACCAACGGAACGATGACCTTTGATACCTACTAAATTACGTTCTTTGGCTAGCGCTAAGAATTCAGCTTCCAATTCAGGGCTGTCCATAACAAAGGTAATGTTCATCCTCGAACGGTCTTCTACAGCAGCAGTTCCTTTGAAGAATGGGTTTCTATCAATCTCCTCGTACAAAGTACGTGCTTTAATGATGTTCTCTTGCTCAATAACATCCACTCCGCCTTTCGCTTTTAACCAACGAAGGTTTAACATGGAAACATAAATGGAGAATACTGGCGGCGTATTGTACATGGATCCTGCTTTTGCATGGGATTCATATTCAAAGATGCTTGGGAAGGTGCGGCCTGATTTTCCGAACAGTTCATTTTTGATGATCACCAATGTAACCCCTGCCGGTCCCATATTTTTCTGGGCGCCCGCGTAGATCAGATCGAATTCGGAAACATCGATTTTTCGGCTTAGGATATCCGAGGACATATCTACCACCGTTGGAACAGCTGTAGCAGGTTTTTCAAATATTTCTGTACCATAAATGGTATTATTCGACGTATAATGGAAGTATGCGGCATCCGATGGGATTTGGAGATCCTTTGGGATGTACGAATAATTCTGGTCACTCGAGGAAGCCACGATTTCCACTTGCCCAACTTTTTTTGCTTCTTTAGCGGCTTTAGATGCCCAAACACCGGTATCTAAATAAGCTGCTTTTCCATTTTCTGGAAGAAGGTTCATTGGAACCATGGCAAATTGTTGCGTAGCACCACCTTGTAAGAAAAGAATGGAATAATCTTCAGGGACATTCAATAGTTCCCTTACAAGACGCTCAGTCTCTACGACTACCTCTTCAAATTCTTTGGAACGGTGCGAAACCTCTAAAATAGAAAGACCTGTACCATTAAAATCAAGCACTGCTTTTGCGGCTTCTTCAAAGACTTCCTTTGGTAGAATACAAGGACCTGCACCGAAATTATGTTTCATTTTTTACTGTTAAATTGTTAAAAATAAGGATGATAAAACGTCTGGTGGAACAGATTTTATCGTAAGAAAGAACAAAGGTAAAACATTTTTAAAATTTTTTAAACTAAATTCCTTATTTGTTTTAAAAATCACAAAATATATTATGGTTTGATGTTAATTTGTCATACAAAAGGCATTTGAGCTTCTATAAATTCTTTTGTCAAAAAAATTAACAATTGCCTTTGAATGTTGATATTTTTAATGCCTTAAATACTGTTTAATGCCACAAAAATTGTGTACCTTCGCCTGTTAGGTGTCATCAATTGGATGATGCACTTGAATGTTTGATTGAAACCAAAAAAGAATGGCTGAAGAAACAGAAAACGAAAACAACTTAGTACCTGCCGAAAACAGGATTATCCCCATCAATATTGAAGACCAAATGAAATCGGCCTACATCGATTATTCGATGTCGGTTATCGTTTCTCGTGCCCTACCGGATGCACGTGATGGTTTCAAACCCGTTCACCGCCGTGTATTGTACGGTATGTTGGACTTGGGGGTAACTAGTGGAAAACCTTTTAAGAAATCTGCCCGTATTGTCGGGGATGTATTAGGTAAGTATCACCCACATGGTGACTCATCAGTTTACGATACGATGGTTCGTATGGCTCAAGATTGGNNCCGACATTCAAAAGGACACGGTAGACTTTCAATTGAACTTTGATGATTCCCTTCAGGAACCAACCGTACTTCCGACCAGGATCCCGAACCTATTAGTAAATGGTGCTTCTGGTATTGCGGTAGGTATGGCAACCAATATGGCGCCTCATAATTTAACGGAGGTGATCGATGGTACTATTGCTTATATAGATAATAGGGACATTGAGATTTCGGAGTTGATGACCTATGTAAAAGGTCCTGACTTCCCTACCGGTGGTTTGATCTACGGATTTTCTGGGGTTAAAGATGCTTTCGAAACAGGTCGTGGCCGTATTGTGATGCGCGCCANNTACCAAGTGAACAAAGCAGAGATGATCAAGCGTACTGCTGACTTGGTTCATGAAAAGAAAATCGAAGGAATCTCTGAAATCAGGGATGAATCGGCTAAGGATATCCGTGTGGTATATGAAATCAAGCGTGATGCCAATGCCAATGTGGTATTGAACAATCTTTATAAGTATACCGCTTTACAGACTTCTTTCTCCGTGAACAATATCGCCTTGGTAAAAGGTCGTCCGATGTTGATGAACTTAAAGGATATGATCCATGAGTTCGTTGAGCATCGCCACGATGTGGTTATTCGCAGAACGAGGTTTGAATTAGCAGAAGCTGAAAAACGTGCGCATATATTAGAAGGATACTTGATCGCTTTAGATCACCTGGATGAAGTGATCCAATTGATTCGTAATTCCGATACGCCAGAAGATGCGCGTGTTGGATTGATGGAGCGATTCGGATTATCTGACATTCAGGCAAGGGCTATCTTGGATATGACCCTAAGAAGGTTGACAGGACTAGAGCGCGATAAGATCAAAGAAGAATATGCGGAATTGATGAAGACCATCGAATACTTAAAAGAAGTTTTAGCGGATGAGTCTTTACGCTTTAAGATCATCAAGGAAGAACTTGTTGAGGTTAGGGAGAAATATGGTGATGAAAGAAGATCTCATATCGTACATTCTGCAGAGGATATGCGTATGGAAGATTTCATCGATGATGAAGAAGTGGTGATCACGATCTCCCATAATAGTTACGTTAAACGTACGCCTTTAACTGAATACCGTCGTCAAGGACGTGGTGGTAAAGGCGCAATCGGGTCAACTACCCGCGATGAGGACTTTACCGAGCATATCATTACGGCATCTGCACATAACTACTTATTGTTATTTACAGAAGCTGGACGTTGTTTCTGGCTACGTGCCTTCGAGATTCCGGAAGGAAGTAGAACTTCTAAAGGAAGAGCACTACAGAACATCATCAATATTCCAAAAGATGAAAAGATCAAGGCTAACATCAAAGTCACCAATCTGAAGGATCAAGAATACCTGGAGAACAATTACATTATCATGTGTACGAAAAAAGGTACGATCAAGAAAACATCATTGGAAGCATACTCAAGACCAAGGGCAAACGGTATCAACGCGATTAACATTAATGATGGAGATCAATTGATCGAAGCTACTTTGACATCAGGTACAAGTGAAATTGTGATGGCACTTCGTTCAGGTCGTGCGATCCGTTTTAACGAGTCGACTGTTCGTCCGATGGGAAGAACGGCAACTGGTGTTCGCGGTATCACCTTAGCACATGAAAATGATGAGGTAGTTGGCATGATTAGTGTTAATGATCAAGAGACAACTGTATTGGTGGTTTCTGAAAAAGGTTTCGGAAAACGTACGGATATTGAAGATTACCGAATCACAAACCGTGGTGGTAAAGGTGTAAAAACCATTAACGTAACGGATAAGACCGGTGAACTTGTCGCGATCAAAGGTGTGACTGATGAGAATGACTTGATGATTATTAATAAATCAGGAATTGTTATTCGAATTGGAGTGGAAAGTTTACGGGTGATGGGTCGTGCAACGCAAGGTGTAAAATTAATTACCTTGAAAGATACGGATGCGATTGCTTCCATTACAAAAGTAGAAAGACAAGAAGAGGAAGAATTTGATGGCGAAGAAACAGAAAATCAATCTGAAAATAGCTCAAGTAATCCTGAGAATGAAGAACAAGAATAATCTATTTATCGGAGCGTTAGCTCTCCTATTTGTATTATTTTCACAAGCCTCTTTTGGGCAATCTGCCTATAAGGAGGCTAGTAATGCGTTTGCTTTATATACGCAGACTGGAGATATCAAGAATTTAGATAATGCCATGAAACAATTGGGCAATATCTATAAAACCAAAAAGGACTCCACGAAGACTAAGGTAAATGTATTGCGTTCTATGGTATTAAGTTCGCTAGCTTATGCAGATTCTAATCGTACTGTAAAGACTAACATCAATAAGGATCCTATTGATCTTACTATCCAAACCCTTGGAAAATTAAGTGAAAAGGATAAGGAAGGTTATCCTGGCGAGATGGATTATGTGAAGCAAAATTTAGCAGCTGCGCTAATCACACGTGCGAATAAGGCTTTGAAAGACAATAAGTTTGACGCCGCATATCAAGATTTCAGTAAAGTGGATGAAATGCATGTTAAATCGGAAGATGTTACTTATAATTTGGCATTATTAGCCAATAAAGCCGGTAAACTTCAAGAATCGGTTAAATCNNGAGTCGGAAAAAGCAACGCCGCAACAGTACATTGAACTTTCCGATATTTATGATAAATTAGGGGAAAAGCAATTGGCTTTGAGTACGCTTGAAACGGGTAGAACCAAATTTCAGGAAGAAAAATCTCTTTTATTTCTGTTGATTGATAAATATGCGAAGAACAAAGCATACGATGCGATTGTTCCTTTAATTGGCGAAGCATTAAAATACGAGCCGGAGAATGTAGATCTTAATTATTTAGCGGGTTATGCAAATGAAAATGCAAATCAGGTGGCTATAGCAAAGACTTATTATGAAAAGGTTTTGCAATTGGATGCCAATAATTATGAATCTAATTTAGCGTTGGGATTAATCTATTTAAAAGATTTCTTGTCAGATACCGAGAATCAAGAAGCGCAGTATAATGCACAGAACCATCTTTTAAAAGCAAATGAGATCAAGCCTTACGAGATCAATGCCTTGAAATCATTGGCAATGTATTATGAAAAGGCAGGAGATGCGACGCAATTGGATCGAGTGAATATGTTATTGAACCAACTTACAAATTAATAAACAAAACAAATACGATATGAATCTGAAGAAATCCATATTATTGGCAGCAGTACTTTTGGCGACAGGGACTACTGCTGTATTTGCACAAGCTAGTAACGTTAAAAAGGCTAAAGCTGCAATTATTAAATTTGAAGAACTAAAAGCTGCTGGAACTGCGGCGTTAGGAAAATCAAATCTTACGACTGCTCAAGAGGCTATTGATGCAGCTGTTGTGCATGAAAAAACAAGTAATGACCCAGAGGCTTGGACTTATTATGCATTAGTGTATTCTAATATCGCTTTTATGGATAAGAATGCAGACGCTGCTACCAAAGCTGCTGAGGCTGTTAAAAAAGCAACTGAACTAGACAAAGAGAAAAAGCATACGGATAATATTACGGTTGCTGGGCAAACATTAGGTCAATTCAAGTTTAATCAGGGTGTTGCTGCTTGGGATAAACAAGATTATAAAAATGCATACAATGAATTCAATGATGCATTGACTTATCTTCCTGGTGATACAACATTGACTTTCTATGCAGGATTGTCGGCAGTACAGACAAAAGATTATGATAATGCTATTCCTAAATACAAGGCATTGATCCCTAATAAAGAGTTTTCAAGCCACAAGACCGTATTATTGGATCTTCCAAAACTTTACATGTCTAAAGGTGATACGACATCGGCATTAGCTGCTGCTGCAGAAGCTGTAGCTGCTTATCCTAACGATAATGATGCCGTAGTACAGAATATTGAGTTTAACTTGATTACTGGAAATGAAGCGAAGATTTTGAGCGATATCGAGGCACAAATCACGAAAGATCCTCAAAATAAAAGCTTGCACTACTACTCTGGTTTAGCATATGGTACAGCTGGGAATACGGAAAAGGCTTTAGCGGCTTACAAAAAAGCGTTAGAGATTGATCCTAATTACCCTGAAGCAAATATCAATGCTGCCGTAGTGATCATGAATTCTGGTCGCGATGAATTATTGGCAATCAATGATGATAAAGCATTATCAGCTGCTGATTACAACAAAAAGCTTGCTGCGATCAAAGCGAAAATCGCTACTGCTCTTCCTTATTTGAATAAAACAATTGAGTTAGATCCAAATAATAAGGATGCTTTACGTAGTTTAAAAAGTTACTATGATTTTGTAGAGAATACAGCTAAATCAGCTGAAATCCAAGCAAAATTAGATGCTTTGAAATAAGCGAAGTATTGAAATAAAAAAGCCATCCTTTTTGGATGGCTTTTTTTTGTTTTTAATATTTTATCCTAATGCCACATCCAAAACCATCATCACCACAAAACCCAAAACGAAACCTAAGATGGGTACATCGGAATGTTCTTCTTGTTGGGTTTCAGGAATTACCTCTTCAATAACCACAAATATCATGGCTCCTGCTGCAAATGCTAATGCATAGGGCAAAATGGGAAGGAAGAAACCAACAGCAAAAGCGCCAAGAACAGCAAAAATAGGTTCCACTACAGCCGATAACTGGCCATATTGGAAACTCTTCCACCTGGAAAGCCCCATTCGCCTTAATGGCATAGACACGGCAATTCCTTCCGGAAAATTCTGAAGTCCAATACCCATCGCCAATAAAACTGCCCCGGCAATACTTGCTTCAGGAGATCCGGCCGCCGCACCGCCAAACAATACCCCTACTGCTAATCCTTCTGGAATATTATGCAGGGCAATGGCTATGGTCAATAAGGTGGTTCGATGTAAGGAGGATTTAGGACCTTCTGATTTTAAAAAGTTCAGATGCAGGTGTGGCATGAGCTTATCCAATCCAAATATGAAAAGTGCACCCAATATAAAGCCAATGGCGGCTGGCATCACTTTTTCAAAGCCACTACCGTCGCTCATTTCTATTGCTGGTGACAATAAGGACCAAAAACTAGCAGCGATCATAACGCCACCTGTAAAGCCCAACATGCCATTCAATAGTCGTTTGTTTACCCCTCTGAAAAGAAAAACAGATGCTGCTCCTAATGCAGTCACTCCCCACGTGAATAAACCTGCTAATAAAGCTGCTGTAATGGGATTTAAGGTTCCTAAATAGGCAATTAATTCGTCAATCATTTAAATAACTTATAAAATCGCTTTGAAATTAACCATTCTTTGGAACAATCCTATCTATTCTATTGATTATTAAATGAAATTCAAAAAAAAAGCTCCCGAAGGAGCTTTTAAAGGTAAGTTTATACTATTTAAGGTGTGATCTCAACATCCAAGCTGTTTTTTCATGTTTTTCTAATATGCCAACCAAAAAATCTTCTGTTCCGGCATCCTTGTTTTTCTCCACCTTATCGATATCCTCTCTCAAGGAAATGATCAGGCTTTCAAAATCGTTGAGGATTTCTTTGATGAATCCCTTGGAGTCATTTTTACCATATGCCATTTCTGTTAATTGGGTAATTTCCAACCAAGCTTTCATGGTTCCAACAGCGTAATGGCCAATGGATCGAACTCGTTCAGCTACTTCATCAATGATTTCCGCCAATTCATCATATATGGTTTCAAAAAATAAATGTTGTGCATGGAAATCAGGTCCTTCTACGTTCCAATGGGCGTTTCGAACTTTCGTATACAGCACATTTTCATCCGCCAATAATTTGTTCAATATCTCAGCTACTGCTGAGGTGTTTTTTTCTGTTATTCCGATATTAGTTTTCATGGTATTATATATTTATGTTTAATGTTTTTTTTAGTATTTACTCGCTTCTTGAAGTTTCTGCAGTGCCTCCTCCCCTAACCTCAATTGAATAGCGGCTTCAAAGGCTTCAAGCTGTTCCTTTTTGGTCGCACTAGCAATGGGTGCTGTGATGGTTGGTTGGGCCAATAACCAAGCTAAGGCAACCGCCGATGGGCTTGTTCGGTAAGCATTGGAAACTTCATTTAATGCCGCTACAATGCTCTTTCCCCTCTCATTCCAATAACGTTTCTGAATGCCTTCTCCCCTAGCTGATTTTGTAAAATCAGATTCAGATTGATATTTACCACTTAGAAAACCGCTCGCTAGAGAATAATAAGGAATAACGGCTAATTCATTTTCCTCCACTACTTTCAAAAAGGTTTTTTCATAATTTTCCCTATCGTATAGATTATATTCTGGCTGTAGGCTGATGTATGCAGGCAGATTTTGTTCTTTGGAAATAGTTAAAGATTCCTGCAACCGAGCAGCTCCAATGTTGGATGCCCCAATATATTTTACTTTACCTTCCTGGATCAAGTCTTCATAGGCCCTTAAGGTCTCTTCAATTGGCGTCACTTCATCATCATAATGAGTTTGATACAGGTCAATATAATCGGTCTGTAATCGTTTTAAAGAAAGTTCTACTTGTTCCTTGATATAACTCGCTTGAGTATTCGGTTTGCTGTCATATCCGAATCGGCCACCAACCTTGGTCATGAGGATAATTTTTTCCCTGTTTCCTTTGTTGGAGATCCAGTTTCCTAATATGGTTTCAGATTCGCCGCCTTTGTTTCCAGGCACCCAATGGCTATAATTATTGGCTGTATCGATGGCATTGAAGCCTAAATCCATAAATTGATCTAATATAGTAAAGGATTGCTGTTCATCTAATGTCCAACCGAATACATTCCCACCAAATATAAGAGGAACAATCGTTAAGTCTGATTTTCCCAATATTCTTTTGTTTTCCATATTTATCCCTAATTTTGATGTATACAATTTACCAATAAAAACTGCAATAAAAGATATTTTAAAGGCATTTTTATGTCATTTTAGGCATTCGATTTGCTGAAATTTGAACTTCATTAATTTAATCTTGAATCCTTCTTAATATTTGTATTTTTGCCCCGAATTGAACTGTCATTAAATGAGTAAAATTACCTTCCTTCATCGCTTTCAGCAGGATGTATCGCATATCAAAAAACCAGAGAAATTTACATTTCCCTTTTGTTATGAGCCGCATGTGCTAAGTATCCTTGCTGCAAAGCAGGTGCAGGAATATTTATTGACCCAAAAGGATTTCGAGCATAATTTTTGTCTCGATGATCAGAAAAGGGGTTTAGTGATCGGAAAGATGTTTGGTGTTTTAGTTGTTGAAGATGAGCTTGGCGGCTTAGGTTATCTTGCTGCCGTGTCAGGGAAGCTAGCTGGTACAAATCAACATCGATATTTTGTTCCTCCCATTTTTGATATGTTAAAGCCGGAAGGTTTTTTTCTGGAGGAAGAACAAGAGATCAATCGGATCAACAGGAAACTGGAAGAATTAGAAGAAAATGGAAAACTTCAAGTTTTAAAGCTTCAATTTGAATCTGTTAAGGAAGAACAACAAAAGCTACTTTCGGAACTGCGAATATTACACAAACAAAATAAAGCAGAAAGAAAACAGATTAGAACCATCCAAAAATCGATCCTTTCGGAAGAAGCCTATCTTGAATTAGAAACTGATCTCATTAAGCAAAGTTATCGGGATCAACATGAATATGATGTAGCGAAGGGAAAAGCCATGGAGGTGATCGAACGTTTCGAGGAAAAGTACCTTTTGGAACAACAGCAGATCGAAGCGTTAAAGAATGAGCGTAAGGAAAGATCATCCTCCCTGCAGCAACGCCTATTTGATCAATACCATTTTTTGAATGCGCAAGGGGAAACAAGATCGGTGTTAGATATCTTTCAGGAAGCTATTCAATTGCAACCTCCTGCCGGAGCGGGTGAATGCGCTGCCCCAAAATTATTGCAGTTTGCCTATCAGCATATGCTTAAACCTATTGCTATGGCGGAGTTTTGGTGGGGAGAATCGCCAAATACAGAAGTTAGAAAGCATTTATCTTTTTACCCTGCTTGCCGTGGTAAATGTGAACCTATTCTAAACCATATGTTACAGGGATTGAAAGTTGATGATAATCCCATGCTTCAGCATCCAGATAGAAACCTGGATATTGAAATCCTTTACGAAGATGAATCGATTATAATTGTCAATAAACCAGCAGAGTTTTTATCTGTTCCCGGGATCAATGTTAAGCCNNAAGGATAGTGTTCAGACCAGAATATTGGAAAGGTTTCCAGACATCACCGGTCCATTGATCATACATCGCTTGGATATGTCGACCTCAGGTATTTTAGTGCTGGCAAAGAATAAGGAGGCCCACCAATTTATTCAAGATCAGTTTATCAAACATACAGTAAAGAAGCGGTATACTGCCATTTTGGATGGAATAATAGAACAGCAGGAAGGTCTTATTGATCTGCCTTTACGTGTAGACTTAGATGATCGTCCAAGGCAAGTAGTCTGTTACGAATATGGTAAACCGGCTCAGACAAAATTTGAGGTACAAGGGATAGAAAACGGAAGAACCCGCATCCATTATTTTCCTTTAACAGGAAGAACCCATCAATTACGGGTGCATTCCGCCCATAAAAAAGGCCTATTTTGCCCAATTTTGGGTGATGATCTATACGGCCAACGGGCCGATCGCTTACATCTACATGCAGGCTTCATCGAATTTACCCATCCCGTTTCCAAGGAAAGGATAAGTTTTACGCTAGAAGATCCGTTTTAGTTATCAGAAATTTACTTATCTTGGATGCAAATAACTCCTTTTATGGAAATCTTAAGATACGCCTACCAACACCCACTATTTGAAAAAGAAGATCTGGAAAAAATTTATGCTGCCCATGAAAAAATTCAGGTATCGAAGGGTGAATTCTTGTTGAAGAAAGATCAGGTATTGAATCAGTTTTATATCCTCGAAGAAGGGTTGGTTCGTACTTTTCTCTACGATTATGAAGGGAATGAAATCACGACGGGCTTTTCTGGCAAGAATGAAGTGGTTATTGAAGTAGCCTCTATTTTTCAACGTATCCCATCCCAGGAATATATCCAATGCTTAACGGATTGCGTGCTTTGGAAATTGGATTATGATGTATTTCAGGAACTTTTCCATCAAATTCCGGCCTTTCGGGAATGGGGTCGTGCTTGGATGGCTTTCGAATTATACCTCAGCAAAAAACGAGCTACCGAAATAATAACGGAACCAGCAAAAAGTAGGTACCTCCATCTTATGAAGGATAAACCTCAGATCATCCAACAGGCACCTCTGAAATTCATTGCTTCCTATCTGGGTGTAACGGATACTTCCCTCAGCAGAATAAGGAAAGAAATTATTAATGAATAAGCATAAACATGGCTGAATATTTCGAAGATAAAACTTTTACAGCAGCAGATCTAGGAGATCGACCATTAGTAAAGGGAGAATACGAATACTGTAGATTTGAAAACTGCAATTTCGAACGGATGGACCTTTCCGATATGAAGTTTGTGGATTGTACATTTTCGCATTGTAATCTTAGTCTAGCCAATTTGGAACATAGTATGATCCAAGATGCGAAATTCGAACATTGTAAGCTATTAGGACTAAAATTTGATAGCTGTAATCCTTTTAACTTGAGTTTTAGCTTTGATCATTGTATCCTAGACCATTCTTCCTTTTATCAATGTAAACTGAAGAAAACAAAGTTCATATCCTGTAAATTGCATGAAGTTGATTTTGAATCAACAGATCTGCAGCAGGCGTACTTTGAATATTGTGATTTATTAAATAGCACCTTCCTGAATTCCAATTTGGAAAAAGCAGATTTTTCAACTTGCATAAACATACAATTAGATCTAGACCAGAATGTGGTAAAGGGCGCAAAGTTTTCTATTTCTTCCCTACCGGATTTATTGATAAAGTATAAAATACAAGTCACAGGATAAGCATGGATCGGATTGATTTAGCGAAGAAGAAACATTTACCGAAAATATTAGCCACACTCCAGCAGTTGGGTATTTACCATGACCAATTGGAAATTCAATTTTTAGGTATTAAAAGCCAACAGCTGCTTCAATTATGGGTAAGAAATACGGGCGATACTTCTTTTCAACTTTATCAACAATATCCCTTGACGGCCTTTTCTGGTACTTTAGGTCCAAAAGAAAAAGAAGGTGACCTTCAGATTCCAGAAGGGAACTATTTCATCAATCGTTTTAATCCCAAGAGTAAATATCACCTGTCCTTAGGACTCAATTACCCAAATGAGGAAGATTTATTACTTGGTCGAACCGGTTCAGATATCTTTATCCACGGTGGATCAACTTCCAAGGGATGTTTGGCAATAGGCGATGAAGCCATTGAGATTGTTTATTTATTGGCTATAATGGCCAAAAATAATGGGCAAAAAGAAATACCTGTCCAAATAATTCCGTAAAAAAAACACCGAAACAATAGTTCCGGTGTTCACTCATTTGTTAAAAGACAATTAAACGGTTTGTTTAATCGGAGTTTCTTTTTTTGTCTTTGATATTTTCCATTGTAAGAGTACGATGGAAAGAATTAAAGTAATTGTTGCAATANNAATCCCCAAATTGCATCTTGGACATATTCCACGGATCCATTTTCGATGATCAAGGTTCGGAATATCTGTAGATAGTGTGTTAAAGGAATCATGTTGGCAATTGCAACCACCCAATCGGGCATCTGACTCAATGGCCATGTAAAACCACTCAGAATAAAACTAGGTGTAGCAATTACCATCAGGATTTCGGTGGCTTTCAATTGGCTAGGAATAGCCAAACTGACCAAAATACCAATAAAACTGACAGCGGCTAAAAACAATAGTGTTGTCCAAAAGAAGGCCGTTCCATTAACATGCAATGGCATTCTATACCATAAGGAAAAGCCATAATATAATCCATAGATCAAGACCGACATGAATAGGTATGGAAGTATTTTCACTAAAATCAAAACGAATACATTTTTTGATTTTTCAACAAATTCTGCAAAAGTTCCTTTCTCAAATTCTGATGAAAAGCTAAGGGCCAAACCTAACATCATGACCTGCTGTAATACGGTCAGTAAAACTCCGGGCAGCATGAAATAAAGGTAATTACCACTTCGGATATGCTGTTTGATAATGGTCGTTTTAAAGGGTTCATACTGTTGCGCAGCGACAAACTCTGGAACTCCCTTTTTTTGTTGCGCTTTGATTTGAATTCCAGCTTTCATGGTTCCAGCTGCCACATTGGCAGCCATCATCGCATAGTTTGATGTTAAGGTGTTGGAAGCATTCACAAATAAGGTGACTTCTGTTGGCCTATTGTAATTTACATTCGAAGAGAAACCTTTTGGAATTTGCACCACGACTGTTGCCTCATGTTTCATGGCTTCATCGTTAGCTTTAAAAGCATCATCTAACACTTTTGCCACATAGATTACTTCCCCATCATTGAACATGTCAATCAACTGCCTACTTAAGGGGCTGCGATCTTCATCCACCACGATAATAGGTAGATGCGTTACTTTTCCTTTTTTATAGACCCCTCCAACCAATACACCATAAAGAATCGGGGCACCAAGAAATAGTACCAAAAGGACTTTATTCTGAAAGAATAAGTTGAATTCCCTTTTGATTAGTGCTATAAAATTTTTCATCTTCCCCTCCTATTTGTCTTCTTTTATGATAAATGTAGCTTTTGTCAAAAGATCTTGAACCTGTTTAGGATCTACAGCCTTTAGGCGTATCTCAAACATGGATTGCTGCTCTTCAAAATCTGGATAAGCGGTACTGATATTGGCATAAGCTGTTAATGGTTTTACAGTTTCAATACGTGCTTGTATTTCCTTATTGTTCATATAAGGGATGACCAATGTTTTTTGGCTACCCTTTTGAAAATCCTTGATTTTTCCTTCAGGAACCGTTACTCTGAAATAGGTTCCATCCTGAATATATCCTGATACCAAACTATATCCGGCCAAAGCCAATTCTCCGGTTTTGAGGTTGATATTCTCAATACTCATATCCTGTGGAGCCAAAATAAATCGCTCTTTAGCAGCTACCGATACTTCAGAAACCGCGCCTAAGGCACGTTCCTTTTGACCTAAAGCCATTTTCTGTTGTTCAATTCTTGCACCATGTTGAACGTCGGCCAATTCCGCTTGAGCAGCTAAGTATTGATTTTTTGCGCCTTGGTATTTGGCATAGACTTCATCGTATTTTTGTTGTGCAACTAGGGAGTCCTTCAATAGGTTATTCATCCTATTTAAAGATTTTTGGGCAAAGTCATATTGTTCCTTTAAACCGGAAACCTTTGCGTTCAATTGTTTCATCTGTCCATCAGTGGCACCTTTAACCGCCATTTCATATTGGGCTTGTGCAGCGTTGAGTGCTCCCTGAGCCTGAATGGATTTCGCATCCACTTCAGGAAATTCCAGGATAAGTAAGGTATCTCCTTTTTGAACAAATTGTCCCTCCTCCACCAATACCCGTTGAATCTTACCTGGAATTTTAGTGGTTACGGCAATTTGATCCCTTTCAATTTTTCCTTCTATTTTAACTTGTTTATTAGTATCTGTTTGACAGCTCTGTAATAGTAAGAATGCACTAAGGCTATATATTAATTTTTTCATGGTTATCGAGTTATAGTTTCGTATAAGTTTCCGTTAGCTTTCAAAAGCTCGCTAGCAGCTTGGCGTTGCGCCAGCACTTGCTGGAAGTAGTTTAAGGATTGTTTATAATATTCGTTTTCAGCTTCCAGGCGTTCCGTAACATCTGCCAAACCTTCTTCAAATTGTCTGGATGCAAGATGAAGGTTGTTTTTGGAAATAGCCACCTGTTGCTCATTCACTTTGGTCTTTTTCAAAGCAAGCTGATAATCCACCTTTGTCTTTTTCTGTAATAAGGAAAGCTTTTCCTGTGTATCCAGCAGTTTGTTGTCATTGATCTGCATATCCAATTTTGCTTTCTCGATGGCAGTTTTATGTGCCTTTCCTTCAAAAATGTTCCATTTCATACCAACTCCAACGGCATAACTTGGTGCCATTTGAAAATGATTGCTTTCCAATTTCAGATCTCCCATTTTTGGTAGGTTCTTAACCGTCAAATCGCTCGAAAACGCATTGATATATGATAGATTTCCAAAGGCAAAAACTTGTGGTAACCTACTACCCTTTTCTTTTTTGTACACATATTCATACGCTTTGCCTGCAGCCTCTAAAGCTTGAACCTCTTTGCGGTTCATTATTTGGGCATCTTCCAGATTCAAGCTGAGTTCTTGCAAATTGTAATTGAATTCTTTCAAGCGTTCTAACGGTAGCCCTGTTAGTTCTTGAAGTTTGAAGAATAAAAGCTCCCGATTACTTTCCAATTCGGCTTTTTTACTTTCCAATTCCAACATCGCCAATTTAATTTTGTCCCGATCATAGGGAATTGCTAAACCATTATCGATGGCTCGAACCACTTTCTCGTGTTCCTTCTGCAAGCGTTTTTCTGAATCCTGAATTAGGACATCCACCTCCTTCAACAACATCAGCTGATCAAAACTTAGGACCACTTCTTGAGCCAATTGATCATAACCTGCTTGGTTCATTAAATCCTGCGCTTTGAATTTTTGTTCAAGGGCTTTTTGTCCGTTAGTGATCTGCAAACCACTAAAAATAACCTGAGTGGCAGTTACGCCTGCCATCGCCACTTGGGAAGAGACATTCAATTGTTGAGTGCCATCAAAGATGGAGGTTCCTAAAAGGGGCAATTGTTTTGTAGGAAGATCCACATCCAAGTTACTGTTCAAATAGCCATACATGGCATTTGCACTAACATGAGGTAGAAATTTTCCCTTTACATGTTCCCTTTCCAAGGAAATCTTTTGATTTTCCAAGGTGGCATTCTGAATAGATCTGTTGTGTTGAACGGCTTGTTCTACGGGTTCTTTAAACTCTTTAAATCCGATTTGTTGAGCTTGAACGGCTATTGTAGAACCAAATAATACGGCTGTACTTATTAAAGCCTTTCTAATTGTTTGATTGTTCATGACCAGTTTATATTATCTTTTAACAATACAAAGGTCATGAAGTTTAGGGAGGATATTTTTAAGATATCTTAAAAAAAGTCTATACCTTTCCTCTAATTACGGATAAAGTCTGCTGTGATATGCCAAGATACGATGCAATATGTCCTAAGCTGGCATTTTGGAATAATGTAGGGTTTTGGGTTATAAGTCCTTCATACCTTTCCTGGGCAGTTTCAAATTGTGTGTTGTAGAACCTGTTCGAAAAATTGATTAATGAATCCAGTAGCACTTTCTGAATGATTTGATTGACGGTGATGTTGGTTTTGGCAAGTTCTTCTATGGGCGCAAATGGCATTAGCCATATTTTTGATGGCGCTAATGCTTGAAATCCAAAAATAGAAGGTTTTCCATAGAATACACTTTCAATACCTGTACTAAAGCTATTAGGTCCGAAAAAATAATGCGTAATATCCTTTCCGTTTTTATAGTAATAGATTCTGGTGAATCCACTCTCAATGAAATAGATATACCTTAAATGACTGTCTGGTTCAAAAATAATATCTCCTTTTTCATATTCCTTCAGTTCCATGATCTGGTCAAAGAATTGTTCAACCTCATCATTAATATGATAATATTCGCTAAAAAAATCCAATAATGGTGTTCCCATAAAATAAAAATAAGGCTTTTATTTCCGATTATTAAACTAAAATTTCCTTTCACGTCTCTTTGTTATTTGGAACTATTCTAAACAAGCTATAAGTTTGTAGTGTTGTTTATAATGATTCTAAATAATTACATGAGACTTACTTTTTACATACTTTGCTATTCCTTATTACAAACATCAATCAATCCTGTTTTTGGTCAGCAATCCATGCTCAAGAACCAAGGCCAAAAGCAGGATTCTTTATTTCAAAAACAAGTGATCGAGCAGGTCGTTGTGACAGGACAAATAAAGCCAACCTCCTTAAAAAACTCCATATATGCCGTTCGAACCATTAACCGTGATGAAATCATTCGGCGAGGAACAAGCGATATCACTACTCTTCTGAATACGCAATTAGGGATCCGCTTTAATAATGATTTGGTTCTTGGTGAGTCGGACATTGAATTAATGGGTATGAATGGACAAAATGTAAAGATCTTATTAGATGGCATACCATTGATTGATCGTGGAAGTACGAAACAAAGTCTGTCACAGATCGACATCCATACTATAGAGCGCATTGAACTTGTTGAAGGGCCAGTGTCCGTCATTTATGGAACTGATGCTTTGGCAGGTGTAATCAATATCATTACGAGAGATGCTAGTGCCTTGAAGAGCCAATGGAATGTGGAAGTTAGACTTCTTGAAGAAACGGTAAATACCGAATATAGTCCGGCTTATGCAGAAGGTCGACATAACCTACATGCCAATCTGATTTATAGCAAAAATAATTGGTATGGTAATCTGACCGCCAGCAGGAATACCTTTGGTGGATACCAAGGCAATCTTTCAGGAAGAGCGCTGGCCTGGCAACCGAAAGACCAATACCTGGGATCCGGAAAAATCGGTTATCATAAGAATAACCTGCATGTATTTTACAATTTTAGTTTGTTGGACGAGGATATTTATACACCAGGAAACATTTTACCCAATAACAGATATATAGATAAAAATTATCTAACCAACAGATATAACCATATGATTCAGGCCGACTGGAAATGGAAGGAAAAATGGAATTTTGTAAGCTCCTTTACCCAACAGAATTATAGGCGTGCAACCGTGACCAATATACATGACCTTGAAAAAGGAACCATGGAACTGAGCACGGGGGCTGGTGAACAGGATGTTTCTACTTTTTATAAAAGTTTTGGGAAAATTACTGGTCATTATAAATGGTCAAATCAATTGGATTTATTGAGTGGTGTAGATATTGACTACGACCGAGGGTCAGGAGCCCGAATTCAAGAGCGTTCTGAAATTTGGGATCTTGCAGCTTTCATTACAGCAGATTACCGACCAATTTCTTGGTTGATGATTAGACCAGGCCTACGATTTATCCATAACTCCATCTATGATGCTCCTCCAGTTATTCCTTCTATCAATGCGAAATTATTGTTGAACGAACGATTTGATTTGAGACTTTCCTATGCTCGCGGTTATCGGGCGCCAAGCCTAAGAGAACTTTACTTTAACTTTTTTGACAGTAATCATCAAATTGAAGGCAACAAAAATCTGAAAGCAGAACATAGTAACAGTTACCATTTCAATCTAAATTTTGAAAAAGCATTTCATTCACAAGCTTTTCTAAGGACAAGTTTTGGTAGCTA
>DCOH01000026.1 GCA_002322865.1 Sphingobacterium sp. UBA1575 | reverse complement strand
AAAATAGACTTATACTCATGCCTAAAACTCAAGGAATAAAACAACTGACACGCAATGATCGTCAAGAAAGCCATGGTTCGGGCATAATCATGGATATCCTCTGGAATCTGCTTATCAAACACGGAATAATCATGTTCCCAATAACCGATCACAAAAGCAACAATCGTTAAAATCCCAATCAAAACACCTCCCAAGATCACTCGCCATCCTGCACCATGCGAGAAAAAATTCTCTTTGATGGACCTCGGTTTCTCCTCCATGACCGATTTATCCCCAGGATCCATGCCTAAGGCAACAGCTGGCAGCGTATCGGTAATCAAATTGATCCACAATAACTGCGTGGCCAACAAAGGGATCGCCATTCCCGAAACAATCGCAATCAGCATCGCCAAAACCTCACCCACATTGCTTGACAATAAAAATATAACCGACTTCTTGATATTATTGTAGATATTCCTCCCCTGCTCGATCGCCGATATAATCGTCGAAAAATTATCATCCGCCAAAATCATATCCGCAGAATTCTTAGCCACATCAGTCCCTGTAATCCCCATCGCCACGCCAATGTCCGCCATATTCAAAGATGGCGCATCATTTACCCCGTCCCCGGTCATGGAAACTATATTTCCATTCGCCTGAAAGGCTTTCACAATATTGACCTTATGCTCGGGCGATACCCTTGCAAACACCTTATAATCGCAAATCTTCGATGACAGATCCTCCACAGACAAGGAATTGATTTCCTTGCCGGTAACCACCTGTTTCTCCTCCTTCGCAATGCCCAATTCCTTCGCGATGGCAAATGCCGTCTGCTTATGATCTCCAGTGATCATGATCGTTTCGATACCTGCTTCTTTAGCCGATTGAATAGAATCCTTGACCTCTTCCCGTGGTGGATCGATCATTCCAACTACACCCACAAATACCAGATCCTCCTCAAATTCTTCCTGAGAAATTTCAGATGGAACAGGCTTAAAAGCAAAACCCAAAGTCCGCAATGCTTTATTGGACATATCATCGACCGCTTTATCGACCAATTCCTTATGCGCGTCCGTAAAAGGGATGATCTCGCCATGTTCCATCACCCGATCACATTTCAAGATCAAATTATCAACTGCCCCTTTCGCATATAATACCCATTCCTCTTCCTTCTTATGCAAGGTCGACATCATTTTCCGATCCGAATCGAAAGCTAACTCATCCACTCGTTCTTGCTGCTTATGGATTTCTTTCCGATCAATAGACCAGGAATCAGCCAAGGCCAATAAAGCCACCTCTGTAGGATCTCCTGTTTTCTTCTCCCCATCCAACGTCGCATCAGAGGCCAAGAACATTCCTTCCACCAACAGTTGCTCCTCCGGAAGGATCGGATTCTCACTATCCACATCAATCAAATGATCCCCAAAAGTAAAAAGCTCCTTGACGGTCATCTTATTCTGGGTCAATGTCCCCGTCTTATCCGAACAGACAATATTAACTGACCCTAAGGTTTCAACAGCAGGAAGTTTTTTGATAATGGCCTTTTGTTTCGCCATTTTAGTGACGCCGATTGAAAGAACAATGGCTACAATAGCCGCCAATCCTTCAGGAATAGAAGCTACTGCCAGAGAAACGGAAGTCAGGAACATTTCCGTAAGATCTCGACCCTGAAAATAGGAAATCACAAAAATCAGTACGCAGATACCAACAGCCAATTTTCCCAATGTCTTTCCAAGATGGTTCAAACGGACTTCCAAAGGGGTTTTGCTATTGTTCTCCTCTGCTAGGTAATTCGCTATCTTTCCAACTTCAGTCTGGTTTCCGGTGGCAACGACTATCCCTGTCGCACGCCCGAAAGTAACCAAACTCGACATGAAAGTCATGTTCAAACGATCCCCAATGGCGGTATAATCCGCCTTTATCTCGGCATCGAGATCCTTTTCTACCGGAACAGATTCTCCGGTCAAAGAAGATTCATCGACTTTTAAATTCGCATTCTCCAACAACCGGAGATCAGCCGGCACATAACGACCAGCCTCTAAAATGACAATATCACCAGGGACCAATTCTTCCGCAGGTAATTCCAATTGCTCCCCATTCCTTTTCACAATGGCTTTTGGGTTGCTCAATTTCTGCAGGGCAGCAATCGCATTATTCGCTTTTAATTCCTGAAAAACTCCAAGGGAAGCATTTATAAGGATGACGATCAAGATAATGACTGCATCGGTATATTCACCCATCACAAAAGTGATGATTACCGCAGCGAACAGCACATAGATCAACGCATCATTCAATTGGGAAATGAACATGGCGAATATGGACCGTTTCTCCTTTTCCTTTAAAGCATTTGAACCATGTGCTGAACGGAGTTGTTCGACCTGTTCCGTTTTTAAGCCAACCTGCTGGTCAACATTGAATTTCTTTATCAGATCATCAATAGGTTGTGTGTAATAGTCCTTAGCCTCTGCGTTTTTCTCGATCATAGATGCGGGTTTATTTTCTATGAACCAAATTTAAATGGCTTTAGTTAAAAAAAGGATGATATTTATCATTTCTATACTAATCAAAGCGATTAACTTCCCATCAAAGGATCGGTACGGCTGCTTTTCCCATGATCAACATGCCCTGCAAACCTATAAGTAATTTGTTCATTGGAAGCGGGCCGTACTAAGAAATCATACCAGCCATGGCTTTCCTTCAGATCAAAGGAATATACCTTCGTTCGTCCTGCCTTATGCAAGGTATCTTTCCATCCATAAGCCAAATCTTTGATCAGGTAATCCTCTTTTACCCCTTCTACCTTTATGTGCCAAACTTGTCCTTTTCCTTGATAACCTATAATCGTAGGCATAAGCTTATTTAATTCCAAAATAAACTCTCGGAAATAACCATTTGGTCCATAAACCGTAAATCTCACCTTTCCATCAAGAAAATCCTGCATATCCCAGCTATAGCTCATCAGCTCCCCTGCTTTTACCGCGAAGTTCCACGCTTGAAAAGAATTACCCTGCTCCTTATATACTGTATGATTGGTCACAATCAATGGAGCACCGATCTTCTTGTTCGCCTTTAACTTTCCGGCAAGCTCGAAAATCATCGTTAAGCGTTGCTTCCTTATGTCCACTTGAAGATTCACATCCAGATCATAAGGTATTGCATTCGCCAATTTAGTACCTTTCTCCTGAATGCCCAATCCGAAATGCTTAACCCCATTAAGCTGAAACTCCCCCAATATCGATTTATAATCCTGCGCTACAAAATTCCCGGGTAACTGCTTATCCTTGGCTGCGTGTATCCGCCCTACGTAGGCATTCCGATCCACAAAGTCTATGGCTGGTTTTTTCAATTCCGGAATAGGTCTGAATGCAGAGGTCAGATCCCCACATACTAACCTACGCCAGGCACTGATATTGGTTTCCAATACCTTTTTTCCTGTTTTCTTGGCAAAGAAATGTTCCATGAACTGTAGGCTGGAACTATGGTCAAAAACCTCCGAATTCACCCATCCCCCTTTAGACCAAGGCGATGCTATAATCATAGGTACCCTATAGCCCAATCCGATAGGACTTTCCAAACTTGCCTCCGGATTGTTTGTCCGGATTCGCTCCTGCTCAACCGTAACATACTCATCCTGCGTGTCCACACCATTAGCAACTTTACCTGTTTCTAGGTTATTGCTCAAAGGCGGTACAAATGGCATGGCATGATCAAAGTACCCATCATTCTCATCGTAGGTCAATACAAAGATGGTCTTTTTCCAAACCTCCGGATTGGAGATCAGTATATCCAAGGTTTCTGACACATACCAGGCTCCATACCATGGCGAACTCGGATGATCGGAGAAACGGCAGGGTGCCGTTAGCCAGGAAACA
This sequence comes from Sphingobacterium sp. UBA1575, assembly GCA_002322865.1. Taxonomy (GTDB): domain Bacteria; phylum Bacteroidota; class Bacteroidia; order Sphingobacteriales; family Sphingobacteriaceae; genus Sphingobacterium. Next base: position 77,851 of record DCOH01000026.1, on the reverse strand, counting down.
GCCGGCAATTTGTTCTCCTGAACATCTTTTCTGAACTGATGGAAGATATCGCCCTTAGGCACTTGAACTTCAACGGTCTTTCCATCGGCTGTATAGCTTATTTTTTCTAATTTATGGTAATCCGGATCATTCGTATTTGTCGTAAATGCACGTTCATGTATTTCCTGCTCAAACTTGGAAAGCTTCGCAAAATTGGCGGCGGAAAACTGTTCCACATCCTTTTTGAAATTATTCAATCGATCCAGAACTTTCTGATAGGCCTCTTGGGAAGCATATCTCGCAACAGTCAGTTCATGCTCAATCTCCTTGATCCGACGATTGGCATAGGCTTGATAAGCGGGATGGAATTTTACTTGGTACTGTTTATGAAATTCAAGGTTATTATCGGTAAAATTAGCCAACCAGTCTTCTTCTTCCCCCGTTAATCCCACTGGAAGGCTGAGTTCATTCTGATACACCTTCCAAGAAATACCGGCTTGTTGAAGGCGTTCGGGATAGGTCTTCCAAGTAAGGTCTCGGTAATTGATCTGTCCATTATCCACATGAGCTACTGAATTGGGATCCCGTGGGTTTTCACGCACCGTACCAGACCAAAAATAGGATCTATTGGCACTCGTTCCTGTCAATGAAGAACAGAAATGTTGGTCACACACGGTAAACGCATCTGCAAAAGCATAATAGAAAGGAATATCCTTGCGTTCGTAATAGCCCATGGTCAAAGGGATATGCCTATATTTTTGATTGCCTGGTCTTTTGGCGACAAGCCATTTATCCATTTTACCATTATTTCGGGCCATGACCATATCCCGCCAACCATGAGGAAGATCGCCCATCCAGGTCACTTGGGTATTTTCAATATCCAGATGGAACGGACCATAACTTTTATCACCATCCATAGTTTGATGCCATACAGGTACACGATCTGGTCCTCGATAAGTCCTCGGGTCATTGAATCCACGCACACCTTTAAGCATGCCGAAGCAATGATCGAACGATCGGTTTTCCTGCATCAAAAACACGATATGCTCGGCATCCAGGTAGGTAGATCCAGGGGCTGCCTCAATGGCTACCGCTTTTTGAATAGATTCAGGGATAACATGGGTTAACGCTGTTGCGCCCGCAAATAGGGATGCTTTTTTTAGAAAATCTCTTCTAGAACTCATGAAAGAAAGATAGTCTTTTTTACCAAAAAAACAGAGCGTAATATTTTTTTCAAGAAAACCACTATCAACATGAAGGAAATAACAATATGATTATAATTTATATATTTATATGAAATATTTTTTATTTATATTAGATGATATAATAGAAAATATAAATTATTAACAAAAACATCATGAGAGCACTATTTATTTGGAGCTGTTTTTTTCCAGTCTCATGCTTAATCACCAATTATATCCATAAGAATATCCTTCCACTAACCATCGATTGGATTCTATTCTTAATTTTTATACAGATGGCTATTCTATATATCTGTATAATCCCAGGAAAAAATAATAAAAGAAAAAAAGGCTATTATTAAATAGCCTCTGAGAAAATCTTTAACGTTAAAAACTTATTTTAATACTTCGTCCAAGAACATCTTTGTATGTTTCCAGGCTCTTTTAGCCATGATGGCATTATAGTCTGGCGATTCTGGATTGGTAAAGGTATGTTTGGAGTTCGCATAGGTTATAATCTGCCAATCAGCTTTCGCATCATCCATTTCTTTTACAAAACCATCATAATCGGCTTTCGAAACAGATGCATCATCTGCCGGATGCAACACCAAAACCTTGGTCTTCACAGGCTGTGCCTCTCGGCTAGGATCTTTTGCTAGACCGCCATGAATACTCACTGCACCTTCCACGTTCAATCCTCCTCGGGCAGCTTCAAGTGCACCTGTACCGCCAAAGCAATAGCCTATTACCGCTATTTTAGTTGCGCCTTGTTTTTTCAGTTCATCCAAGCCCGCCTGGATACGCTTCTGATAGGTTGCAAAATCCTTTTTAAAGATCGAAGATTGTTTACCAGCCTCCGCATTGTCCTTCGGCGTATTTCCTACTCCGTAGATATCAGCGATCAAAACCAGGTAGCCTTCCTTTTCCAAGTCAAGTGCAGCATCCTTTGCTTCCTGATCAATTCCTTTCCAAGCCGGCAAAATTAAGACCGCAGGTAAGGATTTTCCGGCATTGCTCGATATCAGACCCGATAATTTCTGATTATTTTCTTGATAAATAACCTCTTTAAGACCTTGGCCTTTCGCCATCGATCCAAAGATCAAACTGAATAGAATAATGGAACCAAAAACTTTCATATGTATATCTTTTNNGATAACTTTCTTCTTGAGATAGGTTAAAACCGACATCACATCCTGCTCCCCAAAGCCTTCATCATGCGCAGATTGATAGGTATCTTTCAAAACCTTCGTAAAAGGAAGATCAGCACCTGCCGCTATGGCTAATTTGACATCCTTTAACATCAGATCCAGGGAAAATGCCGCTGGAAAGGAATCTTCAATGATCGATTTTGTCTTCACTTTAGTTGCCCCGCTCCCACTAGCACTCTGGTTGATGATATCCATCATATCCGAACGGGAAATCCCCAATTTCTCTGCAAATAGAACGGTCTCTGCCATACCTTGGTATAAAATAGACAGGTAATAATTGATACAAAGTTTAGCTGCAATCCCTGCCCCATTAAAACCTAAATCCTTAACTTCCTTTCCCATCACACTTAGGTAAGGTTTAATCCTTTCCTTGTCTTCTAGCGTTCCACCAATCATGAATATTAAAGTACCTTCCTTAGCGGGCAATGTGCTTCCGGCTACTGGAGCATCGATAAAAGATCCTCCTTTTGCCATTAGTGTAGATGCGATAGCCGTAGAAGCTTCTTCAGATATCGTACTCATGTCTACAAATAATTTTCCTTCTACGGTACCACGTAATATATTTTCATAAACAGCATGTACCGCATCATCATTTGTTAACATCGTAAAGATGATATCGGTTTGATTGACAAGGTCAGAAATATCTTCACAGACCGTACTCTGCTCTTCAAAATCTTTTGCCTTTTCTAAGGTTCGGTTGTAAACATAGAGGTCCACTCCTGCTTTCTCCAGGTTTTTGGCCATAGGATGTCCCATATTGCCCAATCCTATAAATCCAACCTTAACTGAATTATCCATTAGCTTTTGTATTTATCATGTAAACCTTTGCCCGCGAGAACCAAAGGTTTGATCTTTTCTAGTCGACTTAATTTTGTCTTTTCCTGTTTCGCCTCATCAATATATTCCATATATTCTTTCTTCTTACCTGGTGTTAACTTATCGAAGGCGTCTTTAAACAGGCCATCTTTTTCCAATTCTTCTTTTAATAGTCCTGTTAATTCCCGAACCGGACTTTTCTCTAGCTTAATCTCTTTACCATCACGAATGGTCTGTACAGATTCCTCGATATAATCCAGGATCATCTTTTCATCCATATCCTTGATATCTGTAAAACGCCATTGCCGCAGAGATTTGGTCTTCCCTTCAGAGGCTGTTACTAAGACCTTCTTCTTATCGGCCAAGAAAACACCATTATAGAACCACAAGGAAAAAAAGTCCTTAAAGCCACCCCAGGCAATTACATTTTTACCCTGAAAGGTATACACATCCGTCCCCCACTTAAATGTTTTAACCAATGGGGTCTTGGTTTTTTCGATCAATTGCGACATGAATTCTTCACATTCCGTCCAGCGCGTTCGATGGGTATCCCATTTAGGTCCTTCCTTATCTTTCAATTGGTCTACATTGTAGTGAATCATCTTTTCAATGAGCGATTTTGGAAGGTCTGTTCCCAAAGGAATCTGAATGGCTCCTTTTGAGGTTTTATAGTTTTTCAGATCATCTTCGAAATGGGCGATGGTTGCTGCACCAGGATACAATCCGAGGTGTTTCTTGAACATCGCAAAATGGATTAGATTTCCATTGTACCTGAAGGTAGGCATGCCATAGTTTATGGTCTCCTTGGCTTCTTTTGGCGCGGCGTTTTTAATGATCTGCCTAACATGTTCCAAAATGGATTGTTGTTCCCCGTCAAAATTGGCGATGTATTCATCAATGGTAGAGAATGTTGTTGTCGCCATTTTACTGCGCTTTATGTTTCATAAAATCGAAAGCACCATTACGCAGGTTGATCCCATATTCTAAACTCGCCTTCATACAAGCTAAGAAATTTGCCCAACCTTCTGTCTGTCCTATGGCCTGTTTTATTCCATCATCATCCTTCTCCATAAAACTTTCCTTTACACGGACTACAGTGGAATCATCGCTCAGCTCTTCCAAAAATATTTCTACCAGCATTCCTTCTGCTCCGCCGCTCCAATCGAAAGAAATGTATTCATTGGATTTGATCAATTTCCCAGTAACGGGGAATACATCGTCAAACTCAGGGAACTTCCATTCTACTGTCACATCGGAATCCAAATTTCCGGTAGAACTTTCTATAAAATATTTATTCATCTTATCGGCCTTGATGATGGCATCGAATACATCTTCAACTGGTCTTTGAATTTGCAAGGCTGCACGGGCTGTTAGTTTGTCTTTCATATGAGTTGTGTTGATTCTAAAAACGAATATACCAATAAAAATTCTTGCCTTAAGGCAAGTGAACTTGAAATAATAATGAATAAATTCGGTTAATCAATTCAGAAACAATATGGAAACTCAAAAAGTAAAAGTACAATCCGAAATCAATGCACCATTAAAAAAAGTTTGGGAAGCCTATAATAATCCAGAAGATATCGTAAATTGGAATCAGGCATCTCCAGATTGGCATTGTCCTTCTTCGGAAAACGACCTACGGGTTGGTGGAAAATTCAAGAACAACATGGCCGCAAAAGACGGAAGCTTTGCATTTGATTTTGAAGGTACCTATACAGAAGTAACCCCTTATAACTCTCTTTCTTATGTTTTGGGGGATGAGCGGACAGCTGATGTTAGATTTTCGGAATCAAATGGGCAAACCCTAGTGGATGTTCAATTCGATGCAGAGGGAACAAATCCAGTGGACATGCAGCGTGAAGGCTGGCAGGCTATCCTGAACAGCTTCAAGGATTATGTAGAAAATAAATAGAGACTATGGAAGCACCCAAATTTAAATTAGGACAGATTGTATGGGCAGACCTTACAACAACCAAAGCAGATTCCTTAAAGGAATTTTATAAGGAGGTAGCCGGATGGCAGGAATTTCCGGTGGCCATGCGTGATGATGACGGCGAGTATAACGACTNNGCATCTGTCATAAGCGCGGAAAGAACAATAACCTCCCTCCCCAATGGATCATGTACATCTATGCAGAAGATGTAGAGGAGCGTTTGAAAACCGCTTTGGATTTGGGTGCAAAATTGATCCATGAAAGTAAAAAACCTGATGGCACCTACAATTATGTCATTATTGAAGATCCTGCGGGTGCCGTATTCGGAATTGGTAATATGCAGTAATTAGGCGAAGTCAAATGGCAAAACTAAAAACGCATTATACCGATGAGGATGTCATTGCTTTCATTGAGCAAGTTGAGAATCAACAGAAAAGGGAAGACAGCTATGAACTGATTCGATTGATGGAAGAAACCACAGGAGAAAAAGCAAGAATGTTTGGCCCATCCATCATTGGTTTTGGAAATTACCATTATAAATATGCATCAGGCCATGAAGGCGATGCCCCATTATTGGGCTTCTCCCCACGAAAAGCAGCTATTTCCCTTTATGTCTATTCGGGCAGTGAGGAACATGCGCATTTATTGGAGGGATTGGGAAAATATAAGATGGGAAAAGCCTGTATTTATGTGAAAAAATTAAGTGACCTACATATAGATGCATTAAAACATTTGATGGAGGAATCTGTTAAATTTACCAAACAAACTTATCCAGATTCTTAAGTCCAAAAAAATGAAACAGCACAGCACGAACTATTACAATACCTTGATCACTGTAGCGGAAGATTGCAAGACAAAAGAAGCAATTGCTCCTCCGGTAAAAGAAGGAAAATTAACCGTGGCTAATCTGCAATATGATATGCTGATGGAAAACTCGGGGGATATGACCTCCGATGACCTTATATTTAACGTTCATGCCATCCGAAAAGATTTTATCGAGCAGGAATTGGAAACCGAACGAGCAAATTTTTATNNTTCGAACCTCTCCATTGGCAAAAACCTATGGTTGGGCCATATACCACGATGCTGAAGGTAAGATTAAATTATTAGATCCAAATACGGATGAATACAAAAGGTTGATGGAGGACGATGGAATCAAGAAAGTACCAGCAATGAAATCCAGCAAATAAAAGAAAGAACTTGTCGTATGGCAAGTTCTTTTTGTTTTAAGCCCCGTAACTTAGTACTAATAAAAAATCATATACCATGGAAGATCAACATTTCTATCAATTTGATATTCAAGGAAATCAATTGACCATTAAGCGCAGTTACAACGGAAGCTTAGCACAAGTCTGGCGAGCATATACAGATGCTGAAATACTAGATTTATGGTGGGCGCCGAAACCATGGAAATGCGAAACAAAATACCAGGACTTTGTGCCTGGAGGAACCTGGCTATATGCCATGAAAGGACCAGAAAATGAAACCCATTGGTCTATTTTCAAATACAATACCATTAATTTCCAAGAATCCTTCTCCGGAACGGATGCCTTTACGGATGAGCAAGGCCATATCAATACCTCCTTTCCGCAATCGAATTGGAATACCTCTTTTGAAGAAAAGGATAATGGTACTTTGGTAACCAATATATGCACATTTGAAAATGAGGATGCAATGAATCAGCTTTTAGAGATGGGTTTTAAAGAGGGCTATGAAATGGGGCAATCCAATCTCGATGCCTTGCTAAATGAAGGATTTTAAAAATCCTGTTGACAAAGGGTTGTCAAAACCCCTCCTATTTTTGATTAAACATTTAAAAACCACATAAAAAAACATTATGGCAAAGATTCATGCTTATTTAAATTTTAATGGAAATTGTAAAGAAGCTTTCGATTTCTATCAGCAAGTATTCAAAACAGAATCATTAGGAACCCACCGCTATGGTGATATGCCTGCAGATCCAAATATGCCCGCATTACCAGATGATGCCAAGGATCTGATCATGCATACTGCCATCAAGATCAATGATAGCACCATGATCATGGGGTCGGATACCTATGAAGCTTTTAGTCCAAAAGCTACCTTTGGTACTTCCACTTACATCATGCTGGATGCTGAAAGTGCAGAAGAGGCAAAGGCGCTACATACCGCATTAGCTAAAGATGCAAAAAACATAGAAATGGATCTGGCAGAGACTTTTTTCGCGGAATTATATTCCTCTTTCCAAGATAAATTTGGCATCTCCTGGATGGTTCATTTCGAAGGAAACAAGAAAATGGGATAAGATTTTTGCCCTTCATCTCGTATATGAAGAATCTAACATTTAAAACTATTGGTAAAATCTTGATGGAGGTTCCTATGGAACAATATGAAAATGTATTGCATTTTTATAGGGACCTCCTATTGTTTGATGAAATTGATGGAGATTTCACCGACTTTAATGGTAAAAAATCCCTATTTCTGAACGGCAACCTTCAATTGGAAATATCCGCCTCCCCTGATATAAAAGAATCAACCATCAAATTATTGCTTGAAACCAATGACCTAAACCAAGCCAAGGGATATTTTCAAGCAAATAAAATCGAAAGTTATCTGGAAAAAAATGTTGCGGCATTTGAAATATTGCATGTAACAGATTATGCAGGACTTCGACTAATGGTCATGGAAAACGACCTCAAAAATCCCTAAGCGATGCTCTACGAAATTATTCTCTTGGCCCAACTCCAACAAAAAAGAAAGGAAAACATCATGAAAAACAACATTATCCCTGCCATTTGGTTTGACCACAACGCCAAAGAGGCCTTCGAATTTTATAGCAAAACTTTCCCAGAGACGGAAATCGAGAAAGCGGATGACATCGTCGTGGAAGGATCTATCCGTGGATTAAAGTTTATTGGAATCAACGGTGGCCCTATGTTCAAACCAAATTCCTCTATTTCCTTCATGCACGTTTTTGAAACTAAAGAAGAATTAACTGCGGTATGGGAAAAACTGAGCCAAAAAGGAAAAATTATGATGCCTTTGGACAGCTATCCTTTCAGCGAATTATATGCTTGGGTAGAAGACCCATACGGTGTGAGTTGGCAGCTATATCTTGGTAAATTACAAAATGTAAACCATCAGAAAATCATACCTACATTGATGTTCTGTGAAAAGCAACAAGGAAGATGTAAGGAAGCATTAGCATTTTACGAAGAACTGTTTCCAGATTTTGAATCGCAGGGTATTTTGGAATATCCTGAAGGGGAATTCAAAGGTCAGGTGATGCATACCCAATTCAAAGCAAATGGCTATACCCTTGCTGCTATGGATTCTGGATATCCTCAAGATTTTAGTTTTACCGAGGGTGTTTCATTAACCATCCCCTGCAAAGACCAGGAAGAGATTGATTATTATTGGAATAAGATCACGGAAAAAGGACAGGAAAGTCAGTGTGGTTGGTGTAAGGACCAATTTGGGCTGAGCTGGCAGGTCGTTCCGAAACAGATTTCCGAGATCTTAAGTAATAATCCGCATGCCAATAGGGCATTGATGGCTATGAAAAAAATTGAAATCGATAAGCTGATAAATGCTTAATATATACGCCATTAGGTATAAATTCTTATCTTTAATTTAATTATTATTAACAAACCAATCCAATAATCATGAAATTTTTAAAGTATCTATTATTTATCGTACTTGGCCTAGTGGTCATTGTACTTATTGTGGCTGCCATTCTTCCGAAGGATTTCCATGCGGGTAGTGAGATCGTCATCAAAAAACCTAACCAAGAAGTTTATGATTATGTGAAATTGATCAGGAATCAGGGTAATTATGATANNATTATGAAGGTGAAGATGGAACCGTAGGTTTTACCTATACCTGGAAAAGCAAAAAAGTGGGTGATGGAAAACAGGTGCTGACCAAATTAGACGAAGGAAAACGTGTGGATATGGATTTATTCTTTAATGGTACCGGAGATGCCAATAAATCATTCATATCTACCACGCCAATTGATTCCACAAGCACGAAAGTGATTTGGGAAATCGATGGGAAAATGCCCTACCCCTTCAATATCATGTCCTTATTTTTTGATATGAACAAGGATTTTTATGCTGGCCTTTCCAACCTGAAAGAAATATTAGAAAAACAATAAATTTGAAAAAACTCCTCCTTTCAATAGTGGTATAGGAGGAGTTTTGATATGGGTAAAACATTCGAGCAGCATCAGCGTTTATTGTTAAATAAATATTACCAACATGAAAAAGATCCTTTACGCCCTGATGATCATTGGACTTTCCGCTTGTCAGCATACCAAAAAAAATACAGAAAATTCTTTGAAGGATTCGGTTGCTGTGGCTAACGATAGTACCGCCAAGGCCATCGACAATTCCTCTGCCTGTGTATGGTTAAAGGAAAATGTGGAAGGATTTTTTAAAAAGGGCGACATGAATGCCATGGCCAATTTATGTACCCCAGCTTATTACCAATATAAAATGGATGCGACTAATGTAGATTTGGATGTGGAGGGCGGCTTAACAGAATCGGAATTCCATGCCAAATATGCGAAAGATTATGATACCAAATTAGCGGGAATTGGTGTAGGATTTTTAATATCTGGTCAAGATTATGGAACTATTACCTTATCCACCTGTGATGTAATAAAGGAGGATGCGGAAAGCATTACCCTAAAATCGGTGATATCCGATTGTGATTACCAGACCGATTACCATCGTGAAATCGTATTGGCCAAAGAAGGAAACAGTTTTAAGATCAAAGATGTTAAGGAATTTGATTAGCATATACTTTGCTTAGCCAAGTAAATAAAGGCTGATTATCAATACCTTGGATAGAAACACCTAAAGTCTTCATGATCTGATCAAAAACCTCGGCGATCAATAGATCATCCCTGTTGCTGAATAACAAAACATATTCTCCTGTCTTAGGATAAAATAGTACGATATTATGAAATCCGGTACTTTCGCCAGAATGAAACCATACCGGTTCATTTGAAGCATCCAAGCCTCGGAACCAGCCAAAGGAATAGGTAATTTTTCCTTTAACGGACATACTGTTCAACACATTGAGATAGTTATCTTCCCCTTTTAACCCATCCAATTCTTTCTTCAGGTTTTTCAACCATTTCCCATAATCGCTTGCTGAAGTGTATACCCCACCATCGCCTAAAGTAGAACTCGTTAAACTTTGATCTGCAAAAACAAAACTGTCTTTTTGAGGATGATAACCATATGCCCTGTTGGGAATTTTTCGACTCACCTCATACAGGAGGGAATTTTTCATGCCGAAAGGATCAAAAAACATGGTTTTCATGGCATTGCCGTAACTTTTTCCAGTTAGCTGTTCAACAATTAAAGCGAGCAAACAATAAGCCGTATTACTATACCTAAACCTGCTTCCTGGTTCAAAAAATAAAGTTTCCGAAGGCTCGATAATCCGCAGGACATCTGCATCACTTAACGGTTTTTTCACCTGATCGCCCATGAGGTTTTCATAATCCGCGATCCCAGAACTGTGGTTCAATAGCTGTCTAACTTGTATTTCGCCAACTTTTCCCTTTAAATTTGGAAAGAAAGTGGAAATTCGGGTATCCAACGTTAATTTATCGGCCTTTATTAATTCATGTATAGCTTTTGCCGTAAATTGCTTGCTCACCGAAGCCATTCTAAAATTTGTTTTAGCATCGATATTTTTAGGGGTTTCCAGATGTATAACACCAGAACCTTTTGCATATTGGAAATCCTTATATTTTATGGAAACCATTCCCCCGGGATTATTTCCATTGGGATAGGCAACAGAAAGGATGTGCGTTATTTGATCGGCTATATTTTTCTTCTGTGCTAGACTGTATTGAAAAGATAAAACAAGAAATCCTATGGTGAAAACTAGACAATATATAGGTTTAATCATGTTCAAGAATTTAGGTTCATGCATACAAATAACCGCACAAACTTAATTAAAAACAAGAAAACCGGCCAATATTTCTATTGAACCGGCTTTCACATGTAAAACATAATCTCTATTCAGCAATTTCTATACCTATTGCGCTAGTTTTCTTAAATTTTCTATAACGATCGATTTCATCCGCCAATTTCGAGATGGCAAATCCGACGATCGACGCATCATCCAACCAACCTAAAACAGGTATTAGATCCGGAACGGCATCCAATGGTGATACCACATAAACAATGGTGGCAACGATGACCGATAAGTTCCATTTATTCATTTTATAACGGCCAGCGAACGTATCCTTGACCATAGCAATCAACAATTTGAACTCATTGGTTCTACCTTGAAGATGCTGCGCTTTATCTTCAGCAAGATCTATTTCCTCATTGGTCAACTTTCTGTTCTTGAACGTGTTGAACAATAATAACGCCTTACCAAAATAGTTTTTTTTCATTTTTTCTTTATCCATTTTCCTCTATGACATACATATTCTCAAACGGTTTAATCGCCTAAAAATTATATGACATTCGCCTAATTATCATTTCATGTCTTCGCACAAAAAAATAAGCGTTCAGATAATAAATTCATGTACCCAACGTTATAGTATTAAAAGAAGGATTATTTTAATGTTTTATTATGGCAAAGGGCCATAATGCAAAGAGTAAAGTAATTTTTTTAGAAAGAGGTTGATGTGAATCAACCTCTTTTGTTGTTATATTGTATCCATCATACAAGAACTACATTTTCAAAACATGTTTAAAAGATCATTAACCTTGATTTTCCTCCTACCCTGTTTGCTTTATGCACAGCAAAAATTCTTTTTATACCGTTACAATGACCAATATGGGCTATCGGATAAAACAGGGACGCAGGTTATCACCGGCAATTTCATTCGCAGTAATGAATACTTGGATAAACAGATCCTCTTTGACACGAAGGATAACAAAAATGTATTGGTCAACTTAGAAACCGGAGAGCAGAAAATCTTTGATGAATTTATTGCAAATAGCCTATTTCTGGAAAATCAATATTTTGCAAATGTAGAAGATAAAGGAAAATCTTACCTCTATAGCCAAAAAACAGGTGAAAAGTTAGAAATGCCTTTAGCCATAAGAAAGCAGCATTTTCCAAGGGTCAATATGCTGAATAAAAAATTTTTATACGCCATTGGCTCGGAAACCATCTTTCCAAAAACTCCAGAAGTGAAAAAGCCAAAAACTAAAGCTCCGGCAGGTAAAGTTCCAGCCATCATCCCTGAACCTAAATTAGAATATCCTATAACACTCACCTACCTTTATATTTTTAAAAATGAAAGGAGTATGCCTCTTGTCTCAAAAATAAAAGTGGATGAAAGTTACCGGTACTCGGGAAATGAACCAAACAGTATTTTCAGCCTTTATAATCTCCATAAAACGCCAAAAAATGAACCTGCTAAAGAGATTGAAATAAATATAGTTGAAAGAAAAAGAACGGAAGGATTAGTTCCTTGGCATTTCTATTACAATGAATCTTTTGATGTCGCTGCTGTTAAGGATCAGGATAGTTTAAGGGTGCTAGATAGCAACTTAAAAGTCCTCCAAACGATCGCGATCAAAGATCGATCGACAAAAGACATCCTGTTCAATTACCTACAGTCGAAATATCCTAATGATGAAATTGGACTATCCGATGCAGATTTTTATGCTTCTCCAATGATTTCCTCAGGTAATAAAGCCCCTTATTGGAAAGCAAATAAAGTAGATGATCACTTTGAATTGGCATTCAAGGAAGATGATGGCTATAAAACTTTCGCACAGGTAGAAGCTCAAGAAGCTGAATTTATCCGAAACACGCTTAAAATAAAAGATAAAAAAGGGAACACCCTCAGCTTTGATATGGATTGGTCTAGTATGGCTTTTCCTATCCCCAAGCAATTAAAAGAACAGTTCAAGCTAACCGAAATAAAATAATTTTAAAAAAAAATATACAATTGCATAATAACTGGATATTTACATCGTTATGTATATAAAGAAAAGGTTATTTCTATTTTTACTTTTAGTGATGAGCTTTAAGAAAGAAAAAAAGATAACTTTTTAGAGAAAGAGGTTGGCTAGAATTAGTCAACCTCTTTTGATTTTATCCTATTCAACGATTTATTTCGATACTTTACTACCTCCCAAAGGCAAAATAGGTCGATAAAGGATGTTCCTTTCCTTTCATCCAATCCGATACCATTTCCATTCCAGTAACCGAAAAGGTGATCCCATTTCCGCCAAATCCCAACACAAAATAGGAATTCTTAAATTTAGGATGTTCCCCAATGTAAGGAAGCCCATCTTTGGTCGAACCAAATGTTCCGGCCCAGCGAAAATCTGGATAGAACTCCCTGCCCACAAAAATCTTCTTAAAGGATTTGTACAGTTTATCCGATTTCTTTTCGATCAGCTCATCCCGTTTGATCGGGTCATGAAATTCCTCATCCTCTCCTCCTATTAAAAAACGGTCATCATCTGTGGTCCGCATATACAGATAGGGATCGGAGGTATTCCAGATCAACAGGTCTTTATAGGCTTTATTCAATTTATCATCCACTTCGGAGACGATCGCATAGGTGCTTAAAAGATCCACAAACTTTTCAGGAATCATATTCGCGCTTTCAAAACCTACACAATAGATGATCCTCTTGGCTTTAATATGGCAACCTGTCTCCATCTCAGCCAATTCAAAGCCTCTTTTGGAAGTTACCTTTAACAATTCATTATTATCATAAACCCGCAGGCCTTTCTTCACATTATAGTGCAAAAGTTCATGCGCCAGATAAAAGGCATCCACACTTCCTCCTAGATCGGACAGGATCCCTCCATGGCATTGGAAAATTTCATATTGTTCGTTAATCTCTTCTTCCTCCAACCATTTAACCTTAAAACCGGCCTCCTTCCGGGCTTCAAATTCCTTTTTCAAACTAGGAACATCAGCTTTTCGACTGGCATAGTACAAGGACTTCTTTCGTTTAAATCCGGCTTTGGAATTTATCTTTTTAGCAATCTTCTGCAGGTTCAGGATCGATTCTCCACAGGCTTTATAACATGCCTGAGCAGCTTCCTCACCGATCATCCCTTTCAATTCAAAAAGGGGAACATCGATTTCGTATTGTAACATGGAAGTGGTTGCTGAAGAGCTTCCATTGACAATTTCCCGTTTATCGATGACTACTGTATCATATCCATCGGCTATACATTGATGGGCGATGAGACTGCCGGTAATCCCAGATCCAACCACCAATACATCACAGCTGATATCTTCCCTTAGGGAAGGATAGGATTGCAACAATCCATTCTTAATTAACCAAAAAGGTTCGTTCGATTTTAAATCCATAAAAAAATGCCTATTCTGTATGGAATAAGCATTTTTTTTGATAAAATGTTTGCTCTTCTACACATTTTCTATCGGATGACCACCTAATTTTTCGTGTAGCATGGCCTCATCAAGGCCCTTTTCATATTTTGCAACTACTAGGGTAGCTGCTGCATTGCCTATGATATTCGTTAATGCTCTTGCCTCGCTCATAAAACGGTCTATCCCCAATATCAATCCTACCGCTTCTACAGGAACATGTCCTACTACCGGCAAGGTAGCAGCCAAAGTGACAAATCCACTTCCCGTAACGCCGGCTGCCCCTTTCGAGGTAAGCAAAAGCACTAATAAGAGCGTAATTTCCTGTTCTAAACTCAGATGCATGTTTAATGCTTGGGAAATAAACACAGCGGCCATGGTCAGATAGATACAGGTACCGTCCAGGTTAAAGGAATATCCTGTAGGAATTACCAGTCCCACTATGGGCTTGGAACAACCCGCGTCCTCTAATTTCTGCATGAGTCCTGGAAGTGCCGATTCGGAGGAAGAAGTTCCTAATACGATCAATAATTCCTCCTTGATGTATTTCAATAGTTGAAAAACATTAACCTTGACATAGAAATACAATACTGCCCCGATGACAAATACAATAAAGACAATACAGGTGAGGTAAAAACTGATCATCAACATACCTAAGGAAGAAAGGGCCTCCACCCCATATTTACCTATCGTAAATCCGATGGCACCCATGGCTCCGATCGGTGCCAGGTACATGATCATTTTGATGACCGCAAAGATGGCTTTCAGAAAAGACTGTAGGACATTCAGTACCGGTTCAGCATTCTTCTCCCCGATTTTGGTCAAGCCAATACCAAACAAGACAGCAAATACCAATACCTGCAAGAGATTGTCGGATGCCACAGCGGCAATCACATTATGAGGAATGATGCTGATGATAAAATCCATTAAGGTCTTATGTTCTTCAGATTGCTTGACATAAGTAGATACAGCAGCTGGGTCTAGACTTGCCGGATCAATGTTCATCCCGGTTCCCGGTTGAATCCAATTGACAAATACCAATCCGATGATCAGGGCGATGGTGGTCATCACCTCAAAATAGATCAAGGAACTAAGTCCTATCTTCCCCACCTTCTTGATATCCTGCATGCCGGCAATCCCGATCACAATGGAACTGAAAATCAATGGAGCAATGACCATTTTGATGAGCTTGATAAAACCATCACCAAGGGGTTTCAGTTTGACCGCAAAATCAGGGTAAAATATACCGCAGAGAATACCGATTACAATTCCAAGGATGACCTGAACATAGAGGCTGGAAAATATTTTCTTCATATATGATACGATGTAGGTTTAAGACCAAGGGTTAAGTAGCCTTTGGTATAGAACGTAAATGTATCAAATAAATTGAATTATCTTCTTTCTAAAAATTTATTTAGGGATTCGCCCAGTAATTTTTCCCAACCCGATTCGAACTTATCCTGCGAAAAATTCTCGCCCGCATCTTTAAAATTCTCCAAGCCTTCATGGGTCAGGTGCAGGGTGGTTGCACCGCGTCGAGGGATCAAGCGCCAGGTAATAATGGAAGTGCCTTCACTTTGTTTTGGATGTCGCCAGGTAAACTTAAAAATCTCCGGGGCCTTGGTCTCGATGACCTGGCATTGATGTAGCTGTTGGCCTGCGGTATTGCTTTTATAAAACTCAAATTCTGCCCCTTCTTCCGTACTGAAGTTTGGGATTTCGAAAAACCAATCTTTCATGGTCTGTTTGTCCGTTAATGCTTTCCATAACTTCTCTGCAGAAATAGGGTAAGTACGTTCAATGTGAATGGTTTCTGCGCGCATTTTGCCTCCTTTGAGCTTATTTGTAGTGTTGTTTAAATATAAACAATAAATTGACGCAAAGGTGTTAAGTATATATTAAATTTCATGAAAAGCTCCGTATCTTTGTTCGTGATGAATGTAAATAATTTATTAGAACGTGCGCTGAATTTCGACTTCTTAACCAAGGAAGAAGGAATCTTTCTATACCATGAAGCAGCAACAGCAGACTTGATGTTTGTTGCCAATGAGCTTCGCAAAATTCAGGTACCCCATGGCAAGGTGACCTGGCAGATCGACCGGAATGTCAATACCACGAATGTGTGTATTGCCAACTGTAAATTCTGTAATTTCTTCCGCAGACCAGGCCATGAAGAAAGCTATATTACGGATATCGAAACCTATAAGCAAAAGATTGAGGAAACCTTCCGTTTTGGTGGTGACCAATTGCTGTTACAGGGTGGACATCATCCGGATTTGGGTCTTTCCTTCTATGCGAACCTGTTCAAGCAATTGAAGGAGCTATACCCTACTTTAAAGTTACACTCCCTAGGCCCACCTGAAATAGCCCATATCGCTAAATTAGAAGGCATGAGCCATATTGAAGTACTCACCGCACTCAAAGAATCTGGATTGGATTCCCTTCCGGGAGCCGGTGCTGAAATCTTGAACGACCGTGTCCGTCGATTGATCTCGAAGGGCAAATGTGGTGGTCAAGAATGGCTGGATGTAATGCGTGCTGCACATAAGATCAACCTACCTACATCGGCAACGATGATGTTTGGACATATAGAAACCATCGAGGAACGTTTTGAACACCTGGTTTGGATCCGAGAGGTTCAGAGCGAAAAACCAGCGGATCATTACGGTTTTATAGCCTTTATTCCTTGGCCATTCCAAGATGATGGCACCCTATTAAAACGCCTGAGAGGGATTACGAATGATGTCACGCCGGATGAATATATCCGCATGATTGCTTTGAGCCGGATCATGCTTCCAAATGTGAAGAACATTCAGGCATCTTGGTTAACTGTAGGAAAACAGACTGCCCAAATCTGTCTGCAGGCTGGTGCCAATGATTTTGGTTCCATTATGATCGAAGAAAACGTGGTTTCGGCAGCTGGTGCACCACACCGTTTTACGTCGAAATCCATCCAAGATGCGATTATCGAAGCAGGTTTTGAGCCACAGTTGCGTACGCAGACCTATCAATTCAGGGAAATACCATCCCAAATGGAAGAACAGGTCATCGATTATTAATTGTTACACAGTTTGATTAGGTTTTGAAGGATATACTATTAAATATAGAAGCGATTATTTTCGCTTCTGCTGAAGGCATCAGTCAGAAGGATTTAAGAGAAGTATTGCAGGAGGCGTTAGCTATTGAAATTTCTAAGACCGAATTGGCGGAAATGATCGGTAGGCTGAAGGAGAAGTATGCTTCGGAGGATCAGGCGCTATTATTGGCCAACATCAATGATCAATTGCAATTTTTGACCAAACCTGCCTACCACGATGCGATCAACCAATTGCAGTTGCATAAGGAGAAAAGGAAATTGAGCCAGGCGGCTTTGGAAACCTTGGCTATTATTGCCTATCGCCAGCCAATTACAAAACTGGAAGTGGAACAGATCCGAGGTGTGAATTGCGATTACTCCATCCAACGTTTATTGGACAAAGGATTGATACAGATTGCAGGGAAAGCCGACAGTATTGGGAAGCCGATCTTATATGCTACTAGTGGACAATTTATGAATCATTTTGGCCTCAACAGCGTAAAAGACCTTCCGCAACTGAAAGATATTGTGGCTGAGGAAAATAGCATCGGAGAAATCGTTGAATAAATTCTTGCATATTTGCCTTTTTTTTCATGTTAAAATAATTTTAAAAAAATATTTTTCAAATGGATTTTCTTCTATAATTTTACGTTAATAAAGTAAGTATCATAATAAAGAACATGGCTACAATGCAAGAAATGGAAACAGAATTAACGGTTGATGAAAGAGTAATGAATTTCAACGGTCCTGATGATGATTCGGATGATATCTATGATGATGACGATGATTTCGGATTGGATGATATCGACTCTATCGGCGGGTTTGATGACATGGATGATGACGATGATGATTTTTAATTAAAATGATGATCCGAATTATTCGGATGTATACATGTAAAGAATTAGCAACGCTTGGTCTAACCCCAAGCGTTTTTTATGGCCAAAAAAAAAAACGCCTGAAGACTTATCTCCAGACGTTATTGTTTAGCTGCAATTATTAATTATTTATCGTCTTTACTCAAGGAGAATGGAAGGTCTGCTTTCGTAACACCACGTTTTTTATTAGGTTCTGCACCCATATCAAAAACCAGGTTAGCGCCTTTTAGCAACTCGCTGTGGTTCACATAATTTTTAGTGTAATTCTTGCCATTCCATTTTAATTGCTGAATATAGCGGTTCGCATCGGAATTGTTCTTGGTTTCGAGTACCACTTTCTTACCGTTGCTCAACTTCATGGTTACTTTATCAAAGATTGGAGATCCAAGGACATATTCATCAGTTGCTGGTGTTACTGGGTAGAATCCGATAGCCGAGAACACATACCAAGCAGAAGTCTGCCCATTATCCTCATCACCACAATACCCATCTGGGTTAGGTGAATACATTCTATTCATTGTTTCACGCAGCCAGTACTGAGCTTTCCAAGGAGCTCCAACATGGTTGTACAGATAGATCATATGTTGGATCGGCTGGTTCCCATGCGCATATTGTCCCATATTGGCGATCTGCATCTCACGGATCTCATGGATCGGAAAACCATAGTAACTATCATCGAATACCGGTGGTAAGGAGAATACGGAATCCAATTTGATTTCCATCGCCTGGTGTCCACCCATCAAATTGGCCAGTCCTTCGATATCCTGGAATACCGACCAGCTATAATGCCAGCTATTTCCTTCGGTAAATGCATCACCCCATTTGAAGGGGTTGAACGGCTTAGACCAGGAACCATCCTTGTTTTTTCCACGCATCAATCCGGTAGCTGGATCGTATAATTTCTCGTAATTGTAAGCACGTTTTTTATAGAATGATTGATCATCTTCTGATTTTTTCAATGATTTTGCCAATTGGTAGATCGCGAAATCATCATAGGAATATTCCAAACTTCTAGCCGCGTTCTCATTGATCTTTACATCGTATGGCACATAGCCGAGTTCATTATAATACTCCGCACCTGCCCTACCTACTGCCGTAATAGGACCAGCGTTATTAGCGCCTTTTTTAACCGCTTCGTAGAGTACTTCGATATCCTTTGACCGCACACCTTTCATCCAGGCGTCAGCCACTACAGAAGCTGAATTATTGCCCACCATGATGTTTCTATAGCCAGGGCTGGCCCACTCCGGCAACCAGCCACCCTCGCGGTAGGCATTGGCCAATCCTTCCTGCATCTTTTCATTGATCTCAGGATACATCAAGTTCAGGAATGGAAACAAACACCGGAAAGTATCCCAAAACCCTGTATCGGTAAACATGTAGCCCGGAAGGACCTGCCCGTTGTAGGGTGAATAATGCATCACCTGCCCTTGCGCATTGATCTCGTAGAACATTCTTGGGAACAACAAAGAGCGGTAAAGGCTGGAATAAAAGGTGCGCATCTGATCAATGGTTCCACCTTCTACCTCGATCCTGCTCAATTCCTTGTTCCAGATATCCTCCCCTTTTTTCACCTGCTCGTCGAACGTTACGCCGTCCAATTCTTTCAGGTTAAGGAGGGCTTGTTCTGGACTGATAAAAGAGGAAGCTACTTTTACATGAACCTTCTCGCCCGCATTGGCCGTTTGGAATCCTACTAAGGCACCCACATGGTTGGCCTGGATCTTCAAGCGCCCATCAACAAGAGCTGAATCTGCAAAGGTGGCCAGGTTGGCAAATGGACGATCGAACTCCAAAACATAATAATTTTTGAAATTCTTAGGTACTCCGCCGCTATTTCGAGTGGTATAGCCTATTATCTTCTGTTCCTGAGGAATTACCTCTACATAGGATCCTTTGTCGAAAGCGTCTATTAACACAAAGGCTTCGTTGGTTTTAGGAAAGGTAAACCGAAAATAGGAAGCTCTCTCGGTAGGTGTAACTTCTACCTTGGTATCATAATCGGCTAAGTATACCGAATAATAATGCGGCTTAGCGGTTTCTGCCTTATGGGAAAAATAGCTGGCTCGCTTATCCTGGTCGAAGGTTTTGTTCCCTACCATCGCCATAATAGAAAACTGCCCGTAATCATTCATCCAAGGTGATGGTTGATGGGTCTGTTTGATGCCTCTAATCTTTTCCGCGGTATAGGTGTACATCCATCCATCCCCCATTTTTCCCGTTTGTGGGCTCCAGAAATTCATCCCCCATGGGAGTGCAATAGCTGGATAGGTATTCCCGCTGGATAGGAAATAGGTTGATTGTGTACCGACTAGCGTACTTACCATATCGATCGGACGATCTATCTTCCCTACCTTCTGTGCGAAGCTGGAGAAAATACTTCCGCCGATCAAAAGTAATGTGGTTAAAAATCTTAAGTTCATAGTCTGTTTTAAAATAGGTTATTTTCTTTTCATAAAAATAACAAAAAAAACTACAAAACCTAATGCTAAAAGTATTTAGCCATCCATTTTAAGCGCTATTTTTCCGTATTGTTCAGGGCTATCAAAAAATAAATGTGCGGCAGAAACCTCTTCAAATGGGAAAACTCGGGTCACGGCAGGTACTAATTTACGCGATTCAATGAGTGGTAAGATTTTGTTTTTTATTTCGAATGTTAGGTTTATTTTAAAATTCAAGTCTCTGCTTCGCAGGGTTGATCCCGAAATCCATATCCGCTTCTGCATCAACTTGAGAAGATTCAGTTCTACTTTTGCACCTTGTACGGCATTGATGTGGATCAGCCTTCCATCGGGTTCCAATAGTTGGATATGCTTATTAAAATAGGAACCACCGATGCTATCGAGGATCAAATTGATCTTTTTATCTTTTAATACTTCTTCAAAATCTTCTTCCTGGTAATTAATGATCAGATCTGCGCCAAGCTGCTTTACAAATTCAGCTTTTTCAGCAGAACCAACGGTGGTATAGACTGTCGCACCGAACAGTTTGGCCAATTGAATGGCCATGGTACCAATGCCGCCTGATCCTCCATGGATCAATACTTGATCCCCTTCCTTGAGGTTGCCGCGTTGAAATAGGTTGTGCCAAACCGTGAATAAGGTCTCCGGAAAACAAGCGGCCTCCTCAAAACTGATGTTAATTGGTTTTGGAATACACAGCTCGGCAGCTACGCAGACCTCCGTTGCATATCCTCCAGCAGCTAATAAAGCGAATACCTCATCGCCTACTGACAAGCCCTGCACATCTTTGCCCAATTCTTTTATAATTCCGGACACTTCTAAGCCTGGAATATCATTGGATACCCCCGGAGGAGCTGGATAATTCCCTTTCCGTTGGAATACATCGGGTCTGTTGATCCCTGCGGCCTTAACACTTATAAGCACTTCATGTGCTGCGGGTTGTGGATCTTCTAGTGGTTTTATCTTCAATACTTCGGGGCCACCAAATTCGGTGATGATCGCTGCTTGCATTATTTTTTATTTGGATAACTCTGTAGGCGCATGTTCAGCGTAAGCATAAAATATCTACCCAAACGATTGTTTCTGGATTCGAACACATCGTTTCCGACATATTCGGTGATAATGCCTACATTTTTGTTCTGATCTAACATATCAAAACATTGAAACCGAAGCATCGCCATATTGTTCTTTAAAAAGTTATATTCCACATAGGCATTGATGATCGTTGGGTTGACATCGGATATTTCAGAAACATAACCCTTATAGAATTTTTGGGACATCTCCGTTCCAACCATAAAACGATCGTTGATATAGCCTCTTCCGCCAAGACTCAGCAAGAAGGAATGGGCGGCAATCTTGTTCTTAAAAGGCAGCTCGTAAGTGGCCCTGTTCAAGAAATAATTGCTATTGAATACCGATTCGAAATATTCGTTCCAGTTGTACCTCAAGATCAGGTTCTGGTTGTACAATAATTGCCGGGTGGTGCTTTTCAGCTCATTTACGAAGGATAGATTATTCAGGTAATCGATATTTCCGGAGATATCCATTTGGAAATTATCGTTCAGGAACGGGGTATTGAAGTAATAGTTCCATTTTACATCATAATAGCCATCCGTATTCTCGTAGGTCGTTTCCTGAACAGTTTCGTTCGACAGGGACTTCTTCGAACTGACGATCTTATTGTTAATAAAGGTATAAGCAAAATTCGTTTCGAAATATTGCCCTTTGTTGGTGACAAACTTCTTGAGGGATGTGGAAAAACGATTATAGAATTCAGCCTTCAGGGATGGATTTCCGACGATGATATTTCGGGAATTGGAATTATCCCGCACGGGCGAGATATGTAGAAAATTCGGTTGTATGTTTTTCCCTAGGTAATTGAGTTCCATTTCAAAATTCTTGGAAAATCGGTACCGGAGGTTGGTCGTAGGAACCAGGTTGACATTGCTATACTCGTGGGTAATCGTATCGCCTTTTATTTTACCAGATAAGGATACCGGTTGAACAGAAAAGCCCATATTAACCCGGAAACGGTCATTTGGTTCATATTGATAGTTTAATCCCGTCTTATAACTCTTGAATTGATAGGCATAGTCGATACCCAGGGAGTCTACCCATCCCCCGCCATTACCGATTGGATTACGTACGGCTCGTCTTGCTTCGATATTGGTGACATCAATATCGTATAATACCTCCAATAGGCTATGGTCAAAGAAGGGCTCCACGTAGGATACTGAGCCTTTCATGGAGCTGGTGTTGTTGCGGGAATCAACCAATTGCTTCTGTTCAAAGAAATTGATAACAGGTTCTATGCCTGTAGAATCATAGATTACATAATCTTCCCGGATATTCTCATCCTTATCCAAGGATTGATAGGATATTCTTCCATCTGCCACCAATTTCCGCTTGCTCTTTTTAAAATATTTCGAATAGAGCATGGAGAATTCCGCGTTGGGATTCGTTGTGGTGGAAGTGTCATTATAACTTCCGCGCTCCCTGATCCTGTAATTGCTCAGGTTGGAGGATTTAAGGTTATAGTTATAGGAACGATTGAAGGATAGTTTAGGGACAATTTTTAAAATATCCTGATTTTTTAAAGTGGAATTTATTTCCAATTGAACCCTATGGAAGTTATCATCCATTTTCCGTTCAAAATCTTCCTTCTTATTGATCTTATAGCCATAATAGGATGAGGTCAACAGGGAATTACCTTCGGTAATGTTCTGTCTGTTCTGATAGGTATAGCCACCTGATAAGGAAATGTATTTATTAAGATTCTGGGAGAAGGTGATACCTATGGAGGATAGCTTGTTTAACCCATCGGATTGATCGGAAAAATCTCCCACATCTCCTAAGCCAGACGACCGGCCTCCTGCCCCATCTGGGCTACCGAAAGTGAATAGACTGGTATTTGTGTTATTGACCGATGTGACCACCGAAATTTCCTGTCCATCGTTGAATTTATTGACTCCGACACTACCGATATACCTTTCGCTTGTTCCACCACCTAAGGTTGCCTGTCCGAAAGTGATCTTCTTTTTATTCTCTTCCAATACGATATTGATGATTTTCTCTGGTTCGGAGTTCTTGATCCCTTTCTCTTGGGAAACATCGCCATAATCATCGATAACCTCCAAGTGCTTCACAAAATCGGCAGGGAGGTTCTTGGTGGCCATCAATAGGTTACCATCAAAAAACTTCCTTCCATCGACCTGTACCGATGTGNNTACCATTGAAATAGGTGGTACCATCCCTTAATACCTGAAAGCCAGGCATCAATTTAAGTGCATCTTCCAACATAGCCTTTTCAGGAACATTGAAAGCCCGCATATTGTATTGAACGGTATCTCCTCGGTTTACAACGGGAATAACTTTAAGGATCCGGACTTCATCGATCAGGTTCAATTGAGGAAACATGCTGATCTTTGGAGCATAGATCTGATCAACAAACTTTTTGAAAACATAAGTACGGTTTACAATCTGCAAACCGAACATACTATAGGAAATATTAACGACTTTCCCATTGATGCCTTTGAGTTGATAGAATCCATTGTTGTCCGTGACGGTCTTAAGCGTATCCTGTTCACCCACAAGGCGGATATTGACCCCTTTTAAGCCTAAGCCGGAAGTATCTACGACCAATCCTTCTATGCTGCGATGGTTTTCTTGGGCATACGCCTTCAGAAAGACTGTCGAGAACAGCAGCATGGCCATCGTTATAGAAAGGATTATTCGCACAGATATTAAACTATAATGTTTCCTTATTTCAATAAATAATACTTCAAACTCAATTTACCATTAAAACGTTTAAACTTAAAATAATTGTATAAAAAAACGGGCTAAAAATTACTTTTAGCCCGTTTTCCTTTATTTTTTTAGGATATTATTCGCCGTCGAATGTTACTTTAACTAAATGACGATCAATTTCCCAACGACCAGTACCTTCTTCTCCGATTACATCGAACAATTCAAGGATACGACGTGCAATGTATTCTTCTTCTACCTGTTCTTCCAAGAACCATTGGATAAAGTTGAATGTTACGAAATCTTTTGCTTTGAAACATTTGTCAGCAATTTTGTTGAACTGCTCTGTTACGAACATTTCTTGCTCTAATGTTTGTTCAAAAACACCTCTGAAAGATTCGAAATCAACAGGAACGTTGGTAACTTCTGGAGAGATGGAACGACCACCACGTGCAGATATATAATTGAAAATCTTCAACATATGCTCACGTTCTTCATTGGATTGTTTAGAGAAGAATGCTGCTGCATTATCTAATCCTTGATCATCACACCAAGCAGACATGGATAAGTACAATGCGGATGCATGTGCTTCAACCTTTACCTGTGCGTTCAATATGTTCTCGATCTCTTCGGAGATGGATGTTTTTAATTTTAATAGATCTTTCATTTTAATATATTTTAAGTTCTGAAGGATACATTCCTTCTAACTGACATATCAAAGATACGGCTAATAAAAAAAATTCATCTAAAAAATCTGTTATACAAATTCAGTCTAAATTAAACGTTTAAATGCCTAATCTATTTAGAATCAGTATAATTACAAAGAATGAGAATGGAATGACAAAGAATAGTATTACGATGACGGACTTACCAAGCTAATACCGCTTTTTGTTGAAGACATGCTTTGATCTCACTATTCAATTCGATCATAAACTTCGCTCCTGCCAAGAGCTCCTGAAGTTTAAGCACATCCTCCACAGCAAGAATAAAAATCCTTTCCGAGCGGAAAGGCATAATAATTTCAAAATCAAAAGATCTGGAAGAATTGTTCAACATAGCTTCCACATCAATACTGTCTATGGTCTTTTTGAACTGGAAAAAGTCACGCACTTTAAATGGCGTAGCTTCTCCCTGGAAATCCAACCAATAACAATTCTTTCTACTACACTGATATACTGCACCTTGCGCTGTCTGAAAAATCTCCTCGAAACTGGCTACTGGACAAATCATCTGCTTTTTCCTTTAATTTGGAACAAATCTAAATATTATTAAGAATTAATCCAAATTGTGTTGGAGTATTTAGTAGAAAGTAGTTAGTATTTAGTAGAAAGTATTTAGTATTAAGACCTATAGTGGAAATCTTGGTAGATATTATTAGCCGCCATACAAAGTCTAACTACTAACTACTAAATACTAAATACTAAAAAAAAGCCCTCTACCGAGGGCCTTTCCTTAAAATTCTTCTTCTTCGTTCAGTAATTCTTTATGATTACTGGTTGCCGTTCTTGTTTTGGTTTTATGTTTATTTATTTGACGCCTAATGGATTCAATGGCAATATCTGTTGCTTCTTCAAAACTCTTAGCCTGTGCTTTGGCAAAAAGTTGGTTGCCAGGTACATTAAATTTTAGCTCGACGACCTTATTGGCTTCGTCATCCACATTTTCTAATCTGAGGTAGCAAACCCCTTCAATGATGTTGTCTAAAAATTGATTCAATTTCTCAGACCTCTTCTTAATGAACTCGATTAGTTTACTGTCAGCATTAAACTTAATTGATTGCACTGTAATGTTCATTTTTCCTCCTTTTTTTAAGCTTTTGGATGTGCTTGTTTATAAATTGATTTCAATCGCTCGGCTGAATTATGCGTATATACTTGTGTTGCAGTTAATCCAGCGTGGCCCAATAATTCTTTAATTGCGTTCAGATCAGCGCCGTTATCTAAAAGGGCAGTTGCAAAAGTATGTCTCAATACGTGAGGACTCCTTTTTTTCTGCGATGTGATCATGCTCAGATACTTTTTTACGATCTGGTAAATCATCTTTGCATATGCAGGCTTCCCTTCTTTGCTAACGATCAATTCTTCCGAAATGTTTTGGAATTGCTGTGCTTTTTTTTGTTGCAGGTATTTTTCTAACTCCCCAACCAAGGTTTTGTGTATCGGAACAAAACGCTCTTTGCTCCTTTTTCCGAATATAAGTATTTTTTTATTATAAAGATCAATATCCGACTCCTTTATTTTTAACAATTCCGCCAACCGAATCCCTGTACCAAAAAGCAATTCCAGGACAATGAAATCTCTGCGGCTTTCAAAATCCTCCGCTTCCTGATCCAATTGCTCCAATAATTTCACCATCTTTTCCTTCTCCACCACAACCGGCAATCGCTTTGCAGTTTTCATGGCCTTGATCAAGGCCATCGGGTTCTTGGCGATCAGCTCCTCCCGAACCAAAAACTTATAATAGGATTTGATCGAGGAGATGGCTCTGTTCACCGAACTTGCCTCTTTCCCCTGCTCCCGCAAGGTCGAGAAATAATATCGCAGAAACTTGTAGTCCACTTCCTCAAAAGGCATGTTCTCGGATTCCAGGAATTTCAACAGGTTTTCCACTTCCATCTCATAAGCTGTGATGGTATGGGCAGAATACCGCTTTTCAAACTTCAGGAAATTAATGAATCTATCCTTATACATGTCCTAATCCTTATATGGTAATATTAACGATAATTATTGGAAAAAATAATGACCACAAACATTTTTGATGGTGATATGACAACAAAAAAGCAGGTTTAACCTTTCGATTAAACCTGCCTTATTATATTTTAAAAAATGGTTTTTAATAAAACCGGTAGATGTAGAATTATAATTTACTGTTTACATCAATAGCATTCAATTCCTCAAATGCCTGTGTTAAACGCGTAACGAATGCTTCCTCACCCTTACGCAACCATACGCGTGGATCGTAATATTTTTTGTTAGGTGAGTCAGAACCTTCAGGATTTCCGATTTGGCCTTGAAGGTAAGCATGATTCTTTTCTTCATAAGCACGAACACCATCCCAGAAAGCCCATTGCATATCGGTGTCAATGTTCATTTTAATCGCACCATAAGAGATCGCTTCCTTGATTTCTTCTGGACTAGAACCAGAACCACCATGGAATACAAAGTTAACCGGTTTTTCTGCCGTTAAATTGAATTTCTCACGGATATATTCTTGGGAATTGTGCAGGATAATAGGTTGCAATTTCACATTACCTGGTTTATAAACACCATGTACATTTCCAAAAGCTGCAGCAACCGTAAATTTATCTGAAATTTCGGATAGCTCTTTATAAGCATAAGCTACTTCTTCAGGTTGGGTATAAAGTTTAGAGCTGTCTACATCAGAGTTGTCCACACCATCTTCTTCACCACCTGTTACACCCAATTCAATCTCTATCGTCATACCAAGAGGCTTCATGCGCTCTAAATATTTCTTAGAGATCTCGATATTCTCCTCGATTGGCTCTTCAGATAGGTCCAACATATGGGAAGAGAACAAAGGTTTACCATGTTGAGCATAGAATTTTTCGCCAGCATCCAATAATCCATCGATCCAAGGAAGTAATTTTTTAGCAGCATGGTCGGTATGTAACATTACTGCAACACCATAATGCTCTGCCAACAAATGAACGTGTTGCGCTGCAGATATTGCACCTAAAATACAAGCCTGTAAACCATCATTGTTCAATGATTTTCCAGCATAGAATTGTGCACCACCATTTGATAATTGAATAATTACAGGAGAGTTCACTTTCTTAGCAGTCTCCATAACAGCATTGATTGAATCCGTTCCGATGACATTTACAGCTGGTAATGCAAAGTTATGTTGCTTCGCAATTTCAAATAATTCTTGTACTTGATCTCCAGTTAAAACACCTTTGAAATCTTTTAGGCTCATAGTTTTTCTATCTTAGTTTCTTTAATAAAATAAAGATAAAGTTTTTTTTAGATTCAAAGAAATATAGTGTATAAAATACACTATTAAAATATGCCGTAAAATTCCCTATACACAAAACTTCTTTTGAGATAAATTAATATCTTTAGCTTTCAATATTCACATGGATACAATATAAATATGCTACAAGTTTACGGAATCAAGAATTGCAATACAGTTAAAAAAGCGTTAGACTGGTTGAATGAAAACCAAATTGCTTATGAATTCCATGATTATAAAAAAGAACCTGCTACAGATGCCCAATTGCTGAAGTGGGAGAAGGAATTGGGCTGGGAAAGTTTAGTGAACAAAAAAGGAACGACTTGGCGTAAGTTAAGTCCGGAAGAACAAGCCCAAGTGACCGATGCCAAAAGTGCGAACCACATGCTATTGGCCAATAATTCCATGATCAAAAGACCATTGATAGAAACCAAAAAAGGACTTCTTCTCGGATTCAATGAAGAAGAGTACCAAAATAAACTTAAATAAATTATGAGAAAAACCATGTTAATTCCTTTAGCTGCGGCCTTATTGTTGGCCACAACAGCAAATGCACAAACGCAGGCCCCGCAGGGTACAAAGATTGAATCTAAATATGATTATAAAGCGGCTTTCAACCCTGTTTTTTATAACAATACCGGTTCGGTTTATCGTTCCGCTTCTGGCAAGCCAGGACATCAATATTGGCAAAATGCAGCAAATTATGATATCAAGGTCAGCCTGAATGATCAAACACATGAGGTAAAAGGAAATGTAAAAATCTCCTATACCAATAACAGTCCGGATCAAATGGATTTTATCTGGTTGCAATTGGAGCAGAACCTATTCAATCCCGAATCTATTGGTCAAGCAGTAGTTCCATTGAGCAATAGCCGATATGGAAGCTCTGGAAATGAATTTCAGGGAGGATATAAGATCAGTAATGTAAAAGAGCATTCAGGAAAAGAAGTTAAATACAGCATCATCGATACCCGCATGCGCATCGAACTTCCAAAGACTTTGACGGCGAATGGTGGAAAAGTAGAGTTTAGTATGGACTTCTCTTATATCGTACCTGCAGAAGGTGCTGATCGTACTGGGATCCTGAAAACATCCAATGGTGATATTTACGCCATTGCCCAATGGTATCCAAAAGTAACGGTTTACGATGATGTGAATGGATGGAACAACCTTCCCTATACCGGACCGGGAGAGTTCTACTTGGAATATGGAGATTTCAACGTGGAGATCACCGCACCTGCCAACCATATCGTGGTAATGGGTGGAGAATTATTGAATCCACAGGAAGTATGGACCAAAGAGCAATTGGAGCGATTAAATAAGGCGAAAAACAGCGATAAAGCCGTTTTGATCCGTTCAGAAAGCGAAGTTACGAATCCGAATTCTAGGCCACAAAAATCAACATTGACCTGGAAGTATAAATTGAACAACACCCGAGATGTTGCTTGGGCATCTTCCAAGGCTTTTATTATAGATGCGGCACAGATCAACTTACCTAGTGGGAAGAAATCATTGGCAATGTCTGCCTATCCGAAGGAAAGTAATGGTGGGAATGCTTGGGAAAGATCTACGGAATACACCAAAGCATCTATAGAATATTATTCCAAGAAATGGATGGAATACCCTTATCCGGTAGCCATCAACGTAGCTTCCAATGTGGGCGGTATGGAATATCCGGCTATCGTTTTCTGTGGTAGTCGTGCCAGAGGCAGTAGCCTTTGGGGGGTAACGGATCATGAATTTGGACACATCTGGTTCCCTATGATCGTAGGTTCGAACGAGCGTTTATATGCCTGGATGGACGAAGGTTTCAACACCTTTATCAACGACTTATCTACAGAAGTATTTAATAAAGGCGAGTACCATAGACCAAGAGGTAATAGAAATGCGATGATCCGCATGATCATGAATCCTGGTCTTGAGCCCGTGATGACTACCCCTCAGGGTATGAAAGAACGTAACATTGGTATGTTGGCCTACTATAAACCTGGATATGCGATGCGTATTTTGCGGGATGAGGTGATCGGAGCAGAACGCTTTGATGCAGCTTTTCGTAAATATGTTGACTATTGGGCATATAAACATCCTACACCTGAGGATTTCTTCCGTGTGATCGAAAATGAAACCGGTGAAAACCTGAACTGGTTTTGGAGAAGCTGGATATTGAACAATTGGCAATTGGATCAAGCGATCGATAAAGTAGAATATGTAGATTCAGATCCGGCTAAAGGAGCGTTTATTTCCATCAGTAATCTGGAAAAAATGCCAATGCCGGTTGTTATTGAAGCAACTACGGAATCGGGAAAGAAAGTTCGCCATAAACTTCCGGTACAGGTTTGGGAAAACAACAGCACTTGGAGATTTAGGATGAATACTACAGAGAAGCTTTCCAGCGTTAAAATAGACCCAGACAATGTTTACCCGGACATCAGACCGGAAAATAATGTATGGAACAGTAAATAAGAATGAGAAAAATTAAAGAAATATTAGTGTTGGTCATCCTACTGTTTAGTGGGATGACCTTAAGTTTTGCCCAGGATATCAAAGGAATTGTCATTGATTTAAAAAGTGATAAAAGGATTTCTGATGTGCTGATCAAGAACCTACGGACGAATAAGGAAACCAAATCGGATGCACAGGGAAACTTTAGCATCCCTGGTCAGAAATACGATTATTTAAGCTTAACCCTTCGTGGATATGATCGGGATACGGCTTTTATTTATCAGGAATTGGGAGATATCTCGAGGATATACATGGTTCCGGATAATTCGACCATTGTGATCGATGAGGTGGTCGTAACGAAGATTACGGATAGTCGGATTGCAAGGGAAATCGAACGAGCAAAAAACAATAGTAAGGCGGTGGAAACGAGTCAAACTCGAGGTGGGTTGAGGGTTTCACCTTCTCGTTTATTTGGGAAAGAGGCGAAACAGGCAAGAAATGCGATTAAGATATTGGAACTGGAGCAGGAACAGCGTGCGGTGGACAGAAAATTTACCAATGAGTTGATTTTGAGTTTGGTACCTTTGAGCGCTACAGATTTACCGCTTTTTAAGACGAAGTATAGACCAACTTATGAGTTTATTAAAAATGCGGTAAAAGAGGATTTAACAGCGTATATCTTGGTTTCTTACGCAGAATTTAAAAAAGGAAAGAAATAGAGGTTTTCCCGTCATTGCGAGGNNCGTACAGATCCTTCGGCGATGCTCAGGATGACAAAGTTCAAAGATTGCTTCGTTCCTCGCAATGACGTAAAAGGCCTTTGCAACGAGAAAGTTCCGCAATGAAGAGATTATTTTACCCTTCCAATTTACTTAATTTTAGATATCCGACTTCCAACCTATCCTCATCCAAATTACTCCCCAAACCATTCCCTCCATCAACCTCTTCAAAAACCAATCTATACTTCCTCTTCATCTCCTCCGTCAACAAATCTTCCACATTATAAATATCATCCACATCAATCCCATATTTATCATCAATATGCGATGATTCATGATGTTTCCAAAAGACTGTTTGTTTGGCGATCCTACTCGCTTCTGCCAAATCTTGTGCAACCACTAATTGTTTATAATGATATTCTTCCATATCATTCGGCTTATACCCGCCCAAATTGACAAAAAACAAACTATCCCTCTCCGATACAAGACCCTTTTTATCCAAATCACTTTCATCAGCATTTTCTTCCTTCCGTTCCTTGACGAAAACTTTAAAACCCCCGACCCTACTTACCTTCCTCCAGGAATCAATGTGCATCTTCCCATTCATCTCCGGCCAAAATGCTTTCAGAGCAGGAACAAGGTCCTTTAGCTCCTCCCCAATTCCGAAAAATACATCATGTTGCTCAATATATCTACCATGCGGTTTCCCTCCTATTAACAACATATATAATTCCATAGCACTCTAATTTTAATTTCTGATTCCTTAACTTAGAAATCAAAATAACCAAAAATTCTAATTCATGAAAAAACTGATCGCTTTTTGCTGTTTATTATTTGTTATAATTGACCATTCCCAAGCCCAAAAAATCGACAAAAAACTAACGGCAAAAATTCAACAGGAAATCAATGGTTTCCGTGGTGATATCGGTATCTATGTCAAGAACCTTAAATCCAAAAAAGAAGTCAGAATTTCGGCAGACAGTATTTTTCCGACAGCCAGTATAGTTAAAGTTCCACTTTTGGTTGGTATTTTCCAGAAAATAGACGCCAATGAAGTTCAATTGGATCAAAAATTCATTTATAGCGATAAGAGAACTTATGGCGGATCAGGATTGATGCAGTTTTATAAGGATAGTTCGCAGACGGATCTTTCAACCATGATTTCTTTGATGTTGACTTATTCGGATAATGTGACTTCGATCTGGATTCAGGAATTGGCTGGTGGTGGCCAGACCATAAACCCATTGATGGATAATCTTGGATTGAAAAATACAAAAGTAAATT
Organism: Sphingobacterium sp. UBA1575; assembly: GCA_002322865.1. GTDB lineage: Bacteria > Bacteroidota > Bacteroidia > Sphingobacteriales > Sphingobacteriaceae > Sphingobacterium. Next base: position 44,842 of record DCOH01000026.1, on the reverse strand, counting down.
CAAGGACGGCAGGTAGGGAGGATATCTGGAAAAAATATGGTTGGGGACAAACTACGCCATATGAAATCGCTCATTTATTTGAATTGATCAGGGAAGGAAAGGTTATTTCCGAAAAACAGTCGGATAAGATGTATAGGTATTTGAAGAACCAGTTTTATAATGAAAGGTCTTTATCGCAGATTCCTGCGATTTATGCGACCATAAGTAAGACGGGGTCGGTTAATGATGCACGGGGTGAGGTTGTTTTAGTGAATGCACCGCATGGGGATATTGTGTTTTCGATTTTGACCAAGAATAATAAGGATCAAAGTTGGACAAAGGATAATGAGGCTGAGAATTTAACGAGAAGGATTGCAAAGATAATTTGGGATCATTTTGAGGGGTAAACGTCTTTCGTCATCGAGGTCCTACGTCATTGCGAGGTCCTTCGTCATTGCGAGGAACGAAGCAATCTTCACACTAATCGAAAGATTGCTTCCTCGTACCTCCTCGCAATGACGAATATGCACAAATACGCATTACCGCATAAATACGCATAATCTTAAAAAAAGAAAGGGAAGCAATCTGGCAATTGCTCCCCTAACTATTAACCAATTATAAACTTAAATTATGAGACAGCAAATATAAATATTATTTACAAATCTCAAATATATTTTTGCGCTTTTTTGCACGTTTTATCTTTTAACCGCACAACCATTGCAAATAAATACTACCTATCCAATTCTCCAACCCTTACCAATAATCCCTACCTATCCACCTCTCCCAACACAATATCAATAGAACCCAATATCGCTATCAGATCCGCGAACAACACCCCTCTACCCAATTCCGGCAGTACCGATAAATTATTAAAACTTGGTCCCCTTGCCTTCACCCTACGAGGAATATCCGTCTTTTCCGCCGTCACAAAATAAAACCCCAACTCCCCTTTCGGATTCTCTGCCCGAACATAATAATCCTGCGCCTTCAGGTTCACCTTTTTAGGAACCAAAGCCCTCGGATCAAAATCAACCGTCCGCTTAAAATCCCCCATCAATCTTTCCAAACATTGCTCAATAATCCGCACAGACTCCTTCACCTCATCTACCCGTACCTTATACCTATCCCAACAATCGCCCAAAGAACCCATCTCTCCTTTTCCCACTGGAATATCAAACTCAATTTCCGGATAGACTGAATAACCATCCACCCTCCTCAAATCCCATTTGATACCCGATGCCCGTAACATTGGTCCCGAACAACCATAATTGATGGCCACATCAGCAGGCAAAACCCCAATATTTGCAGTCCGCTGTATAAATATCTCATTATTGGAAAGAAGTCCATCCAGCTCCTGCAATTTAGGCTTGAAATAGTCCACAAACTCCAAACAACGCTCCTCGAAATTAACCGGAAGATCATAGAAAAGCCCTCCGATCCAGATGTAATTGTACAACATCCTCGATCCAGAGGCCCATTCCAGCATATTCATAATATGCTCCCTGTCCCTAAAACACCACATAAAGGGTGTAAAAGCGCCAATATCGATCCCATAGGTTCCTATTGCGATCAAATGCGATGCAATACGGTTCAGCTCACAAACCAACACCCGGATATATTCTATCCTTTTCGGAATCTTATCCTGAATACCCAACATCCGCTCCACCCCCATCACAAAAGCATGACTATTGTTCATGGAGGCTAGGTAATCCAACCGATCCGTAAAGGGGATGGTCTTCGTATAATTGATGGACTCCGCATGCTTATCAAAACATCGATGCAGATAACCTAGATGAGGAATGATATCCTTAACGATCTCCCCATCCGTAATCAATTCCAACCGTAAAACCCCATGCGTAGAAGGATGTTGTGGCCCCATATTGATCACCATTTCCTGAGAGGAAACCGAATTTATCCTCGCCTCATAATCCCGAAGGCCCTGTGTATATTTTTCGTCGATGCTTATCATAAATAGGAAAATCTAATTGGATTCAAATAATAATTACTTAATAGGGATTTGATGATAAGACTCCGGATCTTGATAATCCTTCCGCAAGGGATACCCCTCCCAATCATCAGGCATTAATATCCTCCTCAGATCAGGATGATCAGTGAAAAATATACCCATCAGATCATAGATTTCCCGTTCATGCCAATCGGCCGTCCTCCATACCGAGGTAACCGATGGAACTTCCGGAAGATTGTTCAGATTCCGATCATTTAAAACCTTCACTTTCAACACACATTGCGTTTGGTAAGGAATGGAACTCAGGTGATAGACCACTTCAAATTCAGCGACCGGATAAAAATCCACCCCCGTTATATTGGCCAAAAAATCAAAATAGAATCCTTCCGTGTCGCGTAACAACTGGGCAACCTGAACCAGATAAAGGGGATCCACATATATGGCCGGCTGAAGACCATGTTCCTGAACAGCAACAATAGCCTGCTCCCCCAGACGACCCAGGATTAATTCTTTTACTTTTTCAAACATGCTAAGGTGCTATACGGTTGATGGACCAAGATCCCTCCTCCTGCTTATAAACAATTCGATCATGAAGCCTGCTGCTTCTACCTTGCCAAAACTCCATCCGATATGGCTTCAATAAAAATCCACCCCAAAAATTAGGTCTCTGGATTTCTCCCTCACCTACTTCAGTCGCCACCTCAGCTACCCGATGCTCCAATTCTTCCCTATTATTGATGATGGCACTCTGCGGACTGGCAATAGCACCGATCTGACTTCCTCTTGGTCTAGAAGAAAAGTATTCATCGGATTCTTCCGGAGCCAATTTTTCTACCTGAGCCTCCATACGCACTTGCCGTTGTAATTCCGGCCAGAAAAATAAAACCGATACAAAGGGGTTGGCGACAATCTCCTGTCCTTTCCGGCTATTATAATTGGTAAAAAAGCTGATGCCATCCGTTTTGATATCCTTCATCAAAACTACCCGCGATGAGGGCTTCCCGTCGACAGTAGCCGAGGACACCACCATGGCCGTAGGCTCGGTGACCTCACTAACCAGGGCTTCAGAAAACCATTTCTTGAATTGTTCAATTGGATTTCCCAATACTTCATTTTCGCTCAGACTGCTTTTGGCGTAGTCTTCCCTTATGGCCGCAATTTCTTTATGTTCGATGGACATGACGCTAATGTATTTGCTACAAACTTAACGAAATATCCATTTTTTAATAAAAATGATATTAAAATTATTACTATTTTACAATGGAATTAAAATCAAAAAACTATATTTTTGGTTAACATACACCTATTCATTATGTTCAACGAATTTATACCTAAGACAGGAAGTTTATTGATTTCAGAGCCTTTTATGCTGGATCAGAACTTCGAACGTTCGGTCGTATTATTGTGCGAACACAATGATACAGAAGGAACCGTAGGATTAGTCCTCAACCACCGATCCATGCTCTATTTATCTGATGTACTGGATGGTATCAACAACACCGAGATCCCCCATTATTTTGGTGGTCCTGTGGAAGGAAATGCCCTATTCTTTATCCACAAAGCTTTTGATAAACTCCAGAGCGGAAACCACATTGTCGATGATCTGTACTGGTGCGGAGATTTTGAGCGCTTAAAGGAATTAATAAACGACAATTTACTGAACCAAGATGAAGTTAAATTGTTCTTAGGATATTCCGGATGGAGTATCGGGCAACTGGATCAGGAAATTAAACAAAATTCCTGGGCGGTGCACAATTCCTTCAACATCGACCTTACCTTCATCAATGATGGCGAAGATCTTTGGAAGGAAACCATCATTAGTATGGGGCCGAAATATGCGCATGTGGCAAACTTTCCGAAGCGTCCGGAGTTTAATTAATTAGATTTACACAAAAAATATAACAAAAAACCTCACCTCACCATGAAGAAACAGCTTACAAGTGCTTTGGTTTATGCAACAGCAACCGCTTTTATTTCATGTTCCGGAACTAATCACAATGGAACAGAAATCAAAGACAGTTCAACTATTGTTCAGGATACGACTAAATATCCGCCAGTTGAAACTGGCAAAGCAAATACAGATTATAAACCTGCTTTTGAAGGTCAAACCCGAATTGCAGGTGTGAAAACGACCACCCCATACGAAGGAAAGGTAATAGCGCAAGGATTAAAGAACCCTTGGGGAGCAGCCGTTCTACCTAATGGAAGAATATTGGTGACCCAGCAGCGCGAAGGGAACCTGATCATATTGGACCCTACAACCGGAAGTGTTAGTGCTCCGATCACCGGATTGCCAAAAGTAGATTCTGATGGACAAGGCGGTTTATTAGGCCTTACCTTGGATCCAGATTTTGCCAGCAACCGCATGGTGTACTGGGTGTTTTCCGAACCGGTAACTGGTGGCAACCATACTGCTGTAGGAAAAGGAAAACTTGCTGCCGATGAAAAAACCATTGAAGGCGCTACGGTAATCTATCAAGCCTTACCAACCTACAAAGGAAAACTGCATTATGGTGGACGGATTATCTTTGACAAAGAGGGTAACCTATTTGTATCCACTGGCGAACGTTCGGATAAAGAAACCAGACCGCAAGCACAGCATCTAAATTCTGCTCTAGGTAAGATTGTTCGCATTACCAAGGACGGTAAAGCGGCAACTGGCAACCCATTTGCCAATAATAAAGACGCAAAACCGGAGATTTATTCTTATGGACATAGAAATACCCAAGGTCTAGCGTTCAATCCAGTAACGGGAGATCTTTGGAATTCAGAATTCGGCCCGCGTGGAGGTGATGAGATCAACATTGTAAAACCAGGGAATAATTACGGATGGCCAATCATCACCTATGGTATTGAGTATGGAGGACCTGCCATTGGTAACCCGCCGATCCAGCAAAAGGATGGTCTGGAACAACCCGTATATTATTGGGATCCGGTATTATCCCCGGGAGGAATGGTATTCTATACAGGATCCAATATCCCAGAATGGAAGAATAACCTCTTTATTGGCGGTCTAAGCAGTATGCATATTGCACGATTGGTGATCGAGAACAATAAAGTGGTTGGTGAAGAACGTATATTAGCTTCAGAAGGTGAAAGATTCCGAAATGTGATCCAAGGAAAAGATGGAGCGCTGTATGCTTTTACTGACGGCGGTAAAGTCTATAAAATCGACAAAAAATAAAACCACATTCTTAAAATATTAGCCGGACTAAATTTAGTTCGGCTTTTTTTTTGAAAAACACTAAGCCCCAACGACTTAAAAAATTTAATAAGTTTGTTATTTTAACGTTTTTTTAGGAAAAATATGCTGTTATTATAAAATAATTATTTATTTTAGAGAAATTATTAACCCCACACAAATTAATTATCGGAATACAACACTTTTCTTTTATGAATGCAGTCGATCAATTATTAACCCCAAATACCATCAAAAGCAAAAAGTCAGCGAAGATTACCAAGAACAAAATAGCTTTATTACAGGCCATCTATGCTGCCGGCAAAACATCCATAAACGATCTGATGCGCGAATTGAATCTCAGCTTTCCAACACTAAGTGTCATGTTGAACGAATTATTGGATCAGAAATTAATACTTCAGGAAGAACGGGGTGAATCTATTGGCGGCCGCAAACCAAATCTTTTCCAATTAAACCATAACCTATTCAAAATCCTAACGATCGAAATTACCAGGTTTACGGTGATGTTGGGGGTTCTCGATAACAATTCCAATCTCGTTACGCCCATAAAAACCTATGGTTTTAAAATTTCAAAAAACCTGAATAAGCTATCCAGTTTCAAAGCCATTATCGAAGATTACATGCAGGGATATCCTGAAATATGGAAACAATGCTCTGGAATTGCTATCTCCATGCCTGGCTTGGTGGATGAAAAAACGGGGAACAACTACAGCTTTTTCTATGAACCAGACTTTCATTTAGCATCAGATCTGGAGATAGAATTCAACAAGACAGTTAGGATCATGAATCAGGCCAAGGTAAACTGCATGGCTGAACAATTCTTTGGCCCTTTAAAAAGAAAGAACAATGCCTTGATCATTCAATTGGACTGGGGTATTGGCTTAGGCATTATTGCCGATGGAAAAATCTATTCGGGAAAGAATGGTTTCTCAGGGGAAATGGGGCATATATCTTTTAAAGAAGAAGGCGAATTGTGCTATTGTGGGAAGAGAGGTTGCTTAGAAACGATTGTATCTGGTTCAGCGCTTGTCAAACAGGCCAAAGAAGATATCCTCAATGGCACTCCCACATTGATCAAACTGGAAGGCGAAGAGGAAGATCTGTTGCCCATACATATTATTCAAGCCGCCTTGGAAGGCGATCAATATGCGATACAGCTGATCTCTTCATTAGGAAACAAATTAGGGCGAGCTATTGCGCTATTTATCCAGGTATTTAATCCGGAGACCATCCTGTTGACCGGCGAATTTACCCGAGCTTCCTCCATCCTTTCGGCATCCATTCTCCAACAGGTTCAGACCTATTCGATGACCAAATTGGCAGACAATTGTGAATTGATGGTATCCGAATTAGGCGATCGTTCCATTTCCCTTGGTCTAACCCGTTTATTCATGAACAAATACTTCGAAGAGCGCTTAGGATTAAATTAACCAAAAAATAACAGCCATTTTNNTACCAATCTACTGTTAGCAATAAACAGATGATTGCTATAAACAATAGTATTGTAGAGGACACGGCGATCAGCAATTATATCAACCCATATCGTACGCAATTAGAGGCAAAGATGAATGAAGTCATCGGCTTTTCCACCGAGAATATGATTCAAAATCGTAATCTTCCAGAAAGCCTTTTGAGTAATTTTTTCGTAGATGCGATGATGGGAATAGGTAGAAAGATCGACCCTGAGGTTGATTTTTCCATGGCTACAAAAGATGGAATCCGCTCCAACATCAAAGCGGGAGACATCACCGTTGGCACCATCTTCGAATTTATGCCCTTTGAAAACCTCTTCGTCGTGCTGGAATTAAAAGGTTCCGATGTATTACGCCTGGCGGATTTCATTGCCGAAAGTAATGGGCNNAGATCGCCGGGAAAAATATTGATCCCAACAAGACCTATAAGCTCATCACCTATGACTTTGTCGCCAACGGCGGAGATCATGTAAGGGGATTGGAAAATCCGGTCAAGAAAACCACCTCCACGCAATTGGTGCGAGAAGGCTTGATCGATTATATTCAGGATATCAGCAAATCAGGTAAAAAAATAGAATCAAAATTAGATGGAAGAGTTAAAATCATTCAATAGAAGAGATTTCTTAAAGGGAATGCTTGCTCTAGGAGCAACAGCTACCCTTTCAGGACTTCCTAGCACTAGTTTTGCCCAAGGAAAAGAGGCAAAGATTACTATCCTGCACACCAACGATGTGCATAGCCGGATCGACCCCTTTCCAATGGATGGTAGCCGTTTCCAAGGTCTTGGTGGAGTAGCTCGCAGAAGCACCTTGATCAAAAAGATCCGTAGCGAAGAAAAGCATGTTCTTTTATTCGATGCGGGCGATATTTTCCAGGGCACCCCCTATTTCAATGTTTTTGATGGCAAATTGGAACTGGAACTCATGTCCAAATTAGGATATGATGCCGGAACTTTCGGTAACCATGAATTCGACAATGGGCTTCCTGGCCTATTAAAGCATTTTGACAAAGCAAATTTCCCGTTTGTAACCTCTAATTACGACTTTACAGGAACAATTATGGAGGGCAAAACCAAGGAACACCTGATTTTCACCCGAGATGGTGTGAAGATCGGCGTATTTGCAGTCGGCGTTAATTTAGATGGCTTGGTGGATCCAAATAGTTATAAGGGCATGAAGATCCTAGACCCGATCGAAGTCGCTAACAGGATGTCCAAAAAGCTGAAACAGGACCTGAAATGTGATATCGTCATTTGCCTATCGCATATTGGTTATAGCTATGAAACAGATCAGCCTTCTGATCTGAAGATGGCACAACAAACCCGAGATATCGATTTGATTATTGGCGGACATACCCATACCTTTTTGGATAAACCAACAGAAGTCAAGAACTTGGCTGGCCAGATTACTCTGGTCAACCAAACGGGACGCTCTGGTGTGAACTTAGGAAGAATTGACATCATCCTGAACAAACAGACCGGTAAGAAGCGTTTGGAATCTGTAGCCTATCAGATCAATTCTTCTTTGGATTCATCCAACGTATAAACTTGCAGACATAGCTATTTTTTAATATGCCCTGCAAAGGGCACAGCTAATCTATTACCCAAATGAAAACATTTTTAAAACTCTATATCGATTCTTACAGGGGGCTTTCCCCGGCAGCCTGGCTGCTAGCCTTAGTGATGCTGATCAACCGAACAGGTTCCATGGTAATTCCTTTTTTGGGGATTTACATGTCCTCCGAATTGGGTTTTTCAAAACCCCAGATCGGTATTGTATTGGGCTGTTTTGGCTTGGGTTCCGTATTTGGATCATGGCTCGGTGGCTGGCTGACCGATAAATTCGGCAATTTCAAGATTCAACTATGGAGCTTAATCCTGGTCATCCCTTTGTTCCTGATTTTGCCACAGTTCCGTAGTTTCCATGGACTTGCGGCCATGATTTTCCTTTTAACCTTAGTAGCCGATACCTTCCGTCCGGCCAACTCCGTTTCGGTTGCTCGATATGCAAAACCAGAGAATATTACCCGTGCCTATTCCCTCAACCGGATGGCGGTGAACCTGGGCTTTTCCATTGGTCCCGCCTTGGGAGGTTTCCTGGCCAAGATTTCCTACGATTGGATTTTCTACGGAAATGCCCTGGCTGCAGCAGTAGCCGCTGTGGTATTTATCTACTTCTTCCGTAATAGAAAACCAAACGTTGCAGCAGAGAAAGAAAGTAATCAGACAAAAGAAACCGAAGCGGAAATAGCTGCACAAAAACCTACTCGAAATGCATATGCAGATGGATTGTTCATCATATTTAACATCATCTGTGTATTCTTTAATATGGCATTCTTCCAATTGTTGGGGACCCTGCCCTTGTACTATAAAGAAATCCATTTATTAGAACCTGACAAGATTGGCCTGTTATTAGGATTCAGTGGTTTTGTGATCGTTCTTTTTGAAATGATTTTGGTCCATATGGTGGAGCATCGCTTTTCTGTCAAACAGATCATGCTCTGGGGGACGGTTATTGCAGGGATTTCATACATGATGCTGAACGTAGATTATGGCATTCCATGGTTGTTTCTTGCCATGTTCCTATTATCCACCGGAGAAATGCTCACCTTACCCTTTTTGGCAACAGTTTCCATTTCCAGGGCAAGCAAAAGCAACCAAGGCGCTTATATGGGGTTTAATTCCCTTTCATTTGCCGTTGCCAATGTATTCTGTGCGTATTTGGGCACCTATATAGCCGAACATTTTGGCTATAACATCCTATGGACCGCAGCTGGAACGACCTTATTGATCTGCGCCCTAGCGTATTATTGGATCATTAATAAAATGGATAAGGAAAAAGGGATAGCCTAAGGGTAATAGCGTTATATTACCCTACATTTCGTTCATAAGGAACCCGTGTGGCAATGGATCTGCCCAAGGTAATCTCATCCACATATTCCAGCTCACCCCCGAAGGAGATTCCCCTAGCGATGGTACTGATCTGCAGTTCAAATTCGCGGAGCTTGCGGTACAAGTAAAAAATGGTGGTATCTCCTTCCATGGTGGCACTGAGTGCCAATATGACTTCCTGGACCTGTGAATTACGTAAGCGTTCGATCAGACTCTCAATTTTAAGGTCTGCGGGCCCTACTCCTTCCATGGGAGATATCAACCCTCCTAGCACATGGTAAACGCCATTAAACTGATTGGTGTTTTCTATCGCCATCACATCCCGGGTATCTTCCACGACACAGACCAGCGAATGATCTCTTTTGGGAGAAGAACAGATCTCACATACCTCCAGATCGGAAATATTGTGGCAGGTACGACAATATTTGATCTCACTTTTCAATCGATCCAAGGAAGAAGTGAATTTTGAAACATCAGCATCCGCTTGCTTCAATAAATGCAATACCAGACGAAGGGCAGTTTTTTTACCCACGCCTGGTAACTTAGCGAATTCTTCTACCGCTTGTTCAAGAAGTTTGGAGGAAAAGTTCATTCCACAAAATTACAAAATAATTAAGTTAGAAATCCAAATAATCCCACTTTCCTCGGTACGGTCTTGATTTCAGGTTATTGGCAAAAGGATTGTCAAAAACCTCTTTTTTCGGATCCCATTGTATGGGTTTCTGTAATTGGTAAGCGATGTTCACCGCATTACAAACCGTAGCTGTTCGATGCCCTATTTCCACATCACAGATCGGTTTAGATCGTTTTTTGATCGCATCTACAAAATCCTTATAATGGTTTTCCGAGTAGTAAACTTTACGATCCTTTTCAGCGATCGCCATTTTTGGAAGATTTGTCTTATCGGAGGTCAAAAATTCTCTGGCAACTTCGATCTTCCCTTCGGTACCTATAAATTGAATGGCATTAAATTTCCCCCAGGACTTATGATGCACTTTCACCCCATTCTTATAGGTAAAGTAGAGTCCTTCTTTAGCTTTTGGTATTTCCGGAGGCGTAAAAGAAACAGGACCGGAATTATCCATCCCAAGGGCCCACTGCACGATATCGAACATATGCGCGCCCCAATCGGTGATATAACCACCTCCGAAACCATGGTACAAACGCCATAATGCCCATTCTGGCGCATTGATAGGTGGGCTTAGGATGGGATTATAGCCTCGGTAAAGTGACGGGCCAACCCAAAAGTCCCAATCGAGGTGTGCAGGAGCCTCCATTGAAGGGAGATCACATTCCACTACGGGTTCTCCGATAGAGACATTGACCTCCTTAATATCACCGATATATCCATTACGGATCAAATCAGCAGCATGCCTAAAATTATGTTGAGAGCGTTGCATGGAACCAGTCTGCAGTACCCTTTTATATTTTCGGGTGGCATCTACCATAGCTCGGCCTTCATCAATGGTCAACGCCAAAGGCTTTTCACAATAGATATCTTTTCCCGCTTTGGCAGCATCCACTACATGCATGGCATGCCAATGGTCAGGCGAAGCGATCACCACCGCATCGATATCCTTTCTTGCCAGTAGATCTCGGTAATTTTTATACCCTTCTACCTGATGTCCTAATTTTTCCGCATTTCGCTTATTGGCAGCATTCAGGAAACTGTTCAGTTTCGTACTGTCTACATCCGCAGCAGCCAAGACCATCGTATCCGGAAGGCTCATCAATCCATTCAATAAAGTCCCCACCTGCTTACCTACCCCAATATATCCCAAATTGATCCGATCACTGGGTGCCAGAAATCCATTGCCTCCCATTACATGGCGTGGAAGGATAGTAAAAGCCGCCGCACCAAGTGCAGCACTGCTGATAAATTTTCTTCTGTTCATTTAGGTTTAATTTGTTTTTAAAAGAACTAAAACGTTTTTTGGTTAATTAATTAAATATAATTATTCCGATTTAATAATCAAAAAAACTCCCGCAAACATTTCTTGGATTTTAATTATTATGCTATATTACAACAAACAGGATAGGCTATTTAAACAAAACCTGCTGTTTATAATTTTTATTTATGACGCAAAATGACAGAATATTAAGTTCCTTCGCCAACAAGACTTGGCAGGAAATAAAAGTAAAGGATTCATGGCAGATCTTCAAGATCATGTCTGAGTTCGTGGATGGATTTGAGAAATTGGCAAAGATAGGTCCTTGTGTTTCCATATTTGGATCAGCAAGAACGCCCGATGAACACGAATATTACCAGATGACGGTACAGATTGCTAGTTTATTAGCAGAACGTGGATATGGGGTAATTTCCGGTGGTGGACCAGGCATTATGGAAGCCGCAAATAAAGGGGCTTATACTGCCGGCGGCAAATCCGTAGGATTGAATATTGAGCTACCGCATGAGCAGTTCCACAACAAATACATCGATCGGGACAAACTATTGGAGTTCAATTATTTCTTTGTTCGTAAGGTTATGTTTATGAAGTATTCCCAGGGATATATTGTAATGCCAGGTGGATTTGGAACCATGGATGAATTGTTCGAGGCGGTAACCCTGATCCAGACGGGAAAGATTGCCCGCTTCCCTATTGTTTTGGTAGGTTCAAGCTATTGGTCCGGATTGTTTGATTGGATCAAAGGAACGATGCTATCGAACAAATATATCAGTGAAGAGGATTTGAATCTTTATCGAATGGTGGATACGGCTGAGGAAGCTGTTGAACATATCTTTAGGTTCTATGATAAGTATTTATTGAAACCGAATTTTTAATACATACGCCTTTTGTTAGGAATAAAAAAACTCCCGTTAGATTATCTAACGGGAGTTTTTATTAAATTCTACTACGCTTAGTTGAATTTGAATTTAACTCCAAATTGCATGTAGTAAGTAGAAGAGATTGATTCGTTTGGTCTTTGCAATTCTCTGATGATATCACCATTTGCATTACCCATTCTAAATGTAGGTACGGTACTACCGTTTGCAGCCAAGTTTCTAACATTTTGAGGAACCAATAATTGGTTGTTATTTGATTTCCAGATTCCCCAAGAAGAATTGAATAAGTTACCTACGTTGAATACATCCCAGAAGAATTCCAATGAATTATCAACTCCACCGATGTTTTTCACAATTTCTTGAGAAAGACGGAAATCGAATTGGTGTCTCCAAGGAGCTACTGCAGCATTTCTTTCGGTATATTTACCAATACGGCTTTTCAAATAAGGATCGTTTTCAACAATACCCCAGAAAATTTCTGCCTGCTGAGCAGCGGTGTAAGCTTTACCACCGTAGTTAGATTGGTTTGCAGGAATATCAACAAATACTAACTGTGATTTATCAGAAGGAATATAGATCAAATCATTTGTATTTCCATCTCTATTGAAGTCAGAACTGTAGCTATAAGAATATCTACCCATTGAACTACCATTATAGAATAATGTCATGGAAGTATTCAATTTACCGATCCAATTGTTGGTGTATGAAACCATACCTAACAAACGGTGAGGAACGATATTCGTAGTATATCCTAATTCAGCGATGTTTGAATTACCCCCATATTGCATTGGAATTGACCAAAGGTTACTGATCTGATCTCCTGCTCCATCACCAAAGTTTTTAGCTCCAGAATGCGTATATGCAACCATACCATTAAATCCATTCTCAAATGCTTTTGTCAATTGAGCTGTGATGGAATAGTAATGACCACCTTTAGCATTGGTCATTAAGGTAGGGTTGAAAGCTGTGTTCGATCCTGTTGTTACTGGTTGGTTATTTCTATCTAGTTTATAGATATATTTATCGCCATTTGCATCTGGGAAAATGTATCTATTATCTCCATAGTTAGCAATATTCATCTGCGTTGGCTCCACTAAGTTCACGTTTTTGGCAACTACCGCATTGATATCCTTATTATAGATACCTTCTAATGTGGCTGTAATTCCAAATGGCAATCTATAGTCAACTGCTAAACTAGATTTCCAAGTAGAAGGGAATTTCAAATTAGCATCCATTGCAGAAACGTTGCTAGGCAAAGTTGTTCCTGGAGTAGGTAAAGTACTTGGGAAATTAGCTTTGATATCTGTACTGAAATCAGGCATATCTGCAGCACCAGCTGAAGATGTTCTTGTAAATTGTAACATACCAGCATCACCAGATTGAGCAACGATCCATACATAAGGAATACGACCCGTGAATACACCTGTTCCACCACGCATCATTAATGATCTATCACCCATCACATCATAGTTAAATCCGATACGAGGAGAAATCATCACGCGAGATTTAGGCATAGCGCCGGTATTGATATTCAAACCATCAGCAAAGGTCAATGTTTGCAATAATGGATGAGTTTTCATTTCATCCACACCTGGATAAGTAGGCAATTCCAAACGGATACCACCTGTTAATTTCAATTGACTGTTAACCGTGTACTCATCTTGGATAAAGAATGAATATTGGTTGAATTTAAAGCTTGGGAAGGCTTGAGAACCATCTTCTGTTAACGGATAAGTTAACGCGTAATTGATAGGTTTTCTGTTGTTTTTAAAGTCATCCCATGAATTGAACATATAATAACCTGCCCCATAACGTTGGAAACCATTTTTAGTTAAACTAGTTTCGAACTGAACGCCAGCCATGATATTGTGGTTACCAAAAATACGGCTTATATCATAATTAGCGGTATACGTTTGTACGTCACGTAGGTTACCATAAGTAAATGGATCCGGACCGAAAGTTACTAATACGTTACTTCCATCTGCTGCAGTTAACCCATCACGGATATCCACTAATGGAAATAAATCACCCATTACTTCTCTTGGCTCATTTTGGTTTACATAAGAAACACGAGCAGAGTGATTGTATTCACCAGTTTTACCGGTATACTCTAAAGTACCTGAGAAAAGGTTGGATTGAGTGAAATAATTAGAATTCAGGAAGCTCATAGCATTCGTACCAGCTCTATTTGTTGGATATACTGTGGTATTGATACCCGCATTAGAAGAAGAGCTACTGATGAATGATGGAGTTTTTCCCTTTACCTGATTGTAACGGAAGTTAATTTTATGGTTATCGGAGATATTCCAATCTAAACGAGCAAATAATTTATCGTTATTCGAGTCAAAAGAATATCCTTGATAAGGACCTGGATTATATCCATAGGTATCAATAAGATATTGAGAAACCTCATCCATGAATTTTTGGGAAGGTCTTGCGATATAACTTGCTGATTTGTAAGGAGCAGCTTCTGTTGATGCAACTCGTGTACTTCCTGGCTCAACTTGTTTCATTTGTTCCAAGTTAACAAAGAAGAATAATTTATCTTTTACAATTGGTCCCCCTAAACTAACACCGTATTGTTTTACAGAAAGCTGATTTACAGGCAACGTTACATCGTTAACACGTGTTCCTTGTTGTTTATCTGAACGGCCATTGTAAAAAGCCGATCCGAAGAAATTGTTCTTACCAGAACGAGTTACAGCATTTACTGCAGCACCTGTAAAACCTGATTGTCTAACATCGAAAGGAGTAACATTCACCACTACTTGCTCAATCGCATCAATGGAAATAGGAGATCCATTCGCAGGCATGTTCTGTCCGATACCAAATTGGTTGTTGAAATTGGCTCCATCCACGGTAAAGTTGTTCGCACGGTAGTTACCACCGCCAATACCTGTACCATTTGCTTGAGGAGTTAATCTGGTTAGGTCATTTACGGAGCGTTCAATAGTTGGTAAACCCTCAATAGTTTGTCTGTTTACTACTGTTGAAGTACCATTTTTTTGAGTTCTAGTACCACGGCCGGTCACCGTAACCTCTTCAATATTGGTACCTGTTGTTCCGAAAACAGGATTCAATACAAATGGTTGACCCAATTGCAAGAAAACATCATCAATAACAATAGGATTTTGACCCACGTATGTAATTTCAATACGGTAAGGTCCGCCAACACGCATGTTAGCTAAGTTAAAACGACCAGTTTCATTCGCAGAACCTGAGTATTTGGTTCCTGAAGGTAAGTGGGTCGCTTTGATGGTAGCACCTGAAGTTGCAGTCCCACTAGACTGGGTAACAACACCGGTCATGCTACTGGTTGTAACCTGCGCATGGATGGTTCCATAGCTAGCAAGTACCAAAGCAAAGAAAAGTAAAGATTTCTTCATATGTTAAGTTGTTTTTACTGCGCAAAAGTAAAAAGTCAGATTGACTTTAAATAACCCTTAACATAAACTTAATATACTCACACCCACCTTTTTGCATCTTTATGGCAGATTCGAGTAAACAAAAATTAAAATTTTAAATAGTTTTCACAGCAACTATTATCATTGTTTAAAATATTAGCAAGGAAAAACACTAAAAATTAGAAAATTAACAAATTTTAACATTTTTCAAAATGTGGAAAAGTTTTCTCGCAGAATGACATTTATGTATTGATAAATCTTTCATCGTAACAGGAATAATTTACGGTAAAGGTATTAATCTGTCAGCTAAAAAAAAGTTATTGTGTACGAGGTGCAAGTGAGGTGTAAGTGTGTTGTAAGTGAGTTGTAAGTGACTTTACTCACTTGTAAATTACTTGGAATATTTATGAACAATGGTTGGATTAAGATTGGGATAATAATTTTGTGATAATTAATTGAAAGAAGTCACGTAATAGTATAGCCGCATCATTGAGAAACCGCGTCATTGCCACCGCGTCATTACGACCGCGTCATTACGACCGCGTCATTGCGAGGAACGAAGCAATCTTTACTGCTCAGGATGGCAAAGGACAAAGATTGCTTCGTCGTACCTCCTCGCAATGACGCGGTATATTTTTTGAAAAAAAGGCAATTATTTATCAATCCAAATAAGCATAAGTAATCCCATCTCCGCCTCTATCGGCGTGTTCATCCTCAAACCTGCTCACTTGATTGTATTTCCTTAGGTAATCTCTGATAAATTTACGTAATATCCCATCCCCTTTTCCGTGGATGATTTTCAAGGATGGATAACCGATCATCACTGCCCTATCCAACACCAGCTCAATTTTCCCTAAAGCATCCTCCGTACGCATACCACGAACATCTATCTCTGGGCTGAAATCAGCTACCGATTCACTTGAAACCGACTTAAATCGCTTAGCAACTTTCGCCTTTTCTTTTCCTCTAAGCTTTTCTACCTTGTTCTTTTTAACCACCGTACGAAGCTCACCTAAAGCAAGGATTAAATTGTTCTTAGCGATTTCAATAACCTGTCCTTCGTTTCCAGAATCCAAGATCCGAACCCAATCTCCTACTTCCAGATCTGCATCAGGTACAGTACTAAGTCCTGGTTTTTTCACTTCCTTAACAGCTTTCTCTTTCAAGGAATCTGCTGCTTGTTGAAGACCAGATCGCAATGCCTTTGTTTTTTCCTTATCCGCCTGCGCACTCTTAATATTGGAGATGGTATTCTCTACCAGTTTGTTTGCATCTTTTATGATCTGCCTTGCCTCTTCTTTCGCGTCTTTCAACAATTGACGCTTATTCTCCTCCAAAAAAGATTTCAAGGAATTCAATTCGGTCTGTTCCGAAAGTATCTCCTTCTCCCTTAGACTGATCGCCCTTTTCGTATCGAAAATCTCTTTTTTCTCCCTTTCCAGATCCACCAATAAGGTATCTACCTTCTTTTGTTGCACACCGATCTTTTGTTTTGCCAAGTGCAGGATTTCCTTGGGAAGGCCAATATTTTGGGCAATTTCAAAAGCATAAGAGCTCCCCGGCTTCCCGGTCTGCAGGATATACATTGGCCTCATGGCCTCATTATCAAAAAGCATGGAAGCATTTTCGATCCCATCGGTATGGCTGGCAAATAGTTTCAGGTTACTATAATGTGTGGTAATCACCCCTCTGATCTTTTTCTTGTTCAACACCTCCAAAACCGCTTCTGCAATAGGCCCTCCGAATTGCGGGTCCGTACCGGTACCAAACTCATCGATCAGGACCATGGTCCTTGCATCCGAAAACTGCGCAAAATGCTTCATCTTAGAAAGGTGGGCACTATAGGTACTCAAATCCGAATCGATGGATTGGTCATCGCCAATATCCGCAAACACCTGTTTAAAAACACCGAGTTTAGATATTGGATCACAAGGAATTAACAAGCCCGACTGAAACATCAACTGTAGGAGACCAACGGTTTTCATACAGACGGATTTTCCACCTGCGTTGGGTCCTGACACCAATAATACACGGTCTGTATCGTCTATCTTCAAGTTCAATGGCACAACCGAAGGATGACCTTCTTGTCTTGAAGCCAACAGTAATAAAGGATGTTTCGCATTGACCAAGGAGACCTCGGCCACCTTGGAGAGTTCGGGCATATTCGCTTCGATATCCAGGGCAAATAATGCCTTGGCGCGCACGAAATCCAGCTTGGTCAATAAGCCATGGTAAGCAAACAGCAAAGGCACATGGGGCCTTAATTCACTGGTTAAGGAAGTCAAGATTCGGATAATCTCCCGTCTTCGCTCAAACTCCAGATCCCTTACCTTATTGTTCAAATGGAAGACTTCTTCCGGCTCTATATAAGCCGTTTGACCAGTTGCCGACTCATCATGGATCAAGCCCTTGATCTTACGTTTGTTTTCTGCAAGTATCGGAATACAGAGACGGCCATCCCGAATGGTCAGATTTCCATCTGCCGTCCAACCGTTGGCCTGTGCCTGCTTAAAAACACTGTCTATACGTTTCCTAGCCTCCTGTTCCGACTTCGTAATCTGTTGGCTGATATCCAACAGCAATCGGGAAGCATTGTCCTTAATCTTGCCCCGTTCATCGATCACCATTTCGATACTTTTGATAATGGATTTCTCAATCGGCAAATGCTCGAACAAAAGCTCTAAATTAGGGTATTGTTGTGCCCTTTCGTTGAAATAACGAATAATGGCGTATACTGTCCTTAAAGACAGTAATATACGATGGAACTCATCCTCAAAAAGGAAAGCTCCTTCTACTTTGGCCTTCTCCGCCAGGTTTCTTATGGGGTAAAAATGATCTACTGGCAATGGCGCATCATGTTGCAGCAAATCCTTAAATTCGCTGGTCTGCCTTAAGAACCTATCTATCAGATCCAGTTTTGCCTGAGGTTGGATCTTATCCACCAATTCTTTTCCGGCATCACTGATACATTTCGCTTTAATAAGCTCTTTAATCTCCGTAAATCCTAACTTTTCTCCCGCGTTCTTCGGATAAATCATGCTTATTCTAATTTCAATGGGGTAACCATGCTTTTCTTAGGCCGGGTCACCGGTTTAAATCTTGGATCCCTTGCACGTACTGGCGTATCCGCCTGAGGTTCCCTTTTCACGGTATCTTCAACTATTACTTCTGTAGGTACAGCGCCTCCCGGCATCGGTAAAGGAACTGGTTCAGGATGAGCTGTCTTAACCTTAAAACCCGTGTACAAGTTCCTATTCCATAGGTATTGGATACCTGTAAGTTCATACATTCTGCGGGTGTATTCTGCAGGCGACATCTCCATGGAGTCAGCCTTAGCGTTCATGATCATGTTCTGCAACTGCTCTGTCCTACGTTGCTGGCGGAATGCCGTTGCAATGGAATCCTGATATTTAACATTTTTTAAGGAATCCTGACGCGTAAAATCCATCTCTTCTGCCTGCAATTTGTTCACAATCCCTTCATAGGTACTACTGGTCAACTTAGAATCTGCCATGTAATAATCCAGGTTCTTACTAAAGGAAGCCGTATCCAAATCGTACTTTGATAATATTTCCAGATACAATGGATCGATTACTTTTCGAGCACTGTCTACAGGTAAAGAAACGATATAACCATCCAAAATATGTACTTCAGTCATCAGATTGATAAAATCCTCCTCCTTCAATATACCTGATGGCCTAGACTTCTTACAGGAAGTTCCTAGAAAAAACAAAAGGGATAAAACCAGTATTAATCGCTGCATTTTGTAAATTTGAACAAAAATACAGAAAAGCTACGAAATAGCTTTCTTAATTAATTAGGAAGGATCGAATTTACTTATGAGCATAGCAAGCAATATTTCGGAATTACAACAAGAATTACAACCCATTGGTGTACAACTGGTCGCTATATCCAAGACCAAGCCTAATGCGGATATCTTAGAGGCCTATGAAGCCGGGCAACGGTTATTTGGTGAAAACCAGGTTCAGGAAATGCTGGCCAAATACGAAGAACTGCCAAAGGATATTGAATGGCATCTGGTAGGGCACCTACAGACTAATAAGGTAAAATACATTGCCCCTTTTGTCTCATTGATCCATTCTGTCGATTCCTTGAAGGTACTTGCAGAAATAAATAAGCATGCCTTAAAGAACAACCGCATAATCGATTGTTTGTTACAGGTGTTTATTGCAGATGAAGATACAAAGTTCGGATTGGACCATGCTGAAGTGATTGAACTGTTACGCAGTGAGGAATTTCAGGAGTTCAAAAATATCCGCATAAGGGGATTGATGGGGATTGCAACGAATACGGATAATGAAAAGATCATCAAAGAAGAGTTCTATGAATTGAAAATGTTCTTTGATGGTATCAAGACCACCTACTTCCGTAAGGAAGGAAGTTTCGATATTTTATCGATGGGCATGTCCTCCGACTATAAGATTGCGATTGAACAAGGCGCGAATATGGTGAGATTGGGCAGCACGATTTTCGGAAAACGGGTTATCAAACATTATAAAGCCAATTAATGGAATTTACTATTCGAAGAGCCATAAAAGCGGATTGTCCGCGATTAATGGAACTGGTCAGGGAATTGGCACTATATGAGAAGGCTCCGGAGGAAGTAACGGTAAGTATGGCGGAGTTTGAAGAGGCTGGTTTTGGCGAACACCCGGTATGGTGGGCTTTTGTAGCGGAGCACGAAGGAATAATTGTAGGGATTTCACTCTATTACATCCGCTATTCGACTTGGAAAGGCAGGAGATTGTATCTGGAGGACATTATTGTTACCGAAGAGATGCGGGGGAAAGGATTAGGTAAACTATTGATGGACCACACGATCAATTATGCCAAAGAAGCTGGATTTAGCGGCATGATGTGGCAAGTCTTGGATTGGAATGAGCCGGCAATAAACTTTTATAAAAAATATAACAGCAATTTTGATGAGGGGTGGGTTAATGTTAATATCAATTTTTAAACGGATATATCAATCAGGTTTTTTGGTATTAGGTATTGCAGGGATAATAGCCTGTCAGAACAACCAGAAGGAAACTCCATTGACTTCCAATGGAAATACATCGGTAGCAAAGGATACACTTGTCTATAGCATGGATAGTTTACGGGTTCTCAGTCCCTATATCGCTTCTCATGAGGACCAGCTTGACACGAGCTATGCAGAGGTCATCTATCCAAAATTCGAGGACAGCAGTATAAACCAATTGGTCGATAAGACCATTTTACTTGAAGGAGAACCGGACATCAAAACCTATGTCAATAATTTCATCGAAGGTTATGGCAATTTTGTAGAGGAGAACAACCTGAATTATCCTATAGCTTGGACCAAGAGCACCAAAGTAGGATTGATCCTCAATACCCCAAGGCTTATCTGCCTAAAAAACGGAACTTATGAATACTCAGGAGGTGCACATGGCAACTTTTTTGAGAATTTATCTGTTTTTGACATCGAAAACAACAGAAAATTGGAGCTAAATGCATTCATTTCTGATAATAAGATGAAAGAATTTACTAAAATTGCAGAAAATATTTTTCGGACTAAAGAAGGGCTCTCCGATACAAGCAGTTTAACGAATGGTTATTTCTTTGAAAATGGAAATTTTTCGTTGGCTGCCAACTATGGGATCACTAAAGATGGTTTTCTATTCCATTACAATCCCTATGAGATAAAACCTTATGCCGAAGGTACAACCAGTATAATCATCCCCTATGCACAAGTCGAAGATTTGCTTACGCAGAAAGGGAAATTGTACATTGATAATTTAAAAGCATATTTTCATTCAATATAAATAGCATAAATGCAGGTATTTAAATTTGGTGGTGCATCAGTAAAGAGTGCAGAGAACATCAAAAATGTCGTTTCAATCGTTGAGAAATATAGAAATTCCGAATTATTGGTCGTGGTATCTGCGATCGGGAAAACGACAGATAAACTGGCAAAAATCACGACGAATTACGTAAAGCAGGAAGGTGACTATTTTGGTTTATTGGAAGAACTAAAGCAGGAACACTTCCAGATATTGGATGAACTATTCGAATCGAGGAACCATCCAATCTATGATGATATCGCCAATACTTTCGTAGAGGTAGAATGGATTTTGGAGGAAGAACCTCAAGACGAATTTGATTACCTATTTGACCAGATCGTATCCATCGGCGAATTACTGTCTACCAAAATAGTTGCTGCCTATGGAAAACATCTAGGTGTGCCGATCCAGTGGGTCGATGCGCGTGATTATATCTTAACAGACAATACCTACCAGGAAGGAAAAGTGGATTGGGAAAAGACGGAGGAAAAAATCCGTCGAGACCTACCGTTTATATTGGACGACCATATTATTGTTACACAAGGATTTATAGGATCTACTTCGGAAAATTTCACGACGACTTTAGGTCGTGAAGGTTCGGACTATTCTGCGGCAATTTTTGCGGCTAGTTTGAATGCAGAAAATATTACCATCTGGAAAGATGTTCCGGGTGTATTGAACGCGGATCCAAAATGGTTTGAACGCACCGAACTGATCCCTGAATTATCCTATACGGATGCCATCGAACTAACCTATTACGGTGCGACTGTCATCCATCCGAAGACCATCAAACCGCTTCAGAATAAGAAGATCACGTTGAACGTTAGATCATTCCTAAACCCTGAAGCTCCTGGCACTCAAATAAAAACAACGAATCAGACCTTACCTGTTCCTTCCTTTATTTTCAAGGTCAACCAGGTTTTCATCAATATCCAACCTCGGGATTTCTCCTTTATTGTGGAGGACAATTTGAGCCATATCTTCGATCTGTTCCATAAACACCGGATCAAGATCAACATGATGCACAACTCGGCGATCAGTTTTTCGGTGAGTGTGGATGATACCGGCGAAAATGTGATGAACCTCCTTCAGCAATTGGAGAAACGCTATAAGGTTTCCAAGGAACATGGCTTGGAATTGATCACCATTCGTTATTATAATCAAGAAACTATTGACCGGGTATTGGTAAATAAGGAAATTATTCGCGAACTTAAGGATAGTTATACCTGCCAGATACTGGTGAAGAAGAAAGATGAATAGAAACATTTTAGATAAGGAAGTACAACAATTCATTAAAGCAAACCGGGAAAAAAGTCCCACGGAGATTGCTTTGAAAAAAAGTCCCTTTCAAAATGTTAGTTCGGCAGAATTGGCTTCACAGATTGACGGTTGGCAACGAAGCGTCAAGAAATTGCCCACTTGGGCGTATAGTGAGGGCATCTATTATCCGGATAAGATAAACCTGGAACAATGTTCTTCCGAACATACCGCGTTGATCAAACAGACCTTGATTGCCAAGGGATCTCGAGTGATCGACCTAACAGGTGGTTTCAGTGTGGATAGTTGTTATCTCGCCCAAGAAGCGGAGGAAGTTATCCACTGTGAGCTCAATGAAAAACTATCCGAAATAGTTGCCTATAATGCTCGGGTCTTACGGGTAAATAACCTCAAATGTATAGCGACCGATGGAATTGCCTTTTTAGAGGACGCAGGAGATGATTCCTTCGACTATATTTATGTAGATCCTTCGCGGAGGGTTAATCAAGGTAAGGTTTTTCTGTTGGAAGATTGTGAGCCAAACATAGTCGCCAACCAAACGCTTTTTCTTCGAAAGAATAGGTATGTGATCAGTAAGTTATCTCCCCTTCTGGACATTTCTACTGCTTTATCAAGTTTAAAGCATGTTCGGTATGTCTATGTGATTTCGCTAGACAATGATTGTAAGGAATTATTGTTTATTCAGGAGCGTGGCTATGAAGGAGATTGTACCATTCGATCCATTCGATTATTCCAGGATCAACTACAGACCTTTGAATTCACCTACGAGGAAGAGCGGGCGATCATCAGTCGTTTTCTGTTGCCCCAGAAATACCTTTATGATCCGGATGTTTCCATCAGTAAAGCTGGTGCTTTCAAATCCATCGGTAAATACTTTGGCCTGGGCAAGATCCATCAGCATGCACATATCTATACCTCTGATCAGTTACAGGTTAATTTTCCGGGTAGAATTTTTGAGATAGCAGAGGTCCGGCCTTATTCCAGTTTGAAGAAGGAAAACCCTTGGCCACAAGCCAATATTGCCATCCGAAATTTTCCGGATAAGGTGGAGGTGATCAAAAAGAAATTCAAGATCAAAGATGGCGGCTCTACCTACCTGTTCTTCACAACGGACATCAACAATCAATTGATCATCATTGCCTGCAAAAAACTAGCTTAAATTGACGTTATTCCTATAATTCCATACATTGGGATTACAATCGTAAGGCATCTTAATCCTTATCTTTAGCCTATGAAAAAAATCAACTATTCTGTTTTAGAATTAGCGAGTTTATGTAAGAACAAAACAGCTTCCGATGCGATTGAAAGAGCAAAAAAAGGGGCTGAATATATAGATGTAAGAGGTTATACACGTATGTGGTTGGCGGAGCACCATAATATGGAGCACATTGCGAGTTCGGCGACTTCGGTTTTAATTGGCCATATCGCGGGTAGTACCCAAAATATACGTGTGGGTTCCGGAGGAGTCATGCTACCTAATCATGCACCTTTGGTCATTGCCGAACAATTTGGAACGTTGGAATCAATTTATCCAGGTCGTATCGATTTGGGTTTAGGTAGAGCCCCAGGTACGGATCAACTGACCGCTATGGCTTTAAGGCGCAATAACATGAACACGGCCTTTTATTTCAAGGATGATGTGATGGCCTTGCAACAATATTTCAGTGCGGAGAATGTACCGGCCAAGGTTCGTGCTTTTCCGGGCGAAGGATTGGATATTCCGATCTGGATCCTAGGTTCCAGTACAGATAGTGCTTACCTTGCTGCGGAACTAGGCCTTCCCTATGCCTTTGCAGCGCATTTTGCCCCTGCAATGTTGGAAAGGGCAGCTATGATCTATCGAGAACATTTCAGGCCTTCAGCCCAGTTAAAAGAGCCTTATTTTATGGTATGTGTGAATATTATTGCGGGAGAAACAAACGAGGAAGCTAAGTTATTAGCGAGCAGCTTGTTCAACTTATTTGCAGGAATAGTTACCAATCACCGTAGACCCTTATCCCCTCCTACTGAACATTTGATCTATGAAGGAATTCCCGAAATCGAAAATGCCGTGAATTCGATGGTTTCCAGTACGATTATTGGAAATGAAGAAGAGATTGCGGAACAGTTGAAAGGATTGATAGCTAGGGTGAACGCAGATGAGGTCATGACAACAAATTACATTTATGATGATGGTAAAAGGTTAAGGGCATTTGATATTATTAAAAAGTCTTTTGATAGGCTCAATACGCTAGAGCAATAAGCGACATATAAATTAAATTGGCAAACTTATTTTAATACTTTTTAATTAAAATTTCTAGAATTAAACTTATTTCATTCAATTACTTTCATTGATAATTTTTTGGATTTTGCTAAAACTTCTGAAGACAACAAACAAATATCTGTTTTTCAGCCTATAAAAAGTTTTATTTCCAATCATAACACACATGATAGTCAGAAATATTTTTAACCAAATTAGATTTTTAAATTTTTACACGCATTATAATTGATATTTATGATGCTTTTTTTCATTTGTATTAAAATTTTAATGGAATTTACCATAAAATACATAAAAATTGAAAAAATAAGTATTATAGCTTGGGAGGTAAAAACAAGGAAATATGATATGGAATTCGATGCATTTACTGCAGGAAGCAAGAACAATTGACAACCGAATTAACCCTTTAATAAAAACAAGTAATCAGTTAAAATTTGAAGAAAATGCGGACTATATTTCTATAATAGGTGGTGGTCCATTTGGTTTCTATGCATTAGAGAATTTACTATCCTTGAGCAAAGTTAGGTCTGGTCACAGGAAACTGAAGATACATTGGTATAATAAAAATAGATACTTTGGTGCAGGTCAAAAATATAATCCAACCACACCTAATTATCTTTTGGTACATGAATGTATTGCTGAACTTTCCGCATGGAAAACCGGCAGAAATACGCTATCATCCAAGGGATTGAGCCTAATGGAATGGATTAATGAAAACCGCACGCTAGAACAGGAACCCGACAAATCTGATCATTGTAGCCGGGAACTTTTTGGGCTTTATCTGATGGATTGTGTACTGAGAACTATTGCAGCAATAGATGAACGAATCGAGTTAAGTTTAATCCAGAAAGAAATCTGCGACCTGGAAATACAGGACAATACAGCATTCCTCTTCAATGAAGAAAGGAAATTAACATTTCCATATCAAAGCACTTTAATTAGTATTGGGCATAGCAATAAAAATAACCTCTTAAAATACATTAAGGATAATGAACAACCGTTGGATCGGTTTATTCAGTCTGTCCATCCTTTGGAGAATCTGGATTGGATTCCTGCGAATGCCGAGGTTGCCATTAAAGGGTCTGGAATCAATTTTATGGAAACGATCCTTCATTTAACCGAAGGTAGAGGGGGGGTATTCTATAAGAATGATCAGGAATTCCAATACATCCCTACGGGATTGGAACCAAAATTATATCCATTTTCAAGGACAAACCTACCTACCTTGCCAAGAAACACCTATTGGTCGGATCATAAGTATGAGCTGCTCTATTTGACCGACGACTGGGTAGAGGAATTGAAGACTAAAAAAGGAAATATCGATTTCATAACGGATATTCTACCCCTATATAAAAAAGAGATCCAACATGCTTTTTATTCCATGCTAGACCATCTGAAAACGGTAAGCCACGATGAGGTATTGCATTTTATAGAAATACAGGATGAAAGGACCCGTTTTTCGATCAATGCCTTATTAGATCCCGTTACCTATTCCAATGTCGCTAAGGATGTAAATTATAATGAGTTCATCGCAGACCTGACCACCTTCTGCCTGATTGCCATGAAACCTGGAGAATTGAACAGTACCATGGGTGCTGCAACTGGAGCAATGCGTGAGGGATTTTTTCAGATCTGTAAATTATATGAATTTGGAGGTTTTACCCCCTATTCACAAAAACATGTAGATGATTATTGGTTGAATTACATCTTTCAGATCAGTTTAGGACCATCTCGGGAAATATCCGAAAAATTCTTCTGTTTATTAAAACAGGGATATGTATCTTTCTTGTTTTCAGAATCTCCGGAGATCGAGATACAAAATGAGGGCTTTTTACTGAAAACGAAAAAAGACCAGCATTTTTTTTCTTATCTGATCGATAGTACCAAACCCAAAGAAAATGTAAAATGTGAAAACAATAGGCTTTTTACAAACCTTTACAAAAAAAGGATATTTACAGAATTCAAAAATGGGGAATATTATGATGGTAAAATCGATATTGATATTAACGGAAAAGTTAAAGGGAATCAATCAGCATATCCGTTGTACTTGTATGGTCCAGCAACTGAAGGTCCTGTCTTATACAATAGTGATTTAAACCGTAATCGATATGATTTCGGAGAAAAATGGGCAAAACAGAGCCTTATGCTGTTGGACAAGTTAAGCCTTTTGGATTTCACATAAAATTAACATTAGAATAATATTTCAATAAAGTACATCATTTACATTTGATAAAAATTAAATGATATGATAAAAGATGAAGTATTAACAACAGAGTTAGAGCCAATATTTGGCGAATTTTTATTTGATGGTGATGATTTTAATTTAGAAGAGGATTAAAATCCACCATCAAATAAAAAATGATCTACCCAAAGATCATTTCAAAAGAATTACCTCATACCCTCCTACCCCTTAAAAACCCTCCTTTTTATTTTTTTATTTTTAGGTTTAATGTAATCCTTTGGTTAATTTTCGGTGAATTATTTTTTTGATATGATTAATCGCTGGATAATATTTTATTCGATCAGTTTTTTTACTTTGGCTGGATGCAATCCGTTAAATAACAAGAATGTTAAAGAAACGGCAACAGTTGACAGTTCAACTCTATTAAAGGATGGAGAGAAACTGCAAATCGATACCTCGGAAGAAGATATTAATAATAATTCTAATAGTCAATCCATAGATGTAGCTATCTTAGAAGGTAAATTGGTTATGCCATTGACCTATCGCTTTTTAAATGATGAGGACCGCATCAGCAAATTATTAAATCCCAATTGGCCTGCCATTTATAAGGAAAAAGGTACTTATCATATTGGCAAAGTAGTCTATCGGATAATTGAAGAAGCTGAGGAGCCTTGTTCCGGATTACCAACAGAAACAATTAAAACGGATAAAGATGTTTTAACCTTCGTCAATCTCCAAACGCTCAAAATAGGCTTAATAGATAGCATCGTTATTAAAGAAAGGATTATTCAACCCGACAACCCTTATAAATTTATTTATAATGGCCATGAGTATGAATTAAAAGCAAGAGGTAAATATTTCCGGGATATGGATGATCCTAGGGCTGATAGTTATAATTTGAACTTATATAAAGATGGAAAATACATCAGAAGTTTGATCAACCAGTCGGAGTATAATGATACTTATACAGAAGTAAAATTGATGGNNATTGATGGCAGATTTCGATGGCGATAAGGAACCCGACTTTTTGATCTCCAGCCCAAGACACTATGAAGAAGTCAGGTATCTTTTAATTTTATCGGGTCAAAAAGATGTTTATGAAGGAAATATGATTTTTGATTGTTAACGAAAAATTTATTAAATCTTCACGACGATTATTTAAATATTATTATTTTTAATTAATTTTAGGAATTAATATTTAATTCACCGTAAACCAATGGATAAATCGTTATATGATACTTATTATAAATATGTCTGCTTTTATGCTTATCAATTAATTGGAAATAGGAGTTTGGCAGAAGATGTTACGCAAGATGCCTTTTTAGCTTATCTTCAGAACAGTCATAAAGTATCGTCTGAAACCAAAGCAATTAAATCTTTCCTTTATAGCAGTGTACGAAATAGAATCCTTAATCTTTACAAGAAAGGTAAGATTGAAGAACGTTATTGGGAAAAGATTAGTTTTTTAGAATCTGATAGTTCGGATTATGAACGCTTGATAATCTATAATGAATTATTAGAACAAATTGAGAAATTAGTTTCCCAACTTCCCCCTATGTGTCAACAAGTTATGCGGCTAAGTTTCTTTGAAGGGTTAAGCAATCAAGAAATTATAGAGAAACTTGATATCTCGATCAATACTATCAAAACCCATAGAAAACGTGGTATAAAATACATTCAGAACAATCTAGATCCAGAATTATTCGCTATTTTTTTGTTATCAATAATAAATTATTAAATATCAATTAAATTTCTTGTCACCCATTTGGCTTCTCAAGTTTTCTTATACTCGTGAAAGAAACCAATAGCCAATATTTTGCCCAATTATTTTTTAAACTGCTACAAGGTCAGATTAGTCCAGCGGAAAGCCAATTGTTAATGCATTGGTTAGAGGAAAATCCCGATGTTTTTCCTTTTCTGCGAGAAAAAATTTATAGCGGGCAGTTGGAAAAAGATTTCGATTTCCTTAAAGATTTAGATAAATCCAAAAACTGGGAATTATTGAAAAAAAATTCCCATAAAAAATTAGTAATAAAATCCATTCGTTATTGGATTCTCCCTTTAGCCGCATGTTTAATTTGTGTAATAGGAATATGTTATTACTTTATTCCATATGAGAAACCAACTATAAATAGCGTTAATGATTTCCATAAACGATCGAATAAGCTAAAAGTTGAAAGTCTCCCTGCTTTAGAGGGAGCCGAATTATTGTTAAGTTCAGGTCAAGCAGTCATATTATCAAATGAGTCTCAAGTAAAAGGAAATGAGATTTTAGGATCTTCAGACCTGGACACGATCGCTCATCTACCTCAATCAAATTCCATAGAATACCATACCTTATTTGTAAAGAAAGCTCAATTTTATAAAATACAACTTCAAGATGGAACATTGGTGTGGCTAAATGCAAATAGCCAATTGGATTTTCCATCAGCATTTGACCAGCAACATCGTACTGTAAAACTTAAAGGGGAAGCTTATTTTGAAGTAGCACACCAAAAAAACGTACCATTTTATGTCCTATGCACAACAGGAAAAATTAAAGTTTTAGGCACCAAATTTTCCGTCAAAAACAGAAATGCCAACTTGGAAAGTAGTTTACTGTCCGGATCTATTCAAATCGAAAACCAACTGGATCAAAAACTCCTTTCACCTAACCAAAAGGCAATCTTGAGAAACGGCAAATTTCAAATTGTTCCAGCTGATCTGGAAAAAGACCTTGCCTGGAAAAACAATCGTTTTATTTTTAAAAATGACAAACTCCGTACGATCTTTCAAGAACTTGGAGATTGGTATAATGTAGAATTTTCCCTTGCCGATGTGCATGATTTCGATATTTCATTTTCAGGGGAATTCTCGCGGAAAATAACCTTATCTCAAGCCTTATCTATTATTGGGTTTAGTACAAAATTAGACTTCCAACAAGAACAGCATATTATACATGTGCAATAAAAAATAATTTAACTCCTGCTTACAACCAATAACAAATTATAAATTTTAAACAATGAATTTCTATTTAACATTTAAAAAAATGAAGATGAATTGGCTTTTGCTTTTCATTAGGTATTTGAAGATCATGAAGTTAACCACCTTGTTGTTAATTTTAGGCATGGCTTTTTCTTATGGTGAAATTAAGGCCCAGCGGATAAATTTGAGCATGTCTAAAAGCAGCCTTAAGGAAGTACTTCATGAAATTAGTCAGCAATCCAATTATACTTTTTTTTATCAGGAAAAAACGATACAAAAGTTTAAGTCAGTTGATGTTGAGATAGTGGATGCCAACATCGAACATGCACTATCTGAAATATTGAAACCATTCAACATTCAATACAAGGTAGTATCTAATACTGTTAGTTTATTTGAAATGCCAGAAGAAGCACAGCAAATCCTTGAAGGTAAAGTTCAGGATGAGGAAGGATTTCCTTTGGCCGGTGCTTCCGTTTCTATAAAAGGTACATCTTTGAATACTGTTAGTAATAAGGAGGGTTCATTTCATATACAGGCAGCACCTGATGCGATTTTGGTCATCCGTTTTTTGGGATATAAAACCATTGAAATTGCAGTAAATGGGAGGAAGAAAGTCCTTATTGAACTACAAAAAGAATCCAAAGCCATTGAGGAGGTGGAAGTAGTAGCAACAGGTTATCAAACCATAGATCGTAAAAAATTTACAGGTGCCGCTACTAAGGTTAAAGCAGAGGATGCCCAGCGATTTGGGGTACCGGATGTATCGCGGATGCTGGAGGGTCAAGTAGCTGGAGTTTCAGTTCAAAATGTTTCAGGCACCTTTGGAGCCGCCCCTAAAATCAGGGTTAGAGGAGCTACATCAATTACAGGTGATAACAAACCATTATGGGTTATTGATGGAATAATTTTAGAAGATATGGTTAACATTTCCAATGACCAGCTTTCTACTGGGGATGCTAATACGTTATTAGGTTCCTCCGTTGCAGGGATTAATCCTGATGATATTGAGAGTTTTGAAATATTAAAGGATGCGGCAGCCACTTCCCTATACGGCGCTAGAGCGATGAATGGCGTAATTATTATTACCACAAAAAAAGGTAAAGCAGGTTCTCAGAGTATTTCCTATTTAGGTAATTTCACTAACCTCCTACGTCCATCTTATTCCCAATTTGACATCGTCAATTCCTACGATCAAATGTCAATTTATGCTGAATTAGCACGAAAGGGGGCAATAGATTATTCTTTAATCAAGAATAATATGAATTCCGGGATTTATGGAAATCTATCACGCGCATTAAGTACGTGGGTAAATGGAAAACCATTAGTTGAAAATACGCCAGAAGGTCGAGAGGCTTACCTACAAAGGTATGTTTACCAAAATACGGATTGGTTTAAAACCTTATTCAACAATTCCTTTATGCAGGAACATTCTTTAAGCTTTTCATCCGGAAGCCAAAAAGTTCAAACATATTATTCCACGTCTTTTTTGCAGGATAATGGCTGGGCGAAATCCAATGCAGCTCAACGATATACAGCAAATATTCGTAGTAATTATCAGGTAAACGATAAATTTTCCATTGGATTGATCACTACGGGATCTATCCGGGACCAAAAAGCGCCTGGCACCTTAGGTCAAAACAGTGACCCTGTATCCGGCGCTGTTTCTAGGGATTTCGATATTAATCCTTTTTCCTACGCCATGAATACATCTCGGGTTATTGCACCTTATGATCAACAAGGCAACCTGGAATTTGTGACCATGAACTATGCCCCATTTAACATACTAGATGAATTAAGTAAAAATTATATGGCCTTAAAAATGATTGATTTGAAAGTTCAGGGGGAAGTATTTTATAATCTGAATAAAGATCTCAAATATCATTTTATTGGAGCTTACCGATATGCAAGCACAGGCAATGAGCACAAGATGTATGAAGGATCAAACTTAGCCAATGCCTACCGTGCAGGAACAAGTTATGGAGTTACCGGGCTCGAAAACAACATCATCATGGAAGCCAATCGCTTCCTCTATCGCGACCCGAAAAACCCTGATGCTCGACCTGTAACCGTGTTACCATATGGTGGTCTTTATTTCACCAATGAGAACGTAATTAAGAGTTTATACATGCGGAATAGTTTTTCATGGAATAAAACCTATAAGAAAAACTATTTCACAGGATTTGCAACTCAAGAAGTAAGGTTTTTAGATAGACTTTCCAAAGAATCTACTGGATTTGGCTACCAATTTGATAAAGGCGGCGTACCTTTTATCGATCCCAATGTCATCAAGATGACTGTGGAAGGAAATTTACCTTATTACAAGATGCAGGTTTTTTCAGATCGGTTTATGGCCTTTGCGACCAATGGAACTTATTCCTATGATGGAAAATATCAAATGACCGGTACTCTACGTTATGATGGATCCAACCAATTAGGGAAAAGCCGGGTGGCTCGATGGTTACCTACTTGGAATATTTCGGGATCATGGAACCTGGATCAAGAACAGTTTTTTCAAAATCAAGATGTAGTTAATAGATTGACAATACGCGGAACTTACGGCCTTACTGCTAGTATGGGGCCAGCGACGAATGCTTCCTTGGTTATGCGATCAGGATCAGTAAACAGACCTTTTCTGACTGAACAGGAACCTGTCATCGACTTAATGTATTTAGAAAACAGAGGTTTGACTTGGGAAAAACAATATGAAACCAATATTGGTATAGATGCGGCCTTCTACAATTCCAAACTTCAAATGACAGTTGATGTGTACAATAGAAATGCCTTTGACTTGATCGGACCTATACGTCTTTCAGGAATTGGGGGAGAATACATGAAATTTGCCAACTATGCCGATATGAAATCTCAAGGGTTAGAAATTCTTCTCAAGGCAGATGTAATTTCAAGAAATAACTGGAGTTGGAAAACGCAATGGACGAATGCATTTTATGTGAATAAGATAACATCTATCCGTAATGAACCTACAATTTGGAATTTGGTGGGACAAGTTGGTGCTGCAAAAGAAGGATATCCCCATCGTGGTTTGTTTTCTATCGATTTTGAAAAATTAAATGAGCATAACGGAACGCCCATATTTGTCAATGAAAAGAACCAAATATCCAACAATGTTTTTCTACAAAGTATCCATACCCAATTCTTGAAATATGAAGGGCCGATTGATCCCACATATAATGGAGGTTTTTACAACAATTTCAAATACAAAAACTTCAACTTAGGTGCTTTAGTAACATTTAGCGCGGGTAACAAAATACGTTTGAATCCAATATACCGAAATTCTTACTCAGAACTTGATGCCATGTCCTATGATTTTCTAAACAGATTTGTGGCACCCTTTGAAAATTTATCTCCCTCCATACCTACGGTGAGAACAAATTCAAGATTACCAGGCAATCAAGTTTACAATGCCTACAATTACAGCGACCAGCGTGTAGCAGATGGTGGTTTTATCCGAATGAAACAAGTCACACTCAGCTATTCTATGCCGAAAAAATTGATTGCTAAGGCAGGATTACAAATTTTGGATATAAATATAGTGGGTAATAACTTGTTCCTTATATATGCGGACAAAAAATTAAATGGCCAAGATCCGGAGTTCTATGGCTCTGGAGGAGTCGCACTTCCTATTCCAAGACAATTTACTTTATCCATTAAAGCAGGATTATAAAATTAATGATGATGAAAACAAGACTAATAACAGCCCTATTCATGTTCTCTCTATTTTGTGTAGGATGTTCCAAATACCTTGAAAAAACTCCTGATCAACGTACTGAGTTGGATTCGGAGTCAAAAATTGCCGAATTGTTAACATCTGCATATCCTCAAGCAAATTACATCCCATTTGCTGAAGCAGCATCTGACAATGCTGATGATAAAGGAATGATTGTGGGAACCGCTGCAAACACCAATGCAAATCCTTGGAAATTTCAGGATGTAGAGGATAATCACCAGGATTCCCCTACATATTATTGGTATGCAGCATATAAGGCAATTGCAGTTGCAAACCATGCGCTAGAAGCAATAGAAAAATTAAAGATAAGCCAACCCAACAAATCCTTGCGCGGAGAAGCTTTGCTTGCGAGGGCTTATGCCCATCATATGCTTGCCATACTATTCAGTAGGGATTATGATCCCGAAACTGCAAAATCTGAACCTGGGATACCCTATGTAACAGAGACAGAAAAAGACGTGGTCAAAAAATATTCCCGACAAACTGTCGCAGAAGTATATGACTTAATTGAAAAGGATTTGAAAGAGGGGTTACCTCTTTTGGATGACAATCGATATAAGGTAAAAAAATACCATTTTACTCAAGCTGCTGCACATGCCTTTGCTACGAGATTCTACCTATTCAAACATGATTATGTAAAGGCATTGGAACATGCAGATCGGGTTCTAGGACAAAATTTAACATCCTATTTGCGTCCAGTTAATCAACGTTCTTTTGCAAGTATGGAATATTATACTTTACAGCAATGGTATACAAGCACTGAAAATCCAACCAATCTCTTATTAGCTGAGGCTTTAACCTCTTGGGGTCGGGATTTAGGATCAGTTAGATATGGATTTTCCGCAAAATTGCTAGGTGAACTCATGTTCAGCAAAAACATTACAACTGGGTCATTTGCCTATCCCATTTATGGAGGTACAGATTATTCATTGAATATACCAAAATTCAGAGAGCATTTTGTTAAAACCAGTTTGAATGCGGGCTACGGAATTCCATACAATATGATTCCACTGTTAACAGTAGATGAATTGATTTTAAACCGAGCGGAAGCATATGCTCGAACCAAACAGTTCGACAAGGCCATTCAGGATATAAATACGGTTATCAGTCAGAAAGTATATTATAGTTCCGATCAACCACAATATGTTCCTCAAGTACATAACATTAATCGAACAAGAGTCAATCAATTCTACGGAAGTTTAGACTTAGAAGAGAACATGGTTAAAACTGTTCTTGATTTCAAACGGAGGGAATTTCTTTTTGAAGGTTTAAGATGGTTTGACATAGTAAGGCACAAAATTGTGGTGATTCATAAGTCGCATGATGAGAAAGAAACTTATACTTTAGGAAAAAACAGCCCCATGCGTATGTTCCAACTGCCTGCTGAAGTAGCTTTATCCGGTATAGAACTTAATCCTAGATAATTTTAAACAACATGAAAACATATTTTAACATATATATTGCCCTTCTTTTATGGGGTCTAGTTTCCTGCCAGAAGGAACCTTCCCTTCCTAAAACACCATTGATAGATTTAGGTGGAGAGATTTGGCATAAAGGAACAATTGATGAAATTATTTACCAAGAATTCGTAAAATCCTATAACATTGAAATAAAATACAAATGGAGTCCATTTGAAATCAATTACAACCGAACCTTGGTTCCTCCAGATGAAGCCAGACTTAAACCCGTATTTAAGGCCATTTGAGATATCTGGATGAAACCTTACGAAAAAGTTGCTGGAAATGATTTCTTAAAAAAGTACAGCATTTCAAAGTTTGTCCTGGTTGGAAGTGCCGAATATCAGAATAATGGGACTATCATATTGGGAACTGCGGAAGGAGGTACTAAGGTGGTGCTTTATATGATAAATGATTTTGAATTAGCGAAGAAAGAAGAAGTTACGCGGATGTTGCATACTATCCACCATGAGTTTGCCCATATCCTTCATCAACATATTCATTATCCACAAGCTTGGCGGGGAGTTAGTACCCAATGGTATACCCAAACTTGGATGAATACTCCTTTATCGCAGGCGCAAGCCCAAGGATTTGTGTCAAGTTATGCAAAATCAGCTGAGCAGGAGGACTTTGTGGAAACAATCGCCTACCTTTTGATCCAAGGGCAAGAAAGTTACGATAAACTTATTGCCGATAACAAGGAAGTTGCCAATGTATTTACAACTAAACAACGTATTGTGGAACAATACTATAAAGAGGTTTTTAATATAAACTTTAAAGAACTACAAAAAGAAGTTCAACATGCAATTACAAATATTGCTAAATCATAAAATGTATGAAACAAATATTAATTAGTATACTCTTCCTTACGCTTATAAGTTCCTGTGGCAAGAAGGATTTTGAAGGTATACGGACAGATGAAAAAATTAAAAAATTAACCAATGCCTATTCCGAACAATTGACTGGATCCAAAAACGGGTGGATCGGTTATTTATTCCCAAAAGGAGGTGGTAGTTATACCTTTAAATTTAATTTCAATAATAAAAATAGGGTTTCCACTTTTGCGAGCATTGATAAGCAGAAGTCAGAGACCGCAAAGGAAAGTTCTTATCGATTAGCTGCAGATCAAGTAATTAGTCTTTATTTTGACACTTACAGTTACTTGCATCAATTGGCTGATCCTGATGAGAGAAAAAGTGGAGGTATGCGTGGAGGTGGTTTATTGTCGGATTTTGAATTTTCTATCTTAAAAGCAAATAGCGATACCATACGGATGATTGGAAACCACAATGGTAGCGATTTGATACTTGTAAAGGCCACAGAACAGGAAGGGGATGACTTTGTAAAAAAAGCATATGCTTTGAATGACAAAATTGGAGAAATAGATCAGTTCCCACATTATTACAAGCAAATTTCCATAAATAATAAACCATATGGGTTAATCATAAACCATGAAACAAGTTCTATTTGTTTTTATTTTGAGGAAAATGGTAATTTCAAATCTTTTATCACGGAATATGCTACTTCTGCAAATGGTATAACTCTTCGAAAACCTTTCTTGGCTAATGGTCTCTTGATACAAGAAATCAATGATTTCAGGATAGATAAATCCAACGGATTTGCAAAAATAAATATTAATGGAAATTCTGAAAGCGAAATTAAACAACTAGAGAAACCTTTAATAATTGATAAGGACGCTCCAAGAAGGATGTATTTAATTGATAAAATTCATCGATCCAACTCAGGATTTACTATCAATGGGAAAATTGACGCTTTAAATCTTTCCAGCATAATTAATTTCGCGGGATTATATTATATACCTAGGCGATATATCGATCCATATGATGGATTATTGGTAGTATTTGATGAAGGTAGCAGCGTTGGACCTATATTTAATACGCTGTACAATAATGACGGGATACTGCATTTCCGACCATTCACATTATTATCTGGAGTCAATCCAGGTCCTGAAGCTGAACAGGTCATCATTAAACAGAATAATATTTGGTTTAATCCAGATGGATTCCATGTATTTCAGACAAGTTCGAACAGCTTCGATTTTGTAAACTCCAAAGACAGTAAAACATGGATTCGATTCAAATAATTACGTTATGAAGAAATATATTATCATATGCTTAGGACTGCTTATTTTTATTTCTTGTAAAAAAAGTGGCATGAAAACCTTTGAGGTAGTGAAGGTTTGGGAGAAACCGGAAGAACGACTCTCTACCCTTAAAAATATCTTGCAAAGCAATAAATCTGGTTGGGAATATCTGATTGAATATTCCGCACACAAAACCATATCTTACGGTTTTTTAGGTTTCAATTCAGAAAAAACAAGTGAATTTATTAGTGATTTTTCCAAGAATTTCTCCACTTTTCAAAGTACCGATTACCGCTTGGATATTGTAGATGCAAACGCATCACTCATTTTCCATCCAAATTCTACTTTTGCAAAATTCGCTTCAGATGCACGCGAAATTGATACATTATTTACGTTTAAATCCTATCATCAAGATACAATTATCTTAGAAGGAGAGCGCTTTGGATCACTACTAAAGCTGTCAAAATGTTCTATGGAGAAGCAGCAAAAACTCAAAGCGAACACCATGAATGCGGACATTGAAAAAATGAAAAAACTAGTAAATCTACCCCAATACTTTTTCCATCTTAAAAAAGACGAAAAAACATTTGCTGTGGAAATTGACACTTCAACCAGAACAATGAGATTCACAGGTGGAAATAATCTGAAACCTATTCAAATCTCATCGAAATATTATTTTCATGGGGATGGAATTGCATTGGTTAAACCCATTCAGTTAGATGGAACCAGTATTCATTTCATTGAGGATATAACTTTTGAACAAAATACCCTTACCAGTAAAAATGGTGTTCGAATCAGCAATGAAAACTATCCAAAAGTGTATGGGTCATCATCTTTAAAAGAATTTGTGGGCGATGAAACCATTCGGCTCTGGTGGTTATCTAAAGATGGCTTATGCCAGCGAAATAAGATCGATATTGCTGGACTAAAAAAGCTTCCAGAATTTATGGATTTCAATATTGCTCCATATTATAACTATCATCAGGAAGCAAAGGTCTATTACTGGTATTTCAGCATCGGTTTAAGGGGATTTAATCCTGGAGGTCAAGAAGGTCCATTACATCGAGTATCTTCTGATGGATTATTAAGATTTCTGCCGTTTTTAGAAACTGAGCCTGCAGATAGTGAGCAAGTTGTTAAATCGATGAAAGTTATCAAGGAATATATGTATAACAAAAAGGGGTTTTATGTGATGAAAACAGGAAATGGATATACCTTAGTTGATGCTAGGGATGGATTAACCTGGATTTATTTAGAGGCTCCTACTGATATGTCCTAAAGTAAAAAATGGAGCACCAAAATTTAGGTGCTCCATTTGATATTTTTATTACACATTCAAAAGACCATGTTGGCTAGCTGTAAATAAGTTTCGGAAAACGATATTGATTTCTTCCATCCGCTGCGCACCCTTGATTCCTGCATACGGAATCAAAACTGCCGAATTCAACCTGATCCATTTGGCCAATTCCCGGGATTTTAACCTAATATTTTCCAGTATCTGCTCATCGATTTCTTGGTAGTTCTCCACATGATCCCAAACCATTTTTGCCAATTCCATCATTTCTGCATATGAACTTTCAAAGTTCGCCCGAATACCATCGATTTCCTTAAATCTTGTTCGGGAATGCTTTGTTCGCCAGACTTCATCTTTGGATTTTTCAAAATATTGTCTTTCTAATAAATCCAAAAATCGTTCGAACATACCCATATAATTCATTAAAAGCGTCAATTCAGCGAAACACATGAAAGGAATTTCGAACAAAGGGTTTTCCATTGTTTTTGCGGATGGGATTAGATCGAATGCCTGATCAAAAGGTAATTTTATTTTTTCCAAAGAAAATGAATGCGAAGCCGTACATTCCAATCCGAAGGTATCCCAATCATAATGGATCAATACCTGATCCCTGTCCACAAAAAAAGATTTATAAATAATTTGTCCAGTGGCATCCAGCAATGGAATTCCATCTTTCATCAACGGCGCATTCAAAGTAAAATAGGTAAGATGTGGTGCTCCTGTAGCATAATTCCACATACCAGTCAGTACATAATGGTCTTCTTTGACCTCTGCCCTTCCGGCAATCTTTCCACTTCCTCCAAAACATATTTCCCGATTCTGCCAAATATCCATGGCTTTCTTGGGGTCTATAAATCCAGCGAACATATTTGCTCCAGCACATAAAGTGACAGTCCATGCAAATCCTCCATCTTCATAGGCCAATTCCTTAATGAATTGCAACCCTAGAGGAAAGTCTATTTCCAATCCCCCCAATGATTTCGGAACCCATAAATTGAACCAATTGTTGTGATAGATCAACTCCAGTTGTTCCTTCACCAATTGTTTCTGTTCGATACTTTCCGCTTGGAATTCTTTAATCAGAATTTTATGTTCATCTTTCAGCATAACTTGTTTCCTTTTTTTGTTGGAATAAGATTTTCATCCAATTCAAATACCCAAAAATAGCCACAACGAATAGAAATAACGTCAGCGCGGCAAATAAATAGAGATCTTTATGGATCAGTAAAGGAATGGCAAATAGGTTACTGATGTTCAACAGTATCCAGTTTTCTATTTTTCTTTTGGCCATCAACCACATCCCTGCCCATGCCGTGGAAGTTACCCAGGCATCCCAATATGGGACATCCGAGTCTGTAATATGTTCAAGTAAAAGGTAGAAAAATCCAAAACCTAGGAAAACGATGCCTGCTACTATTCCCCATTCCTTTTTGTTGGCAATACTGATCGGTCTTTCCCTGGCTGTCTTATTGCTGATCCAGAACCACCATCCATATATACTCATAACCAGGTAATAGACCTGCAAAGCAATTTCAGCATAGAGCTTGGCGCCATACAGCACATACATTCCTGTAAGAATCCCTAAAATTCCAAAGAAATAATTGGACACCTTGTTGTTCTTGGATAGTAATACCTGGATTACACTACAGACTACAGAAAATCGCTCCAACCAAGAGGTTTGGAGAAAAGCTGTTACGATGTTTTGAAGGATATCATTCATACTTAATTCCTACGCCAGCATTACCTGGATCAGGTTCCTTCTGCTTTGATGCAGAATTGGGTATTTTCTCAGCGTTGTATGTCCCACTTGTAAAGTGGGACATCAAGCACCCCAAAATTTTATTTTTTCCCAGATGGGATTAAGGTTTTTATTTATCCAATTGAAGGATGTTGGACGTGCGTGCGCGGGTTGCTTCACACAAGGCCTGATCTTCATTCAATTTTTTACCCCAAGATGGGATCATTTCTCTTAATTTCTTACGATATGCATCCGATTTTGCTCTTTCTGGAAAGCAACGTTTCAATAACGCAATCATGATTGCTACGGAAGTTGAAGCTCCTGGAGAAGCTCCTAGTAAAGCCGCGATAGATCCATCGGCACTAGAAACGACTTCAGTACCAAATTCTAGGATACCACCATGTTTCGGATCTTTCTTGATCACCTGTACACGCTGACCAGCTTTTTCAATCTGCCAATCTTCCATTTTAGCGGTTGGCATAAATTGTTTAAGGGCATCCAATTTATCTTGAGGTTTTTTCATCACCTCGGTAATCAAATATTTGGTTAATGGTAAGTTATCCAGACCTGCCGAAAGCATTGGGCGGATGTTGGATAATTTGATGGAAGCCGGAAGGTCAAAATAAGATCCTTTTTTAAGGAATTTAGTCGAGAATCCAGCGTATGGGCCAAACAATAGCGCTTGTTTACCATCAATATAACGGGTATCCAAGTGAGGAACAGACATTGGAGGCGCACCTACAGAAGCTTTACCATACACTTTTGCATGATGGCTCTTGATGATCTCTTCGTTGTTACATCTTAACCATTGTCCACCAACTGGGAAACCACCGTATCCTTTTGCTTCAGGGATACCGGATTTCTCCAATAATAATAAGGAGTGTCCTCCTGCGCCAATGAACACAAATTTGGCTAGGATTTCGCGTTTTTGACCAGTTTTCAGGTCTTTCACTTCGACTTCCCAACGTCCATCATCTTCACGGTCAATATCTTTAACCTCTTGGTTCAAAGAAAGCTTAATATTTTCTTTGGCGTCCAAGTAGTTGATCAAATCTCTTGTTAAGGCCCCGAAATTTACATCGGTACCAATATCCATTTTGGTTGCAGCCATAGGCTCTGCTGGATCACGACCTTCCATCATTAATGGAATCCAATCGCTCAACAAGGCTTTATCCTCGGTATACTCCATACCTTTGAACAGGTTGTTCTTGGTTAAAGTCTCGAAACGAGTTTTTAGGAAATTCACATCGCGCTCGCCAAAAACGGCAGACATGTGAGGGACTTTACGGATAAAATGTCCTGGATTTTTGATGATGTTTTTCTCCACCAGGTAAGACCAAAACTGTTTGGAAATCTCGTATTGTTCGGCAATACTGATGGCTTTGTCGATCTTTACACTTCCGTCAGGTTGTTCTGGAGTATAGTTCAATTCGCATAATGCCGAGTGGCCCGTTCCTGCATTGTTCCATGCATCAGAACTTTCTGCCGCCACTACATCTAAGCGCTCAATGATTTCAATATTAATGTCTGGACTTAACTCATTAATCAACGTACCTAATGTTGCGCTCATGATACCACCACCAATCAAAACAACATCTACTTCCGTTTTTTTCGTTTTCTTACCCATGGTTTTTAAATGTTGCACAAAATTACTATTCAAAATAGATTCTAGCGAATAAATTTGTCAGAATCGTTTCAAATATTTGAAAATTTATCAATATTAACGTGCTTTTGTTGCCTTCTTATTCAATCAGGTCAGCAAAAATTGATTTTCCGATTTCCTAATACCTGACATTTTTTGTATTATGCAGTTTATTTTCCACTTTTGTGGTCTCTAAAAATCAAGTACAAAAATATAATCGTATGAAATTATTAGCCGGAAAAACAGCCTTAGTCACAGGTGCATCCAAAGGGATTGGTAGAAAGATTGCTGAAGTATTTGCACAACACGGTGCAAATGTGGCTTTTACCTACCTATCATCTGTAGAAAAAGGGCAGGCATTGGAGCAGGAGCTTCAACAGTTTGGCACACAAGTGAAAGGATACCGCTCTGACGCTTCAAAATTTGATGAAGCAGATAAATTGATCAATGATATTGTGGCAGATTTTGGCGCTTTGGATATTGTTGTGAACAATGCAGGAATTACCAAAGATGGTCTTTTAATGCGCATGACGGAGGAGAACTGGGATGATGTGATCAATATCAACCTAAAATCTATCTTCAATATTTCTAAAGCAGCATCAAAAGTGATGATGAAAAGCCGTAAGGGAAGTATTATCAATATGAGTTCCGTTGTAGGTGTTCAAGGAAATGCCGGACAGGCAAATTATTCGGCATCCAAAGCTGGGATCATTGGATTTTCTAAATCTTTGGCGAAGGAATTGGGATCAAGGAATATCCGTACGAATGTGGTAGCTCCTGGGTTTATCCGTACAGAAATGACGGATGTATTGGATCCGAAGGTAGTTGCAGGATGGGAAGCAGGAATTCCTTTAAAACGCGCTGGTGAAGCGGAAGAGGTGGCTAATGTTTGTTTATTCTTGGCATCTGATTTATCGTCGTATGTGA
This sequence comes from Sphingobacterium sp. UBA1575, assembly GCA_002322865.1. Classification (GTDB taxonomy): domain Bacteria; phylum Bacteroidota; class Bacteroidia; order Sphingobacteriales; family Sphingobacteriaceae; genus Sphingobacterium. The sequence goes on along the minus strand of DCOH01000026.1, from coordinate 1,737 downwards.
ATGGACAGGTATTGCCTGTTTGTGGCGGTATGTTGTAGGAGATATAATCGTCATTGGGACACTTATAACGTCATTGCGAGGAACGANNCTCCTCGCAATGACGTAAAATCGGCCACTCAATGATGTAAAATCACTGAATCAATCACGTAAAAAATTTAAATTCTTTACAAAGAAAGTTCCTTAATAAATCTTTCAGCATCCACATACCCAACCAATCGCTTAATCTCCTGATCCCCTGCCTTAGAAACATCCCCTTGTTCTGAGACATTTTTTGGATCAAGAACCAAGTAGGTTGGATATGCTTCCACTTTATATTTTTCCATTAATACTTTTCCAATCTCCGATTCTCCATCTATTTTAATTGCCACATAACGGTCTTTAAATACATTTCCTACAATCTCTAAAGGAAATACTTCAATATCCATGCGCTTACATGGTCCACACCAAACCGCATAAAAATCCACAAATACCTTTTTATTTTCCTTTTTCGCTTTTGCAAATGCATCCATTAACAATAGATCCTCAAATTTCACACCCCCTTTCCTTCCCACATTTTTTAGGTTGTTGATTGATGTTGTTATCCTCCGTTGATAAAACTCATTTTGGTAGGATAGGAATTTTTCCATGATCTCAATCTGTTTCTTATTGATTGCAAGTGAGTCGGAGCCCAGGTTAGGTTTGAATTTTTCCATTTGGAAAAATTGTTGGATCGGTTTAAGATCCGGCAAAACCTTTTCCATCTCGGTCAAAAAAACAAATTCTGGTAAATTGGAATGTCTCAATGAAGCAATCCTAAACAAAGGTTTGACTTCTTGATCTTCTTCAATTTTTGCATGTTGAATAAATGTTCTTATAGAACTGAACAAAGAATCTTTATTTGCAAACTGATGGAAATAAGCACTCTCCGTTGCATAGGCTACCAAGTCTCTCCGAATCATTTTCTGAAAAAACAAATTCACCAAAGAATCACCAATTGTTTTCCGATAAGAATTCTGGTTTTTTAATAAATAATCTACTCGCGGATGGTTTTTCTCAATCGTATACCTATTGAAAATAAACCAGTTTTCAGGATCGGTTTTATCTTTATCTGAGAGATTCGCAAAATAATGCTCAATAACTTGGAAACCTTCAGCTTCCTTACCATCTTTCATCAATTGATACACATAATCATTGACCAACTGTGGAGTCCTTTCTCCACTAGCAAACCTTTTTTCTACAGAACCTATGGTTCTGGATTTATCCACGGTTCGCAGAATCGCATCGATAAAATTATCCAACGGCAAAGCGCCTACTACCCTACCGTACTCATTCAGATTCGCATCGGTAACAATATAGCTGGGATATGCGCCTATGTTAAATTGCCTGGCCAAAGCCTTACCTTCCTTTTCGGCATCCAACTTCAACAATACGAAATCCTTTCCTAAAGAAGACTTTGTTTTTGCATGACCGAGAACCTCGGCATCCATTTTTTTACAAGGTATACACCAGTCAGCATAGAAATCGATAATGATATTTTTGTTTTCTGCCTTTCCAGTTATCAAAGCGGCATCCACAGCATGAAAAACCTGAAAATCTGAGGAATTAACTTGCCCCCAACAGCATGTATGGAGGAATAATCCAATAAAAAATAAAATGGTTAATCTTTTCATTTGCCCTTAATTAGAAGAGTTTTTCCAACTCATATTCACAATTTTTGAGAGACCAGTCCATTTTGCATGCTCATCTTCTATCAGTTCA
>DCOH01000065.1:31514-75065 GCA_002322865.1 Sphingobacterium sp. UBA1575 | reverse complement strand
ATAATCTAACGTCTATAATCTAACATCTATAATCTAACACCTAAAACTGCCCCGTATTCAACATCACCAACGTACAAGCTTCCACCACTTCAATCCCCTGCGCTCTTGCCTTATCCGCCAATTCCTGATTTTCTGCACCGGGATTAAAGATTATACGTTTCGGATTCGTCTTCAACACGTAATCATAATATGCCGATTGATTCTGAGGACCAACATACAAGGTAACCGTATCAATATCATCGTGAATCTCCTCTGCAGGTTCGATTTCAACGCCAGCAACCTTCCCTGTCTTGCGCCCTACATTGACAATTGGAAATCCTTTGCGCACTAATTTATTCGCTACTAAATATGAATATCTAGCTGGGTTAGTACTCGCCCCTAAAATCAAGGTTTTTTTCATAATAAATTTATTTTAGCTATTTGCTACCACTAGCCTCTACATATTCGCCACTAGCATTGTAAGCATTTTGTCTCAAAATAGGAATTTCTAATATCTTATACAAATTATCTAGATTATTCAAACTGCCATTTGCCATGTTCGTCAACAGCACAATAACCACATCGTTTTTCAAGTCCCTAACATACAAACTCTTAAATCCATGCCACCAACCCGTATGGTAAACCATCGGATTTCCTGCTGGATTAAAGGTTCGCCAGCCATATCCATAACTGAACAAACTTCTTTTCGCATCACTCCTTGGCACATAGGCCGAATCAAGCGTCTCCTGTTTCAATATCCGCCCATCGCGGATAGCCAGATCCAATAGGAACAGATCCTGAACCGTACTGTAAATACCCTTATCTCCCACTGGTCCATCCAAATAATTTTGGACTACCGATCGTCTCCAAGTCCGGTCATGACCAATCACCTTCGTAGGGATCTTCTCATAAACAGCTTTGGAATACACATTAGTATGTTTCATACCGGCAGGGTCAAAGATGGCTTCCTTCATGTACACCGCGAAATCCTTTCCTGTGACCTTCTCAATGATCGATCCCAAAACCATAAAGTTCGAATTGTTATAATGGAACCTACCGTCAGGAGCACCATTTCTATTCGGATGATGTTGAATCAACAAGTTCATCGCTTCCTGATTGGTCATTCCTTTCTTCTGGTCCCTTTTCTCTGCCTTATACACGTCTTCCGAAAAATAAACATAGTTGGGAAGACCAGAACGGTGGCTCAACAACTGTTTTATGGTGACGCCAGGGTATGGAAAGTTCGGATAGAAATCATTGACCGTCTGATCGAGCTTCAATTTCCCCTCTTCCACCAGTTTCATAACAGCCAAACCCGTCAATGGTTTTGATGCGGACGCCAATTCAAATTGCGAACCCAAATTCAAGCTGTCCTTCAGCAGGTAATCTGCCCATCCAAAGGAGTTCTGATACAGGATCTTTCCTTTTTTGGCTACCAGCACATTCCCATTGAATCCAGCGCGTTTATGTAGGTTCTGCATAAAGGCATCGATCTCCATGTTCGCTTCCTTCGGATCGTAGAGTAAACTGACACTATCTTTCTTTGCCTGATCGATTTTGATCTCTTGTTGTTTGGCTTCTGGGGAAGCGCAGGACATGACAACCATTGCCCCCAAACCCATCATTAAAAATAACCGTGTAATCACCAAAATAGCTTATATATATACGTTTATATCAACCTAAATTAACCCAACCGACAAATTAGCATTTCTTCTGAAAATTAACAAAAAAAGGGGTCAAAAAATGACCCCTTTTAACATATCTTAAATTTGAACCCTTATGCCAATAAACGGATTGGTGCTTCCAACAAACCTTTCAATGTTTGTAGGAATTGTGCTCCAGTCGCGCCATCAACCACACGGTGATCACAACCTAAAGTCAGCTTCATGATGTTTCCAGGAACAACAGCTCCGTTTTTAACCACTGGAACCTGTTGGATTGCTCCAACGGAAAGAATGGCTCCATCTGGAGAGTTGATGATCGATGTGAACTCATCGATTCCGAACATACCCAAGTTTGATACGGTAAAGGTAGAACCTTCCCAATCAGCTGGTTGCAATTTCTTAGATTTTGCTTTCTGTGCGTAATCCTTAACCTCCGCAGAGATGTGTGACAATGATTTACCGTCAGCAAAACGGATTACTGGTACCAATAGACCATCTTCAACAGCCATGGCAACCCCGATGTTCGTATGCTCATTGTAACGGATTTTATCACCTAACCAAGAGGAGTTAACATTAGGATGCTGTTTTAACGCAACAGCCACCGCCTTGATAACCATATCATTGAATGACACCTTAACTGGTGCTACTTCATTGATCTGCGCACGTGCAGACATCGCATTATCCATATCGATGCTTACCGTCAAATAGAAATGTGGTGCAGTGAACAAAGACTCTCCTAAGCGGCGAGCAATTGTTTTACGCATTTGGTTAACAGGCTTCTCGGTATAACGTTCTTCACCGATATAAGTTGGTAAACTGATGGTTTTCACTTCCGCATCCGAAGATTTTGCAGGAGCAGATGCCGCTGCAGCAGCAGGCGCTGCCGAAGGCACGAAGTTCTCTACATCCTTCTTCACGATTCTTCCGTTCTCAGCCGAACCTTTTACTTGGTTCAGGTCGATTCCTTTATCTTTAGCAATCTTGCGTGCCAATGGAGAGGCTTTAACCCTTGAATCATCAGCAGCAACTCGTGCCGAACCGGATTCCGCAGGAGCAGCAGTGTTTGCTTTCTCATCTGCAGGTTTTGCTTCTTCCTTCTTCGCTTCCCCTTTCGCAGGTGCAGCCGATTTTTGGTTCAATAAAGGTGTAACATCAGTTCCAGCAGGACCAACGATAGCAATGATATCATTTACTTTCGCCGCCTGTCCAGCCTCAACACCTACATATAATAACGTACCATCTGCATAAGCGGTTACTTCCATGGTCGCTTTATCTGTTTCCACATCAGCAATAGCATCATCAGATTTGATGGTATCTCCAACTTTAAAGTTCCATTGTGCGATAACCCCTTCCGTCATGGTATCACTCAACAAAGGCATCGTAATAACCGTAACTCCAAGATCTTCTGCCGTAACATTCGACCCAGCAGCCGCCTCTTCATTCGAAGATTCTTCTTTCGCAGATTCCTCTTTCGCAGGTTCCGCTTTTTCCTCTTCTTTTTTCGCAGGAGCAGCTGAACCATCGTCTTTCAACAAGGCTTCATAATCTTCTCCTTCTTCACCTAAAACAGCGATCACAGCATCAATTGCTACGGCTTCGCCTTCTTTAGGGCCGATGTACAACAAGGTTCCTTCTTGGTAAGATTCGAAATCCATTGTTGCTTTATCTGTTTCAATCTCTGCAACTAAATCTCCAGAGTTTACTTTATCGCCAACTTTTTTGTGCCATTTTGCGATGACCCCTTCCGTCATGGTATCGCTCATTTTTGGCATTCTTACTACTTCAGCCATTTCTTAAGATTGTTCTATATTAGTTAAAGTAATTATCGTTCATTAATCCATTACAAAAGGATAATCCTTCTGTACGTAAATATCTTCATAAATTGCTTCTGCAGTAGGATATGGAGATTCTTCTGCAAATTTAACAGAGTCATCAACTATTTTCTTCACTTCAGCTTCTACTTGATCGAACCATGCATCATCTGCATATTTATTTTCTACGATAGCGTGTTTAACCGCAATGATCGGGTCACGCTCTTTGTATTCTTCCAATTCCTCTTTGGTACGGTATTTCGCTGGGTCAGACATCGAGTGTCCTTTGTAACGGTAAGTACGGATCTCCAAGAAAGTAGGTCCTTCGCCTGCACGAGCACGTTGAACGGCTTCATCCATCGCGTTGTGAACAGCAACCACATCCATACCATCTACCGGTGCACTTGGCATATCAAATCCCAATCCCATTTTGTAGATGTCTTGCATGTTGGTTGTACGTTTTACAGAAGTACCCATCGCATAACCGTTGTTCTCACAAACAAAGATCACTGGTAATTTCCATAACATCGCCATATTCAAGGTTTCATTGAACGCTCCTTGACGAACCGCTCCATCACCCATATAACAAATGTTCACATTATCGGTACCCAAATATTTCTCTGCAAAGGCAATACCGGCACCCAATGGAATCTGTCCACCTACAATACCGTGGCCACCCATAAACTTATGCTCTTTCGAGAAAAAGTGCATAGAACCACCTTTACCTTTTGAACAGCCAGTTGCTTTACCGAACAATTCTGCCATACATGCATCTGCAGACACCCCTTTAGCCAAGGCATGAGCATGATCGCGATAAGCAGTGATCAAGGAATCTTCCGGCTTGATAACAGACATGGTTCCAGCTACTACAGCTTCCTGTCCGATATATAAATGACAGAATCCACGGATTTTTTGTTGTCCGTATAGTTGGCCTGACTTCTCTTCAAATTTGCGCATGAGCAGCATAGATTTATACCACTCTAGGTAGGTTTCTTTTGTTATAGGTGTTGAACTCATTTCTAAGTATTGAATTTCTTTACTAAACTGACCACAAATTTAATCAATATTAACGAGATTTTTGATAAATTTTAGGTTACAAAATAAAAATCGACCCTACTTAGAGTCGATTTATTTCATTTATATCTTAGAATTTTTATTTAAGTTTTTCAATTAAGGCTGCAAGCCCTAACTTTTCCTGCTCCCCGGTCTCCATGTTCTTCAGGGACAGTTCGCCCGAACGAACCTCCTCGTCTCCTATCAACAGCACATAAGGCACCTGTTTTGCGTCGGCATAGCTCATCTGTTTCTTGAGCTTCACAGCCGCAGGATATAACTCGGTAGCAATACCCGCCTCCCTCAACTGGTACAATAGCGGCAAGGTTGAGCCTTCCAATTCCTTATCAAAGTTAATGATCAACACCTTCGTGCGCTCTGCATTGCTCGGTGGAAAGAGATTCAATTCTTCCAGCACATCATAGATACGGTCTGCTCCGAAAGAAATTCCTACGCCCGTCAGGTCCTTCAGTCCAAACATACCCGTCAGGTCATCATAACGACCACCACCACCTATACTTCCCATCTGCACTTCGTTCGTTTTCACTTCAAAGATACAACCGGTATAATAATTCAATCCGCGGGCCAGAGTAATATCCACTTCTACGATTTTCTCCAGCAATGATCCTTGACCAAGTTTCTGCAGATAATCGAATACGGTCTCAATTTCGGATATTCCTTGCAAGCCAACTGCCGAATCCACCAATACGGTTTTTAGGGCAGTAAGTTTCTCCAGGTTTGTACCACTCAACTCAATGATCGGTTTTAATACCGCCAGATCCTCTTCTGTAAAGCCTCTTTCAAGCAATTCCTTATTGACACCTTCCAACCCGATCTTATCCAACTTATCGATGGCCACCGTCATATCCACGATCAATTCCGGTTTCCCAACCACTTCCGCAATTCCGGAAAGTATCTTACGGTTGTTCAGCTTGATATTGAAATCCTGAAGCCCCAATTTGGTCAAGGCTTCCTGGTAGATGAGAATAAACTCGGCCTCGTTCAATAGGGAATCAGAACCCACCACATCCACATCGCATTGGTAGAACTCGCGATAGCGACCTCGTTGCGGGCGATCCGCACGCCAAACCGGCTGGATCTGAAAACGCTTGAATGGAAGGGTGATCTCATGCTGATGCATCACCACATACCTGGCGAAAGGAACGGTAAGATCATAACGCAAGGCTTTCTCTGAAATGGAAGATATCAGTTCTGTCGATTTCTTTTCTTCCAACAACTTTTCAGGTGCTTTGGAAAGGTAATCTCCAGAGTTCAGAATCTTAAAGATCAGCTTATCCCCTTCATCCCCATATTTACCGGTCAAGGTACTTAGGTTCTCGAACGAAGGCGTCTGGATTTCGCTGTAACCATATTTTTTGAAAATGGTTTTTAATGTATTATAGATATGATTTCTCTTCTCCATTTCTACAGGAGTGAAATCACGTGTTCCTTTTGCTAATGATGGTTTAATTGCTTTCATACTGAAATCGTAAGGCTAATTCGTATAAAATGATTAGATGGTAAAGTCTGTAAATACCTTCAGGTATTCACATGCTTTTTCGGCAGCCAATTTTTCTGCACTTTTTTTGTTGAAGTCCCTTCCTATTCCACAATCTTCACCGTCTACCACAACTTTCACGGAAAACAACTTATTGGATTCACCCTCCGGATTTTCGATCTGCAAAAACGCCAATTCTTTACCGTTATGTTGACACCATTCGATCAGGCGACTCTTAAAATTGGTCTCCGTGATTTCCAAGGTATGTATGTCCACATGGGGTTTGATAATCCTGGTCAATAAAAATTCCCGGGTGAATTGATAGCCACGATCCAGATAGACCGCACCAACAAGGGCTTCAAATGCATCTCCCAAAAGGGATCCTTGTTTATTCGGGTAACTGATCATCCGGGCATCGTATTCGATCAATTCGTTCAGTCCCAGCTTGCGGGAAAGCTGATTGAGGTTTGCTCGGGAAACGATCTTTGATCGCATCTCCGTCAAGAACCCCTCATCCTTGTAAGGATAGAGTTTAAATAAAAGTTCTGCGATTACCGATCCCAGGACGGCATCCCCCAAAAACTCCAGGCGCTCATTGCTGTTCTTCACCCCATCCTTGATCAGGATAGCGACAGACTTATGCCGAAATGCCATTTGGTATAAACGCACATTTCCTGGAACAAAACCCAATAGGTTTTTTAGCTTCCGTACATATGATCGACTGGGAGACAGATATAGATTATAGACCTGTTTAATGGGCATGATTATATTAAATAACAAATAGGTAGTCGAAAAAGATCAACTACCTATCAGTAAAATTCTTAGCCTGTTATAGGATAAAATACCATGTTAACCTTTATACTTTTTGACAATAACGGAAGCGTTATGGCCTCCAAAGCCAAAGGTATTACTCAATGCTGCGTTCACAACACGTTTCTGAGCGGTATTGAATGTGAAATTCAATTTGTTATCAATTTCAGGATCATCCGTAAAGTGGTTGATCGTAGGTGGAACGATATCGTTCTGCACCGCCAGGATCGAAGCAATTGCTTCCACTGCCCCAGCCGCCCCCAATAGGTGGCCTGTCATTGATTTTGTTGAGCTGATGTTCAGCTTGTAGGCATTCTCACCGAATAGATCCACGATCGCTTTCGTTTCGCTGATATCTCCAACTGGAGTGGATGTACCATGAACGTTGATGTAATCGATATCCGAGAAGTCCATACCGGCATCGTTGATGGCCATGGTCATCGCTAATTTCGCGCCCAATCCTTCAGGATGTGAAGCTGTGATATGGTGTGCATCAGCACTCATGCCTCCGCCAACTATCTCAGCATATATTTTTGCTCCGCGTGCCAATGCATGCTCAAGGCTTTCCAAGATGATCGCGCCCGAACCTTCACCAGAAACAAACCCATCACGGTCCTTGTCGAATGGACGAGAAGCCGTTTTCGGATCATCGTTTCGTGTAGAAAGTGCGTGCATCGCGTTGAAACCACCAATCCCTGCTTCATTGATTGTCGCCTCCGAACCTCCTGTAATGATTATATCTGCTCTACCCATACGGATATAGGTAAAAGCATCGATCATCGCATTGGTCGAAGATGCACACGCTGAAACAGCGGAAAAGTTTGGTCCTCTTAAGCCATGGCGCATTGAAATATGTCCTGGAGCTATGTCCACGAGCATTTTCGGAATAAAGAATGGGTTAAAGCGTGGTGTACCATCTCCTTTTGAGAAATTGGCAACCTCTTCTGTAAAAGTAGTCAAACCACCAATACCCGAACCCCAAATTACCCCTATGCGGTTTCTATCTAATTTATCAAAATCCAATCCGGCGTCCTTTACCGCTTCATCTGTAGAAGCAATGGCGTACTGCACGAATGGGTCTACTTTGCGCGCCTCTTTACGATCCATGAACTCATGGGGATCAAATCCCTTAACTTCACAAGCAAACTGGGTCTTGAATTTTGACGCATCAAAATGTGTGATAGGAGCGGCTCCACTTACACCATTGATCAAACCCTCCCAGTAAGCTGGGACGGTGTTACCGATTGGTGTAAGTGCGCCTAATCCTGTTACAACTACTCTCTTAAGCTCCATTTATGATGTCTGGCCTAATAAAATTAGTTAGTTAACGTTTTTTTCTAAGTAAGCGATAGCTTGACCTACAGTACTGATGTTTTCAGCTTGGTCATCAGGAATTGCAACGTTGAATTCTTTCTCGAATTCCATGATCAACTCTACTGTATCAAGTGAGTCTGCACCTAAATCATTCGTGAAAGAAGCTTCTGGTGTTACTTCATTTTCGTCTACACCTAACTTTTCTACGATAATTGCTTTTACTCTTGATGCGATATCTGACATGATTTTCTAGTTTAATTGTTTAATAAATCTGTGCAAAGAAAAAATAAATTTCCCCAATAATCAAATCTTTTTGACTTTTGGAAACAAATAAAGAACAAAGGTACCCCAGTTTTGGTTTTTCAACCACTTAGATACTAAGCTTATTCAATAATAATAAATCTAAAATTGTTTTACAAACTTAATCTATTTTTAATGTTAATTTTATCATTTTCCATAGATTAAACCGCATATTTCTTTATTTTTGTTAATCACTAAACGCTTTATTTGGCTTGAGTAAGATCACTTTTAAACTGGAAACCGACTTCGACCTGGAACTGGATTTTAATTTAGTAGGAATTAGCTCAGTACTTCGCGATTATCGCCTGGCCCATTTCATCAACAAACATACAGGGCTCCAATTTATCAACGGAAAAGAGGATTATAACGACCATAACGGAAATAAAAAGGATAAACCGCAGGATGAATTGGACTACCACATCATTTACGAAAACAAAAAGAACAAAAAACCTGTACAACAGCATTTTAATATTTTCCGGTTCCATAACCCGACCTTCGAATTTGAATACTACCTGTTAAGTAACAAATCCATCGAAGGAGCTTCTTTAGTACCGGAAATCCTTAGCTTTGATTATTTTCTGATCATCAAGCATTTCATTCATCCTGATGATTTAGACGCACTTATCGATAATATTAAAACTATACCGGAGGTCCTTCTTGTAAAAGAAATAGACCCAACCGCATTGAAATCTAAAGAAAATCTGATATTTTAGCGAATTATTTAGATAGTGTAACTTCTACACATAAACCTAAGCTTCGCAAATCGGGGATTTTATTTGCGAATTGATAACAATAAGAATATAAAAAATTAAAATTCATTCAAATGGATAAACTAAAAAAGCGGACCAAAATTGTTGCAACATTAGGCCCAGCTTCCTCTAAAAAAGATGTTCTGACCCGTATGATTGCTAAAGGTGTCGATGTTTGTCGCCTTAATTTCTCCCACGGCAGTCAAGAGGATCACCTTAAAGTAATCAATACCATTAACGAAATCAATCAAGAACACCCTTTCAATGTGGGTATATTAGCCGATCTTCAAGGTCCTAAAATCCGTATCGGAAAGATGAAAGAAGGCGGTGCCATCTTGGTCAACGGAAGTGTAGTTGAAATCACGACCGATGAGCTGATCGGCGATGAAAAAAGAATCTACATCACTTATGAGAACTTTCCAAATGATGTAAAAGAAGGCGAGATCATTTTGTTGGATGATGGTAAATTACAGTTACGCGTATTAACTACGAATCATAAAGATACAGTTACCTGCGAAGTGGTACACGGCGGTATCCTTACTTCCCGCAAAGGGGTAAACCTACCGAATACCAAAGTATCTATCCCTTCTTTAACAGAAGCAGATTTGGACAACCTGAACTTTGCTTTAGATCATGGAGCCGACTGGATTGCCATGTCTTTCGTGCGTTCAGCGGAAGATATTTACCAATGTAAGGAAATCATAAAGGAAAAGGGATCTCATGCCAAAGTAATCGCGAAGATCGAAAAACCAGAAGCGATTGATAACATCGATGCAATCATCGAGGCTACGGATGCGATCATGGTAGCTCGTGGTGACCTGGGTGTGGAAATGCCAATGGAAGAAGTTCCAGGACTTCAGAAGATCATTGTTCAGAAATGCCGTAACCTTTCCAAACCGGTGATCATTGCGACCCAGATGTTGGAAAGTATGATCACTACACCGCGTCCTACGCGTGCTGAGGTGAACGACGTGGCTAACTCGGTGATCGATGGTGCCGATGCAGTGATGCTTTCAGGCGAAACATCGGTAGGTGAATTTCCAGAAATCGTTATTGAAACCATGGCAAAGGTGATTACCCATGTAGAAGCGACTTCTTACCCTTACTATAGCGAAAAGGAAACCTTGGGAACTGTAGGTGTAACGCGTATTCCAGATGCGATCTGTAGCTCATCCATCTTCTTGGCCGAAAAAACAAATGCGTCTGCCATTGCGGTGATGACCGCCTCAGGATATACCGCGATGGAAATTGCGAGTTACCGTCCGGATGCTGATATTTATGTATTCACCGGTAACAGAACATTATTGCGTACATTAAGCTTAGTTTGGGGTGCGAAAGCCTTCATCTATGAAAAATACGAAAGTACCGATGGTACGATCCAAGATGTAAATGGACTTTTACAACAACACCGTTTGGTAGAACCTGGTCAGATCGTGATCAATACCTCTTCTACTCCGCTACACGCGAAAGGAAGAACAAACACCATCCGTGTTTCTGAAGTAAAATAATCCTTATTAGAGACATTCAGAAAATAGAAAAGCCCGGGCATGAGCCCGGGCTTTTCTATTTTCCTTAATTTCTATTATTTCTTGACCAAAGGTTTTAAGATGGTTACTTTTTGGTTTTTCTCCTGTTTGTTGTCCAGGATTTCGGTACCTGGCATAGCTACACTTGCCTTAGGGTCCAGGTATTTATGTAGAATCACCGAATCATCGTTTTGACGGTATGCATTTGGAATCCCATTAACTGCAAGTTTTTGTGGCTGTATCAAAAAATTCAGGTTTGATAATTGATCTTTGCTCTTGGCGGTATCAGCATGTATGGAGAAACCTCCCTTTATCACTTTACCTTCCTGTTTATTTTCCTTATTTTGGGCATATAACGTACTGATGGAAACAAGTAGCCCAAAAGTCAACAAAGCAAAATATTTCATAATCAATAGATTTATAAACTTTTAACAATGTTCTAAGCTAACAAGAATTCCGCTATTTGCCTGACCTATTTGCTGTTAAATTGTGTTAAATGGATAAATAAGGTCATTTCCCTTATTACTTTTGTAACAAATGAAGAAAAGAAGTATTGCGTTAATAATTTGGTTGATGTCCATCGCCCTGATTGGGGTAATGGCGATGCAATATTATTTTATTCGCGAATCATTCCGCCAGAAATCAAAGATTTTTGATGATGCCGTCAAAGCATCCTTGGCAGCAGTTGGAAACAAACTGGAGCAGAAAGAGATCTATGATTTTGCTCGAGAACAGGAAAGACAGAACCAGAAGCGCTTTCTGGAAAGCCAAAAGGAGCAGGAACAGAAACAAAAGATCCTGACCGAGCAAGTGGCCATCCAGGAAAAAATAAAAATCCTTCAAGCCGAACTTTTTCGTTATGAACAGCGATTCAATGCCGACGAACGTCGCTTGAACATGTCCTTCATGAATGTTCCCATCAGCAATGAGTTTTTCGAGACTTACGTCCGTAAAAGTGAGAACAGAAAATTATTGACCATCTGGTTGGAGCCTATTCTACAACCCGATGGTACGATACAGCCTTCCCCTCGGGTCGATGCCATCAGGGAATTACCCAACAGCCCGGTTAGGGACGACAGTACACGATATATCCTACCGCATTTTGAGGGCAACCAACGAGTAGCATCAAGCTTCCAGTGGATCACCTTACAACCCCGTACCAATCGAAAATTGATCATGGAGATCATCAATCTGGAACAACAGATCGAGAAGCTGAACATGACCAAGCTCGGGGAAGCTTCCAGTCTATACGATTCTGTCGCGGTGTTAAGTGGCAAGAAAAGTTCCGTGGTCCAAGATGTGGCCATCGGTATTGAATTGGCAAAACGCCCGCTTGAAAAACGATTGAACAGGGTGTATGTTATGGAATTATTGGTCAAGGAATTGGAAGAAAGAGGAGTTACTGCATCCTTTGTGATGCAGGTACAGACTTCAAAGAATTCCCCTTTGGTATTCAGTGAAGTTTACCAGATCAATAATGAACCCATGGAATTTACGGAAGACCATAAGGATTATGCGGTCAAATTATTCCAGGGTGATGAAGGGAAACCTCCTGGGGAACTACGGATCTTCTTTCCGAACAAAAAAAGTATTATTGCCAGCAATATGGGCTATTGGCTTTTCCCGATTATTGCCTTATTGGCGCTTTTGATCGGTTGTTTTGCCTATACCTTGATGATTATCTTCCGTCAGAAAAAAATCTCGGAAATGAAAACGGATTTCATCAATAACATGACCCATGAATTTAAAACGCCGGTTGCTACCATCATGATCGCAAGTGAATCCCTGCGTGACCCTGAAATTTCAGCCGATGGAAAACGGGTCAACAAGCTCGCTAACATCATTTATGATGAGAATGTTCGTCTAGGCTCTCATATTGAAAGGGTATTGAACATCGCGCGATTGGAAAAAGAAAACCTGAAGATTGAACGGGTCAATGTACAGATCAACACCTTGGCCAGTGCCGTACTGGAAAGTATGAAACTCCAATTGGAAAAAGCCAACGGCAATCTGACGGTCCAATTGGATGCGACGGAAGACGTGGTGATCGGTGATGAACTACACTTATCGAATGTCATGTACAACCTGGTAGACAATGCCATTAAATACAGTAAAGAAAGTCCCGACATAACTTTTAAAACTTACAACAAAGGAAAGAACATCATTATTTCCGTGAGCGACAAAGGAATTGGGATGACAAAAGACCAAGCAGAAAAGATTTTTGACCAATTTTACCGTATTCCAACCGGTAATATCCATAATGTAAAAGGTTTTGGATTGGGTCTTAGCTATGTCAATGACATTGTCAAACGATTGAATGGACGAATTGCAGTTAAAAGTGAAAAAGATAAAGGCACACAATTTGAAGTAACCCTTCCTTTGAAGAGTGCTTCACGCGAAGTAGCTTAACATTATAGCTTGAAAATTTATGAACCAAAAAATATTATTAGCAGAAGACGACCCAAATTTGGGGGAACTCCTGAAAGATTATTTAGAATTGAAAGGCAAGTTCGAAGTCGTGTTATGCGTTGATGGTCAAGAAGCCATGGATGCGTTCCGCAAGGATGAATTCGACCTCTGCATTCTCGATGTGATGATGCCTAAAAAAGATGGCTTCTCCCTTGGAAAGGATATCCGTAAGATTGATCAAACTGTTCCCATCATCTATGCCACCGCAAAAGGCATGATGGAAGATAAAACGCAGGCTTTTGAGCTTGGAGGTGATGATTATATCACGAAACCTTTTCGTGTGGAAGAACTATTATTGAGGATCAATGCCTTGTTGAAACGGGCATCAAAGGATAAAGAAGAAGAAATTTCCGATAAGTTTGAGATCGGCGATTATTTCTTCGATTATACCAGTCAGATCATTTCCTATAAAGGGCAACAACAGAAATTATCTACTAAAGAAGCGGAACTACTTCGCTTGCTTTGCCTGAAGAAAAATGATGTTCTGACCCGTGAGGAAGCCCTGATAAAAATATGGCACGATGATAACTACTTCACCGGAAGAAGTATGGATGTTTTCTTAAGTAAACTAAGAAAATACCTGAAAGAAGATCCGAATGTAGAAATCGTCAATGTGCATGGAAAAGGATATAAACTTTTGGTCAGCTAAAACCAAAAAACCGCTAATTTCAAATGAGATTAGCGGTTTTTTTATTCTAATACACTTATAATGATTAAAATATCTTCTTTAGCTCTTCCTGCAATCTTGCTGTTGGTAAACCAATCACATTTTCATACGAGCCCTCGATTTTAGCGATCCCTATCCTACCGATCCATTCTTGGATACCATAGGAACCCGCCTTGTCCAAAGGCTTGTATTTCTCTACATAATAGCTGATCTCCTCCTCACTTAAATCGGAAAACCACACCTTCGTTTCTTCCACAAATGAATACTGGTAATCCTTATAGGAAAGAGCAACCGCCGTATAGACATAATGCAGATTATTGGACAATTGGCCGATTACTGTTTTTGCTTCCTCTAGATTGCTTGGCTTTCCCAAAACCTTCCCCTCGGAATCCAGTACAATCGTATCCGCGCAGATCAGGAGCTTATCAAAATACGATTCATCACTAAATGCTGCTAGTTTTTCTTTGGCTATCTGCTTCACTATCTCCAAAGGGCTCAAATTCGGATCCACAGTTTCATCAGTCTCCCTAACCTCAACCTCAAAGTCCAAATCCATGCTCGCCAACAGCTCCTTCCGCCGTGGTGATTTTGATCCTAGCACGATGTCGACGGATCTTAATTTTTCCTGTAAAATCATTAGATACTTTTAATGGTCGTTTCCACACTCCATTTCCCTTGCAGTTTCATGGTTTTTTCTAGGATATCGCGAACGGCTCCCCTTCCACCAGGAAATGGCGACATATAATGGCAGATCTCTTTGATTTCCTCCACAGCATCAGATGGACAACAGGCAAACCCTACCGCTTGCATGACCTCATAATCCGGAAGATCATCGCCCATATAAAGGATATTTCCTTTTTCCAAGCTATATTTACCCATCAATTCCTTCAATAAAGTCAATTTATCAGCTACACCCATGTGAACTTCGCTGATCCCCAACCCTTCCATCCGTAATTGAACACCTTGCGAACGTCCACCGGATATTACCCAGATCGGTAGCCCGCGCTTGATGGCCAATTGCATCGCATAGCCATCTTTTACATAAAATGTGCGTAATTGATGTCCTTCTTCGGATACCTGAAGGGATCCATCAGTCATTACTCCATCCACATCGAGTACAACTGCTTTAATTGATAATAGCTTTTGGAAGATCATAACATTTCTTTGCACCAAATTTAAGCAATCTTTTTGGCAGCAAAGGGCTTGAAATTAATCAAAAAAAGACAATGATTTATCAGTTACAACACATAAATCAGAGAATTGTCAGATTATGGTTGCAACTGCAACTTTTTATGCCAATTCTCTTGATTATATTATTTTCTGATGTACCTTTGTACTATAATTCAAGGCATAAGAAAGGATATAAAAATCCGAAGCCTCGAATTTTTAGAATTGTCTTTTCATAATTTAGGTTTATAATTGGTTAGTATCAAACCCTGGCGCCCATCGTCAGGGTTTTTTCTTTATTTCTTTTCCGGGCCATTAGGCTTTGCAATCGATGTTCTCATATCGGTATCCGCTTGGATATTCTGCATCTTATAATAATCCATTATCCCTAGGTTTCCATTTCTAAATGCTTCTGCCATCGCCATTGGCACTTGTGATTCCGCTTCGATAACCTTTGCTTTTGCTTCTTGGGCCTTCGCGCGCATTTCCTGTTCTGTCGCCACGGCCATTGCCCGACGTTCTTCTGCCCTGGCATTGGCTACTTTCAGATCCGCTTCGGCCTGATCCGTTTGTAGTTTTGCACCAACGTTCTCACCGATATCAATATCTGCAATATCAATCGATAAGATTTCAAATGCGGTACCTGAATCCAATCCTTTAGACAATACTGTTTTTGAAATTCGATCCGGATTTTCCAACACCTCCTTATGGTTGGATGAAGATCCAATAGTCGTTACGATCCCTTCCCCAACCCGAGCAAGAATGGTTTCTTCACCGGCACCACCGACCAACTGATTGATGTTTGCACGAACGGTCAGCCTGGCTTTAGCGATCAACTGGATACCATCCTTCGCCACGGCGGCTACTGGAGGCGTATTGATAACCTGAGGATTTACAGATAACTGTACCGCATCAAAAACATCACGACCCGCCAAATCAATGGCAGTTGCCAATTTAAAATCCAAAGGAATATTTGCTTTATCAGCTGAAATCAATGCCTTGATCACTTTATTGACATTTCCGCCAGCCAAATAATGGGTTTCTATTTCGTTCGAGGAGATTTTTAAACCTGCTTTTGTCGAGGTAATCATCGCATTGGTCACCAATGCTGGACTTACTTTCCGAAGGCGCATCAAAACCAGATTCAACAAACTGATTTTTACATTCGATAATTGCGCAGTAAACCACAAATTCAGGGGCAGTAGGTAAAGTAGGACAAAAAATCCAATTACCGAACCTACAATAATTAAAACTAATTGTACGGGAGCTTCCATTTATATAAGATTAATAATTTCCAACGGTACTAAAGATAATAAAAAAGAGGAGAATATTTTTCGTTCAAACAGCTTATTCTTAAATTTTTAGCCCATTAAAGTAAAAGTTTAAACAAAAATGTAGACTTTTGCAGGTGAACAAAACAGCATATCCCCTTTTAGAACATGAACAAACTCAGCTTCTTAAGATGGCAATTTATTGCTAGTATTATTATTGCGTATGTTATCATCATCTTCTCTTTTTGGTATTTCCTTGCTAGTCAAAGTAGATACAGCAATACAGTAAATGAATATATGGCCTTATCGCAGGAGAAATTCAATGCGATTCAGGATTGGGAAGTCAACATCCAGAAATTTTCCAAATATAAAAATCTAGAGGAAAACACCGATGTGATCGTGGAAGAGCAACTGAAAAACGCGATCACAAAAGCCCTTTTGATATTGGATACACCGAACGAGTTGATCGACCGGAAGCTAAATGCTACGCAAGAAGCTAGGGCCTTGGCACAGGAGCTTTTTGCCCTTAAGAACAGCTATAATTCCAATATCCAATCCACATTACTCACTAATATCGCCGAGCAACAGGCAAGAATTGTGGAGACCAGCAATAGATTGACCAATGAAATCATCGAGTTTCGCAAGGCCAAAATCAAGGATCGGAACAACGAGTTGAACACTTCCAGGTATATTACGATTGCGCTGGGAATCTTTTCTTTGGTTGTCGTTCTATTCGTCGTGATACAGACCATGCGCATTCTTGGACACCTGCGTAAAACAGGAAATAAAGAACGTGAATTAAACCAAAATCTGCTAAAAACAGCAGAACAATTGGAGGATGTGAACTGGGTACTTCAGAATTCTTCCAAGATCCATAACCAGATCAACGGGTTGCCAAGCGAGAAGGCCATTGCACAAACTGCTCTAAAGGGCATGGCGGAAGTGCTCGACTTTTTTGCCGCCGCCTTTTATGTGCGGAAAACCGATTCCTACGAATTTTTATTAAAGAGTTCGAACGGATTGCACCTCAATGAAACCATTCAATCCTTTATCCTCGATGAGGGGATCCTAGGAGCTGTAGCAGCCAATAAGAAACACCAGATCATCCCGGTTCAGGATATTTCCAAAACCAATATCCAGACAGGGACCATTAAGAACATGGAAGCTGAGGCTATTCTATTTCCGATCGTGTATGAAGATTATTGTATTGGTGTAATCGAGATAATCGGCTCTTTCCCGAAAAACAGAATGGAAAGCATCCTTAATTACCTCACACGAACATCAAGATCTATAGGATCCGCCCTTCAATCACGCCAGAACCATGCCTTGGTCGAAGAGCTGCTTGCGGAAACTCAAAGACAGACCGAAGAACTGGAGGCCCAGCAAGAGGAACTCCGCATTACCAATGAAGAGCTGGTCTATAAAACCAATCTGTTAGAAGCCTCGGAAGAGGAACTCCGCGTACAGCAGGAAGAACTCTCCCAGGCGAACAAGGAGCTAAATGTTAAAGCCGCTGAACTGGAAAGAAGAAACCTGGAGCTGAATGAAGCCCATAATATCGTGGAGCAGAAAATTGTTGAGGTGGAACTGGCCAGCAAATACAAATCGGAATTTATGGCCAATATGAGCCATGAGTTGCGGACTCCTTTGAACAGTATACTCATTCTGGCGAAACTCCTTCAGGATAATAAATTACAGAATTTAAATGCCGAACAGGTGAAATATGCCTCGGTGATCCATAATGCTGGCTCCGATCTTTTACAGTTGATCAATGAACTTCTTGATCTTGCGAAAATTGAATCCGGAAAAGTGGAGATGCAGAAAGATCTGATCCGCATCCAGGATTTCAGCAGCAACATGGAATCCCTGTTCAAGGAATTGGCAAAAGAAAAATCCATCAACTTCCAGATAGACATTGAACAAGCACCTAAACAGTTTGTTACCGATGAATACAGGTTGGAACAAGTCCTTAAAAATTTCCTTTCCAACGCCTTCAAATTCACTGAAAAAACAGGAAGTATTACCTTAAAGATCTTCCAACAAAGTGGAAACGTCCATTTCGCCGTGAAAGATTCTGGCATTGGTATTTCTCCAGAAAAACAATCCCTAATTTTTGAGGCTTTCCGACAAGAGGATGGTTCCACCAGCAGAAAATATGGCGGAACAGGTCTTGGCCTATCCATTTCTAGAGAAATCTCTTCCCTACTTAACGGAAGGATCACCCTCGAGAGTGAGATTGGCCAAGGTAGTACCTTTAGCTTGATCATCCCTTACATAGCGGAGATCAATAAAGAAGAATTGCCTGCCCTTTCCAAAGAAGCCAACAAGGAAAACTTCAATCAGGAAACGAAAGCAACCGCGAAACAAGAGAATATTCGCCAAGGATCCGAAGATTCAAAGATCGATGTTCCAAAAAACCGTCAAACAAAAACCATCCTGATCATTGAGGATGACATCAATTTTGCGGATATATTAAAAAGCTTTTCAGAGGAATATGGCTTCGATACCTTGAATGCATACGACGGAGTTGCCGGCATACAAATGGCCAAGCAGAAACAGCCTGATGCCATCATCTTGGATGTCATGTTGCCATTGGCAGATGGATGGGAGGTGCTGAAGACCTTGAAGAACGATAAAGCAACCAAGCATATCCCGATCCACATGATGTCGGCCGCGAATTTCGATAAGAAAGACTTCCTGGAATCTGGAGCCATTGGCTTTATGCCAAAACCGGTGAACGAGGAAAGCATAGCCTTGGCATTTGAAACCATCCACCTAAATATCAATAAGGAACTTAAAAAGATCCTGTTGATCGAAGACCAGGAATTCCAGAGCGACCTGATCAAAAAGGCATTTGCCGAACAAAACATCAATGTGATCCAAGCCTTTACGATCGAGTCGGGCATGAAAAAACTGGAAGAGGAAGAAAACCTGGATTGCATCATCTTGGATGTTAAACTACCGGATGGTAGTGGTCTGGAAATGCTGGATCGTATCAAATCAAATCCGAAATACGAGAAATTACCGGTGATCATCAATACCGCCTACGACCTGAGTGCAGAACAAACGGAGAAGATCCTAAGGCATACCCAGTCGATGGTGCTGAAATCCAGCAAATCAAACAACAGACTGATCGATGAGGTTAATCTATTTTTGAACAAGTTGTCCACTCCGGCCTACAATCCGATCAAGAACCCCGAAAAGCTGGTTTCATCAGAATCTTATGGAACTAGTGTATTGGAAAATAAGACGGTTCTTATTGCGGATGATGATATGCGCAATGTTTTCGCTTTGACCTCTTCGCTGCAACAATACAAGATGAAGATTGAAATTGCGAACAACGGCCTGGAGGCGGTTCAGGCGGTGGAAAATCCAGATAAGCAGATTGATATTGTCCTGATGGACATCATGATGCCGGAGATGGATGGTTATGAAGCCATCCAGGAAATAAGAAAAAATAAAAAACACAATAATTTACCCATTATTGCAGTTACTGCTAAAGCGATGAAAGGTGATCGAGAAAAATCGATTGAATTGGGGGCGAATGATTATGTGAGTAAACCAATCGATTTGGATCGTTTGGTATCATTGATGCAAGTATGGCTGAGTTAAGAAACTCTTACGACATCAGTTTTCCGGAAATTGAGGAGCTGATATTCTTATTGAAAAATGTTTCCGATTTCGATCTGTCGGGATACACTCGTTCTTCCCTTAAAAGAAGGATACAGCGGATCATGAATCTGGAAGCCCTGGATTTTGTGGACCTCAAGAATGCGATCATCAACATTTCCGGATTTCAACAATTCTTTATCCAGGAAGTCACGGTCAATGTGACGGAAATGTTCCGCGACCCTGGGTTCTTCAATAGATTAGCCTCGGAGATCCTGCCTTACCTGCAAACATTTCCCCGCATCAAGATCTGGAGCGCCGGCTGTTCAACCGGAGAGGAGGTCTACTCCTTGGCCATCCTGTTAAAGGAAAACAACCTTTATGATCGTTCGTTCATTTATGGTACAGACATCAATAGCAAGGTATTGGACATCGCCAAAAAAGGCATCTATCCCTTGAAGAAATTCAAGGAATATTCGGACAATTTCAATGCGTACAACTCGAAAGAAAGCCTTTCCAATTACTACACCGCACGCTACGATGCCGCGATCATCAACCATGATCTTCGCAAGAACATCCTTTTCTCGACCCACAACCTGGCGAGCGACCAGGTGTTCAATGAATTTCAGTTGATCACCTGCAGGAACGTATTGATCTATTTTGACTTGAAACTCCAGGAAAAAGTGATCAATCTGTTCTACGAATCATTGGCTTTATTTGGCTTCCTGTGTCTGGGCACCAAGGAAACCATTCTTCGACATTCGGTAATGGAGAATTTCAAAGTGGTCGATAAGGAATTTAACATTTATCAAAAAATCAAGTAAGATGCAATCATTCGCCAATCATATCATAGTCATTGGGGGATCCGCAGGAGCCTATGAGCTGATCGTGGACATACTTGACCATCTTCCGGCCTCCTTTGCCGCAGCCATTGTCATTGTATTGCATAGAAATTCCAAATACGAAACAAAGATCGAATCGAGTTTGTCCAAGCGGTTGAACAGGGAGGTGATTTCGATAAAAGATAAATATCCCATCTTGGCAAACAGCATATATTTTGCACCCCCAGGTTATCATACCCTGGTAGAACCGGATCATTATTTTTCATTGGATGTTTCCGAACCTGTGCAGTTCTCCAGACCTTCCATTGATGTTTTCTTTGAATCCGTAGCGGAAGTCTATGGACCAAAGGCTATTGGATTTTTGTTGTCCGGAGCTAACAATGATGGTGCAAATGGATTCAAGGCTTTGCTGGATGCCGGAGCTACCTGCTATGTCCAGGACCCTTCCGATGCGGTCATTGACACGATGCCCAAAAGTGGTATTGCCAGTTCCAAGAATGTAAAAATATTATCAAACGAAGAAATAGTAAACTATTTTAATTCAATTTCATCATAAAGACATGAAACCAATCAACATTTTGATATTAGACGATAAAGAAGAAAATATCATAAGCTTACATGCGTTATTGCAGGATGTTGAACATGTGAATATCGTCAGTTCCACCGACCCCAACGAGGCCCTCAAAATCTGTTGGAAGGATGATATTTCCATTGCACTAGTGGATGTTCAGATGCCTGAGATCAATGGTTTTGAATTTGTCTCCTTATTGAAATCGAACCCCAAGACGAGCCATATTATGGCCATCATGGTAACGGCGATTTCCAAAGAGGACAAGTACCTGTTGAAAGGATTGGAAAGTGGCGCGGTAGATTACCTCTACAAGCCATTGAATCCGGAAATTACCATTGCAAAAGTGAAGTCCTTTGTACAACAGATCCTGATCCAACAGGAATTGAAACTGAAGAACAAAGAATTGGAAGAGTCCAGGATCGAATTGCTGAAAACAAAAGAAGAAGCGGTTCAGGCAAGAAAATCAAAGGAGATCTTTTTGGCCAATATGAGTCATGAAATCCGTACGCCCATCAATGGCATCATGGGGATCATGCATATGTTCAAGAGTTCGGAACTCACCGCCGAACAACGCGATTGGCTGAAAAGATTGGACAATGCCTCCCAATCGCTCCTACTCATCATCAACGATATCTTAGACCTTTCCAAGATCGATTCCGGCATGCTGAAGATTGAATTCGAAGATTTCAGTCTGACCAAGATGATCGAGGATATTGATCGTATTTTTAAGATCAAGGCGAACCATAAGCACTTGGACTTCTCCATTATTGCCGATGATAAGGTACCGCAATTTATTCGTTATGATTCCTTGAGGCTACAGCAGATCATCAGCAATTTCATCTCGAACAGTTTAAAGTTTACGGAAAAGGGAAAGATCGAATTAAGAGTCAAGGTGCTGGAGCAGAAAAACCAGAACTATCTATTACGGTTTACCGTAGCAGATACGGGAATTGGCATCAAAGAAGGATCGGTCGAGAAGATCTTTATGGCCTTTGAGCAAGCGGATGATGGGATTACGAAAAAATTCGGTGGAACAGGTTTAGGATTGGCCATTGTAAAACGTTTGGCAAACCTGCTGAACGGAAACATTGGTGCCAGCAGTATTTATGGCGAAGGCTCTGAGTTTTATTTTGAAGGCTGGTTTGAAGCTTCTAACCATAAGATAGAAGATAGTAGCAAGGATGTCCCTACCTATAACAGTTTTCCAAAATTCGATAACCTGAAGGTTTTGGTAGCGGAAGATAATGAGCTGAACAGTTTTATGCTGGCGCATATGTTGAGGAGCTGGAACTGTGAGGTGGATATCGTGAAAAACGGACAATTGGCCGTTGAAAAAGTGGAACAGCAGCATTTTGACCTGATCCTTATGGATACGCACATGCCGATCATGAGCGGCTTTGAAGCGATCAAGGAAATCAAGAACCACCGCATCCCCGAGAAACATGGCATCCCCATCATTACGATCTCCGCTTCTGTACTCGAACATGAACAGGCAGCCGCTTTCAGAGCCGGCGCGGATGGCGTAATCGGCAAACCTTTTGATCCCATTGAGTTATATCAAAAAATTATCGCCGTGACCACCAAAAATAAAAACATGAATATGACACCCTAAAAAGGGTTTAGCTCTTTAAAATGAATTATTAATAGTAAATTCGTATAAAATATATAACAATTAGCTATGAAGAAATTATTTTTTGTTCCTGCTTTAGCGTTAGCGATGGGTTTGGCATCATGTGCTGGGAACAGTGAGAAAAAAGTAGACAACACAGCTTCAACCGAAACCGCTACTCCTGAAGCTACACCTGCAGAAACTACCGTTCCTGGGATTGAAAACGTAACACTTTCCAACCAATGGACCGTAGAAGGTAATGACCAAATGCAATACAATATCAATCTGATTCGTGTTAAAGCTGGCGAACCTGTAGAATTGACCTTGAAAAATGTAGGTTCTCAACCAAAAGAGGCTATGGGCCATAACTTGGTGATCTTGAAACCAGGTGTAGATGTAACCACTTTCGGAGGCGAAGCTTCACAGGCTGCGGATAGTGAATATATCCCTAAGTCTGCGTTATCTTCCATCGTGGCACACACGAAATTATTAGGACCAGGCGAACAAGATAAAATCACCGTTACCCTTGAGAAAGGTGTATACGATTATATCTGTAGTTTCCCAGGCCACTTCGGTATCATGAAAGGTAAAATCGTAGCGGAATAATCGCAGAACCTTTTCACAAAAAAACAAGCAGAAGGGAGTCTTTGGTAAAAAGGCTCCCTTCTTGTATTATATGCATACGATTGAGCTTCAATTTATTAAAATTGCTTCGCTTAATAAACATTTAAATATTAAATTTGCAGGATAATCAAACACATATTCTATGCAATACGACGTAATCGTAATCGGTAGTGGTCCTGGTGGTTATGTTGCCGCTATCCGTTGTGCACAATTAGGCTTAAAAACAGCCGTAATTGAAAAATACAGCACTTTTGGTGGTACTTGTCTAAATGTTGGCTGTATTCCTTCGAAAGCCTTGTTAGACTCTTCAGAACATTATCACAATGCCGCTCATAATTTTGAACAACATGGTATCAGCTTGAGCAACCTGAAGTTGGATATCAAAAAAATGATCGATCGTAAGAACGATGTTATTGCTCAAAATACTGCAGGTATTACCTACCTATTCAAGAAAAACAAAATCGACAGCTTCCAAGGTGTGGGATCATTTGTTGACAAGAACACGATCAAGATCACGAAAGAAGATGGTTCAACCGAAGAAATAAAAGGAAAGAACATCATTATTGCAACAGGTTCTAAACCTACGGCATTACCTTTCCTTCCTGTTGACAAAAAACGTATCATCACGTCTACAGAAGCCTTAAACCTTACCGAAGTTCCTAAAAACCTGATCGTGATCGGTGGTGGAGTAATCGGTCTGGAATTAGGTTCGGTATATGCCCGTTTGGGTTCTAAGGTCACTGTGGTAGAATATGCTAAATCTATCATCGCTACGATGGATGCTGGTTTAGGAAAAGAACTTCAACGCGTGTTGAAGAAAAACCTAGGCATGGAATTCCTTTTGGGACATAAAGTTTCTGGCGCTAGCGTGAAAGGTAAAAAAGTAACGGTTACTGCTGAAGATGCCAAAGGACAGCATGTAGTGATCGAAGGTGATTACTGTATCGTTGCGGTAGGAAGAACAGCCTACACCGCTGGTCTAGGATTGGAGAACATCGGCATCACTCCGGAAGAACGTGGAAACAAAATCCCGGTTAACGAGCATTTGGAAACTTCGGTAGAAGGTGTTTATGCGATCGGTGATGTGGTTAAAGGAGCTATGTTGGCTCATAAAGCAGAAGATGAAGGTATCTATGTGGCTGAACGCATCGTTGGTCAGAAACCACACATCGATTATAACCTGATCCCAGGTGTTGTTTATACATGGCCTGAGGTTGCATCTGTTGGTAAAACAGAAGAGCAATTAAAAGAAGAAGGTAAAAAATACAAGGCTGGAAGTTTCTCATTCAAAGCTTCTGGACGTGCTAAAGCTTCTGGTGATACCGATGGTTTCATCAAAGTATTAGCGGATGCGGATACCGATGAGGTATTAGGTGTTCATATGATCGGCCCTCGTGCAGCAGATATGATCGCTGAAGCAGTTGTAGCAATGGAGTACCGTGCATCTGCAGAAGATATCGGTAGAATCTGTCATGCCCACCCTACTTTTACGGAGGCATTGAAAGAAGCCGCATTAGCAGCTACTTCCAACAGAGCAATCCACGCTTAAGCAGCTAAGATTTAAAATTTATAACATTTATATTGCCCCCAAAGCTTAGGCTTTGGGGGCTTTTTTTACCTATTTGGCTCGTGGTGAAAGCATAGTGTAAGGGAGGTGTAAGTGAGGTGTAAGTGACTTTATGCACTTAAATATTACTTTCAGTATGCTAAAACCGTACATTTATCTCGAATCAAGTGTTTAAGAAAGAATATGTATATTAACCTGTAAATTTAAGACCAGTCTAACATGAACTTTTATACCAGAAAATGGGTCAAACCAGAAGACTTAAACCCCAATGGATCCTTATTTGGAGGGACATTATTAAGATGGATCGATGAAGAGGCGGTGATCTACGCCATAGTACAATTGGGCAACCCGCATGTGGTCACAAAATACATTTCGGAGATCAATTTTGAGAGTGCTGCCAAACAGGGCGATATCATCGATTTGGGGATCGAAGCGACCAATTTCGGACGGACCTCATTGACCATGCGTTGTGTGGTAAGAAATAAAATAAGTAGGATGACCATTCTTTCCATCGATAGGCTCGTATTTGTGAACCTGGATAAAGACGGCAATCCTACTCCGCATGGTAAAACTGAAATCACCTATGCCTATATGGGCATTGAAAGTGATGAAAAGAAAAGGGATTAGAAAATCTTAAGCAGCCTTCTGAACCGCAATTTCTTTTTTAAGATCCTTTTCTACCCAGAAGGAGATGATCGGAATCAAACTCAGGACAAAATACTTCACGACACGTGAAAATTTCCAATTGTAGGTCTGCCAACAGGCCAGCAATAGGATCACGAATAGGACCACTAGAAAACCGTGGATAGAACCTGCGACACGAACCGCTTCGGGGATTCCGGCAAAATACTTCAGGGGCATCGCAACAAAGAAAAGGATAATGGTAGAGATTGCTTCCCAGAGAGCAACCTGTTGAAAGATACGTAACATATAAATTTCTATTAGTCAGCGCAAAGAAAGGCAAAAGCAGATTCTAAACGAAATCCTAGGGAAAGGATTGACTGCGAAATGACATATAAATAAAAAAATGCGTACTTTTGATGAATTGTATTTGCAAACATAACGACAATTAATATTTATGAATTACGACATTATTGTTATTGGTAGTGGACCAGGCGGTTATGTAGCTGCCATCAGAGCCTCTCAATTGGGTTTCAAAACAGCCATTATCGAGCGTGAAGCATTAGGTGGAATCTGTCTTAACTGGGGCTGTATTCCTACAAAAGCATTGTTAAAAAGTGCACAGGTATTCGAATACTTGAACCATGCCGAAGAATATGGTATTAAAGTTAATGGCGGAGAAGCTGATTTCGGTGCCATCGTAAAAAGAAGTCGTGGTGTAGCAGACGGCATGAGCAAAGGGATCCAATTCTTGATGAAAAAGAACAAGATCGATGTGATCATGGGTACTGCGAAAATTAAAAAAGGCGGAAAGATTGAAGTTAAGGCTGCGGATGGTTCTATCAAGGAATACACTGCAAAACATACGATATTAGCGACAGGTGCTCGTTCTAGAGAGTTACCTAACCTTCCGCAGGATGGAAAGAAAATCATAGGTTACCGTCAAGCGATGAACCTTCCACAACAGCCAAAATCTATGGTGGTTGTAGGTTCGGGTGCTATCGGTGTTGAATTTGCCTATTTCTATAATGCGATCGGTACGAAAGTGACCATCGTGGAATTCATGGACCGTATTGTTCCTGTAGAGGATGAGGAAGTATCCAAGCAATTGGAAAAATCCCTGAAAAAAGCGGGTATCAATATCCTAACCAAATCAGAAGTGCAGTCGGTAGATACCAAAGGTGATCTTTGCAAAGTGAACATCAAATCGGATAAAGGTACAGAGGTTATCGAAGCGGAGATCGTTCTTTCTGCAGTTGGTATCACGCCAAATATTGAGAACCTAGGATTAGAGGAAGTTGGTGTTAAAACCGATAAAGGTCGCGTGGTAGTAGATGATTTCTACAAAACCAACATCGATGGTGTTTATGCGATCGGTGATATTGTGAAAGGTCAGGCTTTGGCGCATGTGGCTTCCGCAGAAGGTATCACTTGTGTGGAGAAAATCAAAGGTATGCATGTAGATCCAATCGATTACAACAATATCCCAGGATGTACGTATTGTTCTCCGGAGATTGCTTCTGTAGGATTTACCGAAAAAGCTGCGAAAGAGGCTGGATATGATATCAAAGTAGGTAAATTCCCATTCTCCGCATCAGGAAAAGCTTCGGCAGCAGGTGCAAAAGATGGTTTCGTGAAAGTGATCTTCGATGCTAAATATGGTGAGTTCTTAGGAGCGCATTTGATCGGTGCCAATGTGACAGAAATGATCGCGGAAGTGGTTGTTGCGCGTAAATTGGAAAGCACAGGTCATGAGGTGTTGAAAGCAGTTCACCCTCACCCTACCATGAGCGAAGCTATCATGGAAGCCGTAGCAGATGCTTATGGCGAAGTGATACATTTGTAGTTTTTTTAGATGATAGATGATAGATATTAGACATTAGATGTATGTCGGATAGAAAGGGCTGTCTAAAAAAGGTCTCTTAAAGAAATAACCCCGTCATTAAAAAATGGCGGGGTTTTTTATGGCAAACATAATATTCAAAATGCTTCTAACCAATAGTCCGAGTCTTTGACAGCATAAATTCGACTCAATTCAATGCTGCGGTAAATTGATCCAAAACCAATTAGAACAAACTATGAAATGGAAATTTATTTTTGTAACCCTAGCCATCGTCGTCATCATTGTAAACTTACCAATAATCAACAAGAACATTTTATTGATGATAGATGGACATGATCCTTTTAGGTATTCTAATTCGAATGCATCCTTTACACGAGAGGAGTCATTTGAATTTAAGGATCCTTATTTGACTAACTGGTCAATAAATCGTTTCATAGAAGAAACAAAGCCTTCCAATGAAGATAAACAAGTCTTTCGTCTATATAAAATCAATCCCTTATGTTTTTGGAGATGGTCTTACTATATTTCTATTAGCAGGGATTATAAGTATAAATCCTGGGACGATATAGGACTAAATCGAGTTCCATACGACCCGGAGAATATGTGGCAGGATTTTTAATAAATAAACCGTAAATAATTAAACATTTAAAGAATAGCGATTTTTTATTTTCAAATTAGAAATTTTTAGTTAACTTAAATGATATATTTATCATGCTTCTAATTTTGAACCATAACATGAATAATCGATATTTAAAATGAGAAAATACAATTTAATAGTTGTTTTCTGGACAATAGTGATAATTACAAGTTGTTCAAAAGGAAACAAAATTGAGCCTCTACCGACAGAAATTAAAGACAGTTTAAATGAAAAAATTATTGATTATAGTAATTTTGATTTCAACAAAATAGCGGAACTAAATGGCTCTTATATATTGGATACTTTATGGAATAATAAGGAAATTATAGGTTATAAAGTTAGACACCCTCCTGATCAACCCTTTTATTACAGCACTGATTTCACAAAAGAACCTCTCATAAACTCATTTGTATCATTAAACACCTATCCTTTTAATTGGGAGATTTACTTGAATCAATCAGCAATGCCATCAGGAAGATTTTCAGTTAATTCTTATAGTTCAAGTAAGGTACATCCATTGGATTTTTCAATTAGAAATTGGGAAGAACTTAATAAATTGGTTAAAAGCCATATAAATAGATTTTCTATAGAAAAAATATTTGGACATAAAGATGTAATATTTTCTTTTCATAAATACGAAGATTTAAGACTTATTTTCGGAAATAAAGTGGATATTTTTTCATTATTTAACATAAAAAACAAAAAAATATTTCATGAGGGCCTATTATATTATAGCCTTCGAGAAACACTCTCCACTACATCGTTTACTTATGAATCAGACTTTAATAATGCATTTTCACCTAAAGAACTTTCTGACGATAATATAGCCAGAGTTAAAAGGTTGTACTATGGAAAGATAGCTTATATGATAATAGATGCGCCTGAAAACACTAAACTGATTATTAATAGGTTAATAACTTATGGAGTTAATAAACTAAATCAGTCTGAGATAACTAAAGTAAATAATTTAAATATAAATTTTTATTTTGTTGGATATAATCATCAAGATCTTAAAAAAATGGATTCGTATGAATCAAATCTAGAAAAAGTTATATTCTACGGAGATCTCGCTATTAATCGGCCTCAAGATGTAGAATTTACAATTGAATCCATGGGTGTACCGGTCTATTATGAATTAAATCCGTACATGGATAAACATAAAAACTTTGATTACACCATAAATTTTAACAATTAAATTATGATCAAAACAAAATTCTCACTTTATCTTCTTTCTGTAAGCCTTTTTCTTGTTGGATTTCTATCTTCTTGTGTCAGCACTAATCTGGCATATATGAAGAATCAAAATATGAACAAGCTTTCATTGGGAATGAATATTGAACAAGTTTCGGATCTATTAGGCAAAAATTATGTGATTTCTAAAAAAGAAATTGTCAACCAAGACACGCTTGAAATAATATCCTATAGAGGATTCCCAAATGATGATGAGGTTTATTTATTTACGTTCAAAAATAATAAGTTAGAAAAATGGGAAAGAGAATTTATACCTAAATACAGAGTTATAGAACAAAAGTGATAACACTTTCTGGGTACAGATTTTTCATATAATAATTGATGTAGCGTCAAACCCATTCATGACGTTATTATTCAAAAACCAATAATTATGAAATCAATTTATTATTTCGCTATCCTTTCCATTCTGTTCCTTTCATGCGACAAAAATGGACACATTAAAGAATGGGAACAAAGTAGAATTGACAAAAGATGGTGTAGTTTTCATTGATGAGCAGTCTGCATTTTTACCTCCAGGAGCCAAGGATGGTCCAAGGTTGGAATATAATACATACCCGGAAGGTTATTTGGGAGAAAAAATAGACCACCTATTTTTTACTGCAAACTTGCATCAAAAGGGAAATAAAAATTCTGATGGATTTTCCGTTCTCATATATCTTCCGATCACCGATGCTGTAGTTTTACATAAGAAATATGAATTAAAGCCAATGAATGGGGTGGAGATTTTTGAGGAGGGTTCAGGTGCTGAATCCCCCACTTTTAAACATATAGCGTTTATAAGATACAAGGAAGATTATAAGACCGACTATTATGGAACTGGCCATATCACTTTTACAAATTTTGATGCGAGTGACAATCCAGGCAGATCTAAAGGCGAAGGATTAATAGAATTTACTGTTCCAAATAAAACAGGTGGTTTGTCAATCATAAAAGGTAATTTCAAAATTAAGTAATTAAAAAATTAAGCAAATAACCCAAAATTATCTACACCCCATACTCTATAATCTATCGTCTATTATCTAACATCTATAATCTATCATCTATCATCTAACATCTATCATCTATAATTTACCCTCCTTCCACACCTTCTCTGCCCAGCGACCAACAAACCAGAAAGAAATAGCGATCAACAGAAAGAAAATAGTACGGTTGATGTTATCCCAAAGGTACTCGACGAAACGGGTGTATAGGTTCAGGATGAAGAATACAAAACCGATATCCCGGGCGGCATGGTCTTTAGTTTTCATGCCATAGATGGCCAATGCGAGGGATAGACCGATTCCCAATAATCCCCAATAAAAGATCTGGAACTGTCTTACCTTCAACCATTGTTCATAATCGCTGAAGTTCCCGAAGATGGAAAGCAACCAAAGAGCGATCATGGTATACAAAAGACCCACCACAAAAGAGGTGGACTGAAAGTAGACCAACTTCTTGATGCGCGGTTGGATAAAGTAGGCGAAGGCTGTCAACAATATTCCGAAAATGGTAAACCGCAGCGGGTAATTCATGCCCCAGAATTTAAAGCCCCAATTACTATGATAGGCCGTTTCTGTGGCGAACCATATCCCCAAAGCCACCAAGGTAAATACCCAGATCAACTTGGAACTCAGTTTTACCGAAAGAACGGCATAAATGACAATGGACAACAAAAATAGGATCGTATAATGGTTTTCGCTACGGTCAAGGATCTGTCCGAGGAATCCGATACTGGCGGCGGTGGAAAAAGATCCCGCCAACATCATGGTCTCATTGGAAAAAGTTTTATCCGGATATTTCTTTTTATTCCGGAAACCCCAGAGGTAGAACATCACCGCCAAGGCAGCAAAAAACAGACAGAACACCACATTCGGGGTGTCGTAGAACTGCTGCACCAAAGTCTCGAGGTAATTATCAGAAAACATGGAGACGACCGCCAGGATTAAGGACGCTAAAGCGATCCACATGGCATATCGCGCAAGTACGCCCCACTCAAAACCCTTATCATCCAAATTGCCTTTCAGCTCTGCCACTTTTTCCCCAGGCAGCAAGGCCTGATCTTCCCAATGTTTAAGCGCATCTTCGATGATTTCCCGCTCATTCTTACTTACGTCCAGCTTCTTCAAAATATCAAATTTGTTAATTAAAGGTAATAAAAATCAGTAACTTTGCATTTGCAAAAATTAGTTTGATGGCCCAACAAAAAACAATTGATCTTGGTGACCAAAGTGAGGTAGAAGTATTTGGAGCTCGAGTTCATAATCTGAAAAACATAGACGTATCCTTTCCTAGAAACCAACTGGTAGTCGTAACTGGCTTAAGCGGAAGTGGAAAATCTTCTCTGGCATTTGACACGATCTATGCCGAAGGACAGCGCCGGTACATGGAGACTTTCTCGGCCTATAGCCGCCAATTCCTTGGTGGCATGGAACGACCTGATGTGGACAAGATCTCCGGCCTGAGCCCCGTGATCTCGATCGAGCAGAAGACCACCTCCAAGAACCCGAGATCTACCGTTGGAACCATCACGGAAATCTACGATTTCCTGCGTCTGCTCTATGCGCGTATCGGGGAAGCTTTTTCCTACGTTTCTGGCAAGAAGATGGAACGCATGTCGGATGATGAGATCACCGATAGGATCCTAAAAGAATTTGAAGGCGAAGGGATCTATATCCTTGCCCCCGTGGTAAAAGGCCGTAAAGGGCATTACCGCGAACTATTCGAACAGATCCGCAAACAAGGGTATACCAAAGTGCGTGTGGATGGAGAGATTTTGGATATCGCACATAAAATGCAGGTGGACCGCTATAAGATACACGATATCGAGATTGTAGTAGACCGTATATTGGTGGAGGTCAATTCCAGAAAAAGATTGTTCGACAGTATCGGACAAGCCTTAAAAACCGCAAAAGGAATTATCAAGATTGCCAATAAGGAAAATAAGGAACAGTTCTTCAGTAGGTATTTGATGGATGCCGAATCGGGCATCTCCTATGATGAACCGCAACCGAATACCTTTTCCTTCAATTCGCCCTATGGCGCATGCCCGCGTTGCGATGGTTTGGGTTATATCTATGAAATCGATAAGAAGATCGTTATTCCGGATCGCAGCCTGAGTATACAAAAAGGGGCCATTGTTCCTCTCGGACCTTCCAAAGAGTCCTGGACTTTTGCCGTATTAAAGGCAGTGGCCAAAAAGTATGATTTTTCCTTAACGACAGCCATCGAAAAACTACAGGAAGATACGATCGATATGTTACTCTTCGGTGCCGAAGAACCGGTAAACCTTACGGTTTCCTATGGTTCCTATGGCGCTAGGGAATATAATGTGCAGTTCCAGGGTATTTTCAAGATGCTGGAAGAAATGAGCGGGAAATACCAGGATGATAACCAATCCTTGGAGGAATTCAGAACCCAAGTGGTCTGTCCGGAATGCA
Organism: Sphingobacterium sp. UBA1575; assembly: GCA_002322865.1. Taxonomy (GTDB): domain Bacteria; phylum Bacteroidota; class Bacteroidia; order Sphingobacteriales; family Sphingobacteriaceae; genus Sphingobacterium. The sequence continues at coordinate 42,197 of DCOH01000065.1, read as the reverse complement.
AAGGCGCAAGATTAAAAAAGGAATCCCTGCATATCAAAGTGGATCAAAAGAATATTGCGGAACTGGCAGAGATGGATATTGTGGCGCTGTTCCATTGGTTCGATGGGATCGAAGAAAGACTTTCGGAACGTCAGAATATCATTGCAACAGAGATTATCAAAGAAATCAAGACCCGTATCGGGTTCCTATTGGATGTAGGACTGAATTATTTGACCTTGAACCGCAGCTCGAAAACCCTTTCCGGCGGGGAAGCCCAACGTATCCGTTTGGCCACCCAGATTGGTTCTCAATTGGTGAATGTACTCTATATCCTGGATGAGCCAAGCATTGGTCTCCATCAGCGCGATAATGAACGCCTGATCAATGCCCTGAAAAATCTGCGGGATATTGGTAATTCCGTTCTAGTTGTGGAGCATGATAAGGATATGATCATGCATGCCGATTATGTGATCGACATGGGGCCAGCAGCGGGTGTATTCGGTGGTAAGGTAGTGGCACAAGGAACGCCTAAAGAATTGATGAAGGCGCATACCCTAACCACGGATTACCTGAACGGCACAAAACAGATCCATTATAACAAAGAGAAACGCGCAGGAAATGGTCATACGCTTTCTTTAAAAGGCGCTAAAGGGCATAACCTGAAAAATGTGAGCATCGATATCCCTCTGGGGAAATTGGTGCTGGTAACAGGTGTATCAGGCTCTGGTAAATCCAGCCTCATCACCAACACCCTATATCCTATTCTGAACCATCATTTCTTTAGGGCAAAGGCAAAACCGCTTCCCTACAGCAAGATCGAAGGTTTGGAACATGTGGATAAGGTGATCGAGATCGACCAATCGCCGATCGGAAGAACACCTCGATCCAACCCTTCCACCTATACCGGTGTATTTTCAGATATAAGAGCTTTATATGTACAGCTTCCGGAAGCAAAAATCCGCGGGTATAAACCCGGCAGATTCTCCTTCAATGTAAAAGGTGGGCGTTGCGAAACCTGCCAAGGTGCCGGAATGAAGATCATCGAGATGAATTTCCTACCGGATGTACAGGTTCCTTGTGAAACCTGTAATGGAAAGCGCTATAATAGAGAAACCTTAGAGGTAAGATATAGAGGAAAGTCGATTTCTGATGTGCTGGATATGAGTATTGATGAAGCGGTGACCTTCTTTGAGAACATCCCTTCCATTTATCGGAAGATCAAGACCCTGCAGGATGTAGGCTTAGGCTATATTACCTTAGGGCAATCTTCCACTACCCTTTCCGGTGGGGAGGCACAGCGGGTAAAACTAGCGACCGAACTTTCGAAAAAAGATACTGGAAAGACCTTCTATATTTTGGATGAGCCAACAACAGGATTACACTTTGAAGATGTCAATGTATTGTTAGGGGTGATCAACAGGCTGGTGGACCGTGGAAATACCATGATGATCATTGAACATAACATGGATATGATCAAAGCGGCCGACTGGGTGATTGATATGGGACCGGAAGGTGGTAAAGAAGGGGGCAAGGTATTGTTCCAGGGAACTCCGGAAGACCTGATCAAACAGAAGAACAGCGAAACAGGAAGATTCCTGAAAATGGAAATGTAAGTTTGTAATTTACCCTATGTAATATTGCGGTATCGGAAGATTATAGATCATCGATCAATACGGCTGTAATATGTTGCCTAAACCGAGTTCTTACGGGGGTATTATTTTTCAAGGCAGGCTTCCATTTCGGTGATTTTTTCATCACCCGAAGGGTTTCATCTACAAAGGCAGGACTAAGTTTATTTTTATTAACGACCTCCACGTCACAGACCGAACCATCTTCGCACACGGTAAATTCCATAATGGCCGTTTGTTTTGCTCCAAAATCTACATATTGGGTACTATCCATCATTTCAATGGCATCCATTAGCTTGATGTTGTTAGTGAGGAACTGCTGCCAACTTCGCGATCCACCATTAAATTCGGGAATCCGATCTACATCCTTAACGATGCTGGTATCCACTTTTGCTTTTTCTTGGGCAGTAGCAAATGAGACAAGGATAGCTAATATGGTCGTGATAAATAAACGCATAATCTTTTTATGATTATAAATATACAATAAAACCAGCAATAAGCTGGTTTTGTTTTATTTAGGAAGTTCGATATCTTTCTTAAATCCACCGTTTTCATCGGTCAAAAAGCTCATGGGCTGCTCTGGATTTTTGATGATCTCAAAGAGGGTAAATCCCCAAGGCTTCCAAAAGTTTTCCAAGACCTGTCCGTAGGTCTTCACCTGCCAATTATCAAAAATAGGCTTCATGGTCCAGTCGTTCAAAGGCATCGGCTCTACAAAAACCTTATCGGGAACTTCCATATACGTATATTCCGGAAGGCGGTTGAACAGATAGGCCGAATAGAAATACCGGGCACAGATTTCTTCAAATTGGATAGGATGCAAAGTTTCCCCTTTTATAGTTGCCAATGCCTCTTCATGATAGATCGCGTGGGTGCCGTTATCCTGTAAGGTAGCGATCAAACCAAAATCTCCCATACGCAAGGAAAAGATCAAGGTATTGATCTCATCCCTATACATAAAGGTATTCTCCGGATTATCTACTGGGAACACTTCAATGGTAAACGGGTTTTTATGTTCAAACTCCATGGGAACAATCAAGGACTGCAACATGGCATGCAAGTTCCGGAATTTTTGAACCAACGCCTGGGAGAAGTTCATTTCTTCGCCCGAAAGTACGGCCTGCTTGATACCTGCCTGGATCTCATTGAAAACAACGCCGTAAAGTATTTTTGAAATCCATTGGAACAATTCCAATTGGCTAAGCTCCTTCATGCCCTCATACCCGATCTCCGCAGCTTTTTGAACTTTATTCTCCAGGTGGGAAATGGTTTCCGAAACTTCTGCCGAGCAAGGCAATTGCAATTGTTTATAGGTACGCATGCTTTCATCCAACATCTTGAAGGGTTGGTCTTCCAATTGGAAGGCCTGCATCATCCAGACCGGAAAAACTTGGATCCGCTCATCAGCAGATGTAAGGGTTTTACCGGATAAAAAACAAGTATTCGGGTCAAATTTAAAATCCAGGAACGGATTATACAGTTTTGTCGCCATAGGCAGCAAAGGTAAGGGAAATGATGTATACTAGTTCAAAAAATTCTTGATTGGGAAAGAAAGTTCGGCCGCTTTGTTCCACACCATGAAATGCCCACCTCCTTTTATCCGGATGCTGTAATCCACATGTTGAATGGGAAGAAGATGGTCCTTATCGCCATGCAGGTGTAAGCAGTTCACCGGAACCTGTTTATTCTCCCAATGAACGATCTTATCGATGGCCCATTTCAGAAATTCCGGATCCGTATCCTGAATAATCTCCTTGAAAAATTCCTGATCTGCTTCGTCCTTGACACCAAAAAGCCAGGTCAGCACCTTCATGGATGCTTTACTGCTTGGTGCTTCGGGCAATAGTTTATGGAGAGAAAGCCATTTGGAAATACCCAATAGTTTGGGCAGTTCATCCTTTGTTTTGGCGGAAGAGATCAATACCGTTTTTTTGAAATCGTAATATTTTGCCAATTCAGAAACGCACATGCCGCCAAAGGAAAGCCCAAGGACGAGCGCTCCCTGTTTGGGGATCTGGTAATGGTCGGCCAAGCGAAATACATAACTTTCAAATGCCTCAGCGGGTCGTGGCTTCAGCCAATCGACATAGACCACTTCAAAACCCGAAAGATCCAATTTGGCAAATACCCGACGGTCTGCCCCCAAACCAGAAAAGACATAGATTTTCTCCATATCCCTAAGGTAGTGAAAAGAGCTTGTATTTTTTTGGCTTACTAAGCGATATTTACTTTGAAGTTCTCGAACAGAAGAGCGGCGTCCTGCAGCTGTCCTTGTTGGTTTTTCACGCCTTTTAGTACCGATGTTTTCCCCTTTTCCAGGAGATTCTTCATTTCCTTTTCTTCCAGGAATACACCGTTCAACGTACGCCAGATCTTGAAATCACAACCTCGGGCATAATGATCGCATTGGGCAACTTTCTCAAACAGATGGATCTGACCATTGGCACATTTAGGGCATTTGATCTTCCCTTTCTGCAATGGTTTCAGCTCTTCATGGGCAATGGCAATGCGCAGCTGCAATAATTCCTTGGTGATCTTCTCTGTGTAGTCCTTGATATGTTTCATGAACACCTCATAGCTCACCTTGTTTGCCCGCATTTCCTCCAGTTTCTGTTCCCATTTTCCGGTCAAGGTTACTTTAGCGATAGAACGATCCTTGACCAATTGGTAAACTGCCAACCCCTTTTCGGTAGGGATCAGTTTCTTTTTATCCCTTTTGATGTAGTCCCGTTGGAACAGGGTTTCAATGGTGGCTGCGCGGGTAGCAGGTGTCCCCAATCCACAATCCTTCATTGCCTGACGCATTTCCTCATCCTCGATCTCCTTGCCGGAGGTTTCCATGGCCTTTAACAGAGAAGCTTCCGTATGTATGGGCTTAGCCTTGGTAAAACGTTCAGAAAGTTCGATCTGTAATACTTCTAGGATTTCTGCCGGTGAAAGTTTGGGTAATTGCGCATTTTCATTATCCTGATCGTCGTTATTTTTATCATCTTCTGGGATTTCGACCTGATCGGCAGACAAGCGCCAGCCGTACTGTCGGATCACGGTACCTTTAGCGATCAATTCGATACCGGCCGCATCAATGTTAACCGTGGTGATATCCTTGATACAAACCTCCGAAAAACTCTCCACCATCCGCTTAGCGATCATGTTGTAGATATTTTGCTGATCCATTGGCATGGGAGCAGGTTTTTCATCCGTAACGAGCAGGGCATGGTGGTCGGTGACTTTCTTATCGTCCACCGATCGCTTATTCAGCTTAGCTCCTATCAGGTTTTTACTGATCACAGCTATGCTTTCAGTCGCTGTATCGGCCAGGTGTTGAAATAATTCTTCGATCTTTTCAAACACATCCTCGCCAATATAGCGGGAACCGGTACGCGGATAGGTGATGACCTTCTTTTCGTATAGTGTTTGGGCTATACTAAGCGTCTGATCGGCTGAATAACCATATTTCTTATTCGCATCCTGCTGAAGGGAAGTAAGATCGAACAATAAAGGCGGTTGCTCTTTCGTTTCCTTCGCCTCTACATGCGTTACTTGGGCGTCCATGCCCACCTGAAGCTTGGCCATGTTGGCCTCGGCATCCTCCTTCTTATCGATTTTTTGGGTAGTGGCTTTGAAGGAGATTCCATCTTTTTCAAAACCCGCCTGTATTTTGTAGAATGCGGTTGGTTTAAAATCTTTATTCTCCAGATATCTGGCACAGATCATCGCTAGGGTCGGTGTTTGCACCCGCCCTAAGGATAGTAGGCCTTTATTTCCCGCAGCCAAAGTAAGGGCTTGGGTGGCATTGATACCGATAAGCCAATCGGATTCCGAACGAGAACGGGCAGATTGGTAAAGGCTATCGTATTCGGAACCGTCCTTCAAGTTGGCAAAACCTTCTTTAATGGCCTTATCGGTCTGTGAAGAGATCCAAAGACGTTTGAATGGAATATTTGATCGAAGGTAATAGTAGATGTTCCGGAAGATCAGCTCCCCTTCCCTCCCCGCATCCGTTGCCACGATGATTTCTTCGGCTTGGTCAATCAGCCATTTGATGGTATTCAACTGTTTCAAGGCTCCGGCATCATCCACCTGTTTCCCATCCTTACGAACCTTCTTCACTTCTAAGGCAAAGTTTTCCGGGATAATAGGCAGGTTGGATACCGACCAATTGTGAAAACCATAAGCCTGCGGCGTACATAATTGAACCAAATGCCCAAATGCATAGGTAAAGGCATATCCATTTCCACTGATATATCCATCCTTAACTTCCTTTGCCCCCATAACCCGGGCCAAATCCCTCGCCACAGAGGGTTTCTCTGCTATCACAACGGTACGCATCTTTATCTTCTAATTTATAAAGTAATCTGTCTAACTACTAAATACTATCTACTAAATACTCTCCTAGTCGAGCGAGGCAATCGATATCCCTTTGATCTTTCTATAAAGATCTACGGCATACACATCGGTCATCCCGGACACAAAATCCAGTACGGATCGGATCTTGGAATAGGTATCCTCTTCTTTACTATGGAATTGGGAAGGGATCATGGCGACCAATTTTTTATCAAAAAGAGATTTGTTCGATTTCAGATAGGCCGGCACGAATTCCTCCAATAGTGCATTCATTACCTTGAAACCGGCAATTTCGATCTGCACCACAGTTGCCGCATTGTATATTTTCTTAACGGAGATCTGGGAGATCGTTTTCATATGGGCGACAATATCCTCATCCAATGCATCCATCAGTGGTTTTTGGAAAGTTCCAGCCAGAAATTGATCTTGGTTATCCACAAAAACCTCTGCGCAGGCATTGATCAAGGTATTGATGGCTTTTGCGCGCAATAGTGCTACCCTGCTGGAAGGATCTTCCAGGTCTGCCAAACGGGATTTCAGGTTTTCACCCCCACATAAAGGTAACAGTAAGGCTTCCACCTCTTCGTAACTCAATATCTTCAAGTGATGGGCATCTTCCAGATCGATGATATTATAACAGATATCATCCGCCGCTTCAACCAGGTACACCAAGGGATGCCTCAAGTAGCCATGAGGATTGGCTGAATCTCTTTCCAGTCCCAACTCCTGGGCAATCTTTTCAAAGGTTTCCTTTTCCGCATCGAAATACCCGTACTTTTTACGGTGATGGGATCCTTTGATATGGCCATCAATGGCAGCACATGGATATTTCACGATGGCCGCAAGACTAGTATAGGTCAATGCAAAACCTTTCGGATCTTTGCCATTAAAGGGATGGGTCAAGATGCGCAAGGCATTGGCATTCCCTTCAAAATGGGTGATATCAGCCCATTGTTCTTTCGTCAGCATCTCCTGGTATTTCTGTCCTTTACCATCGGTAAAAAAGGAAGAAATAGCGGCTTCGCCGGAATGTCCGAAAGCAGGATTCCCTAGGTCGTGGGAAAGACAGGCCGCGGAAACAATATTGCCGACCTCCTGAAGGTATGGCGCTTCTTCATCAATGTTAGGGTTGTTCTTTTTCAGCAGGTTATAGAACAAGCGTCCCAATGACCTTCCAACTGAGGCAACCTCCAAACTATGGGTCAACCTGTTGTGGACAAACACTGCCCCTGGCAATGGAAATACCTGTGTTTTATTTTGTAAACGTCTAAAAGGAGAGGAGAAAATCAAACGGTCGTAATCCCGTTGAAACTCCGATCGTGCATCAAATTGTTCACTTGGTACCCGATCTTCATATCCCCACCTCTTTGCTGATATCAATTGTTTCCAGTTCATCTCCAATATAGGATTTTGGATTGCAAATATACGTTTTTAAAAGGGGAGCTTGGCCTAAAAGTTGGATTTTCGGCGGAAGAGGCCCATCAGCAGATTAATCGGATAGATGAGCTGCATCCAGAGGAGGATCGCCATCGAACCGGTAAATAATTCGGATATTTTATCCATGGCATACCGCTGGAGGAAGGAGTAGCTAATGATGTTGATGGACAGGAACGTAAAACAGATAAAATGCATGTATCCCCAACGGGAAGACTGCAGAAATTTAAAGGTAAACAGATAGAGCAAGGCGAATACCAAAGCGGTAAGGGCTAAAACCCAAACAATATTTCGCTCGGGAAAAACAAATTGTTTGCCTTGGAAGGGAATACGGGCAATGACATCGGCAGGCACCACCAACATGGAAAAGAGAAACAACAGGAAACTGAGCAGAAAGAATAAGGCGTAGAGTTTGTTCATATACTTGATTTTTACCAATTTACAAAAATCAGAAGAAATAATAAAGCCTTTTCTAATTGCTAAGGGGTTGGATATTTGCTATCTTTAGGAACAATAACCGAGAATAACATGACGACTTACCCGCTACCTTTAGCAAAGGATTTTGAAGATAAGATAAACAACAAGAATACCCACCTGATCACGTTGAGAAACCGGGCGGGGATGCAGATTGCCCTAACGGATTATGGCGCCCGATTGGTGAGTGCATTGGTACCGGATAAGTTTGGTAATCTGATCGATGTGGTGTTGGGTTTTGACAGTATAAAAGGTTATGTGAATGCCCAGGAACAATATCATGGAGCTACGATCGGCCGCTTCTGCAACCGCATTGCAGCAGGGAAATTCTGTATTGATGATCAGGAATTCACCCTATCGCTGAACAATGGTCCGAACAGTCTGCATGGCGGAAAGGAAGGTTTTCATACCAAAGTGTGGGACAGGCAAGTCAGTTTTAAGAAACTGGTGGATTTCTATTATGTCTCTGCCGATGGTGAGGAAGGTTTTCCTGGAGAACTGAAGACTTCGGTTTCCTATGAATTGAGCAATGAGAATGAGATCATCATCAAGTTTCGAGCGACCACAAACGCCACAACCATCATCAATTTGACCAGCCATGCCTATTTCAATCTGAATGGCGAAGGGAATGGCGATGTATTGAACCATATAGTCCAAATAAATTCGGATGAATTTGTTCCGATCAATGAAAAACAGATCCCGGAAGGAGGAGTTATGCCTGTGGAAGGTACAGCCTTTGATTTTAGGGTGCCCAAGACCATTGCGCAGGATTTTGAGGCTAATGAGGAGCAATTGAGAAACGGAACTGGATATGACCATTGCTTTGTGNNAAGGAGGCTTAAGCCTCCTTTTTCAATAATTCGTTTAACGCGTTCTCTACTTTTTCGAATCCGAACTCCCCCTTGACCTGCTGGAACATGCGTTCGATCTGGTCGTTGCAAAGGTTTCCTATACTTCCCTCATGGGTATGGTTTACCTCTTTCGCTGGTTGGAATTTTCCTTCTTCAATCGCTAATCCTATGTTTTTATAGGCTTCCCGGAACGGGATACCATTTAGGACTTCATTGTTGACAACCTCTACCGAGAATAGGTAGTCGTATTTAGGATCATCTAGGATATTATCTTTGATACTGATATTCTCCAACATGTATTTCGCAATAGCCAAACAATCATTTAGGGATTGGAATGCTGGAAACAGGTTTTCTTTCAGCAATTGCAGATCACGGTGATAACCTACCGGAAGGTTGCTGGTCATCATGGCAATTTCGTTTGGTAATGCCTGGATCTTATTGCATCTGGAACGGATCAATTCAAATACATCGGGATTCTTCTTATGCGGCATGATGCTGGAACCGGTCGTCAAATGGGCCGGGAAAGAAATGAAACCAAAGTTTTGGTTGATGAACAAGGTGACATCCATGGCAAACTTAGCCAGTGTGGCTGCAATGGAACTCATCGCTTGGGCCAGAATCCTTTCGGTCTTGCCTCTTCCCATCTGCGCATACACCACATTGTAGTTGAGGTCTTCAAATCCCAATAAGTTGGTGGTCATGGTACGATTCAATGGAAAGGAAGATCCATATCCTGCTGCAGAACCCAAAGGATTCTTATTACAGATATGCCAAGCTGCTTTCAATAACTGCAGATCATCCACCAAACTTTCCGCATAAGCGCCAAACCATAGTCCAAAGGACGAAGGCATCGCGATCTGTAAGTGGGTATAACCCGGCATCAAGACCTGCTTATGCTGATTGCTCAATTGGATAAGCTGTTGGAATAGTGCTTCGGTATTTTTAAAGATGGATTCGATCTCTGATCGGAAATATAATTTCAGATCTACCAATACCTGATCATTACGGGATCTTCCGGAATGGATTTTCTTACCGGCTTCTCCAATCCGTTGGGTAAGCATCATTTCTACTTGGGAATGCACATCCTCAACCGAATCTTCGATCTGGAATTTGCCGTCCAGGATTTCTTGGTAGATATTTTTAAGTTCTTTTTGGACTAAGGAAAGATCCTCATCGGTCATCAGGTTGATGCTGTTGAGCATTCGGGTATGCGCAAGCGAACCCAATACATCTGCACCTGCCAGGTGCATATCCATTTCGCGGTCCTGCCCTACGGTAAATGACTCGACAAACGAATCAACATCTATATTTTTTTGCCAAATTTTCATGTGTGCGGGTATCTCGAACAAAAGTACCAATATCTATAGAAAATACAATATGGAATGAAAATCTGTTGGATTGGGTTGGGATTACTCAATTCTTTACAGAAGCTTCATGTTTTTTTAAATTTTTGTTGACAGTTATTTAATAAATGGATTTTTGATTAGAAATTTTAACAATTTTTAACAGCTTTTCCGTTTTAGCAAGGTTTTTATCCAATTTTGGGGGTATGGTTAAGGGGTAAATGGCTTGGATTTTAGCCTGTCTGAAAAAAGCAATCTTGGAGTAATAATGAAAATACAGACAAATTAATTAAGTAACTACTTACTTTTTTTTAAAAAACAATTTGCAGTAAAGTCTTTAAAGACCTATGTTTGTGATGTAAAGGGAGATGAAAAGAAATAAAAAGTGAGTTTACACTCACACTAATAACCACCCAAAGAAACTAAAAAATGATAGACCTGAATGTCTTAAAACTTTGAAAGAAATTATTCTATCCAATTATAAACTAATTTTGATTAAAGACTTGTCACCATGCCCACGACAAGTCTTTTTTTATTGGTATTTTTTTTTGAAATATTTCATTCCGCTAATCGTCATTGCGCTAATCGTCATTGCGAGGAGGTACGCCTGCCGTCATTGCGAGGAGGTAC
>DCOH01000065.1:0-31343 GCA_002322865.1 Sphingobacterium sp. UBA1575 | reverse complement strand
TGCCTCCTCGCAATGACGCCCAAAAAGCCTCCTCGCAATGACGGGGTGCTCACAATGACATAGAGGCTCGCAATGACGGGGTGCTCGCAATGACGCCCAAAAATCTTATATTTGTAAAACGGACACTCAATTGTCCGTGAACAACAGTTAAAAACAGATAAACATGGCAACAGAAAGTAAAAGACAACAACGATTTGCAGGGGTGATCCAACAGGATTTAGCGGAGATGTTTCAGCGAGAGGGTAATGCATGGGCTCCAGGTGCTTTTATTACTGTGACCAAAGTGCGGGTAACACCCGATTTGGCCATCGCACGCGTTTACCTAAGTTTCCTAAAAACTTCTACCGCAAAGGCAGATCTGGAAAACATCAAGAACAAATCCAACGAGATCCGCTATAAATTAGGTGCTAGGATCAAAAACCAGGCACGAATTGTTCCACAATTGGAGTTCTTCCTAGATGACACCAACGAATATGTGGAGCACATGGATAAATTGTTTGACGAGATCAGCAAAGAGCCTCGCCAACCAGAAGAATAGTACCTCATTCGGATATGGTCTACAGATTGGATGAAAAACAGATCAGCTTCCCCCACCCTTCATTAGCAGACGAAGATGGATTATTGGCCGTTGGAGGCGATTTAAGCATCGATCGGTTATTGTTGGCTTATGAATACGGGATATTTCCCTGGTATGATGAAGATACCCCTATATTATGGTATGCGCCTTTGGAAAGATTTGTGCTCTATCCTGAAAAGATAAAAATCTCCAAAAGCCTTCAGAAAACAGTAAGATCCGGTAAATTTCACATCAGCATAGATAAAGCATTTGCGGAGGTGATTCAAGCCTGTGCTACGATCGATCGAAAAGATCAACAGGGCACTTGGATCGTCGATGACATGCAACAAGCCTATATTAATCTGCACAAGGCCGGATATGCGCATAGTATAGAGGTTTGGCAGGACAATAATTTGGTTGGTGGATTATATGGCGTTCAGGTAGGCCGTGTCTTCTGTGGAGAAAGTATGTTCTCCAGAGTTTCCGATGCTTCCAAAGTCGCCTTGGTCCATCTGGCACAAGATTTTGGTTTGTCGATGATCGATTGCCAGATACCTTCAGAACATCTGCAAAGAATGGGTGCAGAATTAATCAGCCAAGAGAAATATTTACTAGATTTAGCCTATCAAGAAATAAAGCCCTATGGATTTCAAAGAACACTTCAACCTCTCTGAGGAGATTTTATATGTCAATACGCCCGGAAATGGATTGATTCCTAAGGAAACACTTGCTTGGCGAAGAAATTGGGATGAAACATTCTTTGATATCCGTTCAGACCTAAGGGACAAACAGGCCGATTTCCTTTCGGAGGTAAAAGCCAGCGTATCGTCCTTATTCAATACTGAAAAGGAAAACACTTTCCTAACGCCGAACTTTTCCTTTGGTTATAATACCTTGATAGATCGCCTGCCTGCTGATTTTGAATTTTTGGTTTTAGCGGATGAATACCCCTCCCTGCAATACCCCTTGATCAATAGAAGATTAAGCTTTCAGGAAGTTTCGGTCAGCATAAATGTGGAGGAAAGGATTTTACAGGCCATCGAAACCCAGCGTCCAAATGTTTTTGTGTTTAGTGTGGTTCAGTATATTTCGGGACTAAAAATAGACCTGGGTTTTATTCAACAATTGAAGAAGAAGTTTCCGGAGATGTGGATCATCGCGGATGCTACGCAATACTTGGGCACGGAGCCTTTCGATTTCAAAGCTTCGGGGATCGATGCCTTGGCCTGTTCGGGTTATAAATGGTTGTTGTCGGGTTTTGGAAATGGCTTTATTACGCTGAGTGATGGATTAGCTGATTTTCTGAATGGGATACTGAAGGATATTCCAAGACCAAAAGCAGTCATGTGGCAAACCAAATCCTTGTTAGGAACGTTCTTTGAACCGGGACATCAGGATACGTTGGCACACGGCACCTTGCAGCAATCGCTGAAATTCTTGGAAAGATTGGGGCTACAGCATATTGCGTCTCATTTAGAGGAGGTGCGGAATGAGGCTTATGAACTGCTTGGAGAAAGGGAGCTTTTGTTGGATATCTGCGAAAGAGCGAACAGATCTTCCCTGATCAATATACAGATTGACCCGGCCTTATATCCGAATTTATTACAGAGTGGTGTTAAGTGTTTCCCGAGGGGAACAGGAATACGAATAGGATTGCATCTTTATAATAATAAGGAAGATGTACATCGATTAATAGAAATTATAGAAAGTTTACGATGAATTATAAAATAGGCGATTTAGTACGGTTTGTAGAAGAGCCCATAGAAGGGCATATCACGGCTTTTTTAGGCAATGAGATGGTGGGGGTTACAGATGATACAGGGTTTGAGATTCCGGTATTGCTCAGTAAGATCACCTTGGTGCATGGAAATATGCGTATGGCCGAGGATGATGAACCGGTTCAGGTAAACCAGAACACTAAATTTTTGGATAAAGGGATTTATTTAGCGCTTACTGGTGAGCAGAAGGATGGATTGGTGAAGTTTTTCTTGGTCAATGAGACATCTTTTGAGCTATTGGTGGCTGTGGAGGAGGTTTCGGGAAGTAAAAGATCTGGGATTTTTGCGAATATTATCCCTGCAAGGGAGTATAATCAGATTTATACGGGTAATTTTTCGGCGATCAATAAATGGCCGACATTGGAATTTCAGATTATCCGGACTTCTCGGAGAAGCCATGAGGCTAAACCTGCGATTGAGAAATCAGTGAAGGTGAAACCATTGGATTTGATTAATTCGAAGGAGCAGTCGGAGGTTTTACCGGAAAAGGCGTGGTTATTTGAGCTGGATAAGGTGGAGGAGAATATTGGCTTGGATAAGTTGAAGGATCATTTTATTTCGCATAGGCCTGGGAGGAGATAAGGATGACAGGGAGGGTACCCTCAAGATGACAAGCCTTAATCCTCTCGTTCTGCGATTGGGTTTCCTTTTCCTACCGATCCTTTGCCTACGGAAAAAACAATAATCAAAGCGCCTACAATAATAACCGCCCAGCCCCATTTCATATGCAAGGTCTTCACTAAAATATTATCAATTAACTTCCAACCGAAATAATTATGGATCTGGAAATAAACCAAGCCCATGGCCAAAACCAACCAGCCCACTAATACCAACCCTACTATCCGAAATGCGCGTAACTTCCTCATAAAAAACAACAGCACAGCCAATCCCAACAAACCATTAGTGATCATATACAACCCCATATCCACCTGATATAAGTTCCAATTAGCCTGTAAGGGCGCTTTCAAGAAAGGACAGAATATTGCGGAGAAAAACACAACAATAAATCCGATAATAGCCATTGGTTTGTTTAAGCGAATCATATCTTTATTTTTCCTCAAATATGAGAAATCATTGTGAAATGGTGACTTTTACCCCTTTTAAATTATGATTGTCATCACAATTATTTTTCAAAAACTTCTATAACCTCCTCTAAAATAACATTTTAACATTTATTTAACATTATTTATAATCGTTCTAAATTCATTGTATTGACAGATTTTTGACAATATCCCAAAGGTTTTAATCTACATTTGCAGTACAAAATTATTGGCGGAAGATTAAGCTTTGAAGAATTTAAAAGTTATAGCGTTTACCCATAAACATGTCGATCTAAAAGATCTTGGGAATTTGGTTATATGCAATGAGGAGTTGGATAATCGCCTTATTAACCTTAAGAACAGTTTAGACATCCCTGAAATATTCTATATCGGTACGTGTAACCGGGTGGAATTCGTGTTTTATGGTCCGCATGAATTGAATGATGATTTTGTAGTTCAATTTCTTGACAAGATGAATTTCTGTGTACCGGCAGAGCGCATGCAATGCTACCTGAGCCAGGTGAACAGATATGCTGGTCAAGAAGCCCTTCAACATCTTTTCCGTACCTCTTGCTCCATGGAGAGTTTGGTGGTCGGAGAAAAAGAAATCCTTGCACAGATCCGTCGCGCCTATGATCGCTGTAAAGCGGCAGGTTTCACCGGCGATTTCTTACGCTTGATGATGGACCGTCTGGTTAAAACAGCGAAAGAGGTCTATACCTTCACCAATATTTCACGCAACCCCATCTCCGTGGTTTCATTAGCTTACCGCAAGCTACGTGAAGTAAAATTAAACGACAACCCTAGGATATTGGTTATTGGTTCGGGTGAAACCAACCAAAACTTGGCCAAATACCTGAAGAAACATAAATACAGCAATTTTACCATCTTCAACAGAACCGTTGAAAACGCTGCAGCACTTGCAGAAGAATTGAACGCGCCTGTTTACCCTTTATCGGAATTGAAAAATTACAAGAAAGGGTTCGATTTGATGATCACCTGTACAGGTGCTCCTGAGGCGATCATCCATGAAGACCTTTATCAATCCCTATTGAATGGCGAAGATGATAAAAAAGTGATCATCGATTTGGCAATTCCGAATGATATCGATGCGGAAATCATTGCAAAACACCCGATCCAATACATTGAAGTGAGCAGTTTGCAACAGATTGCGGAGAAGAACATTCAAGAGCGTTATGCGGAATTGGAGAGTGCCGAGAAGATCATCGACCAAAACATCAAAGAATTCCTTCCGATCTTAAAGCAACGTCGTGTAGAAGTTGCGATGAAAGAAGTTCCAGAGCAAATCAAAGCGATTCGCGAATTGGCCATGACCGAGGTCTTTGCCAATGAAATGGAACAGCTTGATCCTCAGGCCCGCGAAGTGCTCAATAAAGTCATCAACTACATGGAAAAGAAATACATCAAAGTTCCCATGGTGATGGCTAAAGAGATTCTCGTAAAATCTGCGGAATCAGAGAGCAACTAATTCCTTAACGCTATTTTAAATATTCGCATTCTGACAATAAAAAGGCAGAATTGATTGGCTATTTCCTTAACTTTGCCAGCGAATTATTCATATGTAAATCTTTGAACGTGAACAGAAAACTTATCATCGGTACCCGAGGCAGTGAATTGGCCTTATGGCAAGCAAACTTTGTCAAGGATCGTTTAGCTGACATTGGTGTACAGGCCGAGTTAAAAATCATCAAAACACAAGGAGATATCATCCAACATCTCCGATTGGATAAATTAGAAGGCAAAGGTTTCTTTACCAAAGAATTGGAAGAGGAACTGTTATCCGGAGGCATTGACCTCGCGGTGCATTCTCACAAAGATTTACCTACCGTAAACCCTCCAGGATTAATTATTGCAGCCGTTTCGGAACGGGAAGACCCTGCAGAACTACTGATTGTACATAAGGATTGTGTGGATATCAGCAAACGCCTATCCCTAAAGCACAATGCCACCATTGGTACATCTTCCAACCGTAGAAAAGCACAATTACTTTCCTTAAGACCAGACCTTGAATTCGATGACCTTCGTGGAAATCTGCAGACCAGGGTTCAGAAATTAAGGGACGAAAAATACGACGCCATTATGTTGGCAAAAGCCGGGATCGCCCGGATCAATATGGACCTTTCGGATTTCCATCTGGAAGAGATCCCTCCGGTGGAATTGATCCCTGCTCCTGCGCAAGGTGTACTGGCAATTCAGATCCGTGAATCCGATACCGAATTATTTGATATCCTTCAGGGAATCCACAACAAGGAAGTAGCAGAAACCATTGCAGTAGAACGCAAGGTATTGAATATGTTCGATGCAGGTTGTCATGCTCCTCTAGGTTCCTATTGCCGTAAAAAAGATGGCATGTACCAATCTTGGACCTCCATTGCCGATACGAATGAGGACTTTCCAGATCGCGTGTTCCTGCAGGCAGAAAGCACTGAAGGCATGGCGGAAAAGATCTTTGCCAAATACAGCAAGGATAGAAAACTTCCAACTTCGGTATTCATCACCCGTGATCTAGCAGAAAACTCCTATTTGGGAAGATACCTTAAAAAACACGAGATCCAGATCGATGACCGATCCTTGATCCGTATTTTCCCAACCATCAATAAGTTGGATTCTTTTATCCTTAAGCGCGCTGATTGGATTTTCTTCAACAGCAAGAATGCGATTGAACATTTCTTTAAGTTGGAACCTTTGATCTTGAAAAAGACCAAGATTGCCGTTTTGGGCAGAGGTTCAGAAGATACCTTAAGAAAATTCAACCGTATTGCTGACTTCTCTGGTGATAACTTAGGTATTGAAACAGAAGATATCGCGAAGGAATTTGCAAAATTGGTAGATGGACAGACCGTATTGATCCCTCGCGCAGAAGGATCTTACATGACCATCCAAAAGGCATTGACCCCAGAAACCAAGGTGATCGATATGCCTATCTATGAAACCGTCATCGAAGAAGAGGTGAACAAGACCAACGCGGAGGTGATGATTTTCACTAGCCCTAGCAATGTGGAAGCTTATTTCCGCGAAAACTTGGCAGATCCGGACCAGAAGATCATCTGTATCGGTCATTCAACCGCAGCTGCTATCAAAAATTTGGGCTTAAACTATACACTTCCCTTTACCCCAGATGAAATCGGTTTGGCGGAAGCAATTTTCGGATTAGATTATTAATAAAACAAAACATCATGTTACATCGTCCTAGAAGAAACAGGAAATCGGCTGTAATACGCGATATGGTTCAAGAGAACCACCTACATGCACAGAATCTTATATTTCCATTATTTATTGTTGATGGCGAAAACCAGAAAGTAGAAGTATCCTCCATGCCGGGCATCTACCGGTATTCGGTGGATAACCTTTTGCGTGAAGTGGAAAGCTGCATGAAGCTTGGGTTAAAAGCATTTGACCTTTTCCCGGCTGTAGAAGAGTCTCTAAAAGATAAGTATGCTACGGAAAGCTACCGTAAAGGTACCTTGTACCTTCGGGCAATCGAGGAAGTGAAGAAGAACTTCCCAGAGGCTTGTGTGGTAACCGACGTGGCTATGGATCCCTATAGTTCGGATGGCCACGATGGTATTGTGGAGAACGGCGAGATCCTGAACGATGAAACCCTAGAAGTATTGGGCAAAATGGCTTTGGCACATGCGGAATCCGGTGCTGATATCATTGCGCCATCAGATATGATGGATGGACGTATCGGCTATTTGCGTGAAGTATTGGATGATAATGGTTTTACCAATGTATCCTTGATGTCCTATACCGCAAAATATGCTTCTGCTTATTATGGTCCTTTCAGAGATGCCCTAGGTTCGGCACCTAAAAAAGGTGATAAAAAGACCTATCAAATGAATCCTGCGAACAGTAAAGAAGCCTTGATCGAAGCGCAATTGGATATGGAAGAAGGGGCAGACTTTTTAATGGTCAAACCAGGGCTACCTTATCTGGATGTGATCAAATTATTGCATGACAATTTTGATCTTCCGATCGCTGCCTACAATGTTTCCGGAGAATATGCGATGTTAAAAGCTGCCATTGCAAATGGTTGGTTAAGCGAGCAGGTGATCTTAGAAACCTTGTTAAGTTTTAAACGCGCTGGAGCAACCTCTATCCTAACCTACCATGCTAAAGAGGTGTTGGAAAAAGGTTGGGTAAAATCTTATTAATTGCTATTTTTGTAAGCTTAAACCGCAGAAATAATCATATTTTCATAAAAATGGAACATACACGAATAAAAGAATTATTAAAATCAGAAGAGTTTGGAAAAGAAGTAATTGTTAAAGGATGGGTTCGCACCTTTCGTAATAATCAATTTGTAGCGATCAATGACGGTTCTTCCATCAATAATATCCAAGCTGTAATCGATTTTGAGAACACCCCAGATGATATCCTAAGAAGAATCACTACTGGTGCCGCTGTTCGTGTAAAAGGGACTTTGGTGGAATCCCAAGGTAAGGGTCAACGTGTGGAGGTGAAAGCGACGGACATCAGCATTATTGGTGATTCTGATGCAGAGAAGTTCCCATTGCAGCCTAAAAAACACAGCCTGGAATTCCTTCGTGAAATTGCACACCTTCGTTTCCGTACCGGAACCTTCAACGCGATCTTCAAAGTGAGAAACGCATTGGCATTTGCTGTCAATAAATTCTTCCAAGAAAGAGATTTCGTTTATATGCATACGCCGATCATTACAGGATCGGATGCTGAAGGCGCTGGTGAGATGTTCCGCGTAACGACTTTGGATCTGAATAACCTTCCTCGTACGGAGCAAGGCGATATTGACTTTAAAGAAGACTTTTTCGGAAAATCAACCAACTTAACGGTGTCCGGGCAATTGGAAGGCGAACTAGCTGCTTTGGCATTCGGAAATATCTATACCTTCGGACCAACCTTCCGTGCAGAAAATTCAAACACTACCCGTCACTTGGCGGAGTTCTGGATGATCGAACCGGAAATGGCTTTCTATGAATTGGAAGACAACATGCAGTTGGCGGAAGATCTATTGAAATATGTGATCAGATATGCGTTGGAAACCTGTCCGGAAGAGATCGAATTCTTGAG
Source organism: Sphingobacterium sp. UBA1575 (assembly GCA_002322865.1). GTDB lineage: Bacteria > Bacteroidota > Bacteroidia > Sphingobacteriales > Sphingobacteriaceae > Sphingobacterium. Next base: position 22,899 of record DCOH01000065.1, on the reverse strand, counting down.
AGCTCGTCTTTTGGAGGAAGAGAAATCTAAACCACAGGCAGACCGTTCTGAGTTGGATCTGGTAGAGAAATTAAACTTTGTGGTGGAAAATGATTTTGTTCGTTTGACCTATACCGAGGCGATCGATATCCTGATGAAGAGCAAGCCTAACCAAAAGAAACAGTTCAAATACCTGATCGAAGGATGGGGTGCTGACCTGCAATCGGAGCACGAACGTTATTTGGTAGAGAAACATTTCAAGAAACCGGTTATCTTAACCGATTATCCAAGAGAGATCAAGTCTTTCTATATGAAACAGAACCCTGTTGATGCACAAGGTAGACAAACCGTACGTGCGATGGATATCTTGTTCCCTGGAATTGGAGAAATGGTTGGTGGTTCTCAAAGAGAGGAAAACCTGGAGAAATTGATCACCAGGATGAATGAAGTAGGTATTCCTACGGAAGAAATGGAGTGGTTCTTGGATACCCGTCGTTTTGGATCGGTGCCACATTCTGGTTTCGGTGTAGGCTTTGAACGTTTGGTGTTGTTCACCACCGGGATGACCAACATTCGGGACGTGATACCTTTCCCAAGGACGCCTAAGAACGCTGAATTCTAAGATCATTAAAAATATAATTAAAACCGTCAGAAACTTCTTTTGACGGTTTTTGTTTATCATATAGCGGATTAACCCTAAAAGAGTAAAGCATGTTACTGAAGATATATAACGATAACCCTAATCCTAAAGTAATAGAAGAAGCCGTGGAGGTTTTGAAAAAAGGTGGAGTCATCATCTACCCTACGGATACGGTCTATGGTATGGGTTGTGATATCAGCAATCAAAAGGCCATTGAAAAGGTCTATGCGCTTCGAGGATTAAAACCTGACAAAGCAAATCTCTCTTTTATCTGTTATGACCTGACGGATATCTCGCAGTATACTAAGCCCTTTGATACGGCTGTGTTCAGGGTATTGAAAAAGGCCTTGCCAGGTCCATTTACCTTTATTTTCAACGCGAGTTCTCAAGTTCCGAAGCTATTAAGTTCCAAAAAGAAAACCGTCGGTATCCGTGTCCCTGACAATAACATCGTTCGGGAGATCGTGAAGCAATTGGGACATCCCATTGTTACGACTTCCATCCACGATGAGGATGAAATCATTGAATATTCTACCGACCCTGAATTGATCTACGAAAAATACCAGGATAAGGTAGATTTGGTGATCGATGGTGGTTATGGCGATAATGTGGCATCTACCATTGTGGACCTTACTTCCGGCGACTTTGAAGTTATACGTGAAGGAAAAGGCGACTTGGATCAATATTTATAAATGCAGCCTCTGCCCTTTCTTTTATCGCTTGATTAAAGAGTTCAAAACCCTTTTTTGTGTTTCCATGGATCATCTTTTGTAGGAATGGCACTAATATTCCGGAGAATTTCTCCCCTTGCAGCAGCTCGGTAATTCCATCTTCGGTTTCCCTTAGCAGGAAATTATGTTCACCATCAAAGATACCGTTCATCAGCAAGCTGCCTTTCCAACGAAGTTCTTGATTAGGCTTGATCGCTAAAAAGATTGGATTCATCGTTATACTGCTACCTCCCGGTTGTGATAATAATACCTTAGTTCGAGAACCTTCCTTTGGTATTCTTTTAAATTCCTTGATGGTCGGGCTCCAGGTAGGATACTTCTGAAAGTCTGTTAGGATGTTCCAAACGAGGGAAATCGGAGCTTGAATGTTTATCGTTGTTTCTATTGCTGTTTTCATATACCAAAGGTAGCCTGAGGTATTCTGAAAGCACTTGACATTTATCAAGAAATGACCAGCTTATTTCTGATCCTGCTTAATGTTTCTGGGCTCATCCCTAAAACCGAGGCAATGTATTGAAGAGACACCTGATTAAACAGGGCTTTATGCTGATGAAAATATTTCAGATATCGTTCTTCAGCAGATAAGCCAATAAAATCAAATACCCGGGATTCGATCTGCATGAAACATTTTGCCAGAAAACGCTTTTCCAACAGATTCCACTCAGGGAACTGCTTTTCCAAACGCTGGTAATCGGCTTTGGATAAAGTCCAGATGACCATCGAACTCAACGCTTCAATGGTTCCAAGTGCAGGTTGATTAAAAAAGAAGGAAGATAGATCCGTCATGAAATAACCCGGAGAGCCTATCCACTGGGTTACTTCCTTTTCTTCTGTCCATTTCACCACCCGACAATAGCCAGAAGCTATAAAACTTAAGCGATCAGCTGATTTTCCAACCTCTAAAAACAGGTCTCCTTTTGCCAATTCTGCTCTTTTGAAAAGGCTGAGGATATGCTCTGCCTGCAGCTCATTGACCTCAAATAATTGAAAGAGTTGTTCCTTAAATCCATTCATATCTTGGCTATTCTTTTTGTTTTCCTTCTTTCATAAATATAGGAAACATTAAATAAGATGATGGCCAAGAAGATCAGGCTAAACGCAATGATCTGGAAAAGGGTGATGGATTCCTTGTAATAAAGGATCGCCAAGAAAAAGGAGATGATGGGGTTAAGATATAGCAGGATGCCCACGACAGAGCTATCCAAGCCTTTTAAGGCGTAGATATTCAAGAATAACGGGATAATGGTATAACCAATGGCAATGACCATTATCAATAGATAGAAATCATTTGTTTTTGGTACTGAAGTGTCGATCATCCCCAGAATAGGCAGCAACAGTAGCGTACTAACCAAAGTATGAATGGTCAGGGTGACGAACTTATCCAGTTGAAAGGAGTTCTTCTGCAGCACAAGATAAGCCGCATAGGAAAGCGCAATTACAAAACTATAGAAGAGGTCGATAAAATGTCCATAGGCCATGAGAATACAACTCAGCACACTCAGCGCCACGGCAAACCATTGGCCTTTGTTTAGGTGTTCCTTGAGGAAAATACTGGCCAAGACGGTCGTTAAGATCGGACAGATCAAGTAGGCCAGTGAAGTGGCATTGACAGAAACGGTATTCATCACATAGATAAAGAGGAACCAATTTAAGGCCAATAAAACCGCACTTCCGATCACATTGACCAGCAGATTCTTTAGCTGTTTTTTAGGAAGATTTCTTAGGTATTGTATACTTGCTAGGGTCTGCTTGCGTCTGAACAGGAAACAAGCAATCACAATGGAAACGGAGGCGAACAAAACGCGGTGGATCAGAATATCCAGGGCGGCATAAGCACCGAGCGGTTTAAGGACGAGGGCAAAGGTTCCCCAGATCAAAAAACCCAGCACGGCTGATAGGTAATATTTCATCGATAAAAAAGAAAAGAACTAAGGTAAACTAAAGAATTACAAATTCTTCTATGACCACCTGCCCCACATACTCATTCACACGGCCGATAATCTGCCTACGCATCATCGCCAATTCGTTTTTAATGACAGCCGATTCTACACGAACAAATAACTTTTTATCCCGGATGTAGATCTGTTGGGTTCGGTTGGCGATCGCTTGTCCGATCAATTCTGGCCAGGCAGCCACAATGGAGGTTTCGTCAAATTTCCTGCGAAGCCGATAGACATCCAGAAGCTTCTCTACCGCCTGTTTGATGGTGATATCATCGCTTCTACGAAAAGCATCGTCTTTATTGTACTTCAGCATTTACTTGACCTCCTTGTATATCAAAGATACGAATAGGTTTACCTATTTCTTCAAAAATTCTGTTTATTCTATCCGCATCCGTATCTGTGAGAAAAATCTGCCCAAACTCATCTTCCGACACCAATTGCATCAATTTCTTGGTGCGATTGTCGTCCAATTTATCAAAGATATCATCCAATAACAGGAGCGGTTTGAACTGTTTTTTATCTTTCAGAAAGGCATACTGCGCGAGTTTCAAAGCTATCAAAAAGGATTTCTGCTGACCTTGGGAACCAAACTTCTTCAAGGGCATCCCTTCGTGGATACTGAACAGTAGATCATCTTTATGAATACCAATGGTAGTTCTTTCCAACAGCCTATCCTTATGCAAACTGGCCTCCAATAGCTGCAGAAAATCCTGCCCCATCAGCGGTGATTCATAGATAAGCTCCACTTGTTCCGCATCATCCGATAAGAACTGGTAATACCGACGGAACTCTGGTAGGAATTCAGCCATGAACTGTTGTCTACGCTTAAAGATCCGTTCACCCGATTCAACCAATTGCAGGTTCAGCACCTCCAAAAGACCCACATCAAAAACACCGGTATCCTTGATGTTCTTCAGAACGGTATTGCGTTGCAGTAATATCCGGTTATAGGAAATCAGGATATCCAGGTATTGGTTATCCGTTTGGGAGATCACATTATCCACGAATTTCCTTCTTTCCTCACTGCCATCGATAATGATGGAGGTATCATTCGGCGAAATCATCACCAAGGGAAATTGCCCAATATGATCGGCAAGTCGGTTATATTCTTTCTTGTTCTTCTTGAATTGCTTCTTCTGATTTTTTTTGATGCTACAGGAAACAACATCACAGAGGAGCTCACGATCGAATTCGCCTTGCACCATAAACCATTCTTCCCCCTTTTTGATATGTTGGGAATCAATAGGATTGAAGAAAGATTTGCAGAGTGAAAGGTAATGGATCGCATCCAATAGATTTGTTTTTCCGGAACCATTCTGTCCTGTAAAGGCATTGGTTTCGGGTAAAAAATCTAAGGTAGACTCTGTATAGTTCTTAAAGTTTAAGACTGAAAGGTGCTTTAGCCACATAGCAAAGCAAAGATACTCTTTTTAGATGGGCTTAGCCTATTTTACTTCTTCAAAATCAATAAACTCACCAGCTGTTTCCGTGCCTTTGCCCTTTTTGGATTTTTCGGGGGTATATTCTACCCTGACCTTACCATCCTGACGAGACTCACGTTTGAACTGGGAAAATGGATCTTGATAACGTCCCTGTTGTGGACCTTCATTGGCGTATTGTCCTTGTTGACCATTCATGATCTTCTCAGCCACCTTCTTCATGAAGAAAGGCAGCAACAGGCGCATACCAAATTTGAACAGGTAATAAAATACAACTACAGATATAATGAAATAGATAAGTGTCATTCTTTTTTAATGCTTTTTATCAAATTTAATAAATATTTGATTGCTTAGCGGGGTAAATTGTCAAGGAAATCTCAATTAACAATTTTTTACTTTTTTTCTTTTGCCAATTGCAAAGCTTGAAAAAATTGATCAGGATGCTGAGAACCAATCACATAGACCAATCCATCTTTGTCGGTTAACCAAATGGCTTCCTTACCACCCGAATAAAAACGAATCTTGCCATTCTTATGCAGATTGTAAACCGGGTTATTGAAGAAGAAGTTGGAATACTTCTTTTTTTCCACCTTGGTGATGGAGTTTAGGTCTATTTTCACTAAACTGGTGGTCCATAGACCACTTAAGATCACATGCGTATCGGTGACTTTTGTCCGATAGCTGATCATATACAGCATGATGATGGAAACCAATAAGATCAAAACGCCGACAATGAAGAAAAGTTGGCGGGAAATCAGGTGCTCCCAATTGATATAATAAGCTACGAAACAGAACAGGGCAAGGATCAATCGAACACTAATCCAAGTCATGTCCCGACCTAGGTACTGTTTTTCCTGAAATAAAGGTTGATCTGTCATTTCCACTATTTGAACACTAATGTAAGTACTTTCTTTGTATTTTCAGTCACTTTATAGCGATTATCTAATCGCATGCCGACAACCCAGATGATTTCCCCATTGCCATTCACCAAGATCGGAATCTCTTCTTTTTCGAAGCGGTTTACCTTTTCCTGGATGAAGAAATCGCTCAATTTCTTCCTACCTGTCATGCCCAAAGGAATGAAATAATCTCCCTGTTCCTTAAAGCGTAATGTCAATGGAAATTGGAGGAGGTCTGCATCAATCTGGATTTCAGACTTTGCATTTTCATTTATGTTTGTGTTTAGTTTCGATAATTTAGGATCTGCAATCCCTAGATCTCTTAAACAGCGTATGGTTAAATACGAATCTAAAAAAGGAAAGCTTACGCTTTCTCCTGCGCTTAAATGTTTACTAACATCTTCTTCTAATATCAGCACTTCTTGCCCCTTCTCTAAAGTCCTTCTCCTCCGAATGATCAGTTGATCCCTATCCATCAATAGCTCATGATCCGATGATTCGAATACCTGCCCCATCGGCTTATCCCATACCGCTATCATTTCCTCCAGAATACTTTTCAGAAAACCATAAGGTTTGAACAGCTCAAATAAAAAGTAGGCATCTGAAAGGTATTGCGATAGGTCTGCTCGTTGGATGTAAACATATTTATCCTCTTTACGAAACAACTCCCTTCTTCTATCCGAAACTATACGTTGGATAAATTGGTAACTTTCCTCAAAATGCTGGATGTTCTCCAAGAAAATCTGCTCAAAATCAGGCTGTATCTCCTTAAACTTCGGAATGATCTCCAACCGGATTTTATTGCGGGCATATTTACTGGAAAAATTCGATTGATCATCGCGGTAGGGAATCTGAAGGTCTTTCACTGTCTGCTCCACTTCCGCTCCAGTAAAACACATTAAGGGGCGGATAAGGTGACCCCGCTGTATGGAGATGCCCAATAGGCCCTTCAATCCTGTACTCCTGCTCAGGTTGAATAAGGAAGTTTCGATATGATCGTTGAGATGCTGCGCAATCGCAATCTTCACATAGCCAAACTCGGTTCTTAGCTGCTCGAACCACTCGTAACGCAACTCTCGGGCAGCCATCTGAATGGATATTTTATGTTCATCGGCGTATTCCTCGGTATCAAAATGGATAACGTGAAAAGGAATTTGATGCTGAAGCGCGAAATTCCTCACCAATTCTTCATCCAGATCAGACTCCTTACCCCGTAATTGAAAGTTACAATGGGCAATACCGATTTGGAAGCCTAAATCATGCATCAGATGCAGCATCAGCATGGAATCCTTTCCTCCGCTGACCGCCAAAAGCACTTTTTCCGAATGGTTTAGTAGTTCGTTCTTCGTTAAGAAATGCGAGAATTTAGTCTTTGCATCCATTCTTCAAAAATAGATATAATAAACTTTGCATCCCCTTTGCTATTAAAAATTATTGTTTAACAAATTTTTGCTAATTAATTGTATATTTTTGCGCTTGTGAGATACCTTATTCTACTGTTTTTAAGCATCATCTGTTTGGCCAGTTATGGGCAGATTCCCGTTACACCACAGGCTCAACCTGCAGGAAATGAACTTCGTTTATTAAGTTCATCTTCTGTCAAAGCCATTAACCAAAAAATATTTCGAGCGTATAATGCATTGTATGAACATAAGGGATCGACTTTAGCTGCCGATTCTGGGGATTATTATAAAGAAGAAGATGGCAGAGAGTTCTTCAAAGCAAAAGGTAATATCGTTATCACGCAACCTTCTGGAACGGTTATCTATGGGGATGATTTGTTTTATGATGCTGCTGCACAACAGGCAACCCTTCTTTATAATGTCAGGATGATTGATGGCGAAACCACCTTGACCACCAACCACATGACCTATAATACGGGTTCCCAACGCGGATCCTATAGAAATGGAGGTCGAATTATTGGCCGTCAGGATACCATCACCTCAAGGAATGCCTATTATTTCGAAACGACCAAGGATGCTTATTTCCGCAACAAAGTGGTGGTTCGTACGCCGGGTGCAATTATCTATACCGACTCCCTACAATACAACACCATGTATCGGGATGCATTTTTCTTTGGCCCTACGAATATCAATGGTAGAAAAGGCGAGAAATTATATACAGAACGTGGTAAATATAACACCGCCTTTGGCGTTGCGAAATTCAACAAAAACAACTTATACACCGAAGGATCCCGATTCTTAAAAGGCGATAGCTTATTCTACGATCGGGAGAAAGGCATAGGAGAAGCTTTTAGGAATGTGGTATTCGTAGATACCTTGGATAAATTCTATGCCAATGGCGAGTATGGTAAGTATTTAGAGGCCGATCAGTCTATCCTGATGCATACCGACCCCCTGATCAAATATGTCGTCCAATCAGACTCCACAGGGAATGCGGATTCTACGGCTACAGACACGATCGATAGGACAAACTTAACTCCTAAAGAGATCAAGCAACTTGAACGCGATCAGGAAAAGCTGGCTAAAGAAAAAGAAAAAGCCGAGAAAGAACGGTTAAAAGCCGCTGAAAAGCTCGAAAAGGATCGGCAGAAAGAATTGGCGAAAAACCCAGAACTTAAAGCTATTGAACCTTCCAAGCAGGATAGTATTCTTGCACCTACCGCTAAAACCAATACCAGGATCGATACGGCCTACATGACGGCGGATACCATATTTTCCAAGGTTATTTTTGTGAGGGATTATAAGCCTTTGGATTTAAAATTGGATCGATCGGGAGGAAAACTCCAAGAAGATACGGATGTAGATTATGGCGATGAGGAGGATATGGATTTAAATGCTGCAGGAGATTCTACCCAGCAAAATCCACAGACTGCCGGTGAGAAAATCCTTCAGGATCCAAAAAAACCGACCACGCCGGCTAAAACGGTCCAGAAAAAAACTACACCAAAAGTAAATAAAACAGATCCTGCAAGCCAAAATAAGGTGGCTGTCGATCCGAAACAGATACAGGCCATAACCAAAGCGGATAGTATCCTGCGCAGAAATGCCGTCATACCATCGGGAAATGAACCCGATAGTCTCATGAAAAAGGCTATGACTTCTGCTTTAAAAGCCGATACAACAATAAAGGATTCTACGGTGATGTTTTCAGATACCGCCAGAACCCGCATTGTGAATGCCTATAAGAATGTCAGGGTGTTCAAATCGGACCTTCAGGCTGTTGCCGACTCCGTTTATTACGGAATGGTCGATTCCATGTTCCGGTTTATGGGTAAACCCATGATCTGGTCGGATGGATCCCAGATCTCTGCAGATACTATTTTTATGCAGATCAAGAACAACAAAATGGATAATGCATTATTAAAAGAGAATGCTTTTATGGTGAATGCAGTCCTGGATACCGTTAAGTTCAATCAATTGAAAGGCCGAAAGATCATCGCCTTCTTTGCCAATAACAATATCGAACGCTTATTTGTTACAGGAAATGCGGAGGCTCTTGTGTTCAATGCAGATGAAAAAACAAAAATCATCAAAGAGATGTTCCATGACCGCTGTAGCCGCATCAAAATACGTATGGTTGACCGAAAAATAAATGATTATGTTTCGGAAAGGAAGGTTGATCAGAAGCTTTATCCATTTAAGTTGGTTACCCAAGAGAATGAGGTGCTCCCTGGCTTTATTTGGAAGCCTCAGGACAGGCCAAAGTCTGTGGAGGATATGATGAACAGAAAACGCAGCAAGGAAACGGTTGTTCCAGACCAGAACGGCAAAGATGATCCTGACCCGAATTCAAAGGATTTAAACAGCAAGGAAAATCCAACCCAGAAAAAAGTAGAAAATCCGGTTCAAACTAAAAAAGAAGTAGAAAACTTAGAGGAAGAGCAAAACAGCTCGACTAACCCATAAAGGATTTAAATTCCATCCAGAACATTTTTTTCTTCTGCACATCGGCAAACATCTCTTCAAAACTAAAGGTATTGAAGACCGTTGCTATCTTTCCGTGCATATAAGAATTATGTGCGATGGCTGGTAAGCCCAAAGAAATAGGTTCTACACCCAATAAGGTAATTTTCTTCGGTTGAAAAAAGGCCATGATTCGTTTCCATTCATTCGGATTATGCGGATTGGCAAGATTGACAACCGCCACATTGCCCGCGTGGAGCTGCAATGCACCGATGGTTTTCAGAAAAGCCTCCTCTGCCGCCGGCGAGAAATAAGGATAATCCGGATACCGCAGGATAAACAACACCCCTGTGCTCTTATCCCCTTGATAGATAAACTCCTCAGCAGAAGTTAATTCCTGCTGAGGAGTTTTTGGTAAAAATAAGGTTTCCGACATCAACGCTTGAAGCGCAACGGGATTCGTTGTATGTAAGCTATCTGCCATTTCTAAAACCTATTCTTAAATTAAAAATATCGACTATTGACCCAAAACCCAGGCGAAGATCAATGGTGCAACGATCGTTGCATCCGACTCCACGATGAATTTAGGGGATTCAGTATCCAATTTACCCCAAGTGATCTTCTCATTCGGAACTGCCCCTGAATAAGAACCAAAAGAAGTGGTCGAATCAGAGATCTGACAGAAATAAGACCAGAAAGGAACATCATGCCATTCCAAATCCTGATACATCATTGGAACCACACAGATTGGGAAATCGCCGGCAATACCACCACCGATCTGGAAGAATCCTACTCCTTTACCACCCGAATTCGCGCGGTACCATTCTGTAAGATAGATCATGTACTCAATACCGGTTTTAACCGTGTGTACATTCAATTCGCCTTTGATCACGTAGGAGGCGAAGATGTTACCTGTGGTAGAATCTTCCCATCCCGGTACAATGATTGGAATATTTTTCTCAGCAGCTGCCAAGATCCAAGAGTTCTTCGGATCGATCTCGTAATATTGTTCCAGATCTCCGGAAAGAACAACTTTATATAAAAATTCGTGTGGGAAATAACGTTCGCCAGCAGCTTCTGCATCTTTCCAAGCCTTTTCTAAATGCGATTGCAAACGACGGAAAGCTTCTTCTTCAGGGATACAGGTATCGGTTACACGGTTGTAATGGTTCTCCAATAATTCCCATTCATCTTGAGGCGTCAAATCGCGGTAATTTGGAACACGCTTATAATGAGAGTGAGCCACCAAGTTCATCACATCCTCTTCCAAGTTTGCACCTGTACAGGAAATGATAGCCACTTTATCCTGACGGATCATTTCAGCTAGGGAAATTCCAAGTTCCGCGGTACTCATCGCACCGGCCAATGAAATCAACATTTTACCACCCGCTGCCAAATGATCTTCATAGCCTTTCGCCGCATCTACCATCGAAGCAGCATTAAAATGAAGATAGTTTTTCTCCATGAATTGAGAAATAGGTCCTCTTTGTGTACTCATAATCTTTAATTCTGATAAATGTTCCCAAAGGTACTCATTTATACCCAAATTTCAGCCGTAAACAAACCTACTTTCGCTTCAACAGCTTCCGGAAAATATAAAAGAAAAAGGCCAGGATCAAGACTAGGATAAGTAGGATGAGCACCTCACTTACTCCCAGATCCCAGCTGTCGTTATTTAATTGTGCGTAGATCATACCAGCCATTTATCGCATTTTTGTAAGAATTCTTCCGAAATATCAGCCGCGATGCCCGGACCATCGGTCAGCTTGATGGCATAGCCATCATACACTACGCCACCAATTACAGGATCTTCCAGATGGCCCACCATGCAGGTATCCAGATCATAGAATTTCACATTATCTGCTGCATAGGCAAAATGCGCCTTGGCCGCCAATGCCAAACGGCTTTCCAACATTCCACCGATCATACAAGGGATACCATATTCCTTGGCTATCGCCTGTATCTTCAGCGATTCGGCAATCCCCGAAGATTTGGAGAATTTGATGTTGATGTAATCACAGCTGTCGGTTCTACAGATCCGCTCCGCATCATGATGATCATAAACCGATTCATCCGCCATGATGGGAACAATGGTCTCCGCGCGTAGAGCAGCAAGAAGATGGTCATTATAGGTGCGCATGGGTTGCTCGCAGAATTGGATTTTCAAAGGTTCCAATCCTTGTAATGCTTCCACAGCCTCATCATAGGTCCAACCTTGGTTGGCATCGATCCGGATTGGAATATCAAAACCCACCGCTTGGCGGATGGTCTTCATACGGGCAATATCCTCTTGGGGCTTCTTCCCCAATTTGACTTTCAGGGCAACCGCCCCACCTTCATACAATGCCAATGCCTTGGCCGCCATTTCCTCCGCACTGCCAATCCCGATGGTGATATCCGTATGGATCTCCCGAGGAGTTCCCCCTAAAAATTGATAGAGCGGAACGCCAGCAGCCTTGGCCGCCAGATCATATAAGGCCATATCGAATGCCGATTTGATGGTGCTGTTCTTCGCGATATAAGTATGCAATTCGGCTAGGCGATCTTCCAAAGCCAAGGGATCTTTCCCTACCCAGATCTTGGCAAAATCCTTTGCCACAGCGATGCAGGTTTCCTGGGTCTCCCCAACGATCATGGGAAAGGCCGAACATTCGCCTACCCCATACAGTTCAGCATCTGTCCGAACCCGGATAAAAGTATTCTGTGCATAATCCATAACCCCCGTTGCAATCACAAATGGTTCCATCGGAATGCTCAAACGGTAGATCTCAATTTCTTTGATGACCATAATTTGTTTGTTCTATAAACAAATGTAACGAATGATATTTCATTTTTATAATGAGATGGCGAAACAAATACAAATTCAATCATAAAACCAAGTATAATTTACATTAAAAACAACAAAACATTAATTAAATTATAAATATTATAAATAAAACAAGTTTTTATTCATATATTAGCAATCTCGTTATTAAATCAATCTAATATTCAAAATATCATGCAGCAAGAAGGACTTTATCATCCCGAATTTGAACACGATGCCTGTGGTGTAGGTTTTGTCGCCCATATCAAAGGGCAGAAATCCCATGCGCAGGTGCGCGATGCACTGACCATGTTGGAGAATATGGAACATCGTGGTGCTTGTGGATGTGATCCAGAGTCTGGGGATGGTGCCGGTATCATGATCCAACTTCCCCACGAATTCTTATGGGAAGAATGTATCAATCTAGGCATACAATTACAGGAACCGGGTTATTATGGCGTAGGGATGTTGTTCCTGCCGAAGGAAGAGGAGATGAACAAGATCTGCCGCGAGGTGATCGTGGAAGCAGCTTCGGAACGTCAGATGGATTTCCTTGGTTTTCGTTCTGTTCCGGTCAATAGAACCGGTATAGGACCTACGGCCTTAAGTGCCGAACCAGAAATCGTTCAATTCTTTGTGGCCAGACCCGAACAGGTTAAAAACACCGAAGAATTTGAACGGAAATTATATGTGCTCCGCCGCCTGATCATCCAGAAGATCAAAAAACACCAAGCCTATCCTTTACCCCTTTACCTCGCCTCCCTTTCTTGCAAAACCATTATCTATAAAGGTCAGTTGACCACTTACCAGGTGGGTAGCTATTTTGAGGATCTGAAAGATCCACGCGTAGTTTCTGCTTTTGGATTGGTGCATTCCAGGTTTTCCACCAACACCTTTCCATCCTGGTCATTGGCCCAACCTTTCCGGATGATTGCCCATAATGGGGAAATCAATACCCTGACCGGCAACCTCAATTGGTTCTATGCCGGTGTTAGGGCCTACTCTTCGCCCTATTTTACGGCAGAGGAAATGGAAATCCTCTTGCCCGTAGTAGATAAGGGCCAATCCGATTCGGCCTGTCTGGACAATGTGGTCGAGCTGTTGCTCCATAGCGGCAGAAGTCTTCCTCATGTCCTCTTGATGCTCGTTCCGGAAGCCTGGGATGGCAATGAGCAGATGGACCCTTTAAAAAAGGCATTCTATGAATATCATGCCACCTTGATGGAGCCATGGGATGGACCGGCAGCACTTTGTTTTACAGATGGAAAGATCATCGGCGCCACCTTGGATCGAAATGGTCTTCGTCCATTACGTTACGCTATTACCTCGGACGACCGGGTGGTGGTGGCTTCGGAGGCAGGTGCATTGCCAATCGACGAATCGACCATCATCAAAAAAGGCCGCCAACAGCCAGGAAAGATTTTCGTGGTAGACATGGAGGCGGGTAAGATCCGCTCGGATGAGGAGGTCAAAGGCGAACTTATCCGCCAGCAACCCTACGGCGATTGGATCAATAAATATAAAATCCGAATGGATGAATTAGCAGATCCGCGTGTCACCTTTACCTACCTTTCTAAAGAATCGGTTTTCAAATACCAACAATCCTTCGGCTATAGCCGCGAAGATATCGAAACGATCCTGACCCCTATGGCCTTGACCGGCTATGAACCTATTGGTTCCATGGGAACGGATGTTCCTTTAGCTGTGCTATCCGATCAACCTCAGCATATTTCCAGTTATTTCAAACAGTTTTTTGCGCAGGTGACCAACCCGCCGATCGACCCGATAAGGGAGCGATTGGTCATGAGTTTGGCCACTTTTATCGGTAATGCCGGCAATATCCTGATTGAGGATCAGAAATTCTGTCATTGTGTAACCCTGGAGCATCCCATCCTCACTTCCTCCGAACTGGAGAAATTAAGATCCATCGATACCGGAGTTTTTCAGGCAAAGACCATCCAAAGTTATTTCCGTGCCGATGGCAAGGAAGGTTCTTTAGAAGCAGGTTTGGAACGCCTATGCCGCTATGCGGATGATGCCGTTCGGGATGGCTTTGAGGTCATTATCCTATCCGATAGGGCGATCGATTCGCAGCATTGCGCAATCCCTTCCCTATTGGCGGTGTCTGCGGTGCATCACCATCTGATCAAAACCGGCAACCGCGGTGCAGTANNGCTTGGGAAGTCCATCATTTCGCCTGTCTATTAGCTTTCGGCGCAACAGCTATCAACCCATACATGGCCTTGGCAAGCATCAGGACTATGAAGGAAACCGGGCAAATGGATACCCAACTGACCTGGGATGACCTGAAAAAGAATTATGTAAAAGCCGTATGTAATGGCTTATTGAAAATATTTTCCAAAATGGGTATCTCCACCCTACAATCCTACCATGGCGCGCAGATCTTTGAGGTACTGGGCATCGATGCGGAAGTGGTGGATAAATACTTTTGTGGTGCCGTTTCCCGTATTGGGGGATTGACCTTGGATGATATCGCCAAGGAGGCCCTGGCAAAACATAAACGTGGTTTTGAACACAGCCGCGTTAGCCAGACTTTATTGCCTGAGGGCGGGCTATACCAATGGAAACGTCGTGGCGAAGGCCATTTATGGAATCCACAGACGGTGCATCTCCTGCAGCAGGCCTGTCGCAACAACGATTACGAATCCTATAAAAAATACGCTTCCCTGATCAATAACCAAAAGGAACGCATGTTCACTTTACGTGGCTTATTGGATTTTGCCAAACATCGCACAGCCATTCCATTGGAAGAGGTAGAGCCTGCCAGTGAAATCCTGAAGAGATTCGCTACGGGAGCCATGTCCTTTGGTTCGATCTCCCATGAGGCACATAGTACCTTGGCGATTGCCATGAACCGTATTGGCGGAAAATCCAATACCGGCGAAGGTGGAGAGGATGAGATCCGCTATCAAAAATTAGCCAATGGCGATTCCATGCGCTCTGCCATCAAACAAGTGGCTTCTGCACGCTTTGGTGTGACCTCCAATTACCTTACACAAGCCGATGAAATACAGATCAAGATGGCCCAGGGGGCAAAACCGGGAGAAGGAGGCCAATTACCAGGTGACAAGGTGGATGAATGGATTGCGAAAGTAAGGCATTCCACGCCTGGAGTGGGACTGATTTCTCCACCTCCACATCATGACATCTATTCCATTGAGGATTTGGCGCAGTTGATCTTCGATCTTAAAAATGCCAACCGGGATGCCCGGATCAATGTAAAACTGGTATCCAAGGCAGGGGTCGGTACGATTGCTGCCGGGGTGGCGAAAGCCCATGCCGACGTTATCCTGATTGCAGGTTATGATGGTGGTACTGGTGCATCGCCGATCAGCTCCATCAAACATGCCGGATTACCTTGGGAGTTAGGTCTGGCAGAGGCACATCAGACACTGGTGCAAAATAAGCTCCGCAGTCGGGTGGTTCTACAGGCAGATGGGCAGATGAAAACCGGCCGTGACCTGGTGATAGCGACCTTATTGGGCGCTGAGGAATGGGGCGTAGCCACAGCGGCGCTGATCGCTGGTGGATGCATCATGATGCGTAAATGCCACCTGAATACCTGTCCGGTTGGTGTAGCCACACAAGATCCGGAACTGCGGAAGTTGTTTACCGGAAAACCGGAAGATATCGTCCATCTTTTTGGATTCCTTGCCGAGGAAATGCGTGAGATCATGGCTGAACTGGGCTTCAGATCCATCAACGAGATGNNACGAGATGGTTGGACGCGCGCAGTTTTTGAAGAAACGGGAAGATATGCCACATTGGAAGGCCAAGAAGATTAATTTCTCGGGCATACTCCATGTAGCGGCGCATGCGCAGGGGGAAACCTTGTACAATACTGAAGAACAGGACCATGGCATGGGAATGATCTTGGATTGGGGCTTATTGAATGTGGCGAAACCTGCATTGGAGACCAAAACTCCGGTATTTGGAACCTTCCACGTCAAGAATACCGATAGAACGATAGGCACCTTATTGTCCAATGAAATTTCCAAGATCTACGGATCGGAAGGACTTCCGGACAACAGCATAAACTTTAAGTTTGAAGGTTCGGCAGGCCAATCCTTTGGCGCCTTTAACACACGAGGGATTTCCTTTGAACTGGAAGGCGAGGCCAATGATTATGTGGGCAAGGGACTTTCAGGCGCTCAGTTGGCCATTTATCCAAGTAAGGAAAGTCGCTTACAGCCACATGAGAACATCATCATTGGAAATGTAGCCTTATATGGAGCAACCTCCGGGCACTTGTTCATCAACGGTATGGCTGGCGAACGTTTTGCGGTAAGGAATTCTGGTGCAACGGCAGTCGTGGAAGGGATCGGCGACCATGGTTGTGAATATATGACCGGCGGTAGGGCATTGATCCTGGGCGAGACCGGAAGGAATTTCGCTGCGGGCATGAGTGGAGGGATCGCATGGGTCTACGACATTAAGGGCAATTTCAAGGAAAACTGCAACAAGGAAATGGTGGATCTGGATCCCTTGGAAAGCGAAGACGAAACAGCGATCATCAGCTTATTGAAACGTCATATCCTATTGACCAAGAGTGAAAGGGCAAGCGTCATCCTTCAGGATTGGGCTACCGAAAAGCACCGCTTTATAAAGGTATTCCCAAGGGAATACAAAAATGTATTATTGAAAAAATTAGTGACCGCATAATCAGGAATTTCATGGGAAAACCAACAGGATTTTTAGAATATGAACGCTTGCTCCCTCAGAAAGATGCTGTGGAAAGCAGGAAACAACATTATAAGGAATTTGTCAATCCGTATTCGGATGAACAATTAAATAGTCAAGCGGCAAGGTGCATGAATTGTGGGATTCCGTTCTGCCATTCGGGTTGTCCTTTGGGCAACGTGATCCCAGAGTTCAATGACGCGGTATATGATGGGAAATGGGAAGAAGCTTATCAGATTTTGAGTTCAACCAATAACTTTCCGGAGTTTACGGGGAGGATCTGTCCGGCACCATGCGAATCTGCCTGTGTGCTGGGCATCAACAAAAACCCGGTAGCCATTGAGGAAATAGAAAAACACATCATCGAAATAGCCTATAAAAAAGGTTATGTAAAACCCCATAAGAGTTTCCTGAAAACAGGTAAAAGGGTCGCTGTAGTGGGTTCTGGTCCATCTGGACTGGCCGCTGCCGCACAGTTGAACAAGGCTGGACATGAGGTAGTCGTTTATGAAAGGGATGATAGAGTAGGCGGTCTATTGCGGTATGGAATCCCCGATTTTAAGCTGGATAAGCAGGTGATTGACCGTCGGGTAGCGATAATGGAAGAATCAGGGATCATCTTCCGGACGAATGCCGAAGTAGGGAATAATGTCCCAGCGAAGGAATTACAGGTATATGATGCCGTGGTATTGACCGGTGGATCGACCATTCCGCGAAACTTGGATATTCCAGGTAGGGCGTTAAATGGGGTGCATTATGCGATGGAATTCCTCAAACAGCAAAATAAACGGGTTGGGAATTCCACTTTTGCGGAGGCAGAGATAACGGCTACCGGAAAAAATGTCTTGGTGATCGGTGGTGGTGATACGGGATCGGATTGCGTAGGCACTTCCAATAGGCATGGTGCCAAATCGGTTACCCAATTTGAACTGATGCCTACCCCGCCCCAAACACGTACTTCTGCCATGCCATGGCCTAGCTATCCGATGGTTCTAAAGACAACGACTTCGCATGAAGAAGGTTGCCAAAGGCACTGGAGTGTTAGTACAAAGGAGTTTTTAGGGGATGAACAAGGGAACCTGCGGGCAGCCTTGGTGGTGGATCTGGAATGGGAAACCGATCAACAGGGCAGACCGCTATCATTTAAGGAAGTAGAAGGATCGGCAAGGGAAATCCCTTGCGAATTGGTCACCCTTGCGATGGGATTCCTGCATCCACAACATGAAGGTTTATTAACCCAGCTTGGTGTGCAGTTGGATAATCGGGGAAATGTACAGGCTACAGAATCAGCTTATAAGACCAATTTGGAAAATGTGTTTGTGGCAGGAGATATGCGTAGAGGACAATCCTTAGTGGTATGGGCGATTTCTGAAGGTCGGGAATGTGCAAGGAAGGTGGATGAGTATTTGATGGGGAGTTCCAATCTGGAAAGCAAAGAGGCAGTATTTAGCCAAGCTGTTTAATCATGGTTTTCTAAGCCGTTTAATATAAATTGATAAAACTGTTTAATCATAATCCGTTAAATTTAATGTGTAGTTTAGCATCAACCCAAGAGGTTGATGCTTTTTTTTGTATTTTAACAGTATAAATATTCACCTATATATTTAACAGGTTATATATTAAGCAGATTATACATTAACATCACATAAAAATAAATAACACAGGAATGGAATTAGTATTTGCAACAAACAATGCCCATAAATTAGAAGAGGTGCAACAGATGATCGGTGATAGGTTCAAGCTACTTTCCTTAGCGGATATTGGTTGCCATGAAGATATCCCAGAAACCGGGGCAACCTTTGAAGATAATGCCCAACAAAAGACGGATTATCTTAAAGAAAGATTTAATGTGGATTGTTTTGCTGATGATTCGGGCTTGGAGGTTGATGCTTTGCAGGGGGAGCCTGGTGTTTATTCGGCCAGATATGCCGGAACGAGGGACATGGAGAAAAACATTGATCTGGTACTGGAGAAACTCGGCGATAATCCCAATAGAACGGCGCGGTTTAAAACTGTTATTTCCTTAAACATAAATAATGAACAGCATTTTTTTGAAGGAAGTATTGAAGGTAAAATTATTACCGAGCGTATTGGCACCAAAGGATTTGGCTACGACCCAATCTTTATACCTAATGGATATGATACCACTTTCGCAGAGATGAGCCTAGAAGAAAAGAATAGGATTAGCCACCGTTCGGTTGCTGTTCAAAAACTTTGCAAATTCCTTTTTAGTATTAAGTAGTTAGTATTTAGTAGTTAGACCTATGGCGCCCTCCGTCATTGCGAGGAGGTACGAGGAAGCAATCTTTCGATATGCGGCGCCTTATGTCGTGCGGGAAGATTGCTTCGTTCCTCGCAATGACGTGGCGTCCCTCGCAATGACGCGGTGTCTTCCAATGATTCGGAAGTCCCGAACACAAAAAATCCAAAAAACAGAAAGCCCCGTCATCTCATCGATAACGGGGCTCCTTTGTAAAATTAGGCGCCGACCTACTCTCCCACCTGTTACGGCAATACCATCGGCTCTGGCGGGCTTAACTTCTCTGTTCGGAATGGGAAGAGGTGGACACCGCCGATATAGGCACCTGAAGATCTTTATGAGATATTGTTCTGATATATTTGACAATCATTGTACGCATGCAGCAGTCTAAATACTAACTACTAACTACTAGATACTGTCAATGCCGGCTTCGCCGTCATTGACATGTTATTGGAAGAAAGGATCAAAAAAGAGAGAGGACAACAGTACTATCCGCATTGGAAAGCTTCGGGTTATTAGTACCACTCGGCTTTGGTCTCTCAACCTTTACACCTGTGGCCTATCAACGTCGTCATCTCCGACGGCCCTTATGAGGAAGTCTCATCTCGTGGCTAGTTTCGCACTTAGATGCTTTCAGCGCTTATCTATCCCGGACGTAGCTACCCTGCCGTACACCTGGCGGCATAACAGGTTCACCAGCGGTCCGTCCAACCCGGTCCTCTCGTACTAAGGTCAGATCCACTCAAACTTCCAGCGCCCACAACAGATAGGGACCGAACTGTCTCGCGACGTTCTGAACCCAGCTCNNGAGCCGACATCGAGGTGCCAAACCTCCCCGTCGATATGAGCTCTTGGGGGAGATCAGCCTGTTATCCCCAGAGTACCTTTTATCCTTTGAGCGATGGCCCTTCCATACAGAACCACCGGATCACTATGTCCGTCTTTCGACCCTGGTCGACTTGTAGGTCTCACAGTCAAGCAAGCTTATGCCATTGCACTCCACGTACGGTTACCAAGCGTACTGAGCTTACCTTTGAAAGCCTCCGTTACCTTTTTGGAGGCGACCACCCCAGTCAAACTACCCACCAAACAATGTCCTCGCCACGGGCGAGTTAGAAACCGGATACAGAAAGGGCGGTATTTCAAGGTCGTATCCACGGTTCCTGGCGAAACCGCTTCAATTACTCCCGCCTATCCTACACATCCTGTACCCAATCTCAATGTTAAGCTATAGTGAAGGTTCATGGGGTCTTTCCGTCCCGTTGCGGGTAACCGGCGTCTTCACCGATACCACAATTTCACCGAGCTCATGGCTGAGACAGCGCCCAGATCGTTACACCATTCNNGACAAGGAATTTCGCTACCTTAGGACCGTTATAGTTACGGCCGCCGTTTACTGGGGCTTCGATTCAATGCTTCTCCTTGCGGATGACATCCCCTCTTAACCTTCCAGCACCGGGCAGGTGTCAGGCCTTATACTTCATCTTTCGATTTCGCAAAGCCATATGTTTTTGCTAAACAGTCGCCTGGGCCTTTTCACTGCGGCTTCTCCATCGCTGGAGGAAGCGCCCCTTCTCCCGAAGTTACAGGGCCATTTTGCCGAGTTCCTTAGCCATGATTCACTCGAGCACCTTAGGATCCTCTCCTCGACCACCTGTGTCGGTTTACGGTACGGGTGTTCCTTACCTGAAGCTTAGCGGGTTTTCTCGGAAGTCTGATTACCTGCACTATCTGCGCCCCCGGAGGTTTGCAGTACTATCGCGCTTCGGCTGTACCGGCGGATTTGCCTACCGGTCCAATACCTTTGCGCTTCAACGAGCTATTCCGTCAGCTCGCGGCAGTGTCACTACTCCGTCACCACATCGCAGTAAGGAACAGTACGGGAATGTTGACCCGTTGTCCATCGGCTGCCTCCATTCGGATGCGCCTTAGGTCCCGACTGACCCTGATCCGATTAGCGTTGATCAGGAAACCTTAGTCTTTCGGTGGGCGGGTTTCCCACCCGCCTTATCGTTACTTATGCCTACATTTGCTTTTCCATAAGGTCCACCGACAGTCACCTGCCGGATTCGCCCCCTATGGAATGCTCCCCTACCAGTGCAGTAAAACTGCAATCCATAGCTTCGGTACCGTTCTTGATGCCCGTTTATTATCCACGCCCGGCCGCTCGACTAGTGAGCTGTTACGCACTCTTTAAATGAATGGCTGCTTCCAAGCCAACATCCTAGCTGTCTGGGCAACCGGACCTCGTTAGTTCAACTTAGAACGGATTTGGGGACCTTAGCTGATGGTCTGGGTTCTTTCCCTCTCGGCCTTGGACCTTAGCACCCAAAGCCTCACTGCCGGCCATATCTAGCAGCATTCGGAGTTCGTCTGGATTTGGTAGGATTTGACTCCCCCGCACCCAATCGGTAGCTCTACCTCTGCTAGACTCATATGCCGACGCTGTTCCTAAAAACATTTCGGGGAGTACGAGCTATTTCCCAGTTTGATTGGCCTTTCACCCCTACCCTCAGGTCATCCGGAAACTTTTCAACGTTTATCGGTTCGGTCCTCCAGTACGTGTTACCGCACCTTCAACCTGCCCAAGGGTAGATCACAAGGTTTCGCGTCTACCTCATCCGACTGTGCGCCCTGTTCAGACTCGCTTTCGCTTCGGCTCCTCGACTTAATCGATTAACCTTGCCGGACAAGAGTAACTCGTAGGCTCATTATGCAAAAGGCACGCCGTCACGGAATCGCTCCGCTCCGACCGCTTGTAAGCACACGGTTTCAGGTTCTTTTCACTCCCCTGTTCGGGGTTCTTTTCATCTTTCCCTCACGGTACTGGTCCACTATCGGTCTCTCAGGAGTATTTAGCCTTGCCAGATGGTGCTGGCGGATTCCCACAGGATTTCTCCGGTCCCGCGGTACTCAGGATACCACTATGCCTGTATTCTTTGCCTGTACGGGGCTCTCACCCTTATCGCGCAGTTTCCCACCTGCTTCCAGTTCATAGCACAGTACAATATCGTGGTCCTACAACCCCATATCTGCCGTAACAGGTATGGTTTGGGCTCTTTCCCGTTCGCTCGCCACTACTTGGGAAATCATTGTTATTTTCTCCTCCTACGCTTACTTAGATGTTTCAGTTCGGCGCGTTCGCTTCATTTGATGGCATGTCTTCAACATGCCGGGTTGCCCCATTCGGAGATCCACGGATCGAGTCGCATTTGCCGATCCCCGTGGCTTATCGCAGCTTATCACGTCCTTCATCGCCTCTGAGAGCCTAGACATCCCCCGTGTGCCCTTGTTTACTTTCTTCACGTCACCATCCCTTTTGCCAGATGGTGCGTTGCTTTGGCCGTATCCACGGATGGATCGTGCCTCTGTTGTCTTCTCTTGTTATCTCTTTTCTTCCAATATGTCAAAGAACTCTCATCCCTTCCCCTTGCGGGAAGGCCTGTGGAGAATAACGGATTCGAANNTGCAGCGAGGCCGGGTACAGGCCCCAGAAAGGAGGTATTCCAGCCGCACCTTCCGGTACGGCTACCTTGTTACGACTTAGCCCCAATTACCGGTTTTACCCTGACACGCTCCTTGCGGTTACATGCTTTAGGTACCCCCAGCTTTCATGGCTTGACGGGCGGTGTGTACAA
>DCOH01000035.1 GCA_002322865.1 Sphingobacterium sp. UBA1575 | reverse complement strand
GAATTTTCGGGAGGGTTACACTGCGAATAAAAAATGAGCTTTTTTTTGAACAAATTAAGCCCATATTACAGGATGGGAAATCCGTACAGATTTCCGTTGTCGGAGGAAGCATGCGTCCATTTCTTAAACCAGGCGAAAAAATAATTTTGAAACCTATTGAAGAGAAGGATTTCAAACGTGGAAATATTGTAATAGCTAATACATTAAATGGCTACGTGATGCACAGAATTATTCATTTAAATAAGAACTGGATTTGGATGGCTGGAGATGGAAATTTAGTACAAATAGAGAAGATTACAAAAGCCGAAGTTTTTGCATGGGTAGCTTTCGTAATTAGAAATGGGAAACAAATTCCTCTACAATCTTTGAATTCTAAAATAGCTGCAATATGTTGGTTTTTAGCCCGCCCAATTAGAATATTGGCTTATAAACTATTTAAGATTAAATAGACATATACTTGAAAAATATGAGGTTACGGAAGGACTTAGAAATAAGACAAGTTGGGGAAGATTTTGTGATAATTGAACCGGATCAGGGCATGATGGATTTCTCAAAGGTATATACCTTAAATGAAACCGCTGCTTGGCTCTGGCAATCACTTTATAATATGGACTTTACGGTTGAGGACGTAATAGCGTTATTAAAAGAAGAATATGATTTATCAGAGTATGATCAACAGACCATTGAAGCTGATGCACAACAGTTATTAACTACTTTTAAAAAGAACAATTTGTTAGCAGAAGATTAATGTTAAATAAGGTTCAACAAGCATTTCTGACATTATTAAGATCCGGTCTTTGGAATAGTCCAATAGACGATCTATCTTTTTTTCCATTAAATAAGGAAGAATGGATGGAACTCTATGGCATATCCATGGCACAAACGGTTGAAGGTATTGTCTATGAGGGCATGTTGAAATTACCTACGGAATTTTTACCTTCTAAAATTTTTCAACTGCGATGGACTGTTAGAGTCGATCAAATTGAAAGACAAAACAAATTAATGGCCAAAAACCTGTTACAGATTGCTCAAATCTTTTACAAAGAAGACATCTCCTTTACCTTATTGAAAGGTTTAAGTTTGGCAGATCTTTATGAAAAACCATTATTAAGAAGCAGTGGAGATATCGATCTATATTTCGATTCAAAAAAAGATTTTAAACGGGCGAATGCAGTCATTCGGTCCAAGAAAATAAATGTAACTGCTGGTGCTCTTAATAGTTCCATATACTTATGGGAAAACTGTGAAATTGAACACCACACCAAAATGATGGACATTTTAAATCCATTTAAACAAGGGTATATCAACAAGTTGATTAATACAGAAAAAGGATTTTATAGAAAAATAAAAATTCAGGATACAACCATTAAAGGAATTTCATGGACCTTGGCTCATATCCAAACCAATTCTCATATTTTAAAACATTATTTGGGTTTTGGAATTGGCCTGCGACAATTCTGCGATGTTGCCAGACTATATAAAAAATCCATAAGTGAAATAGATAAGGTAAAACTCCAGGCACATTATAAAAAATTAGGAATATTAGATTGGATGTTTATGGTCAATAATATGCTTATCCAATATCTAGGATTATCTAAAAGTTTCCTCCCCTTTATTAACCATCCAGAACAGGATGCAAAATGGTTATTGAAAGATGTTCTTGTTGCTGGGAATTTTGGTTTCCATGATACCCGATACGCAGGAAGTAAAGATATATTAAAGGAAAACAGACAACGCAACAATACTTTGGAAAGAGTAGTACCACATCTTTTGAGTGCAAAAAAATATGCCCCAGCAGAAGCTTTTTGGTTTCCTATTTTTAAAACACGAGATAGATTATTTGGACATAAAGAATGAGTAATTCCATTAAGCAACAGATCAATTGGGCATGGAGCTTTGCAAAGGGATTCCATGGACAAATATTTATCTATTTTTTACTTGAATTGAGCAGTATTGTTTTTTCATTGCTGTTTGTATATTATTCTAAAAAGTCGGTAGATATTGCATTGAACGTTATTCCAGGAGATCTAAAAGTACACATTTTGTTAGTCGTGGGAAGTGTTTTTGCAGGTATTATTGCAAAATTGATCGCTACTTATATCAATCAGAAAACCCAGTTAAGATTTACGCTTAGGATTCAAAATCAAATTGTCGCTAAACAACTTAACGCGGTTTGGCAAGTTTTAAAACAATGGTTCACAGGTGATGTGATGGTTAGGATTACAAACGATTGCAATGAAGTGGTTCAAATGATCAGTCATGTCGGAGTTAATTTTATTGTAACAACCTTAAAATTGATTGCTACTTTTATTTTTCTTTGGGTAATTGATCCTATGTTGGCCATAATGATTATTGCCATTTCTCCATTGTTCTTATTCTCTAAAATTTATTTTAAACGTCTTCGTCAATTGAACTATTCGGTAAAACAATCGGAAAGCGAAGTTGGAAATATAATGCAAGAAAATTTAAGGAACAGAGGTTTAATTCAGTCATTGAGTATTTTCGCAGCACGCCATTTAATAATGGAATCTGCCCAACAAAATTCTCTAGGATTAAAATTAAAGCAATTAAATTTTACACTATTCACGCAAACCATGATGAAAGTAGCCATTAATATAGGTTACTTGACTGCTTTTATTTGGGGTATTTATCGATTGAATCAACAAGAAATAACCTTTGGAACTATGACGGCATTTTTGCAGTTGGTAGGACGGATTCAAGCCCCTATATTATCTTTAATTACCTTTTTTCCTGCTTTCATTCGATTTCGAACCTCTGCAGATCGATTAATGGAAATTGACCTGATTGATCAAGTAGAAATTTCCAATAACAGTTTTAGAGATGGCATTAAAGCCATACATTTTGAAAATGTAACTTTTGCTTATGAACATCAGGATGTGATTCAAAAGTTGAACGTGGAAATGAGAGTCGGGGAACCCGTTGCTATAGTAGGGGCCAGTGGAAAAGGCAAAACCACCTTGATAAGGTTATTATTAAACTTGATTAAACCTGTTGAAGGTAAAATTTTAATAGAAAACCAGCTTGCTGAACGGACAGATTTAAACAGTTCACATAAATTGAACTTTTCTTATGTACCTCAAGGAAATTCTTTGTTTTCAGGAAGTATCTATGATAATTTGAAGATCATCAATAAATCAATCACTGAAGAACAAATGCTCAATGCATTAAGGCTAGCTTGTGCTGATTTTATTGATCAGCTTCCAGAAGGATTACATACCAAAATTGGGGAGCAGAGCTATGGCTTATCCGAAGGGCAAGCTCAACGGATAGCTATTGCCAGGGCAATCTTAAGAGATTGCGACATATGGCTTTTTGACGAAGCTACATCAGCTTTGGACGAAGAAACATCAAAGCGCTTGCTGGACAATTTGATGCAATATGCTAAAGATAAGATCATGATCTTTGTGACCCATGATGAAAAAGTGTCCAGCCGATGTAATAATGTAATTCAAATGAACTAATTATGCATTCAAAATTGGAAAATATCTACAAAACAGTATATTATGAAATTGCGGAAATAGGCTTAGAGCTCCAAGTTCCTCAATCTTTCAATTTAGATGTTATTTTACCTTCTTTTCAAGATTTTAAATCCGAATTTTCTGATCAAATACCAGTTATTAGTAGGATTCAGGTATCCTTGGATGAATTTTCCTATGATTTAAAACAAGCTAAATTGTTATCTGATGTTTCAAATTTCTGGCAGGATAGGTTTAAATTCTATGCATATGCTGATCAGTATTTAACAATCCTAAAAAGTGAAGATGGCCAATATGAATGGGCCATGTTAAGCAGCAAGGATTTTAAACAGGTCCGCATTAAAGCTTCAAGTTTTAAAAACTATAAAGAAAATGTGTTGACATGGTTTTTGATGGTTGTTTTTGCTCAGGCAGCGCTATCTCAAAATACGATATTAATCCATGCATCTGTTGTCGAAAATAGCCAGAATGCTTATGCTTTTTTAGGTAAAAGTGGTACTGGAAAAAGTACGCATAGTAAACTCTGGTTAGAAAACATTCCTGGATTTTCCTTGTTAAATGATGATAATCCAGCGGTCCGACTAAAAGATGGGGTAGTATATGTATATGGTACTCCTTGGAGCGGAAAAACAGCTTGTTATCGTAATGAAAAAAGAAAGCTTTCTGGATTCGTAAGATTAAAACAGGGACCTCAGAACGTATTAACTTTTATGGAAAACTCCGATAAATTGATAACTGTTTTGCCAAGTTGTTCTGCCATCCGTTGGAATACGGACCTGTTTTCATCTATGACCGATATTTTAATTCAAATTGTTCAAATAATACCAATTGCAAATTTAGTTTGTTTACCTAACGCTGATGCTGCATCTTTGTGTTACACTAACTTATCCACATAACAAATCCATCATGAAAAAAATCATTTTCGGAATTAGCGCTTTTACGCTTCTATTTTTAAATTCTTGTTTGGTATCCAAAAAGGTCGTATTCGTGGAAGATATGTCCCCAAACCTACAATATGAAATGGAAAAAATTCCACCATTAAAAATCCAAGCCAACGATCGCTTGAGCATACAAGTAGGATCAAAAAACCCAGAATTAGCAGCCCCATTCAATAATGAATCCGGATTGTATGCTGTTGATGAAAAAGGAGCGGTTTTATCCAATGGTGTAGGCTCTGATAGAGGTTATTTAGTGGACCAGAATGGAAATATTGAATTTCCTATTTTAGGTACGTTAAATGTGGAAGGCAAATCAATAGATGAGATCAAGAATCTTATTAAAAGTAGGTTGGAAGGAGATAAAATTTTAAATGATGCTACAGTTAAAGTTGAATTGACCAATTTGAAAATCATTATGATGGGTGAAGTAGGGGGTATTGGAATTTTAAATGTACCAGATGGTCAAATCAATTTATTAGAGGCTATTACACGTAGTGGTGGATTAACCAACAACGCGATGACCAATGAGGTTGCTGTCATCCGTGAGGAAAATGGAACACGAAAAATGTATTTGAATGATATCGAAAAGGTCGCTCTTTTTGAGTCTCCAACTTTCCATTTA
>DCOH01000025.1 GCA_002322865.1 Sphingobacterium sp. UBA1575 | reverse complement strand
TTTCAGCGTCTAAATATGGTAGGCTGGAATCTTCAACAGATTTGTAAAACCTGTAAAAATCCTTCAATAATTCCTGATAAGCATGCAGGTCACCCACATTTTTGATCCGTTGAATAACTGTTTTCTCTACTTGTTGATGTATGTGAAGCGTTTCTTTTTTTAAAGTATCTGCAAAATTATCCATGAAAACATTCTTAATTGTTATTATCTGGGAAGAAAATAGCTATTTCTGTACCTACTCCCAAGTTACTATCGATGGAAATGGTTAGATTCAGTTTATCAACTATCCGTTTTACAATTGCCATTCCAACTCCAGAACCCTCAAAACCCGATGAATTAGACATACGTTTAAAAATTTCATAAACAGTTTCCAATTCACTTTTCTTTATACCGATTCCGTTATCAATCACTTTATAGCGAACTCCATTTTTTAATTGTTCAGAAGTAATAGAAACTGTAGGGTGCTTGCTCTTGGACGAATATTTTATGGCATTACCAATAATATTCACAAATAATTGGTAGATCAATGTCTTCTCCCCATAGATTGGCAATAATTCTCCATAGGACACATTCAAATTTCCTGAGCTATATCGTTCTCTTGCAATTTCTACAATTTCTTTGATAAATTTCTCCGTACTGATCAGAACTGGTTGGTAATCAAAAACGCTAGCTTTTGAGAAACTATGTATTTTGTCCAGCATATTGACAATGTTATTGACACCATCTAAAATGTTCTGCGTCATTTTTTTCTTCAAGCCGTCCGGAACTGTATCTCGAACACTTAAAAATTCTCCTGAAAGTTTTATTGCTGTGAGGGGGTTCTTTAGATCATGGCTTATGGTATAGGCATAAGTGTCTAAAGCATTATTCATTTCGATTAATTGTTCGTTTAGGGCAGCTATTCGTGATGCCTTCTTTAACATTCCTTGTTGAAGAACCTCCTTGATCCGTTGAAGAAAAAGAACTTCTCGTTGCGTCCATTTGATAGAAGATCCTTTAACCTCTTCCATATATAATTGAAAGGAAGTTCGCGGAGAAGGTTTCATGACTTGCTCGGATACGTCCAAAACAAAATCTTTTTCTGGCCTACCTGCCCATTTTTTTATTACCGGCGTTTCTTTTCTGAACCAAATTAAGGTAAACCCTGAAGGACCTTCGATAGGTAAAAAAGCGATACCTGGAAATTCTTCGAAAAACAATCTAGAATCCATTCTTGAATTCTTGTCATGTTGGTTGGTTAAATAAATATCTTTAAGCTCTGACTTAACCGAAGAAATAAAATTTGAAATGGATGAGTTTGCTGGTGTATCCCCTGAGATGATGATATCATCCCCCTGAATGATAGCCATACCGTCACTGATCATGGCTTCCTTCAGAGCAGGCATGATGGCTTCCAAATCCCTGAAAATATTGTTCTTTAAGAAGATTGCCTCTTTTATTTGGCTTTCCAGCTTCTGTGATTCCTCAAAATAGCTGAGTTTTTCCTCGTGCTCCAGGTGTTGAAATTTTGATGCGGCATAATGCGTGAGGGTGTAAGCGAGATTTCTTCGCTGAAGATCTGCATGTAGGGGCAATTCGTTTTGGCAACATACCAAACCCCAAAGTTTTCCCATAACCATGATGGAAATACTTAAGCTGGATCGAAAACCGCCATTACGTAGATATTGAAGATGGATAGGAGATAGGGATCGAAGACCAACTTTTTGTAAATCAATTTCTTGATCGATATTGATTAAAAAATTTGGTTGACTATCCGTATCTATGATAAACCGAATATGGTTTTTGCTATATAAAGCTCTTGCTTGCTTCGGAATATCAAATTCCGGATAATGATATCCCAAAAATGAGGTTAAATCATTATTTTTTAGATGTTCCGCAACAACAATTCCACTACTATCCTCTAAAAATTGATAAATCATCACCCGATCAAAACCAAGCAAGCCTCCAATAATATCACTCAGGTCTTGCCATAAGTTTTCTTGGGATTGGGATAGCTTTTGTAGATGGGAGTTAAAGGAAAGATTTAAATTTCCTTGTTTATTATTTTTGATTTCAAATTCTAGATATAGTAAACCATTCGTCCAATACATGGATAAATAGAATTCTTGACCATCCAGTATGAACTCTTGTGAAAAGCGATGGGAATTTTCTACTTGATTCTCATCAAATATTTCAGTAAAGGCATTTTTGATTTGTTCTTCGGGGATCCGTAGAATATCATAAATATTTTTTCCAATCCATTCCCCTTTATTGAATACCTTATTTAAGGAATCAATTACTTGACTGTGTGTTTGGATTATTAAATCCTTATCTAAGATGATCAATATTCCATAGGGTTGAATCAAACCTAAAAGATGTATTTGTTCATCTTCACAATTATTTGAAATTTTATTCATTGAAGTCAAGCTGTTTTAAGAAATAATTACCGGCATAAGGGATCTAAATTCTTGAATTATTATTCAGAAATTAGGATATTTTAGTCAATGTGTAGTAACTATTATTATGGTGCAAGGTAAATAATATATTATGGAAAACCGCTTAATAATTGTTTTATTTTATTTCTCGAAAATATTAAGCCCATAAAAATCCGATGAATAACATATAATTAAAATATAAACAAAGGAAAATTAATGTGGAAAACCTTGTTTTTCAAGAAATTAAATCCAATTTTTATAAAAAATCATTATGTTATGCTACATCACGATCTTTTAAAGCTTAGAAAATTACTGGAGGATATTTTAATGGTTCTACTTAAAACAATGAATATGGTTGAAAGTAGACAATTGGCTTGGGATGCAACATCGGCAAACGGACCTCATACAGAAGGTTCCTCAGCACCATTGTTAGGCATGCAAGAAGTTCTCCAACTCTTAAATATTAGTCAAAGTACATATTATCGTCTTGTAAAGAATGGATCTCTTCAGCCCACCAAAATTGGAAACCGACATTATTATAAGAAAAATGATTTGGATGCCCTATTTGGATTATTCCGAAGAAAAAAATAAATAAAAAAAGAGTGCTAAAGCACTCTTATGATTATTTTTCAATTTCTTTCAAACTGGACATTTTTTTGTATTCTAAGAATCCCTTGATATCTTCAAAATGTTCCCTTACTCGCTTGTTTCCAAATTCAAACACTTTTTTTGCTAAACCATCCAGGAAATCACGATCGTGAGATACTAAAATCAACGTGCCATCAAAATCCTGTAGGGCATCTTTAATGATATCCTTGGTTTTCATATCCAAATGGTTGGTAGGTTCATCCAGGATCAAGACATTAACGGGTTCCAATAACAATTTGATCATGGCTAAACGGGTCTTTTCTCCTCCAGATAACACCTTCACCTTTTTGGTGGTATCATCTCCGCTGAACATAAAAGCACCTAGTAGGTCCTTTATTTTTACCCTTACATCACCAACGGCAATCTGATCAATCGTTTCGAAGACGGTCAGCTCTTCATCCAGTAAGGAGGCCTGATTTTGGGCGAAATAACCAATCTTCGCATTATGGCCAACTTTTAAACTTCCTTCAAAATCAATTTCTCCCATGATCGCTTTGATCATGGTTGATTTTCCTTCACCATTTTTACCTACAAAAGCGACTTTTTCACCTCTTTCGATCACCAAATTTGCCTTTTCAAATACCAAATGGTCACCATAAGATTTCGTCAGGTCTTCAACCATTACTGGATAAGTTCCTGAACGAGGGCAAGGAGGGAACTTCAAACGTAAGGCGGAGGTATCGACCTCATCAATCTGTATGATCTCTAGCTTTTCCAGCATTTTCACACGCGATTGAACCTGTAGAGTTTTAGAGTAGGTACCTTTAAAGCGGTCAATAAATTCTTGATTATCGGCTATAAATCGTTGCTGCTCTTCGTATGCTTTGATCTGGTGCTGCCTACGTTCTTTACGCAACTCTAGGTAATGGCTGTATTTGGCTTTATAATCATAGATCTTACCCATGGTAACTTCGATCGTTCTATTGGTGATATTATCGACAAAAGCACGGTCATGTGAAATCACCATTACAGCTTTTGCCTGAGTTACCAGAAAATCTTCTAGCCATTGAATACTTTCGATATCCATATGGTTGGTAGGCTCATCGAGTAGAATAAGGTCTGGTTTCTTAAGCAGTATTTTTGCCAGTTCGATACGCATTCTCCATCCGCCAGAAAATTCAGAAGTTTGACGGTTAAAATCCGATCTTTCAAATCCAAGGCCCTTTAAAACCTTTTCGATTTCGGCATCATAATTCGTTTCTTCCAAGGAATAGAATTTCTCGCTTAATTCGGAAACCCGCTCGATCAATTTCATGTAATCGTCCGATTCATAATCCGTACGAACATTCAATTGTTCGTTGAGTTCATTTAATTCCTTCTCCATGCTGTTCTGCTCATCAAAAGCTTTAGCTGTTTCTTCAAAAACAGTTAAACCGTCCTGCGTAAGCAAATGTTGCGGAAGGTAGGCTATTACCGCATCTTTTGGCCCAGTAACATTTCCTGTTGTAGGTTTTCCGACTCCAGCAATAATTTTTAATAAAGTAGATTTTCCAGCGCCATTTTTACCCATTAAGGCAATTTTATCATTTTCATTGATAGAGAATGAAACGTCTGAGAATAAGGTGGTTCCCCCAAAGGAAACGGATATATTATTTACATTAATCACTTGTAGGCAATTTTAATAAGTTGCAAAGATAATGTAACTTTATTAACCTATTAATATTAACATGAAAATAAACCTATTCATTCTTACCATTCTCTTTTTGAGTACAGGCTTTGTGTATGGCCAATTAAAATACGCAAATGATCAGATCAAAACTGGCGCTGAACAAACCGAACGATATATACCTCAATTAAAAGGCAAAAGGGTTGCGCTGATTGCCAATCAAACGAGTATTATTGGCAAGACCCATTTATTGGATAGCTTGGTTAAAAGAGGGATAAATGTGGTAAAAGTATTTGGCCCGGAACACGGGTTTAGAGGAAATGCAAGTAATGGTACCGAGGTAGGGGATGAAGTTGATAAGGGAACTGGCGTAAAGATCATTTCGTTATATGGCGCCAAAAGTAAACCGTCTAAGGAGGATTTAGCTGACGTAGATGTCTTGATCTATGATATTCAGGACGTAGGATGTCGGTTCTATACCAATATTAATGTTTTGAGGGACGTGATGGAGTCAGCTGCTCAATATGGGAAGGAAATGCTGATTCTCGATCGTCCAAATCCGAATGCCTATTTTGTAGATGGCCCCATTCTGGACATGAAAAACAAGTCGGGAATTGGCCAATTTCCTATTCCAATTGTCCATGGATTAACCGTGGCGGAGTTTGCACAGATGGCAAATGGGGAAGGATGGCTTGAAAACAACAGGAAGGTAAAATTAAGTATCATTAAAAATGCAAACTACAACCATGATATGCTGTATAAACTGCCGATCTATCCCTCACCGAATCTAAATACCCCAGAAAGTATCTTGTTATATCCTAGCACCTGTCTTTTTGAAGGGGTTTCACTCAATCATGGTCGGGGAACAGATTATGCCTTTACCGTAGTGGGCGGACCAATGTATAAAGGGATTTATAAATTCCATTACACACCGGTTTCCATGCCTGGACGAGCAGAAGATCCCTTATACCAAGATAAAGTTTGCTATGGCTTGGACCTACGTCAAACAGACCTGGAAGAATTGGTAAAATCGAAAAAAATAAATCTGAAATGGATGATGGAACTCTATGCCAAACATCCCAACAAAGCAAAATTCTTTGACCGATCTATTCATCGACAAATTGGGAATATTGATTATTTAGCTGGAGTATCCGAATTTAAAGAACAGATTAAAGCAGGGTTATCGGAGGAAAAAATCAGAAAGAGTTGGGAACCTGGCCTTTCCGCCTATAAGAAAATGCGCAAGAAATATCTTTTGTACAAATAAAAAAATATCATGTGGACTATAGTATGGTGAATTTAATTTTTCCATACTTTTATTTTTTAATCACACATTTTATGATGCATAGCATGCTCCCAATGGTATTGGTCATGGTATTATTGATTGTAATACTGACTATTTGGGCTAACAAATTGAAAATCGCCTATCCGATATTATTGGTGGTCGCCGGACTTTTGACCTATTTTATCCCCGGGCTTCCAGTTATCAAAATCGATCCCGATCTCATATTTTTCATCTTTCTGCCACCTTTACTGTTTGAGGCTGCATGGACAATCTCCTTTAAGGAAATGAAAAAATGGTGGCGGATTATTGGAAGTTTCGCTTTTCTGATGGTTTTCTTTTCTGCTTTGTTGGTGGCATTGGTATCCAATCAAATGATCCCGGGCTTCTCCATTGCCCTCGGATTTGTTTTAGGAGGGATCGTATCACCTCCAGATGCCGTAAGTACAGGAGCAATAACCAAATTTGTGAAAATTCCTAAATCCACGTCTACCATTCTTGAAGGAGAAAGCTTATTGAATGATGCTTCCTCCTTAATCATTTTTCGGTTTGCATTGGTTGCCGTTGGAACTGGGCAATTCATAATCCAAGAGGCAGCACTCGACTTTTTATGGATGTTATTTGGTGGTGTAGGGATAGGTATATTGATTGCTTTGGTTTTTATGTGGATTCATAAATATTTCTCCACCGATGCTCCTTCCGATATAGCCTTAACCCTAATCGAGCCCTATTTCATGTATTGGGTAGCCGAACAATTTCATTGTTCCGGCGTATTAGCTGTTGTTTCGGGCGGATTATTTTTATCGGCCAGGCGGATGAGTTACCTTGCCAGTTCAAGTAGGATTAAGGGATATTCTGTTTGGGAAAGTTTTACCTTTATCCTGAATGGAATGGTGTTCTTATTGATCGGACTAGAGCTCCCCGAAATCGTTGCAGCCATTAAATCACATGGAATGCCGATTGGTACTGCCATGGGGTATGGGGTGATCGTTACGGCGGTGCTGATCATTGCCAGAATTTTGAGCTCCTATGCTGCGATGTTTGCCACAGTTATTTTTAGACCTAATGTGGCACACCAGAACCAATTCAGTAGAAGACGTTGGTATTTACCCATCATGTTAGGATGGACTGGAATGCGTGGGGTGGTATCCTTGGCTGCGGCATTAGCCATTCCCTTAACTTTGCCATCAGGAGAACCTTTTCCATACCGAAATCTCATCTTGTTCATTACCTTCGTAGTGATATTATTGACGCTTGTGGTACAGGGACTTACTTTACCTTATTTTATTAAAAGGTTTAAAATTTTTCAAGGGCTTGATGATGAGGAGCAGATAGCGCATAATACCCGTTTAAAAATGAAAGTTGGTCTGAGACAGCATGTCTACCAACATGTTAAATCCAAATATGAAACCGAATATGCGGGCCATGCTGGTATGGAAAAGATATTGAAGCACTGGGAGGATCAGTCTAAAGTACAAGAGACCAATTGGATGGATGATATCAGTAAAAACATCCTATTTGAGATTTTTCAGGTGCAACGCGAATACCTCGCAGAATTAAATAAAAGTGAAGAGTTTGATGAAGAGTTGATCCGGCATCAGATTTATCAAATTGATCTTGAAGAGGAAAGGCTGAAAGCTGTTTAATAAAAATGAAGAAATATCTTTGTTTAGGCTCTGTGGGAGTCGGATTAATGCTTTTATTGATGAATTGTGCTATGCAGGCACCCGTTGTAAAAAAACAAATGGAGGTCACACATCGTGAGCTTAAATTCTCTGGTTTTGATTGGATCGTTAGAAATGATGTGGTCAAAAAAGGGCCAGGACCCAATTTCTTTTCCAATTCGGAAGATAATGTTTGGATAGATAAGGATGGAAAGCTGCACCTAAAAATAACGCAAAAAGATGGTAATTGGTATTGCGCTGGAATGTATTGTAAACAACCTTTAGGTTATGGTAAATATACTTTCTATGTACATTCGGATATAACCTTGCTAGACCAAAATGTTGTTTCTGGTTTATTTACCTATTTAAATGATGTGGAGGAAATCGATATTGAATTTTCAAAATGGTCAATCCCTGATAATCAGAATGCACAATTTGCTATTCAACCGGCAGATAAAAAGGGAAACAAACATAGATTCCAGATTCCCAGTAATGCCGGTCCAACAATCCACAGTTTTGATTGGAAAAAAGATCAGATCAATTTCATCAGCCAGGTAAATTCTGATGCTGCGATTGCTCCATACGCTGTTTGGAAATATACAGGACCTCATATTCCAAAAGCTACAACGGAGCGGATGAGGATAAACCTTTGGCTGTTTAAGGGTCAAATGCCTTCCGATTTAAAAGAACAAGAAATTATAATCGATAGTGTATCTTTTCAAAAACATTAAAAAAATATCATGCTTACGGTTAACCGTAAGGATTATTTTCTACATTGCTTTATCTACGTATTCCTGAAAGTATTTAACCAATCCACTATAAATATTTCCCATTATTAGGTAATAAAAAGATCAATGTCCATCATTGGTCTTTTTTGTTTTTAGCAAGCTTCTTGCTATCTTGTTGTATAATAAACCTAAACCTAACGCTATGAACCTCAACCGCAGAGAATTTATTACAAGAACAGCTGCATTATTATCCCTGGCAGCTTTTGTTCAAGATGTTTTTGGATTGGATAAAGCAGCTGGTAAAAAAGTGGCTTTGATTGGAACGGGTTGGTATGGAAAAAGCGATCTATTTAGATTGTTACAGGTGGCCGACGTGGAGGTGGTAGCCTTATGTGATGTGGACAAAAACCATTTGGAAGAGGCTGGAAGATTGGTCGCCGGAAAACAAAAATCCCAGAAAACACCAGCACTTTATGAAGACTATCGAAAATTGTTGGCAGCACATCAGTTGGATATCGTCATAATCGGCACACCAGATCATTGGCACGCCTTGATGGCTATAGCAGCGATAAAAAATGGTGCTCATGTTTATCTGCAAAAGCCGGTAAGTGTGGATGTGCTGGAAGGAGAAGCTGTATTAGCGGCTGCGCGAAAATATAAACGGAAAATACAGATCGGTACCCAGCGAAGAAGTACCGCCCATATGATCGATGCTAAGGAGAATATTATCGAAAAAGGTTTGCTTGGTAAAATTTCCCATGTGGAGATGTGTTGTTATTTTCATATGAAGAGCAATGCGAATCCTCCAGAACAACCCGTTCCAGCCTTTTTGAACTATGATTTATGGACGGGTCCAGCACCTTTAAGGCCATATGATGGCTTGCCCCATGGGAGCTGGTGGCGGGCATTTATGGAATATGGTAATGGAATAACTGGGGATATGTGTGTGCACATGTTTGATACCGTGCGCTGGATGTTAAAGTTGGGTTGGCCAAAACGTATTTCAGCTACGGGTGGAATTTATGTGCAAAAAGATGCCAAATCAAACATTGCAGACACCCAAACGGCTATATTTGAATATGATGATTTAAATTGTGTATGGAACCATCGTACTTGGGGTGCTCCGGCCGATCCCGCCTATCCTTGGTCTTTTATTATTTATGGAGATAAGGGAACATTAAAAGGGAATACCATGAAATACGAATTCATACCCCAAGGCAAAGGTGAGCGTATTTTAAGGGATGTGTTGTTCGAAAGGGAAAAATTCCCAGAGGACCTAAAAGAACCTCGTATTGAATTAAATGCAGCACCTGCTACAAGAGGGCAGATGATGAACCTATTGTCCGCCATCGAAAATGATCATTTACCTGTTGCCGATATCGAAGAAGGACATATATCCTCTGCATCATGTATACTTGCCAATATTTCCATGGAACTGAATAGACCACTTATATATGATCCAATTAAGAAAATAATCGTAAATGATCCAAAGGCTACCAAAAAATTGAAAAGAACCTATAGAAAAGGATGGGAGCATCCCTATGATAGCTGGATAAAAGGAAAGGTCTAACGGAATTTCAGATTAATATGTTGGATGATTTCCATCATCCTACTTTTTAATATGGCTGGTTCTAACACCTCGATATGATCCGCAAACATTAATAACCAACGTGGAAACTCGTGTTCAATATCCCTGCAATCGAACTGCATAATAAAATGGTCTTCATTTTTTTCTTCCGAAATATAGCCATAATGGTTTCTTTGCCATCTGACATGCGGAGCCATTTCTTTGCTTACTTTTATCCGAACTTTTGATTTTTCATAGGTCGTAGGTGGATTCAGAGCTATATACTCATCCATACTAAGATGTTTTTTTGAAAAATTAGATTCCAACAGATTAACTTCCATAACCCGGTCACTGCGGAATTGTCTATAATCCTTGCGAACTAAACAATAGGCTATGATGTACCAATAGCCAATTTCATGTAAAACACCCAAAGGTTCTATCGTTCTGTCGTTAGCTTGATCATCTTTGATGCCTTGGTAAAGGATTCTGAGCTGTCTTTTCTGGGCAATCGAAGTCAGGGTCGCATTTAAAAGTTGCGGGGCATGATTGGAAAAAATAGGGTTATCCTGGCACTTCATGATGATGTGCCCCTGCATATGTTCCAACATTTCTTGGTCATGTGATTTCAGAATGGCCTTTATTTTCATCATCGCAGAGGCATAATGCCGACTTGTGCTATTATCGAAGAATTTCTCGGCCAATTTTTCCGTAGCCACAAAACTTAATGCTTCTTCTTTATTGAAACTGACGGGTGGGAGGTTATAGCCATTCATGATAGAATAGCCTGTTCCAGCCTCGCCAATGATCGGGACACCAGCTTGTTCTAGGCTTTTCATATCCCGATAAATAGTCCTTAAGCTCACCTCAAAACGGTCCGCCAAATCTTGCGCCTTTACGATTCGCTTGGATTGTAATTGAATCAGGATTTCTACAATTCGGTCGAACCTTTTCTTTAAGTCTATGGACATAAGGGATTAAATATCACTTAATTTGAAGGTGTCTTTTAAACGGATTCCTTTTTCAGTATATTGTAGGGTACAACATTCATGTTCAGCATCATGTTCCAGAAATAGGATGTATCCATTGTCCACAATTTCCTTCCAATAATCCTGTCTTTCCTGCATGGTTACCAAAGGTCGTACATCATAACCCATAACATAAGGAATTGGAATATGACCAACCGATGGAAGAAGATCGGCCATGTACAGGATGGTCTTATCCTTATATTTCATCTGTGGCAGCATCATGGCTTCGGTATGGCCATTGGCAAATCTCATTTTGATGTCGCTGTCGTAAACAGGATTAGCTTCATCAATAAATTTCAATTGGCCACTCTCCGAAATAGGAAGTATATTTTCCTTGAGGAAAGAAGCCTTTTCCCTTGGATTAGGATTCACTGCCCAATCCCAGTGTTTTTCATTTGACCAAAATTCAGCATTCTTAAAAGCTGGGGATAAGCGGTCTCCTTCGCGAACAATCGCACCCCCACAATGATCGAAATGCAGATGGGTAAGAATTACATCGGTAATATCATCCCGATGAAAGCCATGTTTCTTTAGGGATCCATCCAAGGTATCATTTCCATGAAGGTAATAATGGGAAAAGAATTTATCATCCTGTTTATCCCCAAGGCCGGTATCGACCAAGGTTAATCGGTTTCCATGTTCTATCAGGAGCAATCGTGTTGCCCAAGTACAAAGATTATTAGCATCTGCAGGATTTGTCCTCTGCCATAAGGATTTCGGTACTACACCAAACATTGCCCCACCATCCAATTTAAAAAACCCGGTATCGATACTGTATAAATTCATTCCGCTGCGTTTATTTGAATATAAATTTGCTGTTTTAAAAGCAGAATGACAAGTTTGTTTTTATTTTGGTGTTTTTACCGTCATTGCGAGGAGGCACGACATCCTCCGTCATTGCGAGGAGGCACGACGAAGCAATCTTTGAATATGCTACGCCCCCTGTCATCCTGAGCGAAGTCGAAGGATCTCTAGGGGTACAAACGAACAGATGCTTCGACTCCGCTCAGCATGACATTCGGGAAGATTGCTTCGTTCCTCGCAATGNNGCGGAAATTCAGACAATAAAGCGGAAATTCCAGACAATAAAGCGGAAAAGAGGCAATAAAACAAGAAAAAGACCTCGTTTTACGAGGTCTTTTTCAAAATCTATAATCTAAAGTCTATTATCTATTATCTAAACCTTAATGTATAAACAACAATTCTCTCAATTTTGGCAATGGCCACTTAGCATCATCAACCAATTTCTCCAATTTATTCACATGATACCTGATTTCATCAAAGAAAGGCTTAACAATTTCATCATAAGCAATCGCTCTTTCACGCATATCCTCAATAGTATTCGATTTCTTACGTGCTTGACGCATTTCTTCCGCTTTTTCCAAAATAATATTCACATGCTTAGAGATACGCTCGATATAATTCAATTGCGAACTATATGCTTCTTTACCCAAGCCAAGATCTTTCAATCCCTTAACATTCTCAATCAATTGATTTTGGTAGATAATACAAGCCGGAGCAATCTGACTAGTAACTACATCACCAATCACCCTTGCCTCAATCTGTAATTTCTTGAAGAAATTTTCCAACAAAATCTCATGACGAGCTTCAGATTCCCTTTTATTATAAATCCCCAAAGTTTCGAACAATTCGATAGATTCAGGAGTTACATATACATCTAATGACTTAGGTGTAGATTTGATGTTTGATAAACCACGAGCAGCAGCTTCAATTTCCCATTCCTCACTGTAACCATTTCCTTCAAAACGGATCGCTTTTGAATCCTTAATGTATTTACGAACAACATTCAAGATCGCAAGGTCTTTCTTGATTCCTTTTTTGATCTGTTTGTCTACTTCGTTTTTGAATTCAATTAATTGTGCTGCTACAATTGCATTCAAAACCGTCATCGGTAAAGCCGAGTTTGCCGAAGAACCAACCGCACGGAATTCAAATTTATTTCCAGTGAAAGCAAATGGAGAAGTACGATTTCTATCGGTATTATCCAATTTCAAATCAGGGATTTTTGGAATGCCATGCCATAGATTGGCATCTGCTTTCACTTTCTTCGCAACACGTGCAGATTCCACTTCTTCCAAGATCTCATCCAATTGAGAACCTAAGAAGATGGAAATAATAGCTGGAGGTGCTTCGTTTGCTCCCAAACGGTGATCGTTGGAATGACTTGCAATAGATGCTCTTAATAAATCAGCATGCTCAAAAACTGCTTTAATGGTATTGACAAAGAAGGTCAAGAACATCAAATTGTTTTTAGGAGTCTTTCCAGGAGACAATAAATTAACACCTGTATTGGTAATCAAAGACCAGTTATTATGTTTTCCAGATCCATTTACACCTGAATATGGTTTTTCATGTAATAATACCTTGAAATTATGACGGATAGCCACTTGTTCCATTAAATTCATCAACAATTGGTTGTGGTCAATGGCCAAGTTGATCTCTTCGAACATCGGAGCACATTCAAATTGGGAAGGAGCAACCTCGTTATGGCGAGTCTTCAAAGGAATGCCTAATTTTAAGGCTTCATTTTCTAAGTCTACCATATAAGCCAAAACACGCTCAGGGATAGCACCAAAATAATGGTCCTCCAATTGTTGGCCTTTAGCCGACATATGCCCAAATAATGTTCTTCCGGTTAATTGAAGATCCGGACGTGCATTATATAAAGCTAAATCTACCAAGAAATATTCCTGTTCGATACCTAATGAAGCAGTTACTTTATCAATGGATTTATCAAAGTATTGCGCCACTTCGGTCGCTGCTTTATCAATAGCTGCAATTGCTTTTAATAATGGCGCTTTATAGTCTAAGGATTCTCCCGTATACGAAACAAAAACAGTTGGGATACATAAAGTTTTTCCAGCGGCCGTTTCATAGATAAAAGCAGGAGAGGACGGATCCCAAGCTGTATAACCACGTGCTTCGAATGTATTTCGGATACCACCATTCGGGAAGGAAGAAGCATCCGGTTCTTGTTGTACCAACGCATCTGCGGTGAATTTTTCAATTGCACCACCGTCTCCATCTGGTTCAAAAAAAGCATCATGCTTTTCAGCTGTTGAACCGGTCAATGGTTGAAACCAGTGGGTATAGTGTGATACTCCATTTTCAATAGCCCAAGCTTTCATAGCTTGCGCAATGAATTCTGCCATCTCTCTACTGATTTGATTTCCTTCATCAATAGCAATATTTAAATCATTGAAAGTAGATTTGGGAAGATAATCCCTCATCTTTGCAGTGGTGAATACGTTTTTTCCATAAATATGGATAGCACGTTCTGAAGTTACTGCTGATGACACGTTGAAGTGATGTTTTGTTGCTTCTTCAACGGCGGCGAATCTGGAATTTGACATATTTTTTATGTTTATATCTTTAGTTTATGTTGATTCTCTCTAAAAACTTTTCAAAAATATGGTAAATTCTCGATTTCAAAATATTTTTTTTCAAAAAAAAATCAAAATATTCAGTGAAATACAATAAGTGGATCAAAAAAAAGATGGATATCACAAAATATCCATCTTTTTCTAGGGTTTTAATAAGGATTAATATGCCTTAATAAGGATTAATCTACTTCGAGTCCCCAATCAATACCTTTTTCTGTAGCTTTCACACCTTTCTTAATCCAGTTTGCTGCTGGTTTACCTTTTAAAAAGTGGTCAAAAAACTGTGCTTCCCGGATTTGTATGTCCTTTCTGTTCTGTCTTTGAATTAAATTATGGTCATCGCCATTATAATTCAACAACCAAACAGGTTTATTTAATCGACGTAAAGCCGTGAAGAATTCAATTCCTTGATACCATGGCACTGCACCGTCATTATCGTTTGCCATAATGGCTACCGGGGTATTTACTTTATCCATAAAAAATAATGGTGAGTTTTCAATATAANNAAAGATCCAATGCTTCCCACAGCGGCTTTCCTATTCTACTTTGGGTGTTTTCATATTGAAATTGTCTAGACATGCCTGTTCCCCAACGGATACCTCCATAAGCAGAGGTCATGTTCACTACAGGAGCACCTGCCCACGCCGCAGCATACATATTGGTCCTAGTAATTAAGTGTGCCACCTGATAGCCACCCCAGCTCTGTCCTTGGATTCCCATCTTCGTCGAATCCACCCAAGCATTGTTCCGAGCTAAATAATGCATCCCTGAATTGATATATTCTTCTGCCGAACGGCCAGGATATCCTGTTTCATAACGGATATCTGGTGCAAACACCAAATACTCGTTGCTGACGAAATATGGGATATTCAATCGGGAAGGCGTTGGTGCAGGCGGTTGATAAGTATAAAGGCCATCACTCAATACCTCATAGAAATATGCAATGATCGGATATTTCTTGTTCGGATCGAAATTTTCAGGTTTGTAAAGGATGCCTTCTGCATCATGTCCTTTAGGAGTTTTCCATTTAACCAATTCTGCGGTTCCCCAATTATAATTGGCCTGTTGCGGATTGATGTCTGATAAACGGGTTTCATTTTTAAGATTGCTCAATAAGTAAAGGTCTGGAGACTTTTGATAATCTTCTTTGGTATAGATCACCTGATCCAACTTTTCACTATTAGCAAGCATCCTGTAGGTAAATGGTCCAGCCCAAATCTCTTTAGGTCCTTTATTATCCAATTTATAGTACCCGTTATATTTATTTGTTTTATTAAAACCCGATAAATAGATGGGTTTCTTTTCGTCTATAATGGTTGTTCTATTTCTAGGATCATCTTCCAATTTAACATCCACATATCGGTAGGTGATTTGGTTTTCACGACCTTTTCCTTTGGTAAGCATGCTTTTATGCTTTCCATCCAAACTTAATTTCCAGATATCAAATCTATCATTTAGGTAGATGTTCTTAAAGTCATTGGACCAACCTGCCAATCCATATGGACCAGGTAATGCAGGAACATCATTTTCCTCATCGACAAAGCTAATAGCCAAGCCTTCGTTTAGATGGGTTGTTGATTCTTTTTGGATATCATAACTGTACCAACCTGCATTTTCACGATCAAAGTAAATGACGTGGGTGCCAGTAGGAGAGAGCATGGCCATTCCAGAAAGATTCTTGATGACTAATTTGTTTTTTCCGGTCAAGGTAGATACCAGGTAAACATCTGATTTAGAACCACCAGA
This sequence comes from Sphingobacterium sp. UBA1575, assembly GCA_002322865.1. Classification (GTDB taxonomy): domain Bacteria; phylum Bacteroidota; class Bacteroidia; order Sphingobacteriales; family Sphingobacteriaceae; genus Sphingobacterium. The sequence goes on along the minus strand of DCOH01000025.1, from coordinate 15,879 downwards.
CCACTGCGACTCAATCCGATACCCCACATCTGAGGTGGCTAAAGCCCATTCGTTATCCGCATCGCCGGTTAAGCTGATTCTATTAAACGTGTCGTCGGACAAGGGAAGAATTACCCGGTTGCCAGCTAAATTAATAAGTGCGGTATAATTACGCGACATATCTCTTCGAGCATTCACCAACTGCATCGGTTGCAGATAATCGTCCTGCCAATGCCAGATATCTAATTTTGCGGTCTCAAAGTCGACCAAAGTTGTATCTCGAACTCTTGCAATTGGTGCCAATCCGAAGTATAACCGATTTCCTGATTTACTGAAATTGATAAATCCATCTCCTGAAACATTCCATTTTTCTGGCATTCCAGCACTGTTCTTATCCGCAATTATATAGGCCGTGTCTTGTCTAGGCGTATAATAATAGAGTTTGTATTCTTTCTGTAAGGTTTTTTCAGGAGTTTTATCGGCCAAAAATCCCAATTGATGAGTCTGATCGTCAAAACGAAAAGATTTATAGGTTCCTTTACCATTCGAAATCTTCTTACTGTTTTTACTTGCTATATCGTAAATATATAATCCAGCTTCGTTCAGGGTATCTTTTCCTTCGCCTTTTCGGGTAAATAATAAATATTGTTCATTATCGCTCCAATAAAAATTATCCGCCTTTAGAATTTGCGAAGTGTCACCTGAAATCAGGTTCAATACATGAAGAACAGGCGTGGTTTTCTCTTTTCTAGGGCTAGGTCTTCTGTTGTTGGTGCTATCTTTTGCCGCAATAACTTCCTTTTTGACCTCTTCTTTTTTCGTCGAGTCTGCTTTATCGTTCTTTTTAGGATTTGGCAACACAATTTCTGATATGAAGGCAACATAATTATTCGCTTTTCTAGCTACTTGTGATGATTTTACAGCTGGAAATTTAGTGGTCTTTTTATTGAGGATATCAAAAACCATTAAACTGTCTTTGGGCATATCATCTGGTCTTTTCTTTTTGATCCTTGCTTCCCGTACTTCTTTAAAGGGGGCTTTAATGGTACTGATCAAAAACTTCTCATTATCCGTTAACTTAAGATTGCTTCCTCTAGGGATTTCCAGTAAGTTTTGGTTTTTATTATTTTTCAGAATGGCCAATGCATCACCTTCCTGTGGAACGATCGAATAATAGATATAGTTACCTGATTTACTAATGGCGGGACTGGAGATCGATTTCCAGTTATCATATACCGTATGATCAATCGGCTTCTTTTGAGCCTGGGCAAATGATATTAAGGAAAAACTAATGAAAAGTAAGCTAAATTTATGTTTCATAAATTGTATTGTTTGGGACATCAATATTACTCAAAAAAACGTTAACTTAGGTTTAATGAGATTATAACAATTTTATTATAAACATAATAATGACCATATCATGAAGAATACAGGAATCATCATCAGTGTTATCGCAGGAGTCGCTTTTATTATTTTTGGTTTATTGTTTGCCAATGCTTATAAATACAAGTATAAAAACTCGAATACCATTAATGTTACTGGAAATGCTAAAACCGATTTTGAATCGGATATTGTGAAGTGGTCTGCTTCCTACAGTAGAAAATCCATGGATCTGAGTGAAGCATCGGAACAATTGAAGCGGGATAGGGAATTGGTTCGCGATTTTTTGGTGAGGCAGGGAATTAAAGAGGCGGAAATTCTGTTCAATGCGGTGAATATAAACCGAGAGTTTAATTCTTCTACGGATAGTAATGGGAATAGTTATACGACTTTTTCGGGTTATAGTCTGTCCCAGAATGTTAGTGTGGAGTCTAAGGACTTGAATAAGGTGGATAATGCATCAAGGGAGATTTCGGCATTGATATCCCAGGGAATTGAGTTGAGTTCGAATCAGCCTAGTTATTATTTTTCCGGATTGGAGGATTTGAAGTTGAAATTGATTTCTCAGGCTTCACAGAATGCGCGTTCAAGAGCCGAGAATATTGCAAAGGAGGCGGGTTCTTCGTTAGGGGAGCTGGTGAAAGCAGATCTAGGGATTTTTCAAATTACGGGTCAGAATGATAATGAGGAGTTTTCTTATGGGGGAGCTTTTAATACAACTTCAAGGAGTAAGACGGCCAATATAACGGTGAAGGCTAGTTATTTGTCGAATTAGGATAGGCGTTGGCTTCGTACTGAAAGTAGGGTGAAAGTAATGTGAAAGTATGTTTTTAGTATATAAAGGTACTAAAAACATGGTTTAAATATGCTTTAAGGGTGTTTTTATAGTGAATTTAATGGTTTTACATAGGAAAATGGTGGATTTTCCGTCATTGCGAGGAGGCACGACGAAGCAATCTTTGGATTAATCTAAAGATTGCTTCGTTCCTCGCAATGACGAAGGTCAACCTAAAAACCAACCTTTACCCCGCCATAAAAATTCCTAGGGGCGGCAGCATTGAAATACCTATTTCCCAGCGCATTAATATCATTACCTAAAGAATATTTCTGGTTCAGCACATTATCAGCACCAATAAAAAATTGCACCTTATACTTATTTAAAAATCCAGTTGACCAGGAAGCTTTCGCTTGAACCAAATGATATTTATCTGCAAACACACTATTTGCATCATTCAACGGAATTTCATCCGTGAAATTATGGAAAACATTCAATTCAAAGCCTTTGTTAAATTTCAAGGCCAACATATTCACCCACATCCATTCAGGAATAGAAGTTACCTTATTCCCAGAAAAATCCTTATCATCAACCTGATAATCCTCAAATTTATAATGCTGATAAGTCAGATTGCTTGAAAGAATAAGTTGTTGGATAAATCTTTCAGGCTGAGGGGATATTAATTCAGTTAGTATACTTGCCTCTAGACCTTTTTGATCAATTTTCCCAGCATTCACAAAAAATTCATTACCCTCCTCATTCAACTGTCGCACGATTCCATTCTCCATGTTATAGCGATAAGCCGTCAAATCAATTATCAATTTCCGATTGAAGGCTTCCTGCCTCAATCCCATCTCATAATTTGTTCCTGATTCAGCCTGTAGACTCGTATTGATCTGGTTATCGGAAGAACGAACCTCAGATAATGTCGGCGTAGAGTAACCGGTGGATATGGCAGCACGCAAAGCGGTATTTGAAGTTAATAAATACGATAAGGCAACTCTTGGCATCAATTTAGAATGAAATTCGATATCACCTTTGGCAAGCTCATCTGTCATTCCGCGTTCGAAATTAATGCTGTTATTGTTGAGCCCTAGAGAAGCTTCTGCTGTCAATCTCTTGAAAAATTGAGCCTTTGCTCTTAAGAAGTAAGAATCCTGAAGCATATCCAACCGGTCGTTGTCTGTCAGATCTCCGATTTCGCCGAGGTTATTTTTATGATTCTTGATATGGTACCAACCTTTCTGTAATTCCATTCCTGCTTGAACTTCCCAACTCAAATCTTCTGAAGGATTTCTATCAAATGAAAAATAGGTCCTATATCCTAAATTCTTTTCTTTGCGGGTTTCATAATTCGTGATGAAGGGATTCTCAAAATCGGTATGGGAGCCAAAGACTGAGATCACATGTTTCAATCCAAACTGAAATTGATAGTCATGGATCAATCCTCCTAATATGGTCTTGTTATAAATCCCCGCCTTTTGGTCAACAGCAGATGGAAAGTTCCCTGCAGCGGGACGTGCCTGTTGAGGATTCTCTTCATACTGTTGAAGTGTTAATCCTCCTGGTGTTTCATATCCAAGATCGCTGTAGATTCCTAAGAATTTTAAGCTTCCCGAGGGATTATATTGATAATGATGAGCGGTCTGAACATATTTTTTGGATAATCCGGTCTGTTCGCGATATCCATCAGACCTTAAGAATGCCTGGTCGAAAGAAAAGCTGTATTTATTGTTCACTTCATGTCCAATCGATAAAGTTTGATGGAACATTCCATAGGATCCTCCTTGCAAAAGAATGGACTTTTCATGATTAGGTTGGCTCAAGCCATTTGGGCTAATCCTAACTACTCCGCCGGAATTAGGACCAAATAAGGAAACATCAGGCCCCTTTAACACATGGATCTGCTGAATTCCCACAGGATCCAAAAGATTGAAATAAGTGTTGCCGCTGGCATCTGTCATTGGTATTTCATCCAAATAAATTTTGGTGTTCCTGATTCCAAAGGGTGAACGGATCATACTACCCCTTAAAGCCAATCGATAACTACCGGGAGATCGCTCTTCCATGCGCACACCTGCCGTGGTATTCATAGCTGAAACCAAGGATGATGGCTGTTGTGCATCAAGTAATGCTTTAGTTAAAACTTTTGATGGACTGGTCAGGCCAAGTAAGGCTTGCGAATTGAAATAAGCTTTAACTACGACAGGGTCAATTTCCCTATAGCCGGTATCCCTTAATGATTCTTGAGATTTTGCCAGAAAGGGGATAAAACACAAACAGGCAACAGTTAATAGCGATTTACTTTTTATATTGGTCATGAATATTTATGTCTTTAAAATGCCTCGTTCAAGCCCAGGAATAAGCCATGCTGACCAAACCTTCCATAGGCATAGTCTATACAAAGATTTGTGCGGGTTGCTTTATTGAATAATAGGCGAAGGCCAGCACCTCCAGCCGGTTGCCAGATTTTAAATAACTCGGTACCCATCTGGTCATTAGCAGTCTGCACATTGGCAAATACAACGCCGCTTAGGAATTGGTTCCTCAGGATAGGGAATCTATATTCCAATTCCGAATAGAAGAATGATCTTCCTTTAAAATATCCTAAGGTATATCCACGACCACTTCTGGCATAAGGGTCTTTTCCAGTACCTGGAAGATCCACATAAGGTAATTTACCGCCAAGATTATAAGAGCCGAAATTCCAGAAGGCCAATACATGATTAGGTCTTTCTGTAGACAATTGCCAATATTTTCGGAAATCTGTTTGTAATTGATAGGCATTTTGGGCACTTCCCATCCAAGATTGGTTCATGCGCAGGACAAAATCCACATAATAGCCCTTATAAGCGCTATTGGGATTGTCCCTCGTCATGTATTGCATATTCAACATGAGGCCATTATTGTTTACACGATTGGCATCAAAACCATTCCAACGGCTGTAGATTTCTACAGGTGCCATACCAGGATCGGAACCTACGGTTTCGAATTTACGCTTCATCTCAAAAAAGAAACCTACACCAACGAAAGCACCTGGAAATAGGTTTTTATAAACTCGTTCACTGATGGAATAAACCATAAACTTATTCACATAACGCTCCCGTTCTGGATTGTTCATGATCAATTCTTCCTCGGTTGGATTCTCTAAAGGGCCACCAATACCCATACCATAATCCAGTCCTACAGCCTTAGCCACCATCATGTTTCCTTTGATGTTCCATTTATTACCTGGCGTATAGATGTCATGGATCAGGTAACCCACGATAATCCCTCTCGTCGTGGCACTAACTGCCGCTGCACCGATGGACATTGCTGTATTGGGTTCATTACCCAAAATTTTACCACCAACCGCTTTGATACCAATCTGTCCTCCAATAGATGGGTTGTAGTTCAGGTTGGGCAAATACGTAATTGCAGATCTCTTGGTGCTTTTAACAACAGTGGAATCCTTTTTCTTAAAAGGATTGATATCCTTGAACAGGTCTACAATATCATAAAGTTGTTGGGTAGGATGGATGGTATCCTTTTCCAGCTTGGTACTTATGGTATCTTGGATCTGAACTTGAGCAATTACATGCTTAGGTTTTGAAACTTGTATAAATATGAAAAGAAGCAAAAAAATGCGAAAGCGCATAGGTATTTGATTGATAGCTTTAAATGATTAGCAACAAAAGTATAAAAATAAAGCTATCCCTCTTGTCATAGGAATCAAATAATATTAGACCTCTACAGAAAAGTCTACCGTATGTACTTTGCCCGAAATTTTAAATTGCACCCAAATCCGATAATTTCCCGCCTTTTCAATATGCGCTTCTGCATAGATTGGATATTTCTTGTTGGATACCGGATGGATATGTAAAAAATCTTTGGCTTTTGTTTCGATCATCACAATATGTGCCGATGCGCCGAGGTAGTTTTCCAAATCCTTTTCTTGCAGCATTTCACCTTCTTTTTCAACGGTAAAGGCTAGGGACTGCATTCCAGTATTCAATTCTCGGCCATTTTCCAAGGTGACGATATAATCCTCTTCTCTAGCGACTATCTCGGGTTGGAATTCAATTTTTTCACTCCGTTCATCACCTACTACATGAATTTCATGCTTGTGTACCATGGGCTCCCCATCCTGAGGCTTGAAGTCTACGAATAATAGGAACTTTCCAGCAGTTGGAAAGGTTTCTTTCGCTACAAAACTGCCTTTATTTTCTTTGGGATGTAAATGATCGAACCATGTTAATTCATCATTGACAGCCAGTAAATGCATTTTTTTCTCATGCACCGTATCTAAGGAAACAGCATTGTTTTCCTGGTTCATGGAAATATTAATGGATACAGGTTTACCTGCTTCTACACGTTGTGGATCTAGTATAACATCTACATCAATTTCGTTATGATGTTCGTGGTGGTTGTTCATATTGTGCGATTTAATTCATCCTATTTAACAAAATAGTGATAGAATTAGTTTTGAAAATAACCCAAATAGCTCAATTGGCTTTTAGAATAGGTTTAATTGTCCAAGTAATCCTGTTAAACCGCCGGTATGCAGGAAAAGGATTCGGCTACCTGGTCTGAAATGGTCTTTTTTGATGAGATCAAACAATGCATACATTGCCTTGCCGGTGTAAACTGGTTCGATCATAATTCCAGTGGAAGCAACGAAATCTTTTATAAAGTCGATGAGTTCGGGTTTTGATTTTCCATATCCTGAAAAATGATAGTCTAGATGAAGTTCCAGGTTCTCAGTGGAAACCTCGAACTTTTCTATATCATCCTTAATAAATCCGCCATTTTTTAATACAGGGATCACTTGGATTTGGGATGCTAAATTTGCTTCACCAATTCCTTGTAATAGTCCCGCTGCAGTAGTGCCAGTACCTGCTGCAGTAAGAATATGAGCATATTCTTGTTGGAGTTCTGCAATAATTTCTTTGCAACCCAGCACCCCCAGTTTTGAACGTCCGCCTTCATCAATAAAATAGGCGTCTGAAGAATCAAAATGGCTATTGAAATAGGATTCTTTTTCTCTATAGGTAGTCCTATCAATAAATTTCAATTCCATGCCGAACAGCCTGCACATGGCCAACACGGGGTTATCAATAGGTTCACCACGAACAATCCCTTGGGTTTGGAAACCAAATTGCGCAGCAGCAGCAGCTGTAGCCAATAGGTGATTGGACCATGCTCCTCCAAAGGTTACCAACAGATTTTTATTTAGGTTCTTAGCTTCTTGCAAAGGATATTTCAATTTCCGCCACTTATTTCCGGAGATGAAGGGGTGAATTTTGTCGTCCCGTTTGATGAACACCTCAACAGCTTTCTTGGTAAAAAGTGGATGTTGGATCTCTTCTTCGGGACTATGGATGGGGAATTGACTTAGCATGGATTAAAGATAGGATTTTTACTTTTGAGTTTGTTGAACGCTTTAAAATACTACTTTTGTAGCATGTTAGATGAATTGGAAAATGAGCAGGATGAACAGGAATTATTCGAACATTTACGAATAGTTGCTGATAAAGGTCAGGCTTTATTGCGTATTGATAAATTCCTGATGAATAGGGTAGAGAATACCTCTAGGAACAGGATTCAGAATGCTATTGATGCCGGTTCTGTCAAGGTAAATGATAAAGTTATCAAAGCCAGCTACCGGGTCAAACCATTTGATGTCATTACCGTTGTTTTACCAGATCCACCGCGAGATACCGAAGTATATCCCGAAGATATTCCTTTGTCAATCGTTTATGAAGATGACGACGTGCTGATGGTTAATAAAGAGGCAGGTATGGTTGTTCATCCTGGATATAATAATTATACAGGAACCTTGGTAAATGCCTTAACTTTTCACCTGAACCAATTACCTACTTTACCTGGAAATACGGGGCGCCCAGGGTTGGTGCACCGAATAGATAAAGATACATCAGGACTGTTAGTGATTGCAAAAAACGAATGGGCAATGACCTTTTTAGCGAAGCAGTTTTACGAGCACAGTATCAGCAGGAAATATATCGCACTTGCCTGGGGAGATATCGTGGAAGATGGAACCGTATCTGGATATATCGGAAGATCTTTGAAAGATAGAAGGATCATGGACGTTTATGATGATCCAGAAAAAGGGAAATGGTCTGTAACCCATTATAGGGTTTTGGAGCGTTTAGGTTATGTTACTTTAATCGAATGCGAATTGGAAACAGGCCGGACGCATCAGATCCGCGCACATATGAAATCCATAGGCCACCCTTTATTTAGTGATGAATCCTACGGAGGAGATAAGATATTAAAGGGTACTCAATTTGCAAAATACAAGCAATTTGTTTCCAACTGCTTTTCCTTGTTGCCACGTCAAGCGCTGCATGCCAAGTCGTTAGGGTTTATACATCCTAAGACAAAAGAAAATTTATACTTTGAAGTACCATTACCGGAGGATTTTCGTTTAGCATTAGAGAAATGGAGAACTTATGGCGATGCCAATAATCAGAATTAAAATATGCCGATACAATATATCAATTATAATGGAACGATAGTTCCAGAAGACATGTCCATCCTCACTGCGGATAGTAGGGCCTTTAGATACGGGGATGGATTATTTGAAACCATGTTATGGAGGGATGGGGATGTGCGATTCCTGGATTTTCATGTTGAAAGACTGCAGGAAAGCATGAAAATGCTTCATTTTGAAGATTACGAGAAATTTGATGGATTTTTTATCCGTCAAAAGATTGAAGAGCTTTCCAGGAAAAACAATATGGTTGGGCAGACTGGCCGGGCAAGATTAATTGTTTTCCGGACAGGTGGAGGCCTTTACGGTCCGGAGAGTAACAAACCTTCTTATATTATTCAGTTGGACAGAAAGCCGGAAAGTTTACGGGATAAAAAATTAGGTTTGATCATTGATGTATATACGGAATATAAAAAAGCTTATAATGAGCTTTCTAAGATTAAATCCAATAATGCCATGATCTATGTGATGGCTGGTCTGTACCGTAAGAAATTTGCCTTTGATGAGGTGCTAATTTTAAACCAACAAGGAAATCTTTGTGAAGCATTGGCTTCCAATATTTTCGTGTATTATGATAAGGTATTGTATACCCCTGCATTAACCGAAGGTTGTATAAATGGGGTTATGCGAAGGGTGATCATGGATATCGCCCAAAGTGAAGGTATCGAAGTGGTTGAAGCAGAAATAAAACCAGAAATATTGAAGGTAGCCGATGAGATATTTTGTACTAATGCGGTAGAAGGCGTACAGTGGGTAATGGGTTATAAGCAGAAGCGGTATTTCAATAAAATATCCAGGATTTTTCAGGAAAAACTGAGGAATTGGACTTACGAATTAGAAGAATAATTAAAATAGGATTATCATAAAAACAGGCTCAAGAAAATCTTTGAGCCTGCTTTTTAATATACAAGAAGATTGGATTGTTTTTAGTTTTTCACCACTTCAACATTAACTGTAATAGCTACGGTTGGTGCCACAGCATCTACTCCAGAAGGTAGTTTATCGTTGTAATTGATGTTGAATTCTTTACGGTTGATGCTGGTTGTAGCGGTAAATCCGGCACGTGTTTTTCCCCATGGATCTGTAATGATTCCATTGTTCTGAACGACATCAAAGGTTACTTTTTTCGTTACATCTTTAATGGTAAGGTCTCCTGTAAGTTTGAATTTACCTTTTCCAGCGCTTTTTAAAGTTGCATTTTTCAAGGACATCTTAGGGAATTTTTCTGCAGCGAAAAAGTCATCGCTCTTTAAGTGCTTATCTCTAGCGTCTACACGGGTATCGATACTATTTACATCAATATCAAAATTAACTACTGCAGCGTTAAAGTTGTTGGCATCTTTAGTTTCTACGGCACCTTCCAATTTTTTGAATTGGCCATCTACAAAAGCAATTCCTAAATGTTTTACTTCAAAACGCGCATTAGTATGAGCAGGGTCTACAGACCATTTAACCTGTGCAAAAGCCACATTCCCTAAAAGGAATACAGAAGCAAATAAACTTAATAATGTTTTCATAAAGCTGTTTTTATTTATTTTCAATTATTTTATGCAAAGGTCATTGTTTACTAAACAACGACCATTGATGTATGTTAAGAAATAAATAAATTTTATTTTCTTACGCAACGGACACTGGCTTGATTAGCACTATTGAAAGTGAAATTTGTTTCATCCCATCGGTCATTGAACCATGTTATATTATAATTAAGCCTTGCAAATGTTCCAATGGTAGTGGTTCTCCAATAGCCTATTGTATTTTGGTAATTTGTAGAATTTGGATAAAAGTCATATGTAATGCCTGTATTAAAATTTTTGTAACCTACAGGGGTAAAAATTAAGTCTCCATGTGGATATGCAGGATATCCTAATACGGGAGTAGTAGGTGTCATGTATAAATACCAGCCATTATTCTGAACCCCTACAGATTGAGGGATATTTAAAAAGCTATTAAAATGAGCGCGAGTGGGTAATGTCCAAGTATCTTCCGGATAAATCATTTCACAAATGTTTTTTCCATTTGCGACCTCATAAATATCATTTGTAAAATAATCAGTAGTAGGTACACCAGCAACGGTTTGATAAAGCGGGTTATCATAGCGAATTCGATAATCCCAAAATCCGTCAGGTCTAAGGGGACCTTCATGAACACGCCAGGTATTTCCCCGTGCCCATCTCGCTGAACCCATAGGAATAGCAGATTCTACCAATTTGATGGAAACAAAATAACTCTTACCAGGTTGGGCAATAAAACTATTGAATGCAAATTCATTGTTTGTGAAAGTCCTTACGACATCAATTGCAGCGCCATCGGTATCTCTTAAACGCTTGCTTGTAATCCTCATGGTATCAATCGAAATGGTCAAAGGCTTTGAAATGGAATTAACAGGCGAATAAAAGGTATATCGTTTCTTCCAATTCAGTTCTGGAACGGTATCTGTGCCAACAGGGACGACGTAGGCCGAACTATTGTGGTTATAAACCTGGTCAGTCGTTTGGACATTGGTTAAATTGAGGTAAGCACTATCAGAAAGTCGGAAATTACCTTTCATAAATCCAGCATTATCTTTGATCCTTAAACTGGCATAAGTAACAGGAGCAAACATCCCCCTTGAATTTACTTCAACCACATATCTTGCGGTTTTCCTTGTCAAAACAATATTCTGAATACTGTTCAGACCATTTACAACATTACTTGTAGTTATTAATCCTGTTGCATAGGCGAAATCTTGTCTTTTGGTAATGCTATTGGCGGAAGGTTTTACGGGAACTGTTCCATTGGCAATCACAAAAGTATCGATTGGGCTGGTATTATTATAAGTATAGGCATACCATCGGTATTGAGTATTTCTATTAGCTCCAATGGAAATGTAGTTAGAACCGATGGTTCCTTCTTGTTGGCCCGCATAGGTTGTGGCTACGCCTGATCCATTCGTTTTATATAGAACAATCCTATATTTTACGCCATTATCAAGTGGAGAATGGTATCTTATGGCTTGATTACGACCTGATGTTGAGTTTTTCTTACTGCTTTGAATTACCTTTTTGATGTTTGCCCCTGGAAAGTTATTGGGCAGCTTTTCGGTAATTTCCATAATAACATCAAAACCTTTTAAGGAAACAATTTCACTTTGGTAAGAAACGGATTTAATAGCATTGATATGTTTTGAGGATGCCTTCTGGCCATTATTAAATTCTGGAAATGTGTCTTCAGCATCTTCTAGACCATCGATCTTAAATTCAATAGTTGCTTCTTTGGTGGAAGGGGTTGGCTGCGGATTTTCTTTATCAATCCCCTTATCGCAAGCGATTATCAAGATGAAAAGAGAAAAAAGGCACATTAATTTCAAGGTATTCATGAGATGAAGGTTTTTAGAGATCAAAATTCTTATAAGTATCTACAGGGGATTCATCCCAATTTTCAATTCTGGGTTCATTTCCTGAATTAATACTAATGGTCGTAGATGTACTTGCTATTCCATCTTCCATTTCAATAAAATATAACGTGATTATCGGTTTTTGATAAACTTTCTTCTTAATCGTTTGCATTTTTAATTGAATTTTTTAGTTTTTGGCTATACAGATAGTGTAAAAAACAAGCTATTAAATATGGCGACAAAATTAAGGTAAAAAGTTTACATAAAATTAAAATTAAATCTTTTTAGGCATCGGAGTTAGAAATTTGTAGTCTTTCAGCCTCAACAAGAGTCAAAAAATCTGTTAAAACATGTAAATGGTTAATTTTTTACAAATAGACCTAAAAATTAATTATTATAACTAATGGTATTATAATATGCTTTATAATGTTAAATTTCAGAACAAAATATTTGTTTAAAATACGATTAGGAATTCGCGTAATAACATATATTGTCAAATTTAAACATAACTAATAGTTAACTACAGAAATTTATGTTGTTAAGCTGTTTTTTAGTTTATTTATCACTTTTAATAACCTTTTTTTCTTACTTTCTTTTTCTAATTCAGGGAGTCTTTTATCTAAAATTTGAATTACCTTATCGGCATATGTCTTGTCTAGATTTGCTTGGATCCACTCTGCATACATGGGAAGCTGATTATTCGGGCAGGCAAGAAGTTGTATTTCTAAATAAGGGTAGGTTAGGGCTTGATTTTCTTTGGTTTTGATTAAAATATTTAAAATGGCCATAAAGTTGTCTCGGGTTATAACCGATCCCTCCATTGCCTTTGTCTGTAAGATGTCAAGATATGGAATTAGTAAGCTGTAGTATTCTTTTGCGATGGCGTGAAGAGCAGTCATAGCTCCCCATTGCAATCGATTATTTTTACTCTTTAATAAAGAAATAAAATCTTCTAAAAATGGCTTAATCAATTTTGGTTTTAGGTGGCCAACCTCATATAGAACTTTTATGCTATCGTTTTGATAATGTTTATTTTTACCACTGCATAGTTGAATCAATTCTTTAATACTTTGAGCATCCTCATTTTCAATAATTTTCTTTGCAAGTTCAATATTTGGGAGTTCATCATTTCTGCCAAGGAAGGAGGCGAGCTGGGACTGGATCATAATTACAAATTTATTTCCGATAGTTAAAGGTTACAATATTAAAAAATCAGTTTCGTTTTATGTTGTAAGATATGGAAATTATCCAAAACAAATAATATTGCTAATTTTAAAGGTAGAATGAAACAAAGTAATCGGTTATTGGTTACCGATTTAACTAGAAGATCTTATAATCGATGATGCATATTAATGGCTTTCAGAAAATAAAACGAGTAGGGCAGATTCTTAAAATATTATCCAAGCACGGATTCGACGAAATAATATCCCGATCTAACTTAGATCGTATCTTACCTGATAGTTTTTTATTTTGGAATAACCATGCCCGCAAGATTTTCGAGGATGATTTCAATGTTCGTATTCGATTAGCTATTGAAGAACTGGGGCCTACCTTTATTAAATTAGGTCAATTATTGAGCAATCGACCGGATATTATACCCGAGGATCTGCAAAGCGAATTGATTAAGTTGCAGGATGAGGTTCCTACAGAGCGCATAGATATCAAAGCGCGGCTAGAAAATGACCTTGAGATCAATTTTGACGAACATTTTGCAAGAATCGATGAGGTGCCAATTGCATCAGCTTCCATTGCACAAGTTTATAAAGCGCAACTCTTGAATGGAAAGGATATTGTATTCAAGGTAAAACGCAGTAATATTGATGAAGCTATCCGGGCAGACTTGGATTTTATCAAAGACCTTGTCAAATTGCTGCAACGAAAGTACGAAGTAGTAGACAAAATGAACCTCTACCACATTGTGCTATCATTTGAGAGTTCGCTGCTAAATGACCTTTCATTCACGAATGAATTAAACAATATCGAACGTTTTCGTCGAAACTTTGCCGAAAACAAGGATGTTTATGTGCCTAAAGTATATAGGCAATATAGTACGGACACCTTACTCTGTATGGAATTTATAGATGGGGTAAAAGTCAACGACCAAGAAGGATTTAAACGTTATGGTTTATATCCTAAATCCATACTTCAAAATGTGCTTGACCTTTATTTAGAGCAGGTATTAATGCATGGTTTCTTTCATGCCGATCCTCATCCGGGAAACGTCTTTGTCAATAAACGAGGGCAGATCATATTTATTGATTTTGGCGCCATGGGCTTTATGATTCCACAAGATCGGAATATTATTGAAGGTATGGTGTTGGATTTCCTGGCCAATGATGCTAAGGGATTGATAAAAAACATTAAAAAATTGGCGATTGTCCATCATATCGAAGATGAGAGAAGATTGGAACGGGATGCGTATGAGATTTTTGAGATGATCAAACAGAACGCCTTGGATGATATCGATATCTCGATCATGTTGCAGAAATTGAATATCGTTCTTCAGAGCAACCATATTCTATTGCCTGATTTTGTATATATCCTACTTCGTGGAGTATCCATTTTGGAAGGTACAGGAAGGCAGCTGGATGCAGACCTGAATGTACCGGAAAGTATTTCTCCATTCGCTAAGAAAATTGCAGCCCAGAAATTATCACCAGAATACTTGATCGCCCAGCTGAAGGAAAAAGCGAAGATGGCAAAAGATGTATTGATCGATGTTCCAGAAGATCTTATTGATCTGTTGGACAAAGTGAAGAATGATAAGGTGACCCTGAACCACAAAATGCAGGATTTCGATAACCTGCAATTGATCTTGCATCGGATGGGAAATAAATTCCTATTATCTATTTTGGCGATGACCTTTGGGGTAGGTGCAAGTATATTGGCGCATGGTAGAGTTGGTTATCTCGTTTGGGGCATACCAGTATTATCCTGGTTTGGATTTATCATGAGCTTTATTCTATGTTTTGCCTTATTGAGCCATCTGTATAAAAGCAAGTAAAAATTGTATTTACCATATTAAAATATTTTCTTCGCAATATGATTATAGCGGTTGATTTTGATGGAACGATTGTAGAGCACAAGTATCCGGATATTGGAAAACCCATTCCGCATGCGATTGACGTGCTAAAACAGCTGATGAATGAACAGCATCAATTAATCCTGTGGACAGTAAGGGAAGGTGAGCTCTTACAGGAAGCTATCGATTACTGTGCAGAACAAGGATTATATTTTTATGCCCATAATTCCAATTTCCCCGAAGAGGATAGGGCGACTGCAGGAAGCCGCAAACTCACTGCGGATCTTTTTATAGACGACCGTAATTTTGGTGGACTTCCAGATTGGGGAACAATCTATCAGGCCATCATCCACAAAAAGGCCTTGAAGTTGAGTTTTAATGAGGAGTTAATCTATCAGGAAAAGAAGGAGAAGCCGAAAAAGGGATTTTTTTCTGGTATTTTTAAATAAAACTTTAGCTTATATGGATAAGAAGGATATAACCTAAATTTTCATATATTTCTTTTTATTTAACAGTTTAAATAATATTAAAGATAATCAATTACTATTTAGCTTCATTTTTTAACGAATTGCAATAAATCAATA
Organism: Sphingobacterium sp. UBA1575; assembly: GCA_002322865.1. GTDB lineage: Bacteria > Bacteroidota > Bacteroidia > Sphingobacteriales > Sphingobacteriaceae > Sphingobacterium. The sequence goes on along the minus strand of DCOH01000025.1, from coordinate 273 downwards.
TTAATTTATAGGCTGTAAACCAAATACTACAAATAAATTTATATATGGGTTAAGGTAGGGTAATAAATTTTTCTAAGATCATTAAATTTTTACCTTTGTTTTACGGTTTCGATAATTTATTTATCATTCCGTTCACACTAGCATTAGTTAATATGGTTTTGGAATACCTGATCCTTTTTATCCCATTTGTAGTCGCCATTTTGTTGGGGAATATCATTATTCCTTATGTAACCCTCCCTATTTTCGGACTGGCATCCAGGCGAGTTTTCAAAT
>DCOH01000024.1:74237-121371 GCA_002322865.1 Sphingobacterium sp. UBA1575 | reverse complement strand
CTCCTCGCAATGACGAAGAAAGTACCTCCTCGCAATGACGTATAAAGTACCTCCTCGCAATGACGTAGAAAATACCCTAAAATTTTAACCTGGCGTTCATTTCCGCCATGGCGGCTTGGTCAAGCAGCCATTTCTTATTGTTTTTCCGTTCCCCTTTCCAATCCTTATAGAACAAACCCTTTTCATCCTTGAGATTATCCCAGGCATAATCCAAATTATCCTTAAAACTCTGCAAATAAACCGGATTCCTATCCACCTGATACAACTCCACAAATCCCCTCATCATCACCGCAATAAACCAAATATCTGAATTCTTCAATAGCCTGAACCTTCTCCCAGCCCTTTCCTCCTCCTCATGGAAAAAATAACCATAAGCAGATTTCGCAATGGCTTGCGCATCTTCCAAATACCTCTTCTCCTTCCCTACTTCATACAACAACACCGCAGCCTGCAACATCTGTCCAGAATTATAGGGAAACTTCGCCCTGCCGATCTTCCCCGACAAAGTCACATGATCAAAATACAAATGGTCCATTGGATCCTGCAGGTTTTTCTTCGTCCAAGCATACAAGGAAACCGCTTGATCCAAATACGCCTTCTTCTTAGTTGCCTGATAAAGTTTCATCAAAAAAACAACGCCTGGTGCATTGGAACAGGTATTCTTGGATTCCTTTTTTTGTTCACACCAATAAATTCCACCCCCTAATTTATCGTCCATCCCGCTCGCCACAAAGCGCCAGATTTCTTCCGATTTCGCCAAGTACCTTTTGTCTTTGGTTGCTAAGTACAGATCCGCAAAATCTATCCCCAGCCATACATTATCATCGTAAAACCGATCGGATTGCCGTGCTGTTCGTACATAGGATGCATAGCCCACCGGAGCTCTTTGGTCTATATACTCCTCCAAACCGGTCAAGACCTTCGCATCGATCTCCTTCCTCTTGGCCTTGTTCTTAGGGTGATTTTCCAATAGGGCAACCTGCGCAGATAAAGTCCCGGAAAATGGCCACAGATAAGAATACGCATTCCCTTTCGGAGCGGGCTTATTGTCCCCCAGATAACTCGCCTGGTAGCCTGCATCAAAAGGATAATTTTCACGCAACAAGAAACTTCCATCCACCGCATAATGGGTATAGATGGAATTTAGAATAATTTGAGCCCTTTGTTGCGGGCTAAGTTTATCCGGTTTGGGCTGTGCTGACGCAAAGCCCGTATCCAGGATAAATAAGAAAAGAAACAGGTTGGTTAGGTTGATTATTCTCATCTTATAAATTTCCTTTTTTAAGTTCTGAAACCGCATGATCTACGGCCCTTGCCGCAAAAGCCATGTAAGTCAAGGAAGGATTCTGGGTAGAAGTCGAGGTCATGCCCGAACCATCCGTCACATATACATTTTTACAGGCATGTAGCTGGTGCCATTTGTTCAACATGGAAGTCTTCGGATCCAAGCCCATGCGCACACCGCCCATTTCGTGGATATCCAATCCCGGTGCCTGCCAGGCATCATTGCGTTGGATGTTCTTGAAACCTGCTGCCAGGAACATTTCTTCCATCGTATCGAGATAATCCTGTTTCATCTTGTTATCATTATCATCGTAATCTACCGACACTCGCAATAATGGCATTCCCCATTCATCTCTCTCCTTTCCATCCAAGGCTACATAGTTACCTGCCTTCGGGATGGTTTCTCCCATCATATGCGAGCCCACGCCCCAATTCCCCAGCTTGGGGTTCAAAATGGATTCCTTAAGCGTTGTTCCCAATCCGGATTCATCTGAATAGGAAGAACGATAGGCACCAAATCCAGCAGCATAGCCCCGTAGATAATCCGTTTCCTGTTTATGCAGGTTACGGAATCTCGGGATATAACCACCACCGGCAGGATTTCTACCATCGGTTTTATAATCCAGATAACCTTCATACTCCGCAGAAATCCTTGCACTGTAATTGTGGAAGGCCACATATTTGCCCAGCGTACCACTATCATTTCCCAAACCATTCGGAAAACGTTGGGAGGTGGAATTCAGCAGCAATAAGTTGGAATTGAGTGCCGCGGCATTCAGGAAGATCACTTTCGCGAAGAAATCGATCTCCTCCTTGCTGTCCTTATCGATTACCTTTACCCCGATTGCCTTCCCTTTGCTTTCATCATATAAAATGGAATGCACGACCGAATTTGGTCGTAAGGTCATATTACCTGTTTTTGCTGCCCAGGGTAAGGTAGAGGCATTCGAACTGAAATAACCTCCAAAGGGGCAGCCTCGCTGACATAAGGTTCTATTCTGGCATTTCACCCTGCCTTGATCGATGTGAATCTGATTGGCATGGGATAGATGCGCACAACGGGCAGAGATCACCTTTCTTTCGGGATATTTCTGCTCCACCTGCTGTTTGAAATATTTTTCGACGATGTTGAGCGGATAGGCTGGTAGGAATTCGCCATCCGGTAATTCCGGAAGACCATCCCTATCCCCCGCTATTCCTGCAAAACGTTCCACATGATCATACCAAGGTTTAATATCCGCATAGCGGATTGGCCAATCCACGGCAAAACCATCTCTGGCAGGACCTTCAAAATCAAAGTCCGACCACCGCTGGGTCTGTCTTGCCCAAAGCAAGGATTTACCACCTACTTGGTAACCCCTGATCCAATCGAAGGGTTTTTCCTGCACATAGGGATGTTCCTTATCCTTGACAAAAAAATGAGCGGCATCCTCATGAAAGGCATAGCAACGGTTAACGATCGGGTTTTCCTGTTTTACCGCATAGGGCAGTTCATTCCGATGTTCGAATTCCCAGGGATAGAGGTTGGTGGTAGGATAATCCTTTACATGTTTCACATCCCTTCCACGTTCCAGGACCAGGGTTTTCAACCCTTTTTCACATAATTCTTTTGCAGCCCATCCCCCACTGATTCCAGAACCGATCACGATGGCATCGTAAGTGCGGTTATCTCGTGTATCTATATTTAGATTTGCCATTTTTATGCCTTGATTTTTAGCGCCCCATCATACCTACCGGGAACCAGTTCATAGATCAATTTATTCTTCATCACGAATTCGGAATTCTTATAGCCTTGGATTCCGCGTCTTTTCAGGATGCGGTGAAAAGCATCATCTTTTGAAAGTTTTTCCAAATAGCTCATCAATTCGGTTTGAGGCTTGTTTTGTGGTTTAGGCACCGCTTTTAGGCCCTTTAGGAAAGCCTCCTGGTTTTCGGGACTTTCGCAATCATCGACCATCTTCATGACGAAGAGGTGCAGTTTTAGATCCTTTGCTCCAGGGCTATCGGTTTTGGGGATGATGGTTTCCAACAGTTCTGCCAAGAGGTCCTCATCGGCCTTGGTCAGTTTGATCTGTTTTAATGCTATGCTGGGGGCTTCCGCGCTGAAGTCGCAAGAGGAAGCAATCCAGATTCCCCCTGCCAACACGAAAAACTGCTTTAGCGCCGTCCGTCTATTCATAAGTTTATAATCTAGAATTAAATTTACGAATATTACGGAAAGATAAAAGGCTTACATCTTAAAATAACGAATTTTTTACCTCTGCTAAATCGTTTAAAAGTAGATCAGCATGGTTAAGTCTTTGGCGTTCTACCGCTTGCTTGCTCACCGCTATACAGTACAGCCCTGCTTCTTTGGCCGCTGTGCATCCGGTACTGGTATCTTCAATAACCACAATCTCTTCTTTGGGGATGTTCAGCTTTTCGACCGCCAGTAAATAGGGTTCCGGATTGGGTTTTGGGCTTTCCACCAATTCACGGGTCACGAAAAAGGAGAAATAATCCAATAGTTGATGTTCACCCAGGACAGTCTGTACGGTAGTTTGGTAACTGGAAGTCACCAAGCCTAAAGTAAGCCCTTCTGCTTTTGCTTTCTCTAGGATCTCTTTTGCATGGGGCATTAAGCGGATGTTCTTCATGTTTGCCTTGGCATAATTGGCCCTTGTTGCAAACCACATATCCTCTTCATCTACCTCAAGCTGATGCTCCCGGTTCAGCATTTCTACATTATCCTTTAAGGTATGCCCTGCAAAATCACGGATCCAATCGTCAAAATCGATCTCAAAATCGTAATCCGATTTTAAGATCGGTGCCCAGTTGCTAAAATAAAAGTACTCTGAATCAATTAAAGTACCGTCCATGTCAAATAGAACAGCGTTGATGTTTCTCATGCCGCAAAGGTAATCATCGCAATATTAACAGACTGTTAATTTGAAAAAAGTTAACATACTAGCTTCCAGCGATCGGGCTTCCGAAAATACCTACGGCCATTTCTGCCCAGATAAGCGCCAAGACGAACAATACCAACAGGATATAGATCCAGCTCTTACTTTTATTTTTAACGTTTCTGTAGATCAGGTCGATCCCAAATGCCGCCGCAAATAATAATACCGCAGCCACTAAAAAATCGAATAGGCTCCAATTTACTTCTTTAGTGAATTGCATCGCAATGGCCGGAACCATCAGCAATATCCCCGCTACCGCGTAAGGAACAAAATTTACTTGTTTTTGAACTGTCATGTTTCTTGTTTTAAAAGTTTATAAAAGTACTTTGAATTACAAAGTAAATAAAAGTATTGGATGTTTTGCAAGAAAAATTTACTGAATACGACTTATATAACTCTATTTCAACTATTTAAAATTTAAAATCAGCATAAATTCATTAAAATCAATCTTGAAACTACCGGTTATCATGTATTATATGTAATACATATTACTCCTATCTATTTCTAATATTTCACGAATTCTGTATCTTAACGGCAATATCCATTTATATATGAAAAGATCTCACCTCTTCAGTTTATTATTATTGAGTCCATTATTTTCATTAGGACAAACTGCTCCGGCTCCTTATGGCGCATTACCCAGTGAAAGGCAGCTACGCTGGCATGAAATGGAGATGTACACCTTGATCCATTATACCCCTACGACCTTCCAGAACAAGGAATGGGGATTTGGGGATGCAGATCCCAAGATATTTAACCCAGGGAAATTTGATGCCGATCAAATCGCAAGAGCTGCTGCTTCCGGAGGTTTCAAAGGATTGATCTCTGTGGCAAAGCACCATGATGGTTTCTGTTTATGGCCCACCAAAACAACAACCTATTCCGTAGCAAGCTCCCCTTGGGAGAACGGAAAGGGCGATATGGTCAAGGAATTCATGGAAGCAGCCCATGAAAATGGTTTAAAATTTGGCGTTTACCTATCTGCATGGGATCGAAACGATACCCGATATGGCAGCAAGGCCTATGCAGATGCCTACAGGGAACAATTGACGGAATTGATGAGCAATTATGGGGAACTGTTTACCTCTTGGCACGATGGTGCAAATGGAGGCGATGGTTACTATGGCGGTAAGAACGAGAGGCGGACCATCGATCGAACAACCTACTATGAATGGACAGAAAAAACCTGGCCGATCGTCAGGAAACTGCAACCAAATGCAATGATCTTTTCCGATGTGGGTCCGGATATGCGCTGGGTGGGAAATGAACATGGATTTGCTGCAGAAACCAGCTGGGCAACCATTACACCCAAAAGCCAGAACGGGAAAACACCGGTACCCGGCGAAGTAGACGGCTCTAACCTGCCTACCGGCGACCGCAATGGTCATTATTGGATCCCGGCAGAATGTGATGTTCCGCAACGACCAGGTTGGTTCTACCATGCCGATCAGGACAGCAAGGTAAAAACACCGAACCAGCTTTTTGAGATCTATTTGAAATCCGTTGGTCGAGGTGGTGGCATGAATTTAGGCCTAGCCCCTATGCCGGATGGTTATCTGCATGAAAATGACGTCAAATCCTTGGCTGCCTTCGGAGAAAAACTGCGGTTGACCTTTGCCTACAATTTGGCAGAGGGAGCTAGCGCAACCGCCAGTAATACACGGGAAAACCACGCCCAATTTTCAACCAAAAATCTATTTGATGGAGACCGATACTCTTATTACGCTTCGGATGATAAGGTATTAGATCCAAGCTTGGAAATCACTTTGGCCAAAGAACAGACGTTCGATCTAATCCGTCTTCGGGAAAACATCAAATTAGGGCAACGCTTGGATAGCGTCCAAATCGACATTTGGGAAAACAATCAATGGAAACCATTAACAAGTGCGACCAGCATCGGTGCGAACAGGCTGATCAAATTAAATAAACCGGTTAGTACATCCAAAATTAGGCTGAAATTATTCGCTCCAGTCGCCCCTACCCTGAGCGATTTTGCACTATTTCTAGAAGAAAAATCAGATTTCAAATTCAATTCCGAGCTACCCAATAAATTGGACAAGAAGGAAATCACCATTATCCATGCCGATAAAAACATAAATGCTGCTTTAGACAACGATCTTTCCACTTACTGGGAAACAACCTTGAGTGCTCCAGGTTATGTGGAATTCCGATTGTCAAAGACTTATACCCTTACCGGGATGCAGTTTACCCCTCGACAGGACCAAAAACACAGCGGAACACCAACCAAATATCGGGTAGAACTGAGTGTGGATGGAAAGACCTGGCAAGCGGTTGCACAAGGGGAATTTTCGAATATCAAAGCGAATGCTGTTCCACAGCATATCTCTTTTGGAAGTCCAAAACAGGCGCATTATATCCGATTTATCCCTTCGGAAAATTTAAGTGGCGACAAGCAGTTTGCGGTGGCAGAATTTGATATGTTCATTAAAGAATAAACCAACAATAAATACATCAACCAACCTATGAAAAAAATGTTAATCGGATTATGCTTTATGCTAGGAATGGCGAATGCCCAGGACCTACGCATGTGGTATAACCAACCTGCCCAAAGATGGGAGGNNCCCTGGGTAATGGCCTTATTGGTATAATGCCGGATGGCAAAGTACATGATGAGAGCATCGTGCTGAATGAAATATCCCTATGGTCTGGAAGTCCACAGGATGCGAACAATTACGACGCGAAGAACAGCTTGAAGGAAATACAAGGGCTCTTGTTTCAAGGAAAGAACAACCTGGCTGAAGCGCTAGTGAATAAAAACTTTGTTTGTGTGGGTGCGGGATCTGGTCAGGGTAATGGCGCAAATGTTCCATATGGCTGTTTCCAGAATTTCGGCTGGTTAAATTTGCTGCATTTCGATCAACAAGAAGTGAGCAATTATAAACGGTGGCTGGATTTGGACCAAGCAAAAGCATCTACCTCCTTTACCAGTAAAGGGACTGACTTTCTACGGGAATATTTTACTTCCTTTGATCAGCATGTGGGATTGATCCGCTTATCTGCCAACAAGAAGAAATCCATCGGGTTTGCCCTGCATTTCTACCGCGACGAACATATCGACGATTACCAGATCAAGGGAAATGAAATCACGGTTATCGGCAGCCTGCCGGATGGAAAAGGTGGTAAAGGGTTAACATTTGCCGCAAAGATAAAAGTGATCAACAAAGGTGGAAAAATCACTTTGCATGATAACCAGATCATCTTGAAAGAAGCCGATGAAGCCCAGATCCTATTTTCGGCTACGACCAGTTATTACGATCATGAACCCGTTGCGTATGTAAACCAACAGATCGCGAAAGCCTCCAAAAGCAGTTTCAGCAAACACTTTAAGGCCCATGTAAAGAAATATGCCGCTAAATTCGATCGGGTAGAACTGGCTATTGCGGACGAGCAATCCAAGCTTGATATCCCGACAGCGGAAAGGATTAGTAATTTTTATAAGAACCCAGCGCAGGACAATGGGATGGCGGTATTGTATTACCAATTTGGTCGATACTTAACCCTTTCCAGTGCAGCGCCTGATCAAGCAAAGGCCTTACCTCCCAATCTACAAGGTTTATGGGCACATCAGATCCAGACGCCATGGAATGGGGATTATCACCTGAACATCAATGCCCAGATGAACCATTGGGGCGTTGAGGTCAGTAATCTATCCGAATACCACAGACCATTTATCGAAATGATCAAAAATGTGGCCAAGGAAGGGACCAAAACAGCTAAAGCCTATTACGGAGCGCCGGGTTGGGTGGTCTACATGATGACCAATGTTTGGGGGTATTCAGCTCCTGGGGAGCATGCTTCCTGGGGAGCCAGTACGGCTTCGGGCTGGCTATGTAACCATCTATGGGAACATTATCAGTTTACTCAGGATAAGGCTTATCTACGCGAAATCTATCCTGTACTGAAGGATGCAGCGCTGTTCTATCAAGCCACCTTGGTCAAGGACCCTAAGACGGGTTGGCTAGTAACCTCGCCATCAGTATCTCCTGAAAATGGGTTTAAAATGGCTAACGGCAAACGCGCTGCTGTGGTGATGGGACCAACCATCGACAATCAGATCGTTCGTGAATTATACCAATCCGTCATCGCTGCAGACAGCATCTTAGGGAATTCGGATAACTTTGCGCATTCATTAAGACAAGACCTGGGTAAAATACCACCAGCGGTGGTAGTGAGCAAATCCGGACGGGTTATGGAATGGTTGGAAGATTACGAAGAAACGGAACCGCAACATCGCCATGTATCCCATTTATATGGATTATACCCGGCGAATTTCATTTCGCCGATTACGAGTCCGAATTGGGCAGAAGCCGCTAAAAAGACGTTGAAGGTTCGTGGTGATGAAGGTACCGGTTGGTCAAGAGCTTGGAAGATCTTATTCTGGGCAAGGTTGCATGATGGAGATCATTCCTTAGAGATCCTTCGGCAATTGCTGAAACCGGCCTATGCACAAAACACCACCTATCAAGTCGCTGGCGCAGGGACTTACCCGAACCTCTTCTGTGCACATCCACCATTCCAGATCGACGGGAATTTTGGAGGCTCGGCAGGGATAGCAGAAATGCTTATCCAAAGCCATGATGGAGTGATCCATCTTCTGCCAGCTCTACCTTCTGCCTGGAAGGATGGTCAGGTAAAAGGCCTGAAAGCAAGAGGAAATTATACGGTTGATTTTACCTGGAAAGATGGGCAGGTGGTGAATTATAACATTCGAGGCAAAAAAGGCGAAGAGGTAAAAGTGAGGATCAATGATGTGGAAAAAACCATCAAGATTTAATTCTTAATAAAACATTAACAGAGGGTTATTCTTATATTATGATATAGCGAATAACCCTCTGCTTTTGGGTCATAAATTATATTTAATGATATGTAATTATCAGAAAATTAATGATTTATGAAATCAACTATTCAGAACTTTGTCAGATGCACTGTAGTTATTCTATGTTCCTTACCCTTATATCAGTGCAAGAAATTAATCAATCCCGAGGATCTAAAACCGGAGCTGTTATATGATTTCAAATTTGAAATCAACAACTTCACCTCCATTGTAGAACCCTTTGCATCTCCTGAGGAGAAATCGAGTCCTAACCATTCCATGCCATTAGCAAGTCGGCGAGATCTTCCCGATCATTCCAACCCTTATATCGACCCCAGTTTATTGTATCTATGGCGTTTCAACAGGCGAGAATTCCAACCTGATTATGTATTTACCAGAGATCATTCCCCTTTGGTTGAATTTAGGGCAAAAAACAACGGTATTAATACTATTTCAGATGGCTTTTATACCCGACAGTTCCCTGGGGACTATGCTTTGGCCGGTACTAATCCGGAAGTCTTTCGGATGCGTTTGCCGCAGCAGTTCCAAGGCCAGCTAAAGACCATTGAATTTGAAATAGGCATCAGTGAGCATTCCGCCAGAGGATTTACCTTGAGGGCCTACAAGAATGATAGACCCCTACCCGATTTTGAACAGAAGTTTGTGTTTCCAACTGGGAGAAAGGAATTTTTTCCGCACAAAAGAAGCTATGATGTCCAAGAAATTACGAAGAAGCAGGACATCGATTATTTTGAATTGCAGTTTGATTATCCGGAAAACCATAAAGGCTCAGGGACGGTGAAGGTGGATAACATCCGTATTTTTGGCGAACGTCGGTCTATACCGGATCCTCAATTAAAAAGGAAATTAATGTACATGATCTACAATGAGGACATGGCCCATTGGCAATCGATCGACAGCATCGGATTCGGGGAAAACGCGAGCATTAATCTCAAACTTCCGCAAGGGGATTATNNCCAGCAAAGAATTACACCTTCCCAGCCGGCAAACGGCGATCGAAAATTTTCGATTCGATCATGATTTTTCAGATGGTAGGGCACGATTTTTTGGAAATACCAATAGCTTTCGGGTAGGAAAAACTGGAAATAGCAGCTCCATTACCTTACAACGGCTCTATAACCAAATCACCATCGAATTGACGGATATCGCTGTTTTAAACCATTTGGTCAAATTAAGGGTCAGCCCTATCAATAACATGTTGGGTTGGACGCCCTTCAGCAATCAATTACAGATCCATACCCCAGTTAAGGAAGTTAAACCGATAGACATCTTCAGTAATTTCCAAGTGATGAACCGCTTTGTATTCAACCATTTTGTAGGGAATTTCAAGGAGGATAGAAGGATTGATTATAAGTTGGAACTCTTTAATAGCGTGGGTGTAGATCAGTCGACGGTGGTGAGTATAGACGTTAGAAGCAATGTTAAGGTGATGATTCGGGGGAATATGTACCCGACACCGACAACTGATGCAGGATTTAAGGCCACCTTGGATGAAAGCTGGACGGATGAAAAGATAATAGAATTTTAAGTAGGAGGTGGATAGGGCATTCCTTGGAATGCCCTTCTTTCTATAATTGGTTGATATAATTATCCAAGTGCTGAGCTCTTTTTCGCAGGTAGGTTTTCATGTTCTTCTTGGTCTCTGCATGGTTATTTGGACCAACTTTCCATAAGGCAAAATCCATTTGCTGGGATTGACGGATTTTAGCGGCATAATCTTCTATATAATCCATTAGGGTTTCAAACTGATTGGATTTATAATTCCTCCACGTATTCTTGTACATATTCCTAATTTCAGGATCTTTCAAAAAACGGGTAAAAAATTTATGGCCTAAGCGGCTATCTGTTTCCTTAAATAAGGGAAGCGTTTCAAAATGGAAATATTGCTGTTTGATTTCATCCATACCAAAACCCCAGTCAAAATCCCATATTGGACCCATAGTATATTTCCCTCCAAGTGCTTTATGCAAATACACACTTTTTGGGTAGTTGATTTCATAATTAGCAGTAAGTGCATTGACGATCATATAATTCACCAATTGTTGTTTGTCGAACAGCTTGCCATAATCATTATTCGGAAATTTGGATTCCATCATCAGTCTTTCCAGGTTTTCGAATTCAGATTTGATCGAATTGAATTGTCCATCATTACTGATATCTGGTGCTTTGATCATGACCGGCAGATTAAATCCAGCAGACTTAAACTGGAATTCCTCATCAAAATTCATATCCAGTTCCAACAATTGTCCATCATCACCCACATTTACGCGGCCTTCCTTCACCTCAATCTGTTGGGTCAACATATAACTTCCTCTATATTTTCCGTTGATGGTCACATCCACAGGTATCATGGTATTGGTAAAAGGCATACCCAATTGTTGACCAACCTTACAGGCAATGGCATTGCACATAAAGGAATAATCCAAATGGTTGGCCAATAATACCCAGTCTTTAGCTGCCGAAAGTCCTAAAATGGAAGTAGCTTGGTCAAGTTTCAACCGATATGGTTTTTTTGCTCTGAACCAGGTGGTATTTCCACGACCTTTTATTCTGGTGGTCGCTTTTGGTAAATCGGTATAAACAGATTGTCCATCAATCTCCACTTCGGCATTCAGGTAAACATCCTTTTCTACTACCTCCGCATTGTTTTGGATCTGAAGATAGAGATGAGGGATGATGGCAGGCACACTTTCATCCAATGTCGCAAACTCTTCTTTTAAGGGCTCCAATTCTGGAGCTTCTTTCTTATCACATGAGCTGTACACTAAAACTGTCAGCATACTTAAGATAACTATTAGGTTATTTTTCATGACTTTTTATCGTTTAACAATAAGTCTGCAAATCTAACAGCTCCTTGTTATGCCCGATGTCTCATAAAAGGTTTTCATTTTTAAAAAAAGTTTTGAGAATATCAGAAAATAGAAAAAAGGCGGATTTTCGCTTTGTTAATAGATAAATTAATCTTTGCTTTTTATTCTCTTAATAGTATTACTCTATAATTGCTATATGTCATTATTGATAATACTAACTAGTCTTCAATTCCTGACAGGAATATATTTTTATCATATCAATAGCTTAAGGGAAGAAAGAGGATTCTTCCTGCGGTTCATGATGGGTATTATTTTATTCGTTTTTTTCAACCATTTTTTAACGAGCATATTTACAGGAACCGACCAACAGTTCATTTATAGCAGCGTATCGCTGTGTGTGGCATCGGTCTCCTCCCTCTATATCCGGAACAACAGCATCGAACAACAGACTTCTCCTTATCTGCTGTTGATCGCTTTATTTCCCTTTGTGCTGTTTTATGTTTATTACTTTCTCAATCTCATATTTTCCGAACAGCTGCTTCGCGGCGAGATCTTCCATCTACTGGATTTCTTTTACCATAATTTCCAGACCTTTTTATTGATGGGATCTATAGCCTACGATCTGTTTATATTGAAGCCGCTGAGTGCTAAAATCAGGATGCTTTCCAGTTCCTTGGATGGTACCTTGGCCCTTGCCTTATTTGCAAGTAAGTTTTGCATGCTACTGGTTTCCATCGGATCAGGCTTTATGTATCACTTCGGATATTTTTTCAAGATTCCGAACAGCTTATACCTAAGCTTGGTTTTCTTGTTGATATTTTACTTTCGGTTTTCGTTTCGAATAAAAGCAATGATCCTTCAGGTCCGGTATGCGCAAGACATCCATAAGACGCTTGAAATGAAATCGGTGAATGAAAAACTGGAGAAGGAAAAGTTCATCTTTCAACAGATTCAACAGTATTTTTGCCATAAACTGGATTATTTAGATAAGGAGTTCGATCTGTATACCTTCGCTAGTCGGACGAAACTGAGCAAAAAAGAGATCGAAACGATCATCAGAAAAGAGGAGAATTGCAGTTTTGCCACCTTCCTAAAAAGAAAGCGAATCCAATATTGCATGGATCATATCGAGGATTTTATCGGTATTGAAGAAACCATTTATTCCTTGGCAAGTGATCTTGGCTTCAAATCCCTGAGCAGTTTCATCCATGCTTTTAAAAAGGAAGTTGGATGTAGCCCTTATATCTACCTGCATAATAAAAGGCAGAACCTGGTGGAACTAAAAGGAAACTAAATAAAAAAGCCTGTTATGTCTCCATAACAGGCTTTAATATATTTCTCTAAAGATTAGATTATCTAAAGATTAGATTAACTGTTTCAACAAGCCACTTAAGCTTACCCGGTCAGCAATGATCCTTTCCAGATCGTCAGCATTTACCCGTTCCTGTTCCATGCTGTCGCGGTGACGGATCGTTACGGTATTATCTTCCAATGACTGGTGATCCACTGTGATACAGAAAGGTGTACCGATAGCATCTTGACGACGATAGCGCTTACCTATGGAATCCTTCTCATCGTATTGGATATTGTAGTCCAATTTCAGTTTCGCCATGATCTCTCTTGCTTTTTCAGGCAGACCATCTTTTTTGGTCAATGGTAATACCGCAGCCTTCACTGGAGCGATCGCTGGATGGAATTTCAATACCACGCGGGAATCCTGTCTTTCCTCTGTAGAAAGGTCTTCCTGTACCAGGCTATTCGCCAATACGGTTAGGAATAAACGATCCAATCCAATAGATGTTTCAATCACATAAGGGATGTAGCTCTGGTTGATTTCAGGATCAAAATATTGAAGTTTCTTTCCTGAGAATTCCTGATGTTGTTTAAGATCGAAATCCGTACGGGAGTGGATACCTTCCACTTCTTTGAAACCGAATGGGAATTGGTATTCAATATCCACTGCGGCATTGGCATAATGCGCCAATTTCACATGGTCATGGAAACGGTATTTGTTAGGATCTGCTCCTAATGCCAAATGCCATTTCAAACGTGTTTCTTTCCATTGCTTGTACCAGTCCAATTCTGAACCTGGACGAACGAAGAATTGCATCTCCATCTGTTCAAATTCACGCATACGCATGATGAACTGACGAGCGATGACCTCATTACGGAAGGCTTTACCAATCTGCGCAATACCGAAAGGGATTTTCATACGACCTGTTTTTTGAACATTCAGGAAGTTCACAAAAATACCCTGTGCCGTTTCCGGACGAAGGTAAACCTGCTCTGCCCCATCCGCCATAGCACCCATTTGGGTAGCAAACATCAGGTTGAATTGACGCACATCGGTCCAGTTCTTGGTTCCCGAGATAGGACATACAATGTTATGGTCTTCGATAATGGTTTTTAGACGAGCAAGATCATCTGCATTCAAGGCATCATCTAGATCTTTTTGTAGTTGCGCGGCCTTATCCGTTTTACCATCCTTTTCATAACGGTCGATTTTATCTTCGATCAATTGATCCGCACGATAGCGTTTCTTGGAGTCCTTATTGTCGATCATGGGATCGTTGAACCCATCCACGTGTCCGGAAGCTTTCCAAGTGGTTGGATGCATGAAAATAGCGGCATCAATACCTACTATATTTTCATTCAATTGCACCATGGATTTCCACCAATAGGTCTTCAAGTTGTTTTTCAGTTCAGAACCTAATTGACCATAATCATATACGGCACTTAAGCCGTCGTATATTTCACTCGAAGGAAAAACAAAACCATATTCCTTCGCATGGGAAATAATATTCTTGAAAAAATCGTCTGTTTGCTTGCTCATAAGGGGCAAATATAATGTATTCGTACGACTTATTTTGCCAATAAGTCTCGAATTTGTTGGGTTGCGTTCTTGTTGTCTACTTTTTTGATAATATGTTGGATTTTACCCTCCTCATCGATCACAAAAGTGGTTCTATTGGTGCCCATGTATTTCTTTCCGTACATGTTTTTTTCAGCCCAAACGCCATAATCATTGACGATTTTCTGATCTTCATCGGCCAGTAAGGTAAAGGGTAATTCAAATTTTTCTATGAACTTCTGATGGGATTGCTCGCTGTCGGTACTTACACCGATCACTTCGAAGCCATCCTGCTTTAGGCTCTGATAATTATCCCGGAAATTACAGGCTTCGGTAGTACATCCCGGCGTATTATCCTTTGGATAAAAATAAAGGATAACCTTTTTCCCTTTAAAATCCGATAAGTTAACTGTATTTCCTTGTTGATCTTTCGCTGTAATTGCAGGAGCTTGATCCCCTATTGCTATTGTTGCCATAATCTTTCCTTTCTTATCTTGTGAAATTATCTTTCGTATTATCTGGTGAAATTTGCTTCATAAACCTTTTCATTGTCCTTCCAATCCTTCACGACCAATTTGAACCGATGCTGGCCCTTGGAAAGACTAGGTTCAAAGCGATGCCATAGGTGTCTATTCTTGGAATCGTATTCCATCAGTACCCATTGATCATCTATATAGGCATTGAACGATTGGATTCCCGAAAAGTTGTCGGCAATGGTAAAATCTATCTTAGATTGGGCGGCCACATTCTTGCCCGGGCTGAAATTCCTTGGCGTGATGGTTGGTGCGACGGTATCCACCACGACATAAAATGAGCCAAAAACCTTGGTATTCACGGTCACCCAATCCTTTTCGAATTTACCCCCTACCGCACCATTCTGCACGGATGCAATCAACGCTTTACTTTCCAAATGTGCTGGGAGATTGGTTGGTTTAATGCTGAGTTTATAGGTCGAAAACAACGGGACCATGGTACTGCCTACATGGTGCACCTGGGAATAGGAATTCGGCGCTTGTGCACTTTGGCTGTAATTGAAATCCAGATCGGAGTATAAAGCCCCTTCTGGAATATCCACCTGGATAAAATCTACCGTATATTTATTGTCTTTATTGTAGGCAAAGAATTCGCCTTTTACTGGATTAGCCTTCGGCTGGTAGCTTGTCCTATTCTGAACCTTAAAGTTTAATTCACTGCAATTTCCGCGAACATCTTTGACCACATATTTTACATCATGTACCTGATCATCTTTTAATTCAATGATCCCTTGGTTATCCAAGTGCTTGAAGATATTGATGGGATTTCCCGGATCCTTAAAGCTTTTCTGCACCTTAGCCTTCGTTCTTTTAAAGGTGGCAAAGTCGATATATCCGTGGATAGCACTTGAGCTGTTGAAATCCAATTCTTCAAAAAGGACCGTAGAGATTGCCTTTCCATCTAAAAATAATTCAATGGAATAGACGCCGTTCTGAAATCCACCAGCGCGATGTCGATCAATGGTATTGATTCCTAAACCGAATTTTCCATTCACAGGTATTACTGCGCCGGAGGCTAGGCCATATCGCCCAGACCCCACTGCCTTAACGGCTTGTGGACGTCTTGGTGTTCCCTCGTTGAACACCGGATCTTGAAGATCATAAATGGTTATACCATTGATGGTGGGATTAAAATTATCAGTAAACTTCAGCCCAAACAGTTGTGGATTCTGAGGTCTTTGGGTTTTCGTATCCCGGATTTCAAAATGCAAGTGTGGACCGGCAGAGCCTCCGGTATTTCCCGCATTTCCGATAAACTGTCCCTTGGTTAATTTCACTTGGCCCTCCTTCAATTCCATATCCACATCAAAACGTTGCTGTTTGTACTGTTCCGCTTTCATGATGTTGGTCAAAGTGGAATTAAAGTTGTCCATATGCAGGTATACCGTAGTATAACCATTGGGATGGGTGATGTAGACGGAATTTCCGCCACCACCGATCTGCACCCGTAATCGGGAAACATAGCCTTCAGCCGCAGCATGCAAGGGCAATCCGATGCGCTGCTGGGTTCTGTAATCATCCCCCGCATGAAAATGGGTGGACCTTAATTCCCCAAAAGTACCGGAAGCATCCTGCGCAATATTCAAAGGATTTCTAAAATACCCTTGTGGATAGGTTTTGGAGGTAATGATGTTTGGGTTCTGTGCCTGGGTTGTTAGGCCAAGCATCAGGGTTGTTATCAATGTGAGTGTGCTTTTTTTCATATTATTTAATATGGCAGGTAAACATGCTTTTGCCTTCCAAAAACCCTTCCAGTTTATCCCCGATCTGGATAGGTCCTACGCCGGCAGGTGTACCTGTGTAAATTAAATCGCCTTTTCTTAAGGTGATGTAGGATGATACAAAACTGATCAGGCTATCGTAATCAAAAATCATATCCTGGGTATTTCCCTCCTGTACGGTTTCGTCGTTCTTCTTCATGGAGAAAGAGAGCTTGGTAGGGTCCTCGAATTGTTCCTTGAGGATCATTGGGCTGATCACCGCCGAATGGTCGAAGGCCTTTGCCAATTCCCAAGGTAGGCCTTTTGCTTTGTGAGCCGATTGGATATCACGTGCTGTAAAGTCGATCCCTAAACCGATGGCATCGTAATATTTACTGGCAAATTTCTTGGAAACATGTTTTCCTTCGTTACAAATACGTAATACCACTTCTACTTCGTAATGTACATCTTTGGAAAATTCTGGATAGTAGAAGTCTTTATTATCTTTTAGTATGGCTGTATCGGGTTTTAGAAAAATCACCGGACTTTCAGGGACTGGATTATTCAATTCTTTGGCATGATCAATATAGTTTCTACCAATTGCAATTACTTTCATTTATTTGATTTTGATTTTTTCAATTTGGACTGGAATCCAAATCCTTCTCAAACAAATCTAAAGAAATTGCCTTGCTATGGCAAATCCTAAGGCAAGTAAGCAAACCTTTGCGTAATAAAAAACAGGGATTTAGGCGGAAAATTATGGTTGGAATTTGGAGATTTTTCTTAAAAAGTAAATACATTTGTTCATCATGAACAGAGAACAATCCAAAATCATCCGAGAACAGGCTCAACGATCCAACATCCGGGAGCATTCGGTGCCCTTATACCTAACATCCAGTTTTATATTCGACAGTGCAGAACAAGGCCGTGCGGTTTTTGCTGAAGAGGAAGAGGCCATGGTCTATTCCCGATATGCCAATCCGAATACGACGGAGTTCATCAATAAGGTTTGTTTGTTGGAAGGAGCTGAGGCTGGTTTGGCCTTTGGATCGGGCATGGGTGCTATTTTTGCCTGCTTTGCAGGCTTTATCGAGAGTGGAGACCATATCGTTTCTTCTCGAGCGATCTTTGGCTCTACCCATCAATTGTTCACGCAGTTGTTCCCTCGCTGGGGAGTGACCACCACTTATGTGGATGCAATCAATCCGGAGGAATGGGAAAAAGCGATCCAGCCGAACACCAAGTTCATCTTTTTGGAATCGCCTTCTAATCCGGGACTGGAATTGGTGGATCTGGAATGGTTGGGTGGCCTGAAGAAAAAATACCCTAATATTATATTTGCGATCGATAACTGCTTTGCTACGCCATACCTTCAGAAGCCCTTACAATATGGCTTTGATCTATCCATTCATTCGGCCACTAAATACATGGACGGACAAGGACGTGTATTGGGCGGGGTGATCGTTGGAAAGCAGGAATTGATGGATAAACTGATGTTTTTTATTCGCCATACCGGACCAGCGATGTCGGCATTCAATGCTTGGGTTCTTTCGAAGAGTATAGAAACATTGGGATTGCGGATGGATCGTCATTGTTCGAATGCTTTGGCATTGGCCGAGACCTTGGAAAAACATGAAGATATCTTGGATGTGAAATATCCTTTTCTGCCTTCGCATCCGCAATATGAACTGGCGAAGAAACAGATGAAAGCAGGGGGTGGAATTGTGACGATTGAGGTTAAGGGTGGTAAGGAAAGGGCATTTAAGTTTTTGGATGCTTTGAAAATGATTCTTTATACATCAAATTTAGGGGATTCAAGGTCTATTGCTACCCATCCTGGGACAACAACGCATTCGAAATTGAAGGAAGAGGAAAGGGAGAAATTAGGGATAAGACCTGGGACTATTAGGTTGTCGATTGGTATTGAGGATCAAGAGGATATTATTGAGGATATCTTGCAAGCTTTGGAAGCGAGTAGGTAGACTGTAATTATTAGGCTTTTTACGTCATTGCGAGGCTTTTTACGTCATTACAAGCTTTTTCGTCATTGCGAGGAGGCACGACGAAGCAATCTTTACACTAATCGAAAGATTGCTTCGTTCCTCGCAATGACGGGTATTATTTCACAATCCTTTACAAAGCTGCTAAAGCAGCCTCATAATTTGGTTCTTCTACCGTTTCAGCGACCTGCTCTGTATATTTCACTTTTCCATCTTCATCAATCACCACCACTGATCTGCTCAACAATCCTGTCAAAGGACCATCCGTAAATTTCACCCCATATGCCTTATCAAAAGACTCATCTTTAAAATCCGACAAGGTAATTACATTATCCAATCCTTCCGCAGCGCAAAATCTATTCTGTGCAAAAGGTAAATCCTTCGAAATACACAACACCACTGTATTATCCAATCCTGATGCTTTCTCGTTAAAATGTCTAACCGATGCTGCACAAGTCCCAGTATCCAAACTTGGGAAAATATTTAATATAACCTGTTTTCCTGCAAAATCCTTCAATGATTTTTGTGACAGATCTCCTGTCGTCAATGTAAAATCTGGAGCTACATCTCCTACTTTGGGAAGATTTCCACTGGTATGCACTGCATTACCCTTAAATGATACTTCTGCCATAATAGCCTGTTTTTTTTAGTTTCTATAAATCTAAAACCAATATAGCTTAAAATATGTTTGATAAAAAATGGATTACCTACTGATTTATTAAAAGTTGACAAATATTTAATAATTTAATAATTATTTACTATGTTAGCATAATATTAAAATAAACTTAAAACGCTAATCAATATTTATATGAAACGATTATTACTCTGTTTACTCATGGCATCGCCTGCCCTTGCCTTTTCCCAAGGTTCGCAGGTAAATACCCAAAGCCAAAAAGCGGTGGGTATGGCTGGAGCAGGATCCGCTTTGTTTATTGATGAAACAACGATCCTGTACAATCCAGGAGCATTGGTAAAAATGGAAAACAACGCGATTTCCCTGGGTGCAAGTGCGATCATGTATCGCTCCGCCTTCCAAGAGAAAGGTAGCTCCGATGTACATCATACACGTTTTCAAATCTCTCCTCCGGTTTCCTTGTTTGCTGCATTTGGACCGAAGGATTCTTGGTGGAAAGCGGGGATCGGGATCTATACCCCTTATGGTGGATCGGTAGATTGGGGTAAAGAATGGCCAGGAAGATATTCATTGACCAATCTTTCCATGCGTGCATTTTACATTCAACCAACATTAAGCTTTAAGATCACAGACCAATTCAGCGTTGGTGGTGGTTTTGTATATAACGTAGGTATCGTAGATTTAGGTAGAGCATTACCTGTATTCGGTTCAGACGGAAAAGCCGGACAGGCAGATCTAAGTGGAACAGGTACTGGTATGGGTTATAACCTAGGAGTTCACTACAACCTAGCGGATGAATTTGCTATCTCCTTGAACTACCGTTCAAAAGTGATCACGAAATTAGAAGGTGGAGATGCGAAGTTCGATGTCCCGGCATCCTTAGCAGCTAATTTTCCGAATGGTAAATTTGATGCGGAATTACCTTTGCCGTCATCATTCAACGTAGGTATTGCTTTCCCAGTTTCTGACAAAGTGAAAACTGCGATCGATGCTTCCTTCATCGACTACAGCATCTATAAAGAGTTGGTGTTCGATTATGAGAACAATACCCCTACCCTTCAAGATACGCGATCCGAAAAAAATTATCAGAATGCCTTTTCAGCGAAAATTGGCTTCAACTATGAGGCCACAGATAAATTGGAGCTACGAGCAGGTACCGGTTATGTGTATACACCAGTACAGCCAAAATATGTATACCCAGAAACCCCGGATAACAACCGTATGATGGCAGCAGCTGGATTGACCTATAAGTTCACGCCTAATTGGCAAATGTCTGCGGCCTATGTGTTCCAAAAAATCCTGAAAAGAACAACGACCAACGCGGAAACCCAATTATCAGGTGCTTACGAAACCAATATTCACGCTCCAGGAATTTCTTTAAGCTATTCTTGGTAGGAATCAAATTATGATCAACATGAAAAATAAATTTAACTTATATATCGGATTAGCCCTATTGGGATTGGCTAGTTCTTGTGCGCCCAGCTTAGATGAATTGGAAGCTACCAAAGGTACTGCAGACTTTTCAAAATACATCGCTGTCGGAAATTCCCTAACGGCTGGTTATTCCAACAATGGTCTTTACCTTGAAGGACAAAAAGTGGCATACCCGAACTTGATCGCTGAAAAGATGAAAGAAGTTGGCGGTGGAGCATTCACCTCCCCATTCTTTAGTGCCGACCAAGCAAATGGATCTGGATATATTACTTTCAAAGGGTTTACAGAAAGCGGTTCACCGATCACTGAACCGGTTCCTGCACAAGCAGAAAGAGGAAAAAATGCCCAAGGAGGTCCTTTATACACAAAATATCTGGATCCAATCCAGAACTTAGGCGTACCAGGTATGCGTTTGGATCTTGGAACACAACCAGGCATGGGTTCGGAAGTAGGAAACCCTTATTTTGAGCGTTTGCTACCTGATGCTTCCAAAAACAACACCAGCTATTTACAATACGTAGGATCACACGATTATACTTTCTTCTCCTTTTGGTTAGGAAATAACGATGTGTTAGGTTTTGCGACAAATGGTGGTGTAGAATCAAATATTACCAACAAATTAATCAGTTTGGAAAATTTCAAAGCGGCCTATACAGCTTTCATCAGCACCTTAGCGCAAGGAGACAAAAAAGGGGTGGTAGCAACTATTCCAGATGTAACCAGTGTACCATTCTTCAATACGGTTACCACAGCACGTTTAAATGCAGCAGTTGAAGCGGCGACTGGTGGACAAGCTAAAAATGTATATATCGCAACTGGAAATGGCACACCTCGTATAGCCACTGCTAAAGATCTATTTATTTTGACCTTCCCAACAGCTAAATTGGGTGTTCCTAATGCGTTAAATATCCCTTATGGTTTACATCCATTGAATCCGATCGAAAGTAAATATGTATTGGATGAAGGAGAAGTCAACTTAGTGGTATCCCGTATTTCAGATATCAATGCTTTCATCAAAGAAACAGCTGCGGCTAAAAAGCTAGCTTTAGCGGATGTTCATGCCTTTTTGAACAAGGTTAAAACGGGTTATATCTATAATGGCGTGATGATCAGTTCAGCATACATCACCGGCAATGCGTTCTCATTGGATGGTGTGCATTTAACCCCTATGGGTAATGCGATTGTCGCCAACCTGTTCATTGATGCCATCAACAAACAATACGGCTCTTCTATTGGTAAAATGGACATTAGCCTATATCCTGGTGTTAATTTCCCAGGCTAATTTTAGAAAAATACCTGACGACTTATAAAAAAGCTACCCTTCGGGGTGGCTTTTTTTCTTATTTTCGCATTATGATCTTACAAGCCAACAACATATTCAAATCCTATGGAGATTTGGAAATCCTGAAAGGGGTCAGTGTATCGGTAAAGAAAGGAGAAATCGTTTCCATCGTAGGAGCCTCTGGTGCCGGAAAGAGTACCTTATTGCACATTATTGGCACCTTGGATAAGCCTGACCGTGGAACAATCATGTTGGAAGGCCAGGATGTTTTCTCGCTTTCTGAAAAGCAGCTAAGTGATTTCCGAAACAAACATATCGGCTTTGTATTTCAATTCCATCATCTTCTTCCTGAATTTACTGCTTTGGAGAATGTCTGTATTCCGGGTTATATTGCGGGCAAAGACCGCAAAACCGTAGAACAGAAGGGTTTGGAGCTCTTGGAGATCTTGGGTGTAAAGCATCGCGCCAACCACAAGCCCTCGGCCATGTCGGGAGGTGAGCAACAACGGGTTTCCGTGGCCAGAGCCTTGATCAATGATCCTACCCTTGTCCTGGCAGATGAGCCTTCAGGAAACCTGGATTCTGAAAATGCTACTGCATTACACCAATTATTCTTTGACCTTCGGGATAAGATGCAACAGACCTTTATCATCGTAACGCATAATGAAGAATTGGCGAGGATCTCTGACCGTACCATTCATATGCGTGATGGTTTGATTTATTAGAACTACACTATGCAAAAAATATTGATTACCTATGGGACCCGTCCCTTGGCGCAACGTTTGGCCAAACAATTTTCAGCTAAATTTGAGGTTGTGTTTGCCAGCTCTGAAGAAGTGCCTAGTTTCCTACAGGCAAACTATCTAAAAATACCAACCGGAGTAAATCCGACCTATGCCCATGAATTGTTGAAATTAAGCTTGGACAAACAGATTGATTTTATCCTGCCCTTGGGCGAAGCGGAGATCAATAGTTTAGCAGAATCCAAATTATTATTCGAAGAATATGATATTATTCCTTTGGTGCCTAATCTATCGGATCTGCCTGTGTATTTTACCATTGAAAACCCTCCCTCCCAAGCGGAGATCCATATTTATTTACAAGGAAAGGGCCTGGATGTAGAACAGAAACTGCATTTACCAGCAACCGGATTGTTGATGGTCTCGGATGATCAAGAAGAATTGGCCTTAGTAACTATATAAAGCTTTAGTAACCCTATAAAGATGAATTGGAAAGATATCCCAATGGATAAGAAAGTATATCTCTTTGAATTGGATGATGTGCTTTATCCTAAGCACGATTATTTGTTACAGATCTATTACCTCTTTGGACAATTTGTTGAATTTTCGGAGGCTCGGGAAATCAGCAAATCCCTAACTGCATTCATGAAGGAAAAATTGTTTTCCGAAGGGGAGGAAGCTGTATTCGAGGCGGCTAAAAATGAATTCAAGTTTGAACAGGATTATTCAGAAAATTTTGAGCGATTGCAGGTTAATGGGCATTTACCGCTAAAATTATTGTTATTTAATGAAATTAAGTTGCTTTTTGCAGCCTTATTGGAACAAGGTAAAACGATTGCCGTTCTGACCAAAGGTAATCCTGCCTTACAGCTGAACAAGCTGAAGCATATCGATTGGCAAGGGCTAGAAAAGGGGGTAAAAGTTTATTTCATCGATGAATTGCTATTCCGCAATATTGATCCAATTCCTTATATTGCTTCTGAAAACGGGTGTTTACCCGAAGAGATTATTTTCATTGAAGAAAAACTAACCTAATTATGCTTAAAAAGAAAATCCTTGTGGGGGCGCTTTTAGCCCTAGTGGTAGCCGCCAGTTGTAAAAAAGATCCTGTAAATCCCGCTCCAGATCCAAATGCGGATAAAGAAATATTGTTTAGAGATTCCGCTTATTATTATTCCCTTGCACTTTCTTTATGGACCGATAAATTACCGCAACCAAAGATGATCGGAAATCAACCCGATCTAAAATCTTTTACGGGTAAATTTAAAACGGCCGAAGAAGTATTGGATGAATTGAGAAAATCTGCAACCCTTGATCGTTTCAGTTTTGTTGACCGCGCAGGAACCGTAAGTGAAGAGATCCAACAAGGGGTATATAAGGAAACTGGTGCAACGCCGATATTCCTGTTGGAAAGTGCCGGATCCTCCAATGCGAACCTTTATATCCGCTATGTACAAAAGAATTCTCCAGCAGCGAAAGCAGGCTTAATTCGTGGAATGCGGGTAGTCAGCATCAATGGGGATACGAAAGTGGATTATAATTCAGAAAATGCCAATAATTTTAAGAATGCCATGAAATTCTTTTCCGGCGAGACCTTGAAATTAGTGGTGGTCAGTCCAGTTGATGGTAAAGAAAGTACGATTACTGTTACGGGTGATGCCTATCAGATTGATCCGATCATGGTCAATAAAGTAATCGATCATAATGGTAAGAAAGTAGGTTATATGGCCTATACATCATTTGTCAGCCTATATAATAATCAAGGACAACCAAACAGCTATCATGTGGCAATGGAAAATGCGTTCAAAGCTTTTGAAGGCGTAGATGAATTGGTGATTGATTTACGCTATAATGGTGGTGGTTCAACCTGGTCTGCGGAATATTTGGCTAGTCAATTGGTGCCAACGATACATGCAAAAGCGTTGATGTATAAATACAAAGTGAACCATGTGTTGGAAGATGCGGGGCTATTGCAGCCTGGAAAGGCATTTTCACCAGTTTATTTCGACAAGAAAAACACCTTGAACCTTAAACGCGTCTATTTCCTTGGAACAAAACAGACGGCTTCGGCTAGCGAGTTGGTCATCAACAGCTTAAAACCGTATATGGATGTGCAATTGATCACGGTAAAAGGAAACGATGGGGCAATCGGTACTTATGGAAAACCTGTTGGTTTCTTTGAATCCAAGGTAGTCCATGGATATGGGTCTTATTACATCACTTCCTTCCAAATGCTAAACAAAGATAATTTTGGAGATTATTTCAATGGTCTTTCTGGTCAAAAAACGGATTCATACGAAAGCTTCTCCCTTCAATTAGGAGATCCTAACGAACGTATGTTTTCAGATGCCCTTTATCATATCACCAACGGAACCTATCGTAGTGCTTCTGCAAGTATGCGCAGAACTACAAAATCTGGGAAACCAGAAATGGAAGCCAACGAAGTGCAACCTCAGTCTCCACATGTTACCGGTATGTTTAAATTTTCGAATGAGCAAAATTTAAAAAACATTCTTAAGTAATTAATCTAATCAGCATGTGCTAAGTCTATAATTTGGAATTATAATTGCGCAAGCAACAATACATACATATTAACATAGAATTGGCACATGCTGAATAAATATTTCACCCTACTTTTATTAGTCCTTATCGGATTATCATCCTGTAAAAAGGATCCGGACAAAATCCCATCTCCTGAAAAACCTCCTGTTAGCAACAATAGGACTACAGATGAGAAAGTGCGGGATAGTATTTATTTCTATTACAAATACCTTTCTTATTGGGAATCCAGCATTCCTGTCTATAACCCGATTTCGGACATCAGCGATAAATATACTAGCGGCGAAAGCTTGTTAAATCATTTAATGGGATTAACGCCTGTTAAAAATGATTATGTATTTCATGGTCCAGGCCAAAACATCGTTGAAAATTATACCGGTCCATTGGATCGGTTCTCTTGGATCGAAGATATTAGTTCGAATTCCGGAAGGAGTGCTCGGGCAGACACTTATGATGGTTTCGGGCTATTTGTTGTATTTGAAGGTGGAGATGCCAATTCAGCAGCCTATGTAGGCCTTTCAGAAGGCAATTCACCTGCCGATAAAGCGGGTATCAAGCGAGGAGATAAAATTATCAAAATAAATGGTGTGGAGGCATTGGGTAAAAACTTCAGGTTAATTGAAGCTGAATTAAACAAAACCCAA
This sequence comes from Sphingobacterium sp. UBA1575, assembly GCA_002322865.1. Taxonomy (GTDB): domain Bacteria; phylum Bacteroidota; class Bacteroidia; order Sphingobacteriales; family Sphingobacteriaceae; genus Sphingobacterium. Next base: position 95,103 of record DCOH01000024.1, on the reverse strand, counting down.
TTGGTATTGGATTTGGAAAGAGCCGGAGTTCCTTTCACTAAAACGCTTACCTATGGCTCCTACGATATTTTCCCGGTGGTAAAAGACAGTGTGTATTCCGTAAATGCTGATAAGGTGGGTTATTTCGCATTATCATCCTTTGAAGAGATGACCAATGATGCTGGTCAATACACCGCTATGTATAATGCCATGAATGCAGCTTTCAATAAATTTAACCAACAAGCCATTAATAAGATTATTATCGATCTCCGATATAACACCGGTGGTTATGTAAGTACAGCTATATATTTGGCAAACAAAATTGTCAACAGCAATGGCGCTGGAAAATTGATGTTCAGCTACGACATCAACAAAAATTTGAAAGAAGAAAAGGCCAAAGGAAGTCGTGAATTTGATGATGTGATGTTCAACAATTCGGCTTCAAAAATTACCGATATTTATTTTCTGGTCTCTGATTATACCGCATCTGCATCTGAAATTGTGATTTCCGCATTGAAACCTTATGCAAATGTGCGTCTGATTGGCGAGCATGGAAGCACTTATGGCAAACCTGTTGGCTTCTTCCGACAGGATATCCTAAAAAAAGCAGGATTATGGGCAGCCTCCTTCAAGATTGTAAACAGCGCAGGTTACACCGATTATTGGGATGGTATTCCAGCCGATAAACCAGGTGTATTCGACAATGTTCGCTATGATTTTGGAGACCTTCGTGAAGATATGTTGGCAACTGCCATACAACACATTAAAACAGGCTCTTACACCTTATCAGGAAGCAGTGCCAAAGCAAGTAGCCGAACAGTTACAACTAAATCATCTTCCGCAGTTCCAGTCAATAAATTACGTGAAAGGAATATGATTAAGGATTAAGAATTAGTTATTTAATTCTTAACTTTACTGCATGGCAGGGAACAAACCAACAACGATTAAGGAAATTGCGCGAAAGTTGAAGATTTCACCTTCAACGGTTTCGCGCGCATTGAACGACCATCCGAGTATAGGCTTGGTCACGACCATGCGTGTAAAGAAAATGGCGGAGGAAATGGCTTACGAGCCTAACCAAACTGCTATCTTTTTCAAACAGCGTAAGACCTTCACCATCGGTGTTATTCTCCCGAAATTATCAGAACCTTTCTTTTCTGAGGCGATCAGTGCCATCGAAGATGTGGCGGATGAAAAGAAATACACCGTGCTTTTAGGACAATCCCTCGATGATGAGAACCGCGAAAGCCATATCATCCAGACCTTCAAAAAACATCGTGTGGATGGAATTTTGATTTCCCTAGGAAAAAATACCGGTGATACCGACTTTGTGGATATCCTATCAAAAACCGAAATCCCTGTCGTGTTTTTTGATTGTGTCCCAGATTTGGATAACGTACATAAAGTATATAGCGACCTTTCTTCCGGTATGATCGAGGCCATCGATGCTTTTGTAGAAAGAGGACATCGTAAAATTGCATTGATCAATGGACCAGAATCCCTACTTGCGTCCAAAGAACGTTCAGAAGCCTTTTTGAAGGCCCTTAAAAAACAAGGAATCACTTCGGATGAAAGCTATGTCGTCCACACCGATCTAACAGAGAAGGGGAATGAGGAAGCGATGGAAAAACTATGCTCCTTAGCCGACCGACCATCTGCCGTTGTCTCCTTCAATGACTTTGTAACCTTGGATCTGATCCGCTATGCGAAGCAGAAAGGCATTGTATTGAATCAGGATATGTTCTTTATCTCCTACGCCAATTATCCTTTATGGAAATACATGGACAATCCACCAATGGGAAGTATAGAACAATACCCGGACAAGCAAGCCCAGAAGGCTGCTGAAATCTTATTCGATTGCATCGATAAGAAGGAACATGTTGCAGAACCACAACATGTTGTATTCCCTTCGAAATTAGTAATGAAATAGCGCTTAGTTGATTTGTATGCTGTAGGTGATATCCACACCTCCCTGAGCTAACATATCATGTACGGAGCAATATTTTTTCACGGCAAGTTCAGCTGCTTTTTGTGCTTTTGCCTCATCAATATCGCCTTTTAAACGGAATGCAATATGAATCTTCGTGAAGATATTAGGTATTTCTTCCCGACGGTCTCCTGTTACTTCCACTTGAATATCCTGTAGATCCTGACGCTGTTTTTGAAGGATGGTAGTCAAATCGAATACACTACAAGATCCTAAGGCCATCAGGACCAATTCCATCGGTCTGACCCCTTTGCCCTCTCCGCCAATCGAATCTGGACCATCAATATTTACTTTCACGGATGACAACTCGCTGGATGCTTCGAAATGAACCGCATCGTTCTGTCTTGCTAAATGTACTTTCATTGTTTTTTAATCTCTGTGCTTATACAAATTTAGCAAAAAAAACAAGGCAATTATCGAAATAATAACTTGCCCCTTCCGAATAAATAACCTATTTTTACAGCAAATTTTTTTATCAATGAACATTCACGAATATCAAGGAAAAGAAATACTTAAGAGTTTCGGAGTAAGAGTACAAGAAGGTATTGTTGCTGAAACCCCAGAGCAGGCTGTTGAAGCGGCTAAGAGAATGAAAGAAGAATTCAACTCGGATTGGGTTGTGGTAAAAGCACAGATCCATGCGGGTGGCCGTGGTAAAGGTGGTGGTGTGAAATTAGCAAAAAACCATGATGAAGTTTTGCAACGCGCAACGGACATCATCGGTATGCAATTGGTTACTCCACAGACTGGTCCAGAAGGTAAAAAAGTTAACAAGGTTTTGATTGCACAGGATGTTTACTACCCTGGCGAAAGCGAAACAAAAGAATTCTACATGTCTGTATTGTTAGACCGTGCAACTGGTCGTAACATCATTATGTACTCCACAGAAGGTGGTATGGACATTGAAGAAGTAGCAGAGAAAACTCCTCACTTGATCTTCAAAGAAGAAATCGATCCTAAAGTTGGTCTTCAAGGTTTCCAAGCGCGTAAAATTGCTTTCAACCTAGGATTAACTGGTGCTGCACATAAAGATATGGTGAAGTTCGTAGCTGCATTATACAAAGCGTATGATTCTATTGATGCTTCTATGTTCGAGATCAACCCGGTATTAAAAACATCTGACGATAAGATCATGGCAGTTGATGCTAAGGTTAACTTAGATGAGAACGCATTATACCGTCATGCTGACATCGCTGCTATGCGTGATGTAACAGAGGAAGATCCAACCGAAGTTGAAGCGGGTGAATCAAACCTTAACTACGTTAAATTAGATGGTAATGTAGGCTGTATGGTAAATGGTGCTGGTTTAGCGATGGCTACCATGGATATCATTAAGATTGCTGGTGGTGAGCCTGCAAACTTCTTGGACGTTGGTGGTACTGCAAATGCAGAAACAGTAAAAGCTGGTTTCAACATCATCTTAAAAGACCCTAACGTAAAAGCAATCTTGATCAACATCTTCGGAGGTATCGTTCGTTGTGACCGTGTAGCGCAAGGTGTTATCGACGCTTACAATGAAATCGGAAACATCCCAGTTCCAATCATTGTACGTCTTCAAGGTACAAACGCAAAAGAAGCGAAAGAATTGATCGACAAATCTGGTCTTCAAGTATACTCAGCGATCTTATTGAAAGAAGCTGCTGAATTAGTAACTAAAGTATTGGAAGAAGGTAAATAATCTCCTTCTAAAAGATAATGAATGGCCTTCCTTTGGGAGGCCATTTCTTTTAATACTAATTCGTAAATAGTACCTTTGTTAAAATAAAAAACATTAAGAAATGACAACATCTACTTCGGATATTTCACGTAAGAAATCAGCGGAATTATTTGAGAAGGCTAAAGCATATTTCCCGGGAGGAGTAAACTCTCCTGTTCGCGCCTTTAAATCTGTTTATGGAACTCCCCTATTCATTGAGCGTGGAGACCAGGCACATTTATGGGATGCCGATGGCAATGAATTCATCGATTATTGTTGTTCTTGGGGGCCATTGATCTTAGGGCATAACAACGCTAAGATCCGTGAGGCAGTACAGGAGCAATTGGGTAAAGGTCTGAGTTTTGGTGCTCCAACGGAATTGGAAAACCACTTGGCCGAACTGATCCTCAACAACAACAAAAAGATTGAAAAAATACGTTTTGTAAGCTCTGGAACGGAAGCGGTGATGTCTGCTATTCGTTTGGCAAGAGGATACACCAAAAGAGACAAGATCGTTAAGTTTGAAGGTTGCTACCATGGGCATTCCGATTCCTTGTTGGTGAAGGCCGGATCCGGTTTAGTTACCTTTGGAGAAACATCTTCTGCAGGAGTTCCAAAAGCGTTTGCGGATGAGACGATCGTTATTGCATTGAACGATAAAGCCGCCTTGGAAAAGGTATTTGCGGACTTCAAGGATCAAATCGCTGCAGTGATCATCGAAGGAGTACCCGCGAACAATGGCCTATTGATTCAGGATAAGGATTATATCCACTTCCTACGTGATATTACCAAAGAAAATGGATCATTATTGATCTTTGATGAAGTGATAACCGGATTCCGTTTGGGATTCGAAGGCGCTTCGAAATATTACGATATACAGCCAGACATCCTGACCTATGGTAAAATTATTGGTGGTGGGATGCCTGTAGGTGCCTATGGCGCATCCAAAGAAATCATGGGATGTATCTCACCTGATGGAGCCGTTTATCAGGCTGGAACGCTTTCCGGAAATCCGGTAGCTATGGCGGCTGGTATTGCCGCACTATCCATTCTGGCAGCTCCTGGATTCTATGAACAGCTGGAAGCTACCACTCAAAAGTTCGTGGAGCAAATTCGTGCTTATATCCAAAAGAAAAATTATGTGGTCAACATCAGTACGATCGGATCTATTTTCTGGTTTGCATTTTCTGAAAACGATAAAATCCAACGTGCGGATGAAATTGATCCTGCTTCTATGGAAAAATATAAAGTGATGCACTGTGAGCTTTTGAATCGCGGTATCTATTTTGGCCCTTCCGGATACGAAGTGGGCTTTATTTCGGCAGCACACACAGAAGATGACTTAAATCAGACATTAGTTGCTGTAAAAGCTGCCTTAGACGTCGTATTTCAATAAAAAACAAACTATCTTGGTTTCAAATTGTTATCATATTATCAATTCGACTAAATATAAAAAAATGAAAACATTAAAATCAGCATTGGCAGTAGTTACAGCAACAGTATTATTGGCTTCATGTAACACTCCAACCAAAAACAAGGATGGCGAAGTAAGAGACACGACTGCATTAGCAGATTCTGTTGGTGCAATTGCCGTAAATCCACTTCCTCATGCTAAGGATTTTCCAGGTGCAACATTGAAAATTACGGAATTAAAATCGGAGAAATTAGGTGCAGATTCTGCGAAGATCACGGTTAAATACGGTGTTTCAAACTTTAACTTAACTGAACAGACTGAACATACCCATCATATGGCTAACTCCCATGATGGTCAACATATCCATTTTATCTTAGATAATAAGCCTTATGTTGCTTTGTATAAGCCAGAACATACGTTTACAGTTCCTGTAAACTCTGAGCATTACTTAATGTCGTTCTTGTCACGTTCATTCCATGAGTCGATCAAGACAGCAGATGCTTCCAAATTGATCAAGTTCAAAGTAGAAGCTGATGGAAAGATCACCGAACTTCCTCAACCAACAGAACCATCAATCTTCTATAGCCGTCCGAAAGGCGATTATAAAGGCGATGAGACTAATGTATTGTTGTTGGACTTCTTTGTAGCTAATACTACATTAGGAGCAGATGCGAATAAAGTAAAAGCAACTATCAATGGTCAAGAGTTTATGTTGGATCAATGGGTTCCTTATGAAGTATTGAACTTACCTAAAGGCGAAGCTACTGTAGTTCTTACCTTGGTAGATAAGGATGGAAATGCAGTGACAGGTGATAACGTATCTGTGGAAAGAAAAGTTAATTTGTTGGAGAGATAGATATTATCGAATATCTATTAGACATTAGATAATAGACATTAGATAATAGACTTTTGACAAGTGTGCTAAAATGGTTCATTGATTAATGGACAGATTTTAGTTTAAAATAGAAAGCCTGGGAGATTTGATCTTCCAGGCTTTTTTATTGTTTTGTTTGTTTACTGTTTTCTGATTTTTATTTCTTTTGTTCAACCCCGTCATTGCGAGGAGGTACGAGGAAGCAATCTTTGGACTACGCTACCAATGACATGCGGGAAGATTGCTTCGTTCCTCGCAATGACGGGAGAGCCCCCCTTAGAAACCCACCGATTTCAAATTCAAGCCGGCTCTTTCATCCAAGCCAAACATCAAGTTCATGTTTTGAACAGCTTGGCCGGATGCTCCTTTCAATAAATTATCCGTTGCGTTTAAGATCAACAATTTATTACCATGTTTCTCCAGGTGCATAATACTTTTATTGGTATTCACGACCTGTTTCAGGTCAATGTTAGCTTTTGAAACATGTGTAAATGGATGCGCTGCATAAAAATCTTCATACAATGTATAAGCTTCTTCCTCTGAAAGATCAACATCCACATAAATAGCAGAGAAAATTCCCCTTGCAAAATCACCGCGCTGCGGAATAAAATTAATCCTGCTTGCTGCACGTTCTAACAAAGAACCTTTACCAGCTACCGAAGAGCCTTCGCTACTAAGCATTGAACCTTTTCCAGCTGCCAATGACCCATCACCTTCCGGTAAAAAGCCCGGCTGCAATTGATCAAGCGATTCCGAGATCTCCTGCAGATGTTGGTGTTCAAAAGATTTATAGGCCGAAAGGTTATTGTTCCTCCAGGAGAAATGGGTCGTTGCCGATGGCTTCTGTCCCGCGCCTGTAGAACCTGTTGTAGCATTCACATGGATTTCACCTTTCAATAAGCCTTTTGAAGCCAATGGCAATAATGCCAATTGGATATTGGTGGCAAAACAACCCGGATTAGCAATGTACTGAGCCGACTTTATCGTTTCCTTATTCAATTCCGGCAAGCCATAGACAAATTGTGTGCCTTGATATGCCGTATTTGCCCGCAAGCGGTAATCCTGAGAAAGGTCAATGATCTTTACCCTTGGATCTACTGGATTCGCATCCAAGAACTTCTTGGCATCTCCATGACCCACACAAAGGAACAGAACATCCACATCACTGTGGAAATCGGACGAGAAGGTCAATTCTGTATCGCCAAAAAGATCGTTATGAACATCGGATAATTTATTGCCGGCATTTGAAGCTGAATTGGCAAATACAATATCCACCTGTGGATGGAATATCAAAATACGCAGGAGCTCTCCCCCTGTATATCCTGCCGAACCAATTATCCCTACCCTGATCTTTTCCATTTATCCTTGTTGTTTGCTATTTATTATCTTTTTCTAAAATTATCCTTTGCTGTTTACTTTATGCCAGATGATGGTTTGGTTACCAAAAATCTTGGAGAAGCCTTTCACATCATCTCCAGTATATCCTTTATTCATCTCCCCATAGCTACCAAATTTATTGGACATCAAATCATGATCGGATTCTACCCCCAAAATAACAAAGCGATAAGGATGTAACTCCACAAATACACGACCTGTTACCGTGTCTTGTGAGCTTTGCAAGAAAGCCTCCATATCACGCATGACAGGATCATGCATTTGGCCTTCATGCATATAATTTCCATAGAAACCAGCCAATTGGTCTTTCCAAGACAATTGCCATTTGGTCAAGGTATGTTTTTCTAAGGTATGGTGCGCTTTGATCAAGATCAATGGACCAGCTGCCTCAAATCCTACACGACCTTTGATACCGATTATGGTATCTCCAACGTGGATATCACGGCCGATACCATAAGGTTGAGCCAAAGCCTGTAATTCTTGAATCACTTTTACAGCGCCAATTTTATTGCCATTCAAACCTACAGGCTCTCCTTTTTCAAAGTCGATGCTTATCTGTAACGGCTCAGTCGAAGTAACTGGAGTTGGCCATGCCGCTTCTGGTAGATATTGGTTAGAGGTTAAGGTCTCCGCACCACCTACCGAAGTACCCCACAAGCCTTTATTGATAGAATATTTTGCTTTTTCTGCCGAATATTCCACCCCATGCTTGTTCAAATATTCAATTTCATCCTCGCGAGATAATTGAAGATCACGGATTGGGGTAATGATTTCCACTCCAGGAATCAAGGTCTGGAAGATCATATCAAAACGTACCTGATCATTACCTGCACCGGTTGAACCATGAGCTACACATTCAGCACCGATCTTCTTCGCATAATTAGCAATAGCTGTTGCTTGGCTAACACGCTCGGCAGACACCGAAAGTGGATAGGTCGCATTCTTCAGTACATTACCAAAAATCAGATACTTAATCGTTCCACGGTAATAGTCTTCAGTTTCATCAATGGTCGTATGGGATTTCACGCCTAACTCGTACGCCCTTTTTTCAATTGTCTTTAATTCCTCATCCGAAAAACCACCGGTATTAACGATGACAGAATGAACTTCTAAACCCAGGTCACGAGAAAGATAGATACAACAGAAGGAAGTATCCAACCCACCACTAAATGCTAAAACTACTTTTTTCATTTTATAACGATTAATATGCTGATAATAACAAAAATAACAATTTAAAAACCTTTTACAGGTTTAACGCCTACCGGAAACACCGTTGCTACCATTTTTTTGGTAGACTTCCATAGCTTTGCTTCAATGCGTTTCAATAAAGACTGTTTCTTGGAAATCCTGTCCAAACGTTCCTTGGCTTCCGCTTTACGCTGGATCTTTTCCTTCAGTTCCTTTTCTTTTTCCACAGGATCCCAAAGCATAGCGGTACACATGCAGTTCTTACGGTCCTTCGACATCAGAATATCGTAATTCACACAAGATTGACATCCTTTCCAGAATTCTTCATCTTGGGTCAATTCCGAATAGGTCACCGGTTCGTATCCCAGGTCCGAGTTGATTTTCATGACTGCCAATCCGGTAGTCAGACCAAAGATCTTTGCCTTCGGATATTTTTCATGCGATAATTCAAATACTCTTTTCTTGATCGCTTTGGCAAGACCCACCTTACGGAAAATAGGATTGACGATAAGGCCTGAATTGGCCACATAGTCCCCATGGCTCCAGGTTTCGATATAACAGAAGCCTGCCCAAGTACCGTCCTTATGCAACGCGATCACTGCCTTCCCCTCCTCCATCTTTCTGGCCACGTATTCGGGTTTACGACGTGCAATACCTGTACCACGAGCCTTTGCAGACTCAAACATTTCGTCACAGATAACCTCAGCATAACCAATGTGATCTGCTGTAGCGGGAATAATCAAAAAATCTGAAAGTGTCATTTAAATTTATCGACCTAAAATGTAAATACCGAAGTATTTGGATTATCTAATCTTACTCTAACCATCTTCCATCGAGCTTGATGGAAAATCAATATGGGAAATTTGCCTGCCTCGTAAATCAAGCTCGAGGCAGAATAGGTCGTCGGAATCGAAGTATTGGACAATTAAATGATCGAACATGCACATAGGAAACCTGAACAAGCTTGTAGAAAGCTTGGCCAAATAATCCCAAAAATGTTCTGTTACATATCATCTTCTTATCGTTTTATATCCTGTGATCAGACTGCGCAAAAGTAAACAATTATTTTTTTCTTTTATGCAATATCAATGTAGTTTTTTTACATAAAAAATTACATCTATTCTACTTATTTGCAATCCTTTCAATTAGACCACTACATTATTGAAACGTTTAAAATCTTTCATTGTTTTGTACACTATACCGTAAATATTTCCTTAGTTTTGCAGAAATATTTAAATATCATGGTTGGTCCAAGTATTATTTTCTATATCCTTTTCGTGATTCCTTATGTGTATTTTATGTATTGGCTGGTTAAACAGGACAAGAAAAAGCACATGTGGGGGATTTTGGTGGTTACGGTGATTGCGATTGCTGGGGTATTGGTGTCGCAGACTGCGAGTAAGGTTGCGATGGAAAATTATAAGCAGCATCAGGTTGATGCGAGGGAGCAGGAAAATGAGGCGAGAGAGCAGGAAGGTAAGGCGATAGAGCAGGAAATTGAATTGAAAGCGGACAGCTTGAAAAATAAAAAATAAGGTTTACGTCATTGCGAGACCTTGTCATTGTAAACTTCGCGTCATTGCGAGGAACGAAGCAATCTTTCAATTAGTCCAAAGATTGCTTCGTCGTACCTCCTCGCAATGACGTGGAGGTTTCAAATTCCCTACTTCTTAATCCCTTCCAACTTAAACAGGAAAGCATAATTCAGCGCGACATCCTTCAAGTAATCAAACCTTCCAGAAGCGCCGCCATGCCCATAATCCATATCCGTTTTCAATAAAATTACATTATTTCCCTTCTTAGTCGCCCTTAATTTCGCCACCCATTTCGCTGGCTCAAAATATTGCACCTGCGAATCATGCAAGCCCGTTGTCACCAACAGATTTGGATATTCCTTCGCTTCGATATTCTCATAAGGCGAATACGATTTCATATAATCATATGCCTCTTTCTGGTTCGGGTTCCCCCACTCATCATACTCATTGGTCGTCAATGGAATCGTTTCATCCAACATGGTATTCACCACATCCACAAAAGGGACCTGGGCAATAATACCGTTCCATAATTCCGGTGCCATATTCATAATTGCACCCATCAATAATCCACCGGCACTACCACCCTGTGCATACAAATGTGCTTTCGACGTGTATTTTTGATCCACCAAAAACTGGCCACAATCGATGAAATCCGTAAAAGTATTCTTCTTTTTCATCATCTTTCCGTCCTCATACCATTGTCTTCCCATCTCCTCTCCCCCACGGATATGCGCGATGGCAAAAATAAAACCACGGTCCAATAAACTCAAACGGGTCGAACTGAAGGTCGGATCCATCGAACTACCGTATGATCCATACGCATACAACAACAAAGGTGCCTGCCCATCCTTCTTCGTTCCCTTCTTATAAACAAGCGAAATCGGAACTTCCACACCATCTCTCACCTTTGCCATGATCCTTTCAGTGGTATATTGATTGGCATCATATCCACCCAACACTTCTTGTTGCTTCAACAAGGTCTTATCCTTAGTCTTCATGTTATAATCATAGGTGGAAGAAGGGGTCACCATCGAGGTATAGCCATATCGAACCACATCCGTATGGTATTCCGGATTGGCACTGGAATATACCGTATAGGCCGCTTCGCCAAAATCCATGTAATGTTGGCTATTGTCTTTTAGATTTCGGATCGCCAAGTTGGTCAAGCCATTCTTGCGCTCAGAAACCACCAAGAAATTCTCAAATTCATCCAAACCTTCGATCAGCACATCCTTTCTATGCGGAATATATTCCTTCCAGTTTTCCTTGCCAGTCTTATCCAGAGGTGTCTCCATCACCTTGAAGTTCTGTGCCCCATCATTCGTTTGGATCACGAAACGATCCGCCAATGGCGTAACAGAATACAGTACATTCTTCATCCTCGGCTGGAATACCTTGAAGGTTCCGTTCGGATCATCCGAACGCAGGTATAAGGTTTCCGAACTCAATGTTCCTCCCGATTGGATGAAAATATATTGATCATTCTTGGATTTCCATACCCCAATATAATTGGTGTTATCCTTTTCATCATAAACGGTCGCATCGGTCTTGGAATCGGTGCCCAAGGTATGACGTTTGATCTTCTCACTCAATAAAGTCACCGGATTTTTAGCCGTGTAGAAAAGGGTCTTGTTATCATTTGCCCAGATCGCAGAACCGGAAGTCCGCACGATCCTGTCCTTTAATATTTCCCCTGTTTCCAGGTTTTTGATGTAGATCACATATTCCCGACGGGAAACCGTATCTACTCCATAGGCTACCATTTTATTATCCGGACTTACTGAAACACCTCCCAAGGAATAATAAGGGAACCCTTCGGCCATCTTATCCACATCCAAAAGCACCTCCTCTGGAGCTTGCAGATTTCCTTTCTTACGGCATACCTTGTAATATTGCTTCCCTTCTTCGGTACGTTGGTAATAATAATAGCCATTTTTCAGATAGGGTACACTCTCATCCGTTTCCTTGATCCTGCTCTTCATCTCCTTGAAAAGCACATCCTGAAAACCTTCCGTGTCCTTCATCATGGCCTTGGTATAGTTGTTTTCCGCCTCCAGGTAGGAAACCACTTTAGAAGAATCTGGCCCCTTCTTAAAATAATCATTCATCCAATAGTAGGGATCCTGAACGGTATCACCATGGATTATCCGTTGGAAAGCTTTTAATTCCGCAATGGGAGCTGTGGCCTCTGGCCAAATTATAGGGTCTTTTTTCACGCTAGTTTCTTGTGAACATGATGAAATAATCATCGATAGTATTAAACCAAAAACAATTTTTTCTTTCATATATTTAAATTTAATAATGGTCTTAGTTGGGATTAAATTTAGCAATAATATCTAGTTTTTAGATTAATTAACAGATGAATATCCCATAAAACATTAATTTTGGAAAATTATAATCTTAATAAATATGTTAAAAACAAATAAATTGTTGTGCTATCTCGCTTTAGGTATCCTACCTTTCTATAGCGTTGCCCAAGAAAAAGATAAAGATAAAGCACCTGCCAATTGGTTCAATCTGGATTACCAAAAAGATGGCGCGATGGGAATCAGCACCGATAAAGCCTACGAATTATTAAAGGGTCGTAAAGCTAGCCCAGTAATCGTGGCGGTATTGGATGGTGGTGTAGACATCAAGCACGAAGATTTGAAAGATGTACTTTGGAAAAATAAAAAAGAAATCCCTGGAAATGGGAAGGATGATGATGGCAATGGCTATATCGATGATGTATATGGCTGGAATTTCCTAGGGAATGCCAAAGGTGAAAACGTGGACCATGATAATCTGGAAGTGACCCGTTTGATCCGCATTTATGAACCTAAGTATATCTCTGTATTACCTTCCACACCACTTTCCGAAAAAGAAAGAAGAGAATTTGTCGCTTATCAAAAAATGGTGACCGATTACACCTCGAAAATGGATGAAGCCGCTTTCGGTAAACAGAATTATGTGCGCATCAAGGAAAGTTTGGAGGCAATAATCAAAGGCATCGGAAAAGATCCAAAAGCCATTACGGCAGCGGATCTGGATGCATTCCCTAACCCGAACAGCAACCAAAAGAACATCATCCGAATTGCTAAAAAGGAAATGGAAAAAGGAAGCTTTGAAAAATTCTATGAGGACATCAAAGAAGGTGCGACCTATTTCAGCGATCAGGTAGATTACCACTTGAACAAAGGTTTCGACCCACGTCCGTTGATTGGCGATAATTACGATGATGCATCAGAACGTCATTATGGAAATGCGGATGTAAAAGGTCCTGATGCCGACCATGGCACGCACGTAGCAGGGATCATTGGGGCAAAACGCAAAAATAACTTAGGAATCGATGGTGTATCCGATCAGGTACAGATCATGGCGGTCCGCATGGTTCCCAATGGTGATGAACGAGATAAGGATGTGGCCAATGCCATCCGTTATGCGGTAGATAACGGCGCAAAAGTGATCAATATGAGCTTCGGAAAAGGATATGCCTATAATAAAAAAGCGGTGGATGAAGCCATTAAATATGCCGCATCCAAGGATGTTCTTTTGGTTCATGCTGCAGGTAATGATTCCAAGAATGTCGATGTAGAGAAAAATTATCCCATGAAGTATTTTACCGATAGTGTGGATGCCATCATCGGTGAAGCCAAAAACTGGATCACGGTTGGTGCTACAGCATGGAAAGTAGATGCCGATCTATTGGCAGAATTCTCCAACTACGGTTATCGTAGCGTGGATGTGTTTGCGCCTGGAGTGAAGATCTATTCGACCATGCCGGAAAGCAAATACAAAGATATGGATGGAACCAGTATGGCTGCCCCAGTGGTATCGGGATTAGCTGCTTTGATCCGTGCCTATTACCCAAGCTTTACAGCAGAGGAGGTAAAACAGGTGATCATGAACTCGGTGACCAAGATTGACCAAAAGGTAAAAGTAAAGGGAGAAAATGGAAACAAACGGGTTTACCTGGATGAAATTTCCGTTAGTGGCGGTGTGGTAAATGCCTATAAGGCCATTGTAGAGGCTGATAAGCTACTTTCCAAGAAAAAGTAAAAAAATGTTAAATTTTTCACAATATTGATAAGTATCTTGCGTTAACTATATAAAACAAAGATGCTTATGGTTGAAAATTCTACTAAAACAAATGAATTAAACTACGAAGAACAATTCTCGAATACAGTAGAGAATAATGAAGTTGAAGTATCATTCGAGGATAAGATTAAAGGTTGCATTTCGCAACTAGCAAAAAATCCAGAAGATAAAACAATAGCAAATATACTCAACTACTCAAAGTCACTTCGTAATTTATAAAACATAGCCACTCAGACAGCGGAGTGGCTATGTTCCTTTTTAGTATATTTGTACATGCTAAAAAAAGATAGATATAAGGCATTCGTCGAATACTTCTCTACCCATAATCCCGATGCACAGACTGAATTGAACTACGGCAACCCCTATGAGTTGTTGGTCGCAGTTATTCTCTCTGCACAATGTACGGATAAACGCATCAACCAAGTTACCCCTGCCCTTTTCGAACGTTTCCCTGAACCGGAATCTTTAGCGGCCAGTTCGGTGGAGGAAATTTTTTCGTATATCCGTTCCGTGAGCTATCCGAACAATAAAGCGAAGCATCTGCTGGGTATGGCTCAAAAACTGGTAACGGAGTTCGATTCTACCGTTCCGGAGAAAATCGAGGATCTGGTCAAATTACCGGGAGTTGGTCGTAAAACGGCTAATGTCATATCTTCTGTGGTTTACCATAATCCGGCGATGGCGGTGGATACGCATGTATTTCGGGTCAGCAATCGTTTAGGCCTTACCAGCCGGGCAACTACGCCCTTGGCCGTCGAGAAACAACTCATCAAATACCTGCCGAAGGATACCATTGCTATTGCACATCATTGGCTCATCCTGCATGGGCGATATATCTGCGTGGCCAGAAAACCGAAATGCGAAATCTGCCCCATAACCTACTTCTGCAAATACTTCGAACAGAAATATAAGGCCAAGCCGGTAGAAAAAACTTAACCAATATTTATCTTTAAACTAACTTTAACTGCTATTAAACATCTTATTTTTAAATAAATACAATATTTAAACTAATTTTTTTAGTAAATAATTTGCAGTTATCTAAACAATACGTTATTTTTGATCTTAATATACTAAAAATATGAGCAACTCAGACAAATTAAAAGCTTTACAGCTTACCTTAGATAAACTAGAGAAATCCTACGGAAAGGGAACCATCATGAAATTGGGTGATTCGGCTGTAGAACCAATCGAAGCTATTTCTACTGGTTCTTTGGGATTGGATATCGCCTTAGGTATTGGTGGTGTTCCAAAAGGTCGTATCATTGAAATATACGGTCCGGAAT
This sequence comes from Sphingobacterium sp. UBA1575, assembly GCA_002322865.1. GTDB lineage: Bacteria > Bacteroidota > Bacteroidia > Sphingobacteriales > Sphingobacteriaceae > Sphingobacterium. The sequence goes on along the minus strand of DCOH01000024.1, from coordinate 79,675 downwards.
CCTCCGGTAAAACCACGTTAGCTACACATATTGTTGCTGAGGCTCAGAAAAAAGGGGGTATCGCCGCCATCATTGATGCGGAACATGCCTTTGATAAATACTATGCCCAAAAATTGGGTGTGGATATCGAGAACCTATTGATCTCACAACCAGATAATGGGGAGCAGGCATTGGAAATTGCCGATAACCTGATCCGTTCAGGAGCGATCGATGTGATCGTGATTGACTCCGTTGCCGCTTTGGTACCTAAGGGAGAGATCGAAGGCGAAATGGGAGAATCTAAAATGGGTCTTCAGGCACGTTTGATGTCCCAAGCCTTACGTAAATTAACCGGAACGATTGCCAAAACAAACTGTTGTTGTATTTTCATCAACCAATTACGTGAAAAAATTNNCGTTAAAAATAAAGTAGCTCCTCCATTCCGCGTGGCAGAATTCGACATCATGTTTGGCGAAGGTATTTCCAAAGTTGGGGAGATCATCGACTTAGGTGTAGAATATAACATCATCAAGAAATCAGGTTCCTGGTTCAGCTACGGGGACACTAAATTGGGACAAGGTCGTGACGCTGTGAAATCCCTGTTGTTCGACAACCCGGATCTGATGGATGAATTAGAGGCTAAGATCCGTGCAGAGGTTACTGGACAGGATCTTGACCAAGCCATCACGAAAGAGGAAGAATAGATTTCCAAAAGTAGAATAGTTTAACAAATACCCGAATGGGGCAAATGGGCAATCCGCAAACGATTGCCCATTTTTATTCATCGCATTCTTGTTACAAACAAAACAGTTTCCTTAGGTTTAAAAGGCTTAATTTTAAGGTATTAATTGATCATCAACCCATACTTAAATAATGAGCTTTAATAGAAGAAATTTCCTAAAAGGACTGGGACTAATGGGCTTAGGTGCAAGTATCCCTGCGCATGCCAAGCAGGAAAACCTATCCTCCAGTTTGTTGGGCAGTGCAGATCAAGCCCAAAGCTTTGATTTCGCTACAGCGCCCTACCTACAGAACCTGACTGACCGTGAAGTCAGCATCTGTTGTATTTTTAATAAACCTTGTATTGCCTGGGTGGAAGTCCTGGATAATAACAAGGCTATTGTCGAAACGATTTACCAAGTTGAAGATGGGATGCGGAATGCAAATACCGACTTCTTTAAATTTCGGGTAAAGCGAAACGGGCCAAGCTTGACCTATCGGGTAGCGGCCAAGGAAATCACTAGATTTGAGGCGTATAAGATTGAATATGGGCAGACCATAAAATCCAAGGAGATAACGGCGAATCTGGCTTCCAGCAATCAGGATAGTGTACATGCCTTGATTCTGAATGATATCCATGAGAATAGAAATTCTTATGGGGTATTGTATAAGAAAAGCGGACTTCCTAAAAAGGATTTGGTGTTTTTGAATGGCGATTCTTTCCATTATGTGAATAATCAGAAAGACCTAACGGATAAATTATTGAAACCGGTAAGTGCTGAATTTGCTGGGCACACGCCAATGGTGATGGTGCGAGGAAACCATGAGACCCGAGGAGCTTTTGCAAGGTCTTATAAGCCCTATTTTGATTATCCGGAGGGTAAGTTCTACCATGCGTTTAAGATGGGACCGGTGTATTGGGTGGTATTGGATAGTGGCGAGGATAAACCGGATAGCCATGAGGTTTATGCAGGTTCGGTGGATTACGATGGCTATCGATTGGAACAGAAGGCTTGGTTGGAAGAGGTGTTGAAATCAAAGGAAAGGAAATCAGCGAGGCATACCATTGTGGTGACACATATTCCATTCCATCATTCGGATGAGTGGCATGGGACAACGCATAATAAGGAATGTTTCCATGAGGTTTTGCAGAAGAATAAGGTGGATGCTGTTATTTCGGGACATACGCATAGGCATGGTTTTCATAAGCCGGATAAGGAACATAATTATTATGTGATTATTGGTGGGGGTCCGAAGGAAGGTGAACGGACGTTTATTGATGTGAGCGCGGAAGGGAAAATGTTGGAGGTGTCGTTGGTTAAGGAGAATGGGGAGGTGTTAGGAACTTTTGGTAAGGGAAAGGGTTAGCGTCATTGTGAGGCACTTTCACGTCATTGCGGGGTAGTACGTCATTGCGAGGCTTATCGTCATTGCGAGCCTTAGCGTCATTGCGAGGAACGAAGCAATCNNGACGCGGTGGCCGCCCTCCGCCTCCTCCGCTGCCCCCTCGCTCCGCCCAAAAACCTTACACCGAAAAATAACTTGTCAATTCCTCCAAAGTTTCCTGCGAAGTCACCAAATCTTTTTCCACCACGCCTTTATTCAGCGCAATAATCCTATCCGAGATCTCCACCGTATGCGATAGATCATGACTAGAAATCAAGATCGTCAAATCCTTTTTCTCCATCAATCCCCTGATCATATTCTTCAACCTAAATTGCGAGCTAGGATCCAGATTCGCAAAAGGCTCATCCAGGATCAACAGTTCCGGCTTCCCGATCAATGCCCCCACAATACCCACCTTCTTCTGATTCCCTTTCGACAGATCCCGTATAAACTTCTTCTTCCCCAAAATCTCCCCATTGAAAAACTCTTCATACGTTCCTACCTGCGCATCCACATCCTGTTTCGATAATCCCTGCAGCTCCCCCAGGAAATAAAAATATTCCTCCGCAGTCAAATACCCGATCAGAAAACTTTCATCCACAAAACATCCAGTAAAATCCTTCCAGCGCTCACTCTCATTCNNCTACTCACCTCTCCAGTTGAAGGTTGAATCAGATCCAACATCAAACTGAACAAGGTTGTTTTCCCGGCCCCATTATTCCCTACCAATCCTACACTCTCCCCTTTTTTGATATCCAAACGCTCTACGCCCAATACCCTTACTCCATTATATACCTTCGATAAATTTTCTATATGTATCATCTTTACAATTTTTAAAATCCAAATTTTTTATAAAACCATTAATCCTTTTGCTTGAAACCTTCCAGCATCACATAGCGCTTCTCCACATACATCTCCGCGATCCCTTTGATGATGACTTTCCGCAACAACAAGCCGATCAATCCTAAGGCGATCAATACCAGGTTTGCCGTATTCACATCCTTTAGGAAGGAAACGCCGTACCAAATCAAGGTTGGCGCCAANNATAATAAAGGAATCCCCACCAACCATTGGGCAGCGCCTATACCCTGATAATTAAACGCACTTCCTGCGGCCAGATCAATCCGCTTTTTATTATAAGCCCCAAAAAACAAGATCACCGGAACATTAACGCCCACGTTATAAATTGCACATGCAAAATTGGTGTATACTTTATCCCAACCAAAATACAAGTAAGGGGTGCTCAAGACCATCAGGATCAATGCTGAACCATACATCAAGACAGCTTTCGATTCCAAATATTTTTCCATAGTGATCGGCCTTGTTCTTAATAAAGGAAAATAAGAACTGTCCCAGGCCGGAATATACTGCCCGAAATTGATGATAAAGATCCCCGTGATCATCACCCCTACAAATACCATCATGTTGCCTCCATCAAACTTAGGATTGGTATAGAAGAACAAGCCATAAGCCAGAAAGGCCAGGCTCAACCATAGTGCAGATTTGGTTCGTTTATTTCTCCAGATCAATTTGAGGTCCAGTTGTAGGAAGGGCGCAAGTGCCCCAAACCTGCTTGTCCAGCTTAGATCTGCCGCAGCAGAAAACCCTTGTTTCTCTTCCATATAAGCATCTAAGTAGAGATTCTCCTTCAGATCTTTATAGGTTACCCAATACGAGGTAATCGCCAATATCACAGGGATCAGGCAAAGTATGGGATACTGGAGTACCGCATCGAAAAAGGAACCAAATAAGTTACTGATGGAATAAAGGCCAAAATATTCGACGGCATACAGTCCAAGGCAGATGACAATGAATGGGATCAGGGCTTTCAGGTTATTGGAAAATCTTTTCTGAACCCAAAAAATAAAAAAGTTGGAAGAATATACAATTCCTGCTACAGCAATCAACCAGGCCAGCATCTGCAGCAAGCTGATACTTTGCATATGGTAACTGTAAATGGCAAAAGGCACAGCCGTTACCAAGGTCAGGAAATTATAGAAGGAATAGCTGGTTTTTGCCAACAGAAAATGCAGGATATTTTTGCGGGTTATCCTTTTGGTGAGTAATGGTTTGATATCCATGACCGGGAGATTCTGCAGGAGAAACCGCATCACAAACTCTCCCACAAACCACAGTAACAAGAAACCATTTACCATTTTAATAGGCTGCTCAGCAGGATAAACCTCCTCCATGATCGGATATAAAGCAATCCCCAGCCCCAAAAAGCTGACAAGAAAATAAACAGCCAAGAAGCCCAAGAATATTTTAACCCCCAATCCTCTACCCAAATTGGCAGAGCGAAAAAAGGATTTCCATTCTAACTTCAATAAACGAAAAAACATAAGCGTAGGTTATTTAGTCAATAATTTATTTAAGATAGTTATTTTATAGAGTTAGTTCCTAATCTATGACATATGTTACAAAATAAACTTATTTTGTTCGAGGTCTAAACAAGTTGAGAGCGGCATGTAAGTAGGTTTTAAGTGTCTTTTAACACTTACACCTCACTTACATCTTACTTACACCTTACTTTCATCTCGAAGACAATTTTGGTAAATCTTTTCCCATTTCCAGCCAGATGAACACAAAAAATCCCGTTATGCTAAGCACAACGGGATATATTTCAGGAAAATCCTATTATTATTTCAGAATTACTTTTTCAAAAAGGTAATTCAGGATTAATCTTCCAATAAGAATGGATAACGGTAATCTGTATCCGGATTGAAAGTTTCTTTGATTGTTCTTGGAGAAACCCAACGTAATAGGTTGATCATGGAACCAGCTTTATCGTTTGTTCCTGAACCTCTAGCACCACCGAATGGCTGCTGACCTACAACAGCACCAGTACATTTATCATTGATGTAGAAATTACCTGCTGCATTACGTAAATAATGTGTCGCTTCTTCAATTGCATAACGATCCTGCGCAATGATAGATCCTGTTAATGCATAGATCGAAGTTGTATCTACCAATTTCAAGGTATCTTCCCATTTTTTGTCATCATATACATATATGGTCAATACTGGACCGAACAATTCTTCGCTCAATGTTTCGTAATCACCTTTTTTAGCGACAATAACCGTAGGGTTGATGAAGTATCCTTTGGATTTATCATAATCACCACCAATGACTACTTCCGCATCTTTGGATTCTTTTGCACGGTCGATGTATTTTGTAATCTTATCAAACGCTTTCTCATCGATCACCGCATTCACGAAATTACTGAAGTCTTCCGTTCCACCAATTCTGAAGGATTTGATGTCTCTTTCCATCATTTTCTTCAATTCTTTCCATAGAGATTTTGGCACATAAGCACGAGAAGCCGCAGAACATTTTTGTCCTTGGTATTCAAA
>DCOH01000024.1:73335-74147 GCA_002322865.1 Sphingobacterium sp. UBA1575 | reverse complement strand
GCTTCTTTGAAGATCTGCATCAACACATTTGCCGAGTAGATCTGTGCATTGGATGGTTTCCAAACTACCACATTACCCATCATTGCGGCACTGGTAGGTAAGTTACCTGCAATCGCCGTAAAGTTGAATGGCGTCAAAGCAAATACAAATCCTTCCAACGGACGTTGCTCTACCCTATTCCATACATTCTTCGGACTGATCGGCGGTTGTTGCTGATAGATTTCCGACATGTATTTCACGTTGAAACGCAAGAAATCAGCGATCTCACAGGCAGAGTCAATCTCCGCTTGGTAAGCATTTTTAGACTGACCTAGCATCGTTGCCGCGTTCAATTTGTAACGGTATTTGCTAGAGATCAATTCGGCAGCTTTCAAGAAGATCGCAGCACGTTGTTCCCATGGAAGGTTTTCCCAAGCTGATTTAGCCGCCAAAGCTGCATCAATAGCATCTTTTACATGCGCTTTTGTTCCTTGGTTATAATATCCCAACACATGTTTGTGATCGTGAGGAGGAGTTAATTTTACTTTTTTATTGGTAGTTACCTCTTCCGAACCAATGTACATCGGCACATCAATTTCAGTTGCACGAGCGGCAGCAATAGCTTCTTTTAACAAGCTTCTCTCTTTGCTCCCTGGAGCATATGAATATACCGGCTCGTTGGTTGGAGTAGGTACATTAAAGAATCCTTTTAACATAGTTTTATATCCTTTTTTATCTATTTTATATACTTAAAAAAATTTTTCGCACTAAGTTACGCATATTATCAGGCATTTATATAACATATTCATACTTATCATTAACATATTTTAGCT